>NZ_JBEXOM010000001.1:295071-624142 GCF_040611555.1 Streptomyces sp. NPDC006624 | reverse complement strand
GTCCCAGCCACACCGTCGTGTCCGGCCCCCCCCCCCCCCCCACCACCCAACGCGCGCGGCGCCCCCCCCACCCCCCCCCCCCAGCCCCCCCGCCGGCCCCCAACCCCTTGGTCTCCGCCGCCCCCCCCGCTTCCGTCGTTCCTCGTTCAGCCGCCGCGCAGCACCCGCGCGGCGAAGGCGGCCAGGTCCGCCCTGAGCCGCTCGCGCGGCACCTGTTCCCGGTCGGTGAGGTGGCCGACGAGATCCGCGCGGACCGCGGCGAGCAGCGCGTGGGCGGCGAAGCCCGCGTCGGTGAAGCCGGGCAGCCGTTCCAGGGCGTCCCGGAGCGTGCCGTACCACCAGTCGTAGTGCGCGGCGCGGTACGGGCTGTCGTTCACCGTGCCCTCCAGGGCCACGGACAGGTGCCGGTGGTCGAGTTTGAAGCACAGCAGGGCGTCGAGCAGGGCCGGGACGCGTTCGGCGGGGGGTGTCGCGGGCCCGAGCGGACCGGGGCCCTCGGCGACGGCGTGGCGGATCGGCTCCAGCCGGGACGCGTACAGCGCGCGGATCAGGCCGGTGCGGTCGCCGAACCCGCGGAAGAGGGTGCCCTTGCCGACGCCGGCCGCTGCGGCGATGTCAGCCATGGTGACGTCCTCCGGGCTCGCGCACGTGGCGAAGAGCCGGTCGGCCGCCGCCAGGACGGACTCGCGGTTGCGCGCGGCGTCCGCGCGGGGCTTGCGTTCGGGCACGGGGTGCCTCCGTCTCCTTCGACCCGGTAAGCGGACTCCGGGTCCGCATCTTGCGCAACCGGACCGCCGGTCCGTATTATCTCCCTCAAGCGGACCGGTGGTCCGTATCGTATCGAAGGGATTCTCGTGGCTTCCTCCTTGGCTCCACCCGTGGCCTCCTCCACCTCACCGGCCGACGTGTTCCGCCACAGCCTCCGGCTGCTGCTCGACAAGGACGTCGCCGGCTGGGTCGCCCTCTGGGACGACGACGGCGTCATGGAATTCCCGTTCGCGCCCCCTGGATGGCCGAAGCGGCTGGAGGGCAGGGCCGCCGTCCGCGACTACATGCGGGACTATCCCGCCCACATCGACCTGCACGCCGTGCCCGATCTGACGATCCACCGGACCGACGACCCGGCGACCGTCGTGGTGGAGATGCGCGCGGTGGGACGGCTGGTCGTGAGCGGGGCGCCGTACGACATGACGTACATCGCCGTGGTGACGGCCGTCGACGGCCGGTTCACCCACTACCGCGACTACTGGAACCCGCTCGCCCTCCCCCAGGACGGCACGGCCGACTTCACGGGGAGCGACCGGTGAGCGCCGCCGTTCTCGTCATCGGTGCCACCGGCACGACCGGCGGGCGCGTGGCCCGCCTGCTCGCCGGGCGGGGCCTGCGGGTGCGGGCGGCGAGCCGGCGGGCGACCCCCGTCGCCGGTTGCGAGGCGGTCCGCTTCGACTGGTACGACCCGGAGACGTTCGAGGAGGCGCTGCGGGGCGTGGACCGGGTCTATCTGGTCCCGCCGGTCGGGGACCCCGGTCCCGCCGCCGTCATGCTGCCGTTCCTGGAACGGGCCCGTGCGTCCGGGGTGAGCCGGGCCGTACTGCTCGGCTCCTCGGCGATCGCCTCCGGCGGCCCGGCCGTCGGGCGGGTGCAGCAGGCCCTGCCCGGCCTGTTCGACGCGTGGGCGGTCCTGCGGCCCTCGTGGTTCATGCAGAACTTCACCGGTGATCACGCGCACGCCCGGAGCATCCGCGAGCACGGAACCATCCTGACCGCGACCGGCGAGGGGCGGGTGGCCTTCGTGGACGCCGACGACATCGCCGCCGTCGCCGTGCACGCGCTGACCGCCGAGGGCGACGCGGGAGGCGATCTGGTCCTCACCGGCCCGGAGGCCCTGAGTTACGACGAGGCGGCCGCGATCATCAGCGAGGTGACGGGCCGCCCCGTTACCCACCGGCGGGTGACCCACGAGCAGTTGCGCGACCGGCTGGCAGGGATCCTGCCGCCGGAGTTCGCCGCGGTCCTCGCCGGCCTGGACCGGAGCATCGCCGAGGGGGCCGAGGACCGGGTCACCGACACGGTCGAACGTCTCACGGGCCGCCCACCGCTCAGTCTGCGCGCCCATGTGGAGCACGCGATGACGGCGGTGGGCGGCTAGCGGGCCGTGGTGGCGGGCTACTTCACCGAACCCGCCATCACCCCCTGCACGAAGTGCCTCTGGAACGCGAAGAACACGACGACCGGCACGATCAGGGAGACGAACGCCCCCGGTGCCAGGACGTCGATGTTGCTGCCGAACTGGCGGATCTGGGACTGCAGTTCCACCGTGAGCGGCTGGGACGCGCTGTCGGCGAAGAGCAGGGCCACCAGCATGTCGTTCCACACCCACAGGAACTGGAAGATGGCCAGGGAGGCGATCGCCGGGCGGCCGACGGGCAGGACGAGCTGGATGAAGATGCGCCACTCGCTGCCGCCGTCCATCCGGGCCGCCTCCAGCATCTCCTTGGGCATCTCGGCGAAGTAGTTCCGCAGCAGGAACACCGCGAAGGGCAGACCGTAGGCGACGTGGAAGAGGACGACGCCGGGGATCGTGCCGAACAGGCCGAGCTGGCCGAAGAGTTTGGCCACCGGCAGCAGGCCGATCTGCACGGGCACCACCAGCAGCGCGACCACGACGAGGAAGATCGTGTCCCGCCCGGGGAAGTCCAGCCACGCGAAGGCGTACCCGGCGAGCGCCGCGACGACCACGACCAGCACCGTCGTCGGCACGGATATCAGCACCGTGTTCCAGAAGGCCTGGGTGATGCCCGCGTTCTGCAGCAGCGAGGCGTAGTTGTCGAAGGACAGCTGCCCGGGGGTGGCGAACACCGTCCACCAGCCGCCCTTCGCCGTGTCCTCGGCGGATCGCAGGGAGGACAGGAACAGCCCGGCCAGCGGTGTCATCCACACCAGGCCGACCAGCACGAGGAAGGCCTGGACGACGCCGTTGCCCAGGGAGCGCCGTACCGCGTTCATCGCTGACTCCTTCGGAAGCGCCGGACGTTGAAGACCATGGCCGGGACGACCAGCAGCAGGAGCAGCACTCCGAGCGCGCTGCCGAGGCCCTGGTTGTTGCCGCCGCCGAACGACACCAGCCACATCTGCGTCGCGAGCACGGTCGCGTCCTCCTGCACGGGCCCGGGCGCGATGATGTAGACGAGGTCGAAGACCTTCATCACGTTGATCACGAGGGTGACGAAGACGACCGTGAGCACCGGGGCGAGCAGCGGGACGGTGATGCGGCGGAAGATCTGCCACTCGTTGGCGCCGTCCATCCGCGCCGCCTCCAGCGCGTCCCGCGGCAGCGTCGACAGGCCCGCGCCGATCAGCACCATCGCGAAGCCGGTCCAGATCCACAGGTACGCGCCGATGATCGCCGGGGTGACCAGGGCCGGGCCGAGCCAGGAGACGCCCTCGTAGGGCGGGGCGAAGTTGGACGCCGGCAGCTTCACCGCGTAGGAGCCCACCGGGAGTCCCTCGAAGCGGAAGGAGCCGTCGGAGGCGGTGGTCGTGGTGGCGACCGTCTCGCCGTCGCGGACGGCCTGCACCTTCATCCCGGGCAGTCCGTCCTCCCGCGCGTCGACCTTGCCCTGCTCGCCTCCCCCGCCGGGCGTGAAGTCCAGGTAGACGACACCGCGCAGTTCGTCGGAGGCGGCCTGCCGCCCCGCCGCCGCGGCGGCCGGCCGGGCGTCGCCGGGCAGGTCGCCGGGCTGCACGCCGACCAGGCCCAGCGTCACCGCGTCACCCGGCGACACGCGCGCGGTCGTGCGGTACGCGCCGTCCTTCTCCTTCGTCAGGCCCTGCCCGTCGCGCGCCCGGGCCGTCGGGTAGGAGGACTCGCCCTTGAAGGCGTCGTGGACGGAGACCACGGCGGCGTTGAGCACGCCCTTGTCGGGGTCCTCGTCGTAGGCGAGCCGGAAGATGATGCCGGCGGCGAGGAAGGAGACCGCCATCGGCATGAACAGGAGCAGTTTGAAGGCGGTGGCCCAGCGGACCTTCTCCACCAGGACGGCCAGGATCAGGCCCAGGCCGGTGAGCAGCGCCGGGGCCACGACGACCCAGATGGCCGTGTTGCGGACGGCCTTGAGGGTCGCCGGGTCACGGAACATCTCGGTGTAGTTGTCGCCGCCGACGAAGGTCGTCCCCGAGGCGTCGAAGAAGCTGCGGCCGACGCTGAACAGCACGGGGTAGACGACGAGCGCGCCGAGCAGCAGCAGCGCGGGGAACACGAACAGCAGGGCGATGACCCTGCCGCGCCGCCGCAGCCGCCGGGTGCGGTCGGTGACCGGACCCGGAGGCGTCGGAGGGCTCGTCTCTTTCACGAGAGTCGCTGTCATGGCGTATCAGTCCTGGTACGCCTTGGCCGCCGCGGCCTCCAGCTTCGCCGCGGTGCCCTTCGGGTCGGACGGGTCGCGCAGGAAGTCCTGCAGGAGCTTCCACTCGCCGGCGCCCTTCGTGCCGCCGAACGCGGCCGGGGCCTGGTCGGACATGTCGAAGCGGACCGAGTCGCCGGCCTCGACGAGGGACTTGGCGGTGGCGCGGGTGACGTCGTCGCCGTACTCGGAGAGGTCGAGCTTCTTGTTCGGGGAGAGGAAGCCGCCGGCCTCGGCCCACACCGCGGAGGCCTCGGGGGTGGCCAGGAACTCCAGCAGGGCCTGGGCGGCCTTCTGGTTCTTGCCGTCCTTGAGGACGACGGCCGCGTCGCCGCCGCTGACGACCGGCGCCTCGCCGCCGCCGACCGCCGGGAACGGGAAGAAGTTGGCGTCCTCGCCGACCTTCTTGCCGAACTGGTCCTTGGCGACACCGGCGACGAAGTCGCCCTCGTACACCATGCCCGCCTCGGGCTCCGGTCCGAACACCTTCTCCACCGAGCCGGGGAAGTCGGTGTTCAGGGCGCCCTTCTGGCCGCCCGCGATGAGCTGCTTGTCCTTGAAGAGCTTGCCGAGCGTGGTGAGGGCGTCGACGACGGAGGAGTCGGTCCACTTCAGCTCGTGCGCGGCCAGGGCGTCGTACTTCTCGGGTCCGGCCTGGGAGAGGTAGATGTTCTCGAACCAGTCGGTGAGGGTCCAGCCGTCCTGCCCGGCGACGGAGAACGCGGCGAGACCGGAGTCGGAGACGGTCCTGCCGGCCTTCAGCATCTCGTCGTAGGTCTTCGGGGGCTTCACGCCGGCCTGGGCGAGGGCGTCGGGGCTGTACCAGACGGTCGACTTGTGGGCGGCCTTGAAGTACAGGCCGTACAGGGTGCCGTCGACGCTGCCGTACTCCTTCCACACGGGGGCGTACCCGGCGTCGACGGACTGCTCGGTCTTCTTCGACAGCGGCTTGAGCCAGCCCTTCTGCGCGAACTGCTTGAGCACGCCGACCTGCGGGACCATCACGACGTCGGGGGCGTTGCCGCCCTCGATCTTGCTGCCGACGACGGTGGAGACGTTGTCGCCGGTGGACGTGAACTGCGTCTTGGCGCCGGTCTTCTCGGTGAAGGCGTCCAGCACCTTCTGGAAGTTCTTCTGCTCGGTGCCGGACCAGACGCCGGCCACGGTGATCGTCTGTCCGTCGAGCGCCTTGTCGCCGCCGCCGGCCGCGACGGGGCCGCCGCCGCAGGCGGTCGCGCCGAGTGCCAGGACGAGGGCGGTGCAGCCGGTGAGCAGGGTGGTACGTCGTCGCATCATCGTTGATGTCCCTTCGGGAAGTTGACTTGCGGGGCGTTCAGGAACGGATCCACCAGGCGGCCGTCGAGCCGGAGAGGACTCCGGGCGGGCACGGGCCGCTGGCGAGCAGGGGGGTGCCGGGGACCGGCGCGGGGGTCGGGGCGGTACCGAAGTTGACCGCGCACACCAGGTCGTCGCCGCGCTCGAAGGCCAGGACGCCGGGCGGGGCGTCCAGCCAGCGCAGCGTGCCCTCGCCGAGCTGCGGCAGGGCGGCGCGCAGCTGGAGGCCGTCGCGGTACAGGTGCCAGAAGGACCGGGTGTCGGCGAGGGCGCGGTCGGTGGCGTACTCGGCGAAGTACTCGGGCTGCGGCAGCCAGGGCTTGGCGCTGTCCGGGGCGGAGGTGAAGCCGAACGGAGAGGCCTGCCCCGACCAGGGCAGCGGTACGCGGCAGCCGTCGCGGATGCGGGCCCTGCTGCCGGTGCGGCGGAAGATCGGGTCGGTGAGCACGTCGTCGGGCAGGTCCACGACCTCCGGCAGGCCGAGCTCCTCGCCCTGGTAGATGTAGGCGGCGCCGGGCAGCGCCAGCATCATCAGCGCGGCGGCCCGGGCCCGGGCGGCGCCGAGGCCGCTGCCCTCGGTGGCGGGCTCGCCGTAGCGGGTGACGGTGCGGACCTGGTCGTGGTTGTTGAGGACCCAGGTGACCGTCGAGCCGGTGCCGGCGATGTCCTGCATGGCCTCGGAGATGACCTTGCGGAAGGCGTCGGCGTCCCAGGAGGCGCTGAGCAGGTCGAAGAAGAACGCCTGGTGCAGCTCGTCGGGGCGGACGTACTGGGCGTGCTCGCGGGCGGTCGGGACGGAGACCTCGCCGACGAGGAGGCGTTCGCGGCCGTCGTGCCCGGTGTACTCCTCGCATATGGAGCGCCAGCGGCGCCACACGTCGTGCACCTCGGGCTGGTTCCAGGCGAGCGGGTTGACCGAGTCGCGGGTGCGGGCGTCGGCCTCCGGGTCGTCGGAGTCGGGCAGCTGAGGGTGCTTGAAGAGGCCGGCGGCGACGTCGATGCGGAAGCCGTCGATGCCCCGGTCGAGCCAGAAGCGCAGGACGCGGTCGAACTCGGCGCCGATCTCGGGGTTGCGCCAGTTCCAGTCGGGCTGCTCGGGGGCGAACATGTGCAGGTACCACTGGCCGGGCCGGCCGTCGGGCTCGGTGATCCGGGTCCAGGCGGGGCCGCCGAACATGGAGTGCCAGTTGTTGGGCGGCTCGGCTCCGTCCGGGCCCCGGCCGTCGGCGAAGTGGAAGCGGTCCCGGGCCGGGCTGCCGGGCGCCGCGGCGAGCGCCTCGCGGAACCACGGATGCTCGCTGGAGCAGTGGTTCGGGACGATGTCGAGCAGCACCTTGATGCCGAGCCGCCGCGCGGCACCCACCAGCAGGTCGAACTCGGCGAGGTCGCCGAAGAGCGGGTCGACGTCGCAGTAGTCGGCCACGTCGTAGCCGTGGTCGTGCTGCGGCGAGGGATAGAAGGGGCTCAGCCAGATCCCGTCGACGCCGAGCTTCTTGAGGTACGGCAGTCCGGCCCGGACCCCGGCGAGGTCGCCGATGCCGTCACCGGTGCTGTCCAGGAAGCTGCGGACGTACACCTGATAGATCACTGCGTCACGCCACCAGTGGTGCCTGTTCAACCCATCGACCTGTCTCTGAGGAGGGCAGCGGTTATGCATGCATGTTAAGTAGCGGTGTCGAGAGGGTGTCAATGAAAAGGCACAAGCTACCGATGAGTTGAGGGAAGGAAATCGTTACAAATTGGGCGCCGCACGGCAAGATGAGACCCCCGCGTTACCTAACAAGTAAGTAGGGGCGCTCGGCGGAGGACGCCGCGGGGCGCGTTATCCGCGCGAGACGGCCGCGAGCTCGCGCGCCAGCCGGCGCACCGCCGCCTCGGGCGTCTGGTGCCCGGCCATGGCGTCGTGCACGACCGCCTGGACGACGAGGCTCACCTGGCCGTAGCGGGGGCTCTTGGGGCGCGGCTCGGCCGCGCGCACGCTCTCGCGCAGGGTCGGCAGGTAGGGGAACCTGCGGATCAGCTCGGGATCCCGGTAGAGATCGGCCCGGACGGGCGGCAGCGCGCCGCGCGTGAGGACCTGGCGCTGGACGCGCTCACTGGTGAGGTAGGCGATCAGCCGGGCCGCGGAGTCGGGGTGCCGGGCGTGGGTGCTGACGGCCAGGTTGGAGCCCCCGAGGACACTCGTGCCCGGCCCGTCCGGTCCGGGCAGCGGTACGGCGCCGATCTTCCCCGCGACCTTCGAGCCGGGGGCGGAGGAGCCGACGTAGGCGTAGGGCCAGTTCCGCAGGAAGAGCAGCCGGCCGTCCTGGAACGCCTGCTTGGACTCCTCCTCCTTGTAGGTCAGGGCCTCCCTCGGGATCCAGCCCTCGCGCACGCCGCGCGCCAGGAACCCGATGCCCTCGCGGGCGGCCGCGGAGTCGACGGTGACGCGCTCGCCCTCGTCGCCGAGGATCGAGCCGCCGGCCGAGTAGACGGCCTCGGCCGCGTTGACCGTGAGCCCCTCGTACGGCAGGAACTGCCCGGCGTACCCGTCCAGGCCGTGCTTCGGGGCGAGGGTTTCTGCGTACCGCTCCAGCTCCGCCCAGGTGCGCGGCGGGTCGACGCCCTCCTTCGCGAGGACGTCCTTGCGGTAGAGGAGCAGACCGGCGTTGGTGACGTACGGGACGGCGTAGAGCTGCCCGTCGTAGGTCGCCGTGTCCACGACCGGCGGGAGGAAGGTCTGCAGCGGGAAGCGGTCGCGGGGCAGCGGCCGGATCCAGCCCGCCGCGGCGAACTCGGAGGTCCAGTTGACGTCGATGTTCAGCACGTCGAACCGGCTGCGGTCCCCCTCGCGCAGGTCGGTGGTCATCTGCGCCCGCGTCTCGTCGGCCGAGTCCGGCAGCTCGACGAGGGTCACCTTCTCGCCGGGATGGGTGTCGTTCCAGCCCTGGAGGAGGGGACCGAGGTAGCCGGTGAGGTCCCCGGCGGTGGCCAGGGTCAGCGGGCCGCGACCGCCCTGCGGGGGCTGACCCGCCTGGGCTCCGGCGGCGACGTAACCGGTCAGGACCACCACGAGAACGAGAAGGCCCCTACCCGCGGCATGGATCCACCGCATAGGTTCCTCCCTGTACACCTGGCGACGGGCACCTTTGCCCGGAACAGAGGCCATGTATACCTGTTAGGTATGGGCGATACTAGGGCCTGGAGCACATTGGACCGGACAGGAGGACTGCACGCGTGCGCCTGCCCCTCCTGGCCCTCCTCGCCCGCGGACCCGCCCACGGCTACGAGCTCAAGCAGGACCTTGAGCAACTGCTGGGCTCCGCGTACCCTCAGCCGAACGTCGGCCAGATCTATGTGACCCTCGGCCGCCTCGAGAAATCGGGACTGATCGAGGGCGAGGACGTGGCGCAGTCCAGCCGGCCCAACAAAAAGGTCTACCACCTCACCGACGCCGGGCGGGAGGCGCTGCGCGCCTGGTTCGAGGAGCCCGAGGACGAGCCGCGGGTGCGGGACGAGTTCTTCATGAAGCTGGCGCTCGCTCCGCAGACCGGTCTCGCGAACCAGATCTCGCTGATCAACCAGCAGCGGCGCCAGTACCTGAACACCATGCGGCAGCTGTCCAGACTGGCCGCCGCCGAAGACCGCGACAACCGCATCGCCCACCTCCTGATCGAGGGCGCGATGCTGCACCTGCAGGCCGACCTCGACTGGCTGGAACGGTGCCAGGAAGAGCTGGAGGAGCTGGAGTGAGCGACGACCGTCCCGCTCCTGTGCTGCGCGCCGAGGGGCTGGTGAAGACCCACCACGGCGAGGGCGCGCCCGCCCATGCCGTGCGCGGGGTCGACCTGTGCGTACGGCCCGGCGAGTTCGTGGCGATCACCGGCCCGTCCGGCGCCGGCAAGTCGACGCTGCTGCATCTGCTCGGCGGGCTCCAGCGGCCGGACGCGGGCCGGATCTGGCTCGACGGCGAGTCCACCGACGACTACGGCGAGGCCCGCTGGGCGGTGGAGCGCCGGAAGCGGATCGGGATCGTCTTCCAGTTCTTCAACCTCGTGTCCAACCTGTCCGTCGCCGACAACGTGGAGCTGCCCGCCCTGCTCGCCGGGGCCTCGCCGAAGCAGGCGCGCAGCGAGCGGGAGTCCCTGCTGGCCGAGCTGGGCCTGACGGGCAAGGAGCGCAGCATGCCGGGCGAGCTGTCCGGCGGCGAGCAGCAGCGCGTGGCCCTGGCCCGGGCCCTGGTCAACCATCCGCCGCTGCTGCTCGCCGACGAACCGGCCGGCAGCCTCGACAGCAAGGGCACCCGCGAGGTGATGCGGCTGCTGTCCCGCTTCCACCAGCGCGGCCAGACGATCCTGCTGGTCACGCACGACGCGCGGCTGGCGAGCGCCGCGGACCGGGTGATCAGCTTCTTCGACGGCCGGATCGCCGACGACGCGGAGCTCGACGCCGGCACGACCCCGCCGCGCCGGTCCGGCATATCGGGTGTGCTGGAGCTCAGGGACTGACATGCGCGGGTACGGCGAGCGGGTCGCGAAGGGAACGAGCCGGGGGCCCGGCCGGGGTTCCTACGTGGATTCCTTCGTGGGCTGCTTCGAGGATTCCTCCGTGGGTTCCTTCGTGGGTTCCTCCGGCCGATGTGCCCGGCGCGGGCCGAGGGGCTGAGGCCGGTGCGAGCCACCCTGCGCTGGGCGCACTCCGATCTGCGCACGCACCGCGGCGAGGCCCTGTTCCTCGTCCTCGCCACCGCCGGCATCGTCGCCTCCCTGCTGCTGGCCACGGCCCTGTTCGGGTACGCGACCAACCCCTGGCAGCGCGTCTTCACGCAGTCGCACGGCGCGCACGTGTGGCTGCACACCGACGCCTCCGCGGACACCGGCAAACTGGCCGAGCTGGACGGCGTGGAGGCCGTCGCCGGCCCCTACCCGACCGCCGCCACCACCGTCTCCTCACGCGGCAGCCGCGCCTCCGTCGAACTGCGCGGCACCGCGGAGCGCCCCACCGTGGGCAGCCCCCCGATCGTCGCGGGCGGCTGGCTCGACCCCGCGACGCCGAACGGTGTCGTCCTGGAGAGCCGGCTGGCCCGTGCGCTGCTCGCCCAGCCCGGCGACACCCTGACCGTGCCCGGCACCGCCCGCGAGCTGACCGTCGTCGGCCTCGCCGACAGCGCCGAGCCGCGCTACCGGCCCGGGGAGCAGCCCGGCCTGGTGTGGGCCCTGCCGTCCGCCGTACGGGATCCAGGCGGCCAGGTGATCGGGCTGCGGCTGACGGACCCGGGCGACACCTCCTACGTCGTCCAGCGCGCCGTGACCGTGCTGGGAGCCGGCGCCATCGGCGAGGTGTCCACCTGGCAGCAGGCCCGCGCCGAGGCCCAGGGCGACAACCGGCTCCTCGGCCAGGTGCTGGGCCTGTTCGGACTGGGCGCGCTGGTCGCCGCGGGACTCGCCGTGCACGGGGCGATCAGCACCCGTATCCGCGGGCACCTGCGCGACCTGTCCGTGCTGAAGGCGATCGGCTTCACGCCCGGCCAGGTCGTCCGGATCTTCCTGCTGCAGCACCTCGCCTACGCCCTGCTGGGCGCCGTGGCCGCCGCCGCGCTCGCCGAGGCCCTGGGCAGCCGGATACCGGGGCGGCTCGGCGACGCGGTCGGGGTGTGGCAGGGCCTGCCCGGGCACCCCCTGGCGCTGTTGGTGATCCCCGTGGGCGCGGTGCTGTTCATCGGCGCGACCACGGGACTCGCCGCCTGGCGGGCCGGACGTGTGCCGCCGGTGCCCGTGCCGAGGCCCGCCGCGCCCCCGGGCGGACGGCTGTCCGGCGTGGCCCGCCGGGCCCTGGGCGTGCGGGTGCCGCCCGCGCTCGTGCTGGGCTGGCACGCGGCGTTCACCCGCCGCTCCCGCTCCCTGGCCACCGTCGCCCGGCTCGCGCTGCCGCTGCTGCTGATCGTCGTGGCGATGAGCGCCTGGACCACCCTCGACCGTTTCCACAGCGAGCCCGAGCGGGTGGGCCTGCCCACCACGCTCAGCGTCCGCGCCGACGCCGCCCTGAGCGAGGCGCAGACCCGCTCCCTGCTGGAACGCGACCCGCAGGTCGCCGCCGCCTACCCGGGCGTCGAGACGGCGGCGCTGGTCCCCGGCCAGACCGCCACCATCGCCCTGCGCGGCCTCGGCACCCGCGAGGACCCCTACCCGTACACCCTCGCCGAGGGCCGCCCGGCCCGCGGCGCCGACGAGGCCGTGGCGGGGCAGGGGCTGCTCGACCTGCTGGACGTGCGCGTCGGCGACTGGGTCCGCATGACCGTCGGCGACCAGCCGCAGATCCTGCACATCGTGGGCCGCAGCATCGAGCCGGAGAACGCCGGCCGGGTCATCTCCACGTCCCTCGACACCCTCCGCGCCAACGACCCCGGACTGCGGCCCACCCTGCACGAGCTCCGCCTGGTCCCCGGTGCCGACCCCGGCGAGGTCGCCGACCGGCTCGCCACGGCCGGGCGCGGCCACCTGGACGTGCACACCGTGGCCAACCCGGCCGACGGGCTCTCCCCGCTGCGCGCGGTGGTCGCCGGGCTGGTGGCCGTCCTCGCCCTCATCGGGCTCATCGAACTGCTGACCGCGATCGGCGGTGCCGTCCGCGAGAGCGAGCGCGACCTGCTCGCCCTGAAGGCCATTGGCCTGTCGCCCCGGCAGATCACCGCGATCACCGTCACGGCCACCGGCCTCACGGCCCTGGCGGCCGTCGTCGCCGCCACCGCCCTGGGACTGCCGCTCGCCCACTGGCTGATCGACACACAGGGCAGAGGCAGCGGCATCGGCGCGGGCATCGCGCAGAGCCCGCCGGCCCTGCTGGTGCTGCTGATGGGCGCGGCGGCGGTGCTCTGCGCGGCCGCGCTCGCCGCCGTCCCCGCCGCCCGGGCGGCCCGGCGCCGGCTGGCGGACACACTCAGCGCGGTGGCCTGACGCCCTCTCGCTGCTCATCCGCCCCGTGGGCGGCTACAGCGTCCCCGGATCCCGGGGGGACGCGGACGGCATCGCACCGTCCGCGTCCCCCGCCCGGAGTCCCTCACTCCCGGCCGCGCAGCTCCCGGTACGTCGCCACCAGCGCCTTCGTGGAGGCGTCCAGGCCCTCCACCTGCGCACCCTCGGTCAGGGCGGGCTCGACGCGCTGGGCGAGGACCTTGCCCAGCTCCACGCCCCACTGGTCGAAGGAGTCGATGTTCCACACCGCGCCCTGCACGAACACCTTGTGCTCGTAGAGGGCGACCAGCTGGCCCAGGACCGACGGGGTCAGCTCGGTGGCCAGGATCGTCGTGGTCGGGTGGTTGCCCTTGAACGTCTTGTGCGGCACCAGCTCCTCCGGCACGCCCTCGGCCCGGACCTCCTCGGGCGTCTTGCCGAAGGCCAGGGCCTGCGTCTGGGCGAAGAAGTTCGCCATCAGCAGGTCGTGCTGCGCCTTCAGGCCGTCGCTCAGTTCACCGACCGGACGGGCGAAGCCGATGAAGTCCGCCGGGATGAGCTTCGTGCCCTGGTGGATCAACTGGTAGTACGCGTGCTGCCCGTTGGTGCCCGGCGTGCCCCAGACCACCGGCCCGGTCTCCCACTCCACCCCGCGCCCCTCACGGTCCACGGACTTGCCGTTGGACTCCATGTCGAGCTGCTGGAGGTAGGCGGTGAACTTCGACAGGTAGTGGCTGTAGGGCAGCACCGCGTGCGACTGGGCGTCGTGGAAGTTGCCGTACCAGATGCCCAGCAGGCCCATGATCAGCGGGGCGTTGGCCTCGGCCGGGGCGTTGCGGAAGTGCTCGTCGACGATGCGGAACCCGTCGAGCATCTCCCGGAAACGGTCCGGGCCGATGGCGATCATCAGCGACAGGCCGATCGCCGAGTCGTACGAGTAACGGCCGCCGACCCAGTCCCAGAACTCGAACATGTTGGCCGTGTCGATACCGAAGTCGGCGACCTTCTCGGCGTTCGTCGACAACGCCACGAAGTGCCGGGCCACCGCGGCCTCGTCACCGAGAGCGGACAGCAGCCAGGAGCGGGCGGACGTGGCGTTGGTGACCGTCTCGATGGTCGTGAAGGTCTTGGACGCGACGACGAACAGCGTCTCCGCCGGGTCCAGGTCCCTGATCGCCTCGTGCAGGTCCGAACCGTCCACGTTCGACACGAAACGCACCGTCAGGGAGCGGTCCGTGAAGGCGCGCAGCGCCTCGTACGCCATGGCCGGGCCGAGGTCGGAGCCGCCGATGCCGATGTTGACGACGTTGCGGATCCGCTTGCCCGTGTGACCGGTCCACGCGCCCGAGCGGACCCGGTCCGCGAAGTCGGCCATCTTGTCGAGTACGGCGTGCACGCCCGGCACCACGTTCTCGCCGTCGACCTCGATCACCGCGTCCCGGGGCGCCCGCAACGCGGTGTGCAGCACGGCCCGGTTCTCCGTGGTGTTGATCCGCTCGCCGCGGAACATGGCGTCCCGCAGCCCGAACACATCGGTCGCGGCGGCCAGTTCACGCAGCAGCCGCAGGGTGTCGTCGGTGACGAGGTGCTTGGAGTAATCGATGTACAGGTCCCCGACCCGGAGGGTGCACGCGGTGCCGCGGCCGGGGTCGGCGGCGAACAGCTCGCGCAGCCGGACCTCGGCCAGCTCCTCGCGGTGCTTGGCCAGGGCCGTCCACTCGGACGTCTGGTTGAGCCTGGTACGGCCGTCTGCGTTCATCTCGGACTTCAGCCTTCTTTCCTGTCCTGCCTGCGTACCTTGCCCCGCTGCCGGTCCCAACCTAATTGATCAGGGCGCCACGTCTGCCGTCGTGGTGCCGTCGTCCGGCTCGACCACGGATACGTTCACGGTGCGCAGGGGTATCAGCGCGAGGACGGCGAGGACGAAGAAGGCGGCGGTGAGCAGGGGCGGGGTGTGCGGCCCCCAGGCGGTGGCGACGGCTCCGCCGAGCAGGGCGCCGAGCGGCACTCCGGCGAACGACAGGGTCCGGAAGGCCGAGCTGACCCGGCCGAGGAGCCCGGAGGGGGTGCGCTCCTGCATGAGGGTCGTCGTGTTGACGTTCCACACCATGCCCAGGAGCCCGAACACACCCAGCGCTCCCACCAGGACCGGCAGGCTGCGCACCGTGCCCATGACGACGAGGAGCGCGGTCTGGACCGCGCCGGCGAGCAGCACTGACGGCAGCCGGCCGAGCCGCGCCACCAGCCGGCTGTTCACCACTCCCCCGGCCAGGCTGCCCAGGGTGAACGCGGCTCCCGCGGCCGCGTAGCCCGCGGGACCGGCCTCCAGCCAGTCGGTGACCAGGACGACGAGCATGGCGAGCTGGGCGCCCATGCCGATGTTGCACAGGGCGGTGGCCGCGCACAGGCCGCGCAGGGCGCTGTCGCGCCACAGGGTGCGCAGCCCTTCGGCGATCTCGCGGCGCAGCGTGCTGCCCGCCGGTCTCGGCTTCCGGTCTGCCTCGGCGGCCGGCAGGGAGGCGATCAGCGCGGCCGCCACCAGGAAGGTCACGGCGTCGGCCGCGAACGGCACGGCCGCACCGGCCGTCAGCAGCAGCGGCACCACCGGCCCGCCCAGCAGACCGCCCGCGATGCGCTGCCCGGTCATCAGCCGGGCGTTGGCGCTGCCCAGCGCGTCCCGGCCGACCAGGGCGGGCAGCAGCGCCGTGGCGGCGTTGTCGAAGAGGGTCTGCAGCGTGGTGAGGGCGACGGCCAGCATGACGAGCAGGCCGATCGAGGCGTGGCCGAGGGCGACGGCCACGGCGAAGGCGGCGACCAGGAGCCCGCGCAGGGCGTCCACCCGCCACATGGCGCGCCGCTGGTCCACCCGGTCGGCGACGGCCCCGCCGAGCAGGCCGAAGACGATCCAGGGCAGATAGCCGCAGGCCGTGACGGAGGCGATGAGCAGCGGCTCGTCGGTCAGGGTCACGGCCAGCAGGGGCAGCGCGGCCGTACGCAGCGCGTCACCGAAGCTGGACAGCACGGCGGCACTCCACAACCGCCCGAAGTCCCCGCGCCACGCGGGCACACGCCTGCTCCCCGCCTCGACCGCCGACACCGCTCCCCCTCATGGTCCGTCCGCTGCACAAACGGTAGGGGGCACCACTGACAATCGGTCCGCGAAGAGGGCGGGAGAGCAGCTCCGGCCGGGCACCTGTGGGTGTCCGGCCGGTCTCAAGTCCTAGATCTCGCCCCGCAGTTTGGCGAGCGCCTCGGCGAGGATCGCCTCGCCGTCCGCGTCGCTGCGCCGCTCGCGCACATAGGCGAGGTGCGTCTTGTAGGGCTCGGTGCGCGGCGGGTCCGGGGGGTTGTCCCGGTCCTGGCCGGCCGGAAATCCGCAGCGGGGACAGTCCCAGGTGTCGGGCACCTGCGCGTCGCTGGCGAAGCTCGGCTGGGTCTCGTGTCCGTTGGAGCACCAGAAGGAGACGCGCAGCCGCGGCGCGGACTCGCCGCGCTCGGCCTCGCCCATCGGCCCCGCCCCGACCCGGCTTCCCCGGATCGCGTTGCCACTTGCCACGGTCGTAACTCCCTGCGTGATGGTGCCGCGAAGCGAGTCGGCGTTCCGCTTCGCTGCGAGCGCCTCAGTCTACGTAAGGCCCAACGCGCGTCCAGTGATTGGAGTTACAACCCGCACACCTAGACGCAAGCCCCATGATAGGCCGCGCTCAGCTGCGCGTACCGAACATGGGGCGTTACGTACGGGTCCGTGCGGATTGCGGCTCGGTCAGTTGTTCACCTTCATCAGGATGCCGAGTACGACAATGCACGCGAACCACAGCAGACCGATCACGACGGTGATCCGGTCGAGGTTGCGCTCGGCGACCGAGGAGCCGCCGACGGAGGACTGCATGCCACCGCCGAACATGTCGGAGAGGCCGCCGCCCTTCCCCTTGTGCATCAGCACCAGCAGCATCAGCAGCAGGCTGAAGACGATCAGGGCGATCGAGAACCCCAAAACCACGGCTGGACCAACTTCCTCGGATTCGGATGGACGACGCGGGGCCCAGCACACTGCCGGACCCCGCAAGGGTACGACGAATCGCCGTTAGCGCATACTCACTGGTCGCGGAAGCGCACGATCTTGA
This sequence comes from Streptomyces sp. NPDC006624, assembly GCF_040611555.1. Taxonomy (NCBI): domain Bacteria; kingdom Bacillati; phylum Actinomycetota; class Actinomycetes; order Kitasatosporales; family Streptomycetaceae; genus Streptomyces; species Streptomyces sp. NPDC006624. The sequence continues at coordinate 607,351 of NZ_JBEXOM010000001.1, read as the reverse complement.
CGAATTCGTCCGCGTCCAGGGACGCGCCGCCGACCAGGGCCCCGTCGATGTCGGCCTGGGCCATGATCTCGGCCACGTTGCCCGACTTCACGGAGCCGCCGTACTGGATGCGGACCTTGTCGGCCAGCTCCTGCGAGTACAGCTCGGCGATCTTGCCGCGGATGGCGGCGCAGACCTCCTGGGCGTCCTCGGCGCCGCAGACCTTGCCGGTGCCGATGGCCCAGACGGGCTCGTAGGCGATCACGACGGTCTCGGCCTGCTCGGCCGGGAGGTCCTTCAGACCGCCCTCGACCTGCGCGAGGGTGTGGGAGACGTGGTTGCCCGCCTCGCGGACCTCCAGCTCCTCGCCGACGCACAGGATGGGGGTCAGGCCGTGCTTGTAGGCGGCCTTGACCTTGGCGTTGACGATCTCGTCGGTCTCGGCGTGGTACTGCCGGCGCTCGGAGTGGCCGATCGCCACGTAGGTGCACTTCAGCTTGGCCAGCATCGGGCCGGAGATCTCGCCGGTGTAGGCGCCGCCGTCGTGCGCCGAGATGTCCTGGGCTCCGTACTTGATCTTGAGCTTGTCGCCGTCGACCAGGGTCTGCACGGAGCGCAGGTCGGTGAAGGGCGGCAGGACGGCGACCTCGACGGCCTCGTAGTCCTTGTCCGCGAGGGCGAAGGCGAGCTTCTGGACGTGGGCGATGGCCTCGAGGTGGTTGAGGTTCATCTTCCAGTTGCCCGCCATCAGCGGCGTGCGCGTGCTCATAAAGGGTCAGTCCTCCAGTGCGGCGAGGCCGGGGAGCGTCTTGCCCTCGAGGTATTCGAGGGAGGCGCCGCCACCGGTCGAGATGTGGCCGAATGCGGTCTCGTCGAAGCCCAGGATGCGGACGGCCGCGGCGGAGTCGCCACCGCCGACCACCGTGAAGGCCCGGGAGTCGAGGAGAGCCTGGGCGACCGCCTTGGTGCCCTCGGCGAATTCGGGGTGCTCGAAGACGCCCATGGGGCCGTTCCAGAAGACGGTGGCGGCGTCGGCGATCTTCGAGGCGTACAGCTTGCGGGACTCGGGGCCGATGTCCAGGCCCATCCGGCCGGCGGGCATGGCGTCCGCGGCGACGGTGGCGGCCTGGGCCGGGGCCTTGGTCTTGAGGTCCGGGAACTCCGGCGCGACCACGACGTCCACGGGCAGGACCAGCTCGACGCCGTTCTTCTCGGCGCGCTCGATGTACTCCCGGACGGCCGGGAGCTGGTCCTCCTGGACCAGGGAGGTGCCGATCTCGTGGCCCTTGGCCTTGAGGAAGGTGAAGACCATGCCGCCGCCGATGAGCAGACGGTCGGCCTTGCCGAGCAGCTGGTCGATGACGGCCAGCTTGTCGGACACCTTGGCTCCGCCGAGGACGACGGCGTAGGGCCGCTTGACGTCGTCGGTGAGCTTCCTGAGGACACCGACCTCCGTGGCGATGAGGTACCCGGCGTAGTGCGGCAGGCGGGCCGGGAGGTCGAAGACCGAGGCGTGCCCCCGGTGCACCGCGCCGAAGCCGTCGCCGACGTAGACGTCGGCCAGGCCGGCGAGCCGGTCGGCGAAGGCGGCGCGCTCGGCGTCGTCCTTGCTGGTCTCGCCGGCGTTGAAGCGCAGGTTCTCGACGACGGCGACCTGCCCGTCGGCGAGGCCGGCGACGACGGCCTGCGCGGAGTCGCCGACCGTGTCGGTCGCGAAGGCCACGTCGGCGCCCAGGAGTTCCCCGAGGCGCGCGGCGGCGGGGGCGAGGGAGAAGGCGGGGTCGGGGGCGCCCTTGGGGCGGCCCAGGTGCGAGGCGACGACCACCCGGGCGCCCGCGTCGGCGAGGGCCTTGACGGTGGGCAGCACGGCACGGATGCGGCCGTCGTCGGTGATGGTCGTGCCGTCCAGCGGCACGTTCAGGTCGGCGCGGACGAAGACCCGCCGGCCCGCGACTCCTTCGGCGAGGAGTTCGTCGATCGTCTTCATGGGGACTCCTGAAAGAGCTCGTGATCGCTCGGAAGCGCTCGTGATCGAACAGCTCTGATCTGTACGTGAGTCAGGGCTCGGACAGCGCATTCTCGCGCTGCCCGAGCCCTGCTCTCACATGGTCGTGCCTGCTCGGTCGATCAGAGCTGGTTGCCGACGAAGACCGTGAGGTCGACGAGGCGGTTGGAGTAGCCCCACTCGTTGTCGTACCAGCCGATGACCTTCACGTTCTTGCCCTCCTGGACCATGGTCAGGGAGGAGTCGAAGGTGCAGGACGCCGGGGCGTTCACGATGTCCGAGGAGACGATCGGGTCCTCGGTGTACTCGAGGATGCCCTTGAGCTCGCCCTCGGCGGCCTTCTGGAAGGCGGCGTTGACCTCTTCCTTGGTGACCTCGCGGGACAGCTCGATGACGAGGTCGGTGACCGAGCCGGTCGGGACCGGGACGCGCATGGCCATGCCGTCCAGCTTGCCCTTGAGCTGCGGCAGCACCAGGGCGGTGGCCTTGGCGGCACCCGTGGTGGTCGGGATGATGTTCTCGGCGGCGGCACGCGCGCGACGCAGGTCCTTGTGCGGGAAGTCCAGGATCCGCTGGTCGTTGGTGTACGCGTGCACCGTCGTCATCAGGCCCTTGACGATGCCGAAGTTCTCGTCGAGGACCTTCGCCATCGGCGCCACGCAGTTGGTGGTGCAGGAGGCGTTGGAGATGACGTGGTGGTTCGCCGGGTCGTACTTGTCCTGATTGACGCCCATCACGATGGTGACGTCCTCGTCCTTGGCCGGGGCCGAGATGAGGACCTTCTTCGCGCCGCCGGTGATGTGCTTCTCGGCGTCGGCCTTCTTCGTGAAGATGCCGGTCGACTCGATGACGATGTCGACGCCCAGCTCGCCCCACGGGATGTCGGCGGGGTTGCGCTCGGCGAGCACCTTGATGGTCTTGCCGTCCACGGTGATCGTGTCGGCGGTGTGCGTGACCTCCTGCTTCAGACGGCCCAGGATGGTGTCGTACTTCAGCAGATGAGCGGTGGTCGCGGTGTCACCCAGGTCGTTGACAGCCACGATCTCGATGTCTGCCCCCTGCTCCAGCAGCGCGCGGAAGTAGTTACGCCCGATGCGGCCGAAGCCGTTGATGCCTACGCGGATCGTCACGAACCGATCTCCTCGTTGGTACGCCGGCCATGCGGTGCCGGCGAGCTCTGTTTGGGATGTCCCCGACCGCCTCCGACCCTACCTCCCTGAGGCCCGGGGAGTGACATCCAGATGCCCCATACACGGCAGGGCGGTCCGTACCGGCCAGTAGGGGTACGGACCGCCCGACTCCGAGAGCGAGATCACTGGATTTCGCTACCCGGAGTGGTGTCTGTTGACCGCGGAGTTCCCCGTTCGGGGGAGCTCACACGTCCAGGGAGGCGAGCGCCTTTCTCATCAATGCCGCCCGGTCGGGTGCAGTGGCGACGTGCTCCAGGCCGAAGCCCAGCAGCACGGTGTCGTCCGTGGTGACGGCGCCGTAGGTCTGGAACAGGGCCCCGGTGCGGGTCCAGTCCTTGACGACGGGCGGGCTGCCCGCGGGGGGTCCGGCCGCCTGCCAGGCACCCAGGGAGGTCTCGAAGCCCTCGGTCTCCTTCGCCGTGCCGCCGACGACGAGCGAGGCCTCGTCGGCGAGGACGCCGTGCCCGCCGGTGCCCGGGTCGGTGACGTAGCTGATCGAGATCTCGATCGCCTTGCCCGCGTAGGCGCTCAGGTCGAAGTCCACCTGCTGCCAGCCGCCGGACGATCCGGTGAGGGCGTGCCAGGAGCCGCTCGTGCCGCTCGCGGTGCAGCCCTCGTCCGACTGGGTCAGGTAGTGCCGCAGCCAGGGGTGCTCACGGATGTAGAAGCCGGCCTCGCACTCTGCGGGCACGGCGGCCGTGGTGCGGCCGTTCCTCTCGGGCAGGGTCGTCCAGTCGTCGCCGCCCGCGGTGCGGGCCTCGATGAGGACGTTGTCGTAGCCGCGCTCGGTGTCCCACATCAGCTGGGCGCGCAGGGCGGGCTGCTGGGCCGCCGTGACTCCGGTGAGGTCCACGGTGCGCTGGAGGCGCTTGTAGCCGTCGTCGGTGTGCAGGGCGGCGGCCATCGAGGATCCCGCGTACGGCCCGTAGGGGTTGACCGCCCCGGCGAACTGCCCGGCGCCCTTGCTCGCGAACCGGGGATAGCGGTCGGCGGGCAGTTCGTCGGAGGTCACGCCGTAGCGGCCCGCCCGGTCCAGCGGGTTGCCGGGGGCGGCGGCCAGCGGGCCCGTGAAGCCGCTCAGCTCACCGGAGCCGGTGAAGCCGGTGGCCCCGGCGGCCGCGGTCCGGCTGTAGGCGCCCAGGTAGTACTGGCTGAAGTCGTTCGACAGGGCGCCGCCGCCGAGGTCGACGCTGCCGCCGGCCTCCTCCCCCGCCTCGATCAGCCGCCCGCCCTCGTTGAGGAAGGCGCGCAGCTGCAGCTGGGTCGCGTGGCCGGGCGCGTCCGCGCCCGTGTAGTGGACGACGGTGTCGAAGTGGCTCAGCACGCCCAGCGCGTCCGGCGCGCCCCGTTCGGCGACGTCCCAGACGACCGCCCTGCGGCCGTTGGCCTTCAGCGCGTCCACGTACGTCTGGGCCTGCGTGGTTCTCGCGCCCTCCTCGGCGACGACGAGCGTGTCCGCGCGGGGCCGCTCGGCGACGGTGTAGGTGAAGCGCTCGCTGGAGACCTTCCTGCCGTTCCGGGTCTCCGCGGTGAACCACACCTCGACCTCGTCGCCGGGGTCGCCGTCCTTGACCCGGGCCCGGTACTCGTCGAAGTGGAGGTTGTCGTCACCGCCGTAGGTCTCGCCGCCCTTCCAGGCCCTGAGCGCCATGTCCTCGGTGCGGCCGCCGTTGACGCGGTACTTCAGCTCCTTGTCGCGCAGCGACTTGCGGGCGACGACGGAGACCTCCTGGTCGGCGCCGCGGGAGTACGACACCGGGAACGCGGCCGGGGTGAAGTCGGCGGCCTTCAGCCCGACGGACGACGACGGCCGGTCCGGGTGCGCGGCGGACTCGGCCACGGACAGCGCGAACGGGACGTTCTTGGCGAACTCCTCCTGGATCAGCTTCTCGTCGTCCGGGAAGGTGAAGACCGAACGGCAGTCGGAGGCCTTCCACTCGTCGTCCGGGTCCGCGTTGGACACGGTCTGACAGGTCGACATCTCCGGGGTGAACATGGCCAGGCCGTTGACGTTCGCCGCGTGGCCGTCCGCCTCGCCGTTGGTGGTGTACAGCTCGGAGGAGATCTGCGGGTGGTAGCCCGGGACCGCGGAGTTCTCGGGCGTACCGGCGAGCGCCTCGTACATGACGTCGTCCGGCGTGGTCGTGGCGACCTGCCAGCCGACTCCGTAGAGGAGCAGTTCGGCGGCGGAGTGGTAGTTGATGCCGAACGTGAAGCCGATCCGCTTCTGGAAGGCGTCCAGGGCCTTGGTCTCGGGCTCGGAGTTGGGGCCCGCGCCGCGGTAGGTCTCGCTGGCGGGGCGGGGCGAGGAGCCCTCGTCGTCGTAGCCCCACCGGTAGGCGAAGTTGCGGTTGAGGTCGACGCCGTCGCCGGTGGTGATGGTGCCGTCGCCGTTGATGTCCCGCAGGTTCTTGCGCCACATGCGGTTGGCGTCGGCGGCGTGGGTGAAGTCGTAGCCGTCCGGGTTGGCCGAGATCAGGAACCACAGTTCGGTGGAGTCGACGATCTTCTTGACGCGCCGGTCCTTCGTGTAGTTGTCCAGGTAGTGGTGCATCAGGCGCCGGGTCATCTCCGGCGTGATCCACTCGCGCGCGTGCTGGTTGGACATGTAGAGGACGGCGGGCCTGGAGCCGTCCTTCGTCTTCTTCGCGTTCCGGGTGAGCTTCAGGGCGAGGATGTCCTTGCCCTGGACGGTCTTGCCGATGGAGACGACCTTGGTCAGGCCCGGGTTCCGCTGCGCGGTCCTGACGATCTCCTCCCTCAGGCCGCCCTTGCCGCTGTACGGGCGGAACACGCCCTCGGCGGCGTCCTCGACGCGTGCGTCGGCCCGTGTGGAGAGGGTGTGCTCGGCGAGGTCGACGCCCTGCACGCGCAGGTCCTTCGCCTGCCGCTCGGTCAGGTAGACCTCGACGGTGGCGGTGCCCTTCGCGGGCACTCGTTCACTGAGCTCGTGGCCGTCCTGGCCCGCCGCCAGCAGCAGGGGTACCTGCTGCTGGGTGACGTCGGCGCGGAAGACCTTGACTTCGTCCGGGTCGGTCGGGGTCGAACGACCGGGCTGCGCCTGGGCGATGGGCGCGATGCTCGCTCCGCCGATCAGGAGCGCGCCGACAGCGAGGATCGCTCTCGCTCTTCGTCTCATGAACCCCCCTAGCGTGGGTCCGCCACAGCAGCGAACAGATGCCAGGCTCATGACAGTCCATGATCGAGTCAAGGGCGCCTCAGCGACACGCAAGAGCCGGTGCCGGTCACCCAAGTGGGCGCCCGCACCGGCTGTTTGACGTTCTGTCGGATCAGCCCACGAGGTTGTCGGCCAGCTCGTCGCTGAGGTTGGCCTCCGTGCCCGGGATGCCCAGGTCGGAGGCGCGCTTGTCGGCCATGGCCAGCAGGCGGCGGATCCGGCCGGCGACCGCGTCCTTGGTCAGCGGCGGGTCGGCGAGCGCGCCGAGCTCCTCCAGGGAGGCCTGCTTGTGCTCCATGCGCAGCCGGCCGGCCGCGGCGAGGTGCTCGGGCACGTCCTCGCCGAGGATCTCCAGGGCGCGCTGCACCCGGGCCCCGGCGGCGACGGCCGCGCGGGCCGAGCGGCGCAGGTTGGCGTCGTCGAAGTTGGCCAGGCGGTTCGCCGTGGCGCGCACCTCGCGGCGCATCCGGCGCTCCTCCCAGGCCAGCACCGACTCGTGAGCGCCCAGGCGCGTCAGCAGCGCACCGATCGCGTCACCGTCACGGACGACGACCCGGTCCACTCCGCGCACCTCGCGGGCCTTGGCGGCGATCGACAGCCGGCGGGCGGCGCCGACCAGGGCGAGCGCTGCCTCGGGGCCCGGGCAGGTCACCTCCAGGGAGGAGGAGCGGCCGGGCTCGGTGAGCGAGCCGTGCGCCAGGAACGCGCCGCGCCAGGCGGCCTCGGCGTCGCAGGTGGCCCCCGAGACCACCTGCGGCGGCAGACCGCGGATCGGACGGCCGCGGCCGTCCACCAGACCGGTCTGGCGGGCCAGCTGGTCACCGCCCGCGACCACCCGCACCACGTAGCGCGAGCCGCGGCGCAGCCCGCCCGGGGCCATCACGATCAGCTCCGAGCCGTGGCCGAAGATCTCCAGGATGTCCCGCTTGAGGCGGCGGGCCGCCATCGCGGTGTCCAGCTCCGCCTCGATCACGATCCGACCGCTCACCAGGTGGAGGCCGCCGGCGAACCGCAGAATGGCGGATACCTCCGCCTTCCTGCAGCAGGTCCGGGTGACGGGTAGCCGGGAGATCTCATCCTTCACCGCTGCCGTCATCGCCATGGGCCGATCCTTCCATGCATCCGAAAAATACGGTCGTACGCGGCGGCCAACAGCTCCGGGTCGTGCCTCGGGGTGCCGTCGGGCCGGGCCACCGGCGCCAGCTCGACCGCGGCCCCGAACCGCTTGGCGGCATCGGTCAGGGAGTCCCGGTCGGGCACGGCGGCCTCGTCGGCCAGCACCACGTCCAGGGCGAGTTTAGGGGCGTGTCGTCCCAAAACCTCCAAATGACGCTGCGGGGAGAAGCCCTCGGTTTCTCCGGGCTGCGGGGCGAGGTTCAGGGAGAGTACCCGGCGGGCCTTGGTCTGCGTGAGCGCGTCCAGCAGCTCGGGCACCAGCAGGTGCGGGATGACCGAGGAGAACCAGGAGCCGGGGCCGAGCACCACCCAGTCGGCGTCCCGGACGGCCTCGACCGCCTCGGGGACGGCGGGCGGGTCGTTCGGCACGAGGTGGACGGACTGCACCTCGCCCGGGGTGAGGGCGACGGTGGCCTGGCCGCGGACCGTGTCGACCTCGTCCGGGCGGGCCGGGTCGTGGCCCCTGACCAGGGCCTGGAGCTCCAGCGGGACGGCGGACATGGGCAGCACACGGCCCTGGGCGCCCAGCAGCCGTCCGACCAGGTCCAGGGCCTGGACGTGGTCACCGAGCTGCTCCCACAGGGCGACGATGAGCAGGTTGCCGACCGCGTGCTCGTGCAGGTCGCCCTTGGACTGGAAGCGGTGCTGGATGACCCGGGCCCAGGTCTGGCCCCAGTCGTCGTCTCCGCACAGCGCGGCCAGCGCCTTGCGCAGGTCGCCGGGCGGCAGCACGCCCAGCTCGTCGCGCAGCCGTCCGCTGGAGCCGCCGTCGTCGGCGACCGTGACGACGGCGGTGAGGTCGCCGGTGATCCGGCGGAGAGCGGCGAGCGAGGCGGACAGGCCCATGCCGCCGCCCAGGGCGACGACCTTGGGCTGGGTGCCGCGGCGGCGCGGTCTGCCGCCCCGGGCCTCGACGGGCCGGCCGCCCTTACCTCCGGTGTTGCCGTCGGGCACCACCCGGCGCAGCCGGCTCAGCCGCGGAGTGCGTCGTGTCATTCGCGTCCCATGTCCCGGTGGACGACCACCGTCTCCACGCCCTCGGCCGCGAGGCGGGCGGCGAGCTTCTCCGACATGGCGACCGAGCGGTGCTTGCCGCCCGTGCAGCCCACGGCGATGGTCACGTAGCGCTTGCCCTCGCGGCGGTAGCCGGTGGCGACGAGCTGCAGCAGCTCGGTGTAGCGGTCGAGGAACTCCTTGGCGCCGGGCTGGTTGAAGACGTACCCGGAGACCTCCTCGTTGAGGCCGGTGTACGGGCGCAGCTCCGGGACCCAGTGCGGGTTCGGCAGGAAGCGGCAGTCGACGACGAGGTCGGCGTCGACCGGCAGGCCGTACTTGTAGCCGAAGGACATGACCGTGGCCCGCAGCTCCGGCTCCTCCTCGCCGGCGAACTGGGCGTCCATCTTGGCGCGCAGCTCGTGCACGTTGAGGCTGGAGGTGTCGATCACCAGGTCGGCGTCGCCGCGCAGCTCGCGCAGCAGCTCGCGCTCGGCGGCGATGCCGTCGACGATGCGGCCGTCGCCCTGCAGCGGATGCGGACGGCGCACCGACTCGAAACGCCGCACCAGGGCCTCGTCGGAGGACTCCAGGAAGACGATCCGCCGGGTGACGTTCTTCGCCTCCAGGTCCGCCAGGGACTCGCGGAGGTTGTCGAAGAAGCGGCGGCCGCGGACGTCGACGACGACGGCGATCCGGGCCACGTTGCCCTGGGAGCGGGCGCCGAGCTCCACCATCGTGGGGATCAGCGCGGGCGGCAGGTTGTCGACGACGAACCAGCCGAGGTCCTCCAGGCACTTCGCGGCCGTCGAGCGGCCGGCTCCGGACATGCCGGAGATGATCACCAGCTCGGGGATGCCCGTGTCCGGGACCTGGGGCTTGTCGTTGGGCGTGCCCGTACTCACCTGTGCTCCTGCTCCGGCTTGCTGTTGCTGCCCGTCGTGCTCGTTCACATTCATGACTCCTGCCCCCGTCGTTCGTCCGGGGCTCCCGTCCTCACCGGCTCCCCGCTGGAACCCATGGTGCCGGGTTCCTCTTCAATGATCTCTCCGGTCGCGGTGTTGACGGCGGGTGCGGCCGGCGCCGAGCGGGCCAGGGCCACGGCGATCGTCTCCGCCGTCTTGCGGCCTATGCCGGGGACCTCGCAGATCTGCTCGATCGTGGCGGATCGCAGCCTCTTCAGCGAACCGAAGTGCTTCAGGAGTGCCTGCTTGCGCGTGTCGCCGAGGCCGGGGACGTCGTCCAGGGGGCTGGAGCGGAAGCGCTTGGACCGCTTGGTGCGCTGGTAGGTGATCGCGAACCTGTGCGCCTCGTCACGGACGCGCTGGAGCAGGTAGAGGCCCTCGCTGGTGCGGGGCAGGACCACCGGGTCGTCGTCGCCGGGCAGCCAGACCTCCTCCAGGCGCTTGGCGAGGCCGCAGACGGCGATGTCGTCGATGCCGAGCTCGTCCAGGGCGCGCCGGGCCGCCGCGACCTGCGGGGCGCCGCCGTCGACGACCACGAGCTGGGGCGGGTAGGCGAACTTCTTCGGGCGGCCGTCGTCCTCGGTGAGGCCCTCGGGACCGACCGGGGCGCCCGAGGCTGTGAGGACGTCGGGGCCGGCCGGTGTCTGCGTGGCCGCGAGGGCGTCCGGGCCGGCGAGGGTGCCCGCCCCGCCCTGGCCGTTCCCTCCGTCCCGGCCGTTCTCCCCGTCGGCCCACTCGCCGGTCTTCTCCTTCTCGGCCAGGTAGCGCCGGAAGCGGCGGGTGATCACCTCGTGCATGGAGCGGACGTCGTCCTGCCCGGCGAAGCCCTTGATCTGGAAGCGGCGGTACTCGCTCTTGCGGGCGAGCCCGTCCTCGAAGACGACCATGGAGGCCACCACGTCGTCGCCCTGGAGGTGGGAGATGTCGTAGCACTCGATGCGCAGCGGGGCGCTGTCCAGCTCGAGGGCGTCGGCGATCTCCTCCAGGGCGCGCGAGCGCGTGGTCAGGTCGGAGGCGCGCTTGGTCTTGTGCAGCACGAGCGCCTGCTGGGCGTTGCGCTGCACGGTCTCCATGAGCGCCTTCTTGTCGCCGCGCTGCGGGACGCGCAGGGAGACGCCGGAGCCGCGCCGCCCGGCGAGCCACTCCTGGACGGGCTCGACGGGGTCGGGCAGGGCCGGGACGAGGACCTCCTTGGGGACGGCGTCCCCGGTCTCCTCCCCGTACAGCTGCTGCAGGGCGTGCTCGACGAGGGCGCCGGTGGTGATCTCCTCGACCTTGTCGGTGACCCAGCCGCGCTGGCCGCGCACCCGCCCGCCGCGGACGTGGAAGATCTGGACGGCCGCCTCCAGCTCGTCCTCGGCGACCGCGATCAGGTCGGCGTCGGTCGCGTCGGCGAGCACGACCGCGTTCTTCTCCATGGCCTTCTTCAGGGCGTCGATGTCGTCGCGCAGCCGGGCCGCCCGCTCGTACTCCATCTCCTCGGCCGCCTCGCCCATCTGCCGCTCCAGGCGGCGGATGTACGTGTGCGTCCGGCCGGTCATGAAGTCGCAGAACTCGTCGGCCAGTTCGCGGTGCTCCTCGGCCGAGACGCGGTCGACGCAGGGGGCCGAGCACTTGCCGATGTAACCGAGGAGGCAGGGACGGCCGGTGCGGGCGGCGTTCTTGAACACGCCCGCCGAGCAGGTGCGCACCGGGAAGACGCGCAGCAGCAGGTCGACCGTGTCGCGGATCGCCCACGCGTGCGCGTACGGCCCGAAGTAGCGCACGCCCTTCTTCTTGTGACCGCGCATCACCTGCACGCGCGGGTACTCCTCGTTCATCGTCACCGCGAGGTACGGATAGCTCTTGTCGTCGCGGTACTTGACGTTGAACCGGGGGTCGTACTCCTTGATCCACGAGTACTCCAGCTGGAGCGCCTCGACCTCCGTGGACACCACCGTCCACTCCACGGACGCGGCCGTGGTGACCATGGAGCGGGTGCGCGGGTGCAGGCCCGCCAGATCCTGGAAGTAGTTCGCCAGGCGCTGGCGCAGGCTCTTCGCCTTTCCGACGTAGATCACCCGGCGGTGCTCGTCACGGAACCTGTAGACCCCCGGCGAGTCGGGGATCTCGCCCGGCTTGGGGCGGTAGCTGGAGGGGTCGGCCATGTCTCACACCCTACTGGCGGGCACCGACAGCGGGGCGGGGCGGCGGGGCGTGATCACGGCCCGGCGGGCGGCGGTTTCCCAGGGCATGCGCCGCCAGGGGGTTACGGCAGGCCGGGAGCGGGAATGCAGGCTTCCCACGGGGACACGGCGCCGTCCGGTGGGCGGAGGCCGTGTCGGTGCAGACACACGTTGTCAGGCGGACCGGCCGCTCCCGGCGCGGAGCGGATCGGGCCACGGGTCGGAGGGCTGCGCGGATGAAGCGGATGCGGATCGAGAAAACCCGGCGGACGGTCCGTGCCCGCCGGCACGCGGACGAGGCGTTCGGGCTGCGCGACCTCCTGGACCCGCGCGACCCCGACATAGTGAGGGCCAAGCGCCGCTCCCTCGAGGAGCAGAGCGGAACCGACCGCGTGTAGAAGCACACGGTCCGACGCGAACGCCCGGGGCGCACGCCCCGGGCGTTCGCATGTCCGCACCGGCCCGGCGGACGATGCCGTGCGCCGGGCCGGCCGGGCGTACATCACTGTCCGGCATCAGGTGTTGTCGGGACCAGGTCAACACGCTTCAATGCGGGGGAACTCGGGGCCCTGAACGACGGCGTACGGATGTGAAGACCTTCCCAGCGCCGGTGGGCGGCCCCGCGCGAACGGTCTGACCAGCCGTTGCCGACTCATAGAGAGGCCCCTGCATGCCGCACGCCACACAGCACGCGGACGTCGCCACCGCCGAGCTGGACTCTGCTCTGCGAGGCGGCCCCTTCCACGTCGCCCTGCGTGCCGCGATAGCCGCCCGCGGGCTGCCCCTGCAACGCGTGCAGCACCATCTGTCCCGGTACGGGGTGAAGGTCGGCGTGACGAGCCTGAGTTACTGGCAGCAGGGCGCCCGGCGTCCGCAGCGGCCCGAGTCGCTGCGGGCGGTCCGGGCTCTGGAGGAGATCCTGCAACTGCCCCAGGAGTCCCTGATCCGGCTGCTCGCCGAGGCCGGCGACGGCCCGTCCGGGCAGCGTTCCGCGGCCCGCTCCTACCGCTCCCTCGTCGAGGCCTCCGGGGTGCTGGACCAGTTGCTGGCCGAGCTGGAGTGCCCGCCGGACGGCGGTCTGCACACCCTCGCGCACCATGAGCGGCTCCGCATCGGGGCCCGGCGCGAGCTGGCCGAGCGCGACTCGCACCACATCGTGCGCGCCCATCGCGACGGCGTCGACCGCTTCGTGGCCGTTCACCACGGCGACCGGGGCGCCGCGCCGGAGCGCATGCGGGTGCACGCACTGGAGAACTGCCGCATCGGGCGGATCCGTTGGCACAGCGACACCGGCCTGCTCGCGGCCGAGCTGCTCTTCGACACCCGGCTGCGGGCCGGAGACACCTTCCTGTTCCGCTACGGCGTCGAGGACGGGACCGCGGGGGTCTCCCGCGAGTACCTGCGCGGGTTCGACGTCCCCGGCGGGCAGTACGCGCTCCAGGTGGGCTTCGACGCGGCGGCCCTGCCGGTGCGCTGCCACCGGTTCTCGCAGCCCTCGGCGGCGGCGCCGCGCAGCGGGTGCCAGGAGCTGGCGATGAGCGGGCGGCACCGGTCGGTGCACCTGGTGGAGCCGCGGGTGCGGGCCGGTTTCCTGGGGATCGGCTGGGACTGGGAGTAGCCGCCCTGGGCCGTGAGCCGGAGCCGCGGGGGGTCTTCCGGCGGGTGGCAATCGCGGGAGGCGGGAGGCGTGAGAGGCGTGAGGCGGCGGACGTAAACGTTTGCGCAAGCGTTTACGTCTGCCGTCGAATGCGATACCTTCCCCGCCTGGGCCGGATGCGGAGGAGGGAGCGCCATGCCGACCATGGCCGACGTCGCGCGGAGCGCAGGGGTCTCCGTGGCGACCGTCTCGCACGTGCTGAACGGCACCCGGCCGGTGCTGCCGCACACCCGCCAGGCGGTCCTGGACGCCGTGGAGGAGCTCGGTTACACCACCAACACCCTGGCCCGGTCCCTGGTGACGTCCCGGACCCGGTCCATCGGGCTGGCGGTGTCGGCGATCAGCAACCCGTACTTCACGGAGATCCTCCAGGGTGTCGAGGCCGCCGCGCTGGAGGCCGGCTACAGCCTGCTCATCGCCGACCCGCACGACGAACCGGAGCACGAGCGCAAGGTCGTCCAACTGCTGCACGAGCGCCGGGTGGACGGCATGATCGTCGCGCCCTCCCCGGACCCGCGCGGGCTGCTGGCCTACCTGGGGCGGCACTCTGTACCGGCCGTGTTCCTCGACCGGCTGGTGGACGCCCCGGCGGCGGACGGCAGCGCCCGGTTCGACCAGGTGTGCGCCGACAACGCCGAGCCGACGTCCCGGCTGGTCACGCATCTCGCCGAACTGGGGCACAAGCGGATCGGGCTGGTGGCGGGGCTGCCGGGGCTCAGCACCACGACCGAGCGGATCATGGGCTACCGCAACGGCCTCGCCTTCGCGGGCCTGCCCTACGACGAGCGGCTCCTGGTGCACGGCGCCTCGGAGTCGGCCGGCGCCGAGCAGGCCACCGCCGACCTGCTGTCCCTCGGCGCACCGCCCACCGCGCTGGTCACCGGCAACAACGCCATGACCATCGGCGCGCTGCGGGCCCTGCGCGCCCGCGGGCGTTCGGTGCCCGGCGACATCGCGCTGTGCTGCTTCGACGACTTCGCCTGGGCGGACCTGTTCACGCCCCGGCTCACCGCGATCGCCCAGCCCAGCAAGGACATCGGCGCCCGGGCCGTCCGCGTGCTCCTGGAGCGTCTGGCCGAGCCGGACCGGCCCGCCCGGACCGTACGGCTGCCCTGCGCCTTCGTGCACCGCTCCTCGTGCGGCTGCCCCGACCCGTCCGACAGCCCGTCCGCAAGCCCGTGAGACGGCCCGTCCGAGAGCCCGTCCGAGAGCCCGTCCGAGAGCCCGTCCGAGAACTTGTCCGAGAGAGGAACCCCGTCGTGATCGTCGTCGCCGGTGAGGCACTGATCGACCTGGTACCGCGGGGCACGGGTGCCCTGGCGGCCCTGCAGCCCGCCCTCGGCGGCGGCCCGTTCAACACGGCCGTCGCGCTGGGCCGCCTCGGCTCCCGCGCCGCCTTCTGCTCCCGGGTGTCGCACGACGCGTTCGGGCAGGCCCTGCTGGACCGGCTGCGCGAGACCGGCGTGGACGTGTCGTCGGTGCAGCGGGGCTCCGAGCCGACGACGCTCGCCGTCGCCACCGTCGGGGAGGACGGCTCGGCGGCGTACTCCTTCTACGTCGACGGGACGGCGGACCGGCTGTTCACGGCGCCCTCCGCGCTGCCGTCGGGCACCCGCGCGGTGTCCTTCGGGACCTGCTCGCTGGTGCTGGAGCCGGGGGCGAGCGCGTACGAGGAGCTGATGCGCGCGGCGGCCGCGCAGGGGGTGTTCACCGCGCTCGACCCGAACATCCGGGCCGGGCTGATCCCGGACGCGGACGCCTACCGGGCGCGGTTCAAGAGCTGGCTGCCGTCGGTGACGCTGCTGAAGCTGTCCGAGGAGGACGCCGAGTGGCTCGGCGGCACGCCCCGGGAGTGGCTGGCGGCCGGTCCGGCGGCGGTCGTGATCACCCGGGGCGGCGACGGGCTGACGGCGTTCACCGCCGACGGGGGCGAGTACGCCGTCCCCGGCGAGCGGGTGGAGGTCGTGGACACCATCGGCGCGGGCGACACGGTCAACGCGGCGCTGCTGCACGGCCTCGCGGTGCGCGACGCGCTCAGCGAGCCGGCGCTGGCGGCTCTGGGGTCCGACGGGTGGTCGGAGCTGCTGGGCTTCGCCGCGCGCGCGGCGGCCCTGACGTGCTCCCGGGCCGGTGCGGAGCCGCCGTACGCGCATGAGCTGGAGGGCTGAGACCCCTCGGGGCCGGGCGGCGCCCGGGTCGCTCAGCCCGTCTCCCCCACCGCGCGCAGCGCGCCGGGCCGCCGGCCGTTGAGGCGGTCCAGGGCGGCCGCCGTGGCCTCGTCCGCGGGGAGGTGGACGACGAGGCTCTGCCCCTCGTCGGGCAGGGCGAGCGTCTCCTGCAGCAGGCGGAGCGGGCCGGCCTCGGGGTGCTCGATGTGCTGGGAGCCGGTCCGCCGTGGTGCCGTGGCGAGGTCGGCGAAGCGGTCGGTGAACTCCGCCCCCGCCGTCACGGTCAGCTCGTCGGCGAGTTCGGCGACGTACGGGTCCCGGAGGGGGACGTCGTGGCGGAGCCGGGCGACCAGGTCGTCCGCCAGGTGGCTCCAGTCGCGGTGGAAGCGGCGCGCCCGCTCGTCGGTGAACAGGTAGCGGAGCAGGTTGGGGCGTTCGCCGTCGAGCTGCCCGAGGGGGCCGGCCAGCCGTTCGTAGCCGGCCGTGTGGGCGAGGACGTCGCCGATCCAGTTGACCACCAGCGCCGGAGCCGGTTCGAGGTGGTCGAGCACGGCCCGCAGGGTCGGGCGCGCCCGGCGGCTGAGCGGCGGGGCCGCCGCGCAGACCAGCGGGTCGCCGCCGTCCGCCTCCTTGGTCAGGCGGCGCAGCAGCAGCCGGTCCGCGAGGGACAGGTGCAGGGCGTCGGCCAGGGCGCCGAGTACCTGGGCGGACGGGTTGCGGTCGCGGCCCTGTTCCAGGCGGGTGAGGTACTCGACGCTGATGCCGGCGAGCGTGGCCATTTCGGCGCGCCGCAGGCCCGGGGTGCGGCGCCGCGGCCCGGTGGGCAGGCCCACTTCGGCGGGGGTGACGGCTTCGCGCCAGGTGCGCAGGAAGGTGCCCAACTCGTTGTCGCTCACCCGGTTGAACGTACAGCGCCGGCCGCCGCGGAGGGTGGCCCTGCCACTACCAGGCTCCGGCCGGTCTCCCTCCCGGGCCGCGCGCCCTGCAGGGTGGAGGCATGACGAAGGACACCGCACCGGCCGCTGCCGCCACCGCCCTGCCGCTCGCCCCGGGCCTCTGGGCCCTCGACCCGTTCCACTCCTCCGTGAACTTCACCATCCGCCATCTGGGCATCGCCAAGGTGCGGGGGCGTTTCGAACGGCTGGAGGCCGAACTGTCCGTCGGGGAGCGGGCCGAGGACGTACGCGTCTCCGCGACGGTCGACCTGGCCTCGATCGACACCGGCAACGCCGACCGGGACGCGCATGTCCGCGCCTCCGACCTGCTCGACGTCGAGAAGCGCCCGACCATGACGTACCGCTCGACGCGGGTGTCGGGGGCGGGCGAGGACTGGACGATGGAGGGCGAGCTGACGATCGGCGACGTGACCCGTCCGGTGACGCTCGCCGTGGCGTTCGGCGGGCTGGTCGACGTGCCCATGGACGGCAGCCGGCACGCCGGGTTCGAGGCGACGGGCGAGATCCGGCGCAGTGAGTTCGGCCTCGACTTCGCGCCGGGGCTGCTCGGCGAGGTGGTGAAGATCCAACTCGACATGCAGTTCGTCGAGCCGAAGAGCGGCTGACCCGTCCGCGGAACGCACCGTGCCCCACGGGGAGTTCCCCGTGGGGCACGGCGCGTGGTGCCGGCGTGCGGAGCACGGCGTCCGCGGCTCACGCGTCGGGCGGGAGCCGCGGGGCCGCAGGGGCCGCGGGGGCCGTCAGCTCTTGGCCGTCCGCGTCGTCTTCTTCGCGGCGGCCTGCGCGGTCTTGGCGGTCTTCGTGGCCTTGGCCGACTTGGTGGCCGCCGTCTTCTTGGTGGCCGCCGTCTTCTTGGTCGCCGTGCCGGTGACCCTCTTGGTGGCGGTCTTCTTCGCCGTGATCTGCGCCGCGACGGCCTTCTTCGCCGCCGTCCTGCGCGGTGCCTTCACCGAGGACGCGTCGCTGATGCGGTCGGCGCCGAGGATCTCCCGCAGGAACTTGCCGGTGTGGCTGGCGGGGACGGCGGCGACCTCCTCGGGCGTGCCCTCGGCGACGACCAGGCCACCGCCGGCGCCGCCCTCGGGGCCCATGTCGACGATCCAGTCGGCCGTCTTGATCACGTCGAGGTTGTGCTCGATGACGATGACCGTGTTGCCCTTGTCCACCAGGCCGGACAGGACCTTCAGCAGCTTGCTGATGTCCTCGAAGTGCAGACCGGTGGTCGGCTCGTCCAGGACGTAGACGGTGCGGCCGGTGGAGCGCTTCTGCAGTTCGCTGGCGAGCTTCACGCGCTGCGCCTCACCGCCGGACAGGGTGGTCGCGGCCTGGCCGAGGCGGACGTAACCGAGGCCGACGTCCTTCAGCGTGTTGAGGTGACGGGCGATGGCGGGGACGGCCTCGAAGAACTCGGTCGCCTCCTCGATCGGCATGTTCAGCACCTCGGCGATGGACTTGCCCTTGTAGTGGACCTCCAGGGTCTCCCGGTTGTACCGGGCGCCGTGGCAGACCTCGCACGGGACGTAGACGTCCGGGAGGAAGTTCATCTCGATCTTGATCGTGCCGTCGCCGGCGCAGTTCTCGCAGCGGCCGCCCTTGACGTTGAAGGAGAACCGGCCGGGCATGTAGCCGCGGACCTTCGCCTCGGTGGTCTCGGCGAACAGCTTGCGGACGTGGTCGAAGACGCCGGTGTACGTCGCCGGGTTGGAGCGCGGGGTGCGGCCGATGGGCGACTGGTCGACGTGGACGACCTTGTCGACGAGGTCGTCGCCGTCCACGCGCGTGTGCCGCCCGGGGACGCTCCGGGCGCCGTTCAGCTCGCGGGCCAGGTGCGTGTACAGGATGTCGTTGACCAGCGTCGACTTGCCGGAGCCGGAGACTCCGGTGACGGCCGTGAACACGCCCAGCGGGAAGGACACGTCGATGTCCTGGAGGTTGTTCTCCCGGGCGCCGTGCACCGTGAGCTGCCGGGACGGGTCCAGCGGGCGCCGGATGTCGGGCAGCGGGATGGCCTTCCTGCCGGACAGGTACTGACCGGTCTGGGACTCGGCGTTGGCGAGCAGCTCCTTCAGGGAGCCGCTGTGCACGACCTTGCCGCCGTGCTCACCGGCGCCGGGGCCGATGTCGACGATCCAGTCGGCGGTCTTGATGGTGTCCTCGTCGTGCTCGACGACGATGAGCGTGTTGCCCATGTCGCGCAGCCGGACCAGGGTCTCGATGAGCCGATGGTTGTCGCGCTGGTGCAGGCCGATGGACGGCTCGTCGAGGACGTAGAGCACGCCGACGAGGCCGGAGCCGATCTGGGTGGCCAGGCGGATGCGCTGGGCCTCGCCGCCGGAGAGGGTGCCGGCCGCGCGGTTCAGCGAGAGGTAGTCCAGGCCGACGTCGACCAGGAACCGCAGCCGCTCGTTGACCTCCTTCAGCACGCGCTCGGCGATCTTCTTGTCGCGGGCGGTGAGCTTCAGCTCGCCCAGGAAGTCCGCGCAGTCGCTGATGGACATCGCGGAGACCTCGGCGATGGACTTGCCCATGATCGTGACCGCGAGGACGATCGGCTTCAGGCGCGTGCCCTCACAGGTGGGGCAGGGCACCTCGCGCATGTAGCCCTCGAAGCGCTCGCGGCTGGAGTCGCTCTCGGCCTCGCTGTGCCGGCGCTTGACGAAGGGGACGGCGCCCTCGAACGCTGTGGTGTAGCGGCGCTCGCGCCCGTAGCGGTTGCGGTAGCGGACCTCGACCTGGGTCTTGTGGCCGTGCAGCAGGGCCTTCTTGGCGCG
Organism: Streptomyces sp. NPDC006624; assembly: GCF_040611555.1. Classification (NCBI taxonomy): domain Bacteria; kingdom Bacillati; phylum Actinomycetota; class Actinomycetes; order Kitasatosporales; family Streptomycetaceae; genus Streptomyces; species Streptomyces sp. NPDC006624. The sequence goes on along the minus strand of NZ_JBEXOM010000001.1, from coordinate 588,148 downwards.
CTGCGGCAGACCCGCGAAGGGGATGTCCGTGCGGAAGCCCAGCGCGTCGGCGAGGGCGCCGATGAGGCGGCCGAAGTAGTCCTTGGTGTGGCCGTGCGACCAGGGGTGGATCGCACCCTCGTCGAGGCTCTTGTCCGGGTCGGGGACGATCAGCTCCGGGTCGACCTCCATGCGCGTGCCGATGCCGGTGCAGTCCGGGCAGGCGCCGAAGGGCGAGTTGAAGGAGAAGGAGCGGGGCTCCAGCTCCTCGAAGGACAGGTCGTCGTACGGGCAGTACAGGTGCTCCGAGAACATCCGCTCGCGCTCGGGGTCGTCCTCGGGGAGGTCGACGAAGTCGAGCACGACCATCCCGCCGGACAGGCCGAGGGCGGTCTCGACGGAGTCGGTGAGGCGGCGCTTGGCGCCGTCCTTGACGGTGAGGCGGTCGACGACCACCTCGATGGTGTGCTTCTCCTGCTTCTTCAGCGTGGGCGGGTTCGACAGCTGGATCGTCTCGCCGTCCACCCGCGCGCGGGAGTAGCCCTTGGTCTGGAGCTCGGAGAAGAGGTCGACGAACTCGCCCTTGCGCTCGCGCACCAGCGGCGACAGCACCTGGAAGCGGCTGCCCTCGGGCAGCTCCAGGACCCGGTCGACGATGGCCTGCGGCGACTGGCGCGTGATGGGGCGGCCGCACTCGGGGCAGTGCGGCTTGCCGATGCGTGCGAAGAGCAGGCGCAGGTAGTCGTAGACCTCGGTGATCGTGCCGACCGTCGAGCGCGGGTTGCGCGAAGTCGACTTCTGGTCGATGGAGACCGCCGGGGAGAGGCCCTCGATGAAGTCGACGTCCGGCTTGTCCATCTGGCCGAGGAACTGCCGGGCGTACGAGGAGAGGGACTCGACGTAGCGCCGCTGCCCCTCGGCGAAGATCGTGTCGAAGGCCAGCGAGGACTTGCCCGACCCCGACAGGCCCGTGAAGACGATGAGCGAGTCGCGCGGGAGGTCGAGCGAGACGTTCTTGAGGTTGTGCTCGCGCGCTCCACGAACGATGAGACGGTCGGCCACGCCGGTCCGCACCTTTCTTGAGAGAAGTGACAGGGGCGAGGCCCCCGTCTTTCTCAGACTAGGGGGAGCCACTGACAACGCCGGTCGGATTCACGGGTTGCCAACAAACCCCGGCTCTCCAGCATGCCCGACGCCACGTCCGACCATATAGCACGTGCTTTCGATTTACGGCACTGCTTCACCACCTTCACCCGAAGGAGTGGCGAGGCTAGGGTCAGCACCATGATTGATCACGCTCATGACCTGGCGTCTGTACGTGCCGCGACGGAGCGGCTGCTGCTCGCAGTCGGCGCACTGGACAACGCCGCTGTGACGGAGCCGTCACGGCTGCCCGGCTGGAGCCGGGGCCACGTGCTGGCCCACCTGGCCCGCAACGCGGACGCCCTCGTGAACGTCCTTCAGGGGCGCCCCATGTACGTCTCCGGCGAGGCCCGGGACGCCGACATCGAGCGGGGCGCCCCCCGCCCGCTCGACGCCCAGCTCGCCGACCTGCGCGAGAGCGCGGCCCGCTTCCAGGAGGCCGGGGACGTTCCCGCGGACTGGTCGCGCACGGTGGAGCTGCGCAACGGGGTCACCGACTCCGCGTCGCGGGTGCCGTTCCGGAGGTGGGTGGAGGTGGAGCTGCACCACGTGGACCTCGGGATCGGCTACGAGCTGGAGGATCTGCCGGCGGAGTTCACCGAGCGGGAGATCGTCTTCCTGGCCGACCGGTTCTCCGGGCACCCCGGCGTCCCGCCCACGCGGGTCACCGACGGCACGCGCGCGTGGAGCACGGGACGGGAGGCGGGCGACGGACCCGAGGTGACCGTCACCGGGTCTCCGGCGGACCTGCTGGGCTGGCTCGCCGGCCGTCGCGACGGGTCCGCGCTGACCGTGGACGGCGGGCCGCTTCCGGCGCTGCCCCCGCTCTAAGGCCGCGGCCGCCGTCCCACCGCCACGTCCTGCGACCGTACGTCCCACCGCCACGGACCGCGGCCGCCGGTCCCACCGCCGCGGGGCTGCGGCCACTGCCCCGCTATAGGCTTGCGGACATGACGTACAGCGGACAGGTGACGGTCGGCGGGCCTGCCGACGTGCACGAGCTCAAGGACCTGATGATCACCAAGATCGCGGTGGGTCCCATGAACAACAACGCCTATCTGCTGCGCTGCCGGGCGACCGACGAGCAGCTTCTGATCGACGCGGCGAACGAGGCGCAGACGCTGCTCGGCATGATCGGTGACGACGGCATCGCGTCCGTGGTCACGACCCACCGGCACGGCGACCACTGGCAGGCGCTCGCCGAGGTCGTGGCGGCCACCGGCGCCCGCACGTACGCGGGCCGGGAGGACGCCGAGGGCATCCCCGTACCGACCGACGTACTGGTCGACGACGGCGACACCATCCGGGTGGGGCAAGTGGAACTCACCGCGCGCCACCTGGTCGGCCACACGCCCGGCTCGATCGCCCTCGTCTACGACGACCCGCACGGGCATCCCCATGTGTTCACCGGGGACTGCCTCTTCCCGGGCGGTGTGGGCAACACCCATCAGGACCCCGAGGCGTTCGCCCGTCTCCTCCATGACGTCGAAACCAAGATCTTCGGCGTCCTCCCGGACGAGACGTGGGTCTACCCCGGCCACGGCGACGACACGTCCCTGGGCGCGGAGCGCCCGCAGCTGCCGGAGTGGCACGCGCGCGGGTGGTGAGCCGCGCACACGCCCCGTGTGAACCGTTCGCACACGCCGGTGCCGTACGCGCGCTCCCCTCCCCTCTGATCACGCAGTGAACTGGGAGCAGCCCCGCACAGGAAGACGGCTCCTGAGCGGATGGGCCGCCGGCCTGTCGATCCCCGCCCCTGGGCCGGCGACCCCGGCCCTTTCCCGCAGGAACGGCCTCTTCCGGCAGGAAGGTAAGGGGCGCTCGCCGTGGCCGGCAGGGGCTTACCGGCGACGGCTCACGTGTCGGCCTTCCCCGGCCCCGCCAGTGCCGCGACCCGCTCCACGCCGAACACGTACCCCTGGACTCCGCACCCCGCGATGACCCCGTCGGCACGCAGTGAGACGTACGAGTGGTGCCGGAACGCCTCGCGCTGGTGGATGTTGGAGATGTGGACCTCCAGCACCGGCATGCCGTCACAGGTGTTGAGCGCGTCCAGGATGGCGACGGAGGTGTGCGAGTAGGCGCCGGGGTTGATCACGATCCCGCAGTGGTGCAGCCGCGCCTCGTGGATCCAGTCGACCAGTTCGCCCTCGTGGTTGGACTGGCGGAAGTCGACCGTACCGCCGTGCGCGGCCGCCGCCTTGGCGCACAGGGCCTCGACGTCGGCGAGCGTGTCGGAGCCGTAGATCTCTGGCTGGCGCTGGCCCAGCAGGTTCAGGTTGGGGCCGTTGAGGATCATGATCGGGGCGTTGGCCAGGGTGCGGGGCACGGTTCCTCCGGTCCGTCGGGGGTCGGGCGGTCCGTGGCGGGCCGCCGCTCAGAGCCGGTCTATCACGCTGCACCGGCAGCCTGCCGGGCCGTGGCCTCCGGGCAGCATGAGGCCGACCGGCCGTGCTGACCGGCCGTAGGGACCTGCACGACCATGACGCGGACCCCCGCTCCCGGCGCACGGTCGTCCCGGCACCCGGCACCCGGCGCATCACGGTCACTCAGCGAGGGCCCGCGCCGCACCCGCCGAGGGCCCCCGGCCCTCCACGCGCCCCCGTAACCGGTGATCACCGTGGGTAGTTGACGCGGCATGCACGACGTACGCACCGCAAAGGCGCCCTCCATGCCGCGTCTCGCGGCCGCCTCGCTCGCCGGCACGGCCATCGAGTTCTACGACTTCTTCGTCTACGGCACCGCGGCGGCCCTGATCCTCGGGCCGCTGTTCTTCCCGACCTTCTCACCGGTCGCGGGGACGCTGGCCGCCTTCGCCACCTTCGGCGTCGGGTTCGTGGCCCGGCCGCTGGGTTCGGTGCTCTTCGGCCACATCGGGGACCGGCGCGGGAGGCGGCCGGTGCTCCTCGCCTCCCTGCTGCTGACCGGTGCCTCCACGGTCGCGGTCGGCTGTGTGCCGGCCTACGAAGCGATCGGCGTGGCCGCTCCCCTGCTGCTCCTCGTGCTGCGGTTCCTTCAGGGGCTGGGGCTCGGCGGGGAGTGGGGCGGGGCGGTGCTGCTGACGGTGGAACACGCGCCCGCCGGGCGGCGCGGGCTGTGGTCCAGCTTCCCGCAGATCGGCCCGGCGCTGGGCTTCCTGCTCGCCAACGGTGTGGTGCTCGGGCTGTCGGCGACCCTGTCCGAGGCGGAGTTCGCCGCGTGGGGCTGGCGGGTGCCGTTCTGGGCGGCGGGGGTGCTGGCCGTGGCGGGCCTGTGGCTGCGGTCCTCGCTCGCCGAGAGTCCCCGCTTCCTGGAGATCGACGACCACGCGCGCGTGCCGCTCGCCGAGGTCCTGCGGCACCACTGGCGCCTGCTGCTGCTCACCGGCGGGGCGCTCGCGATCGGCTACGCGATCTTCTACGCGGTGACGACCTGGTCCCTCGCCTACGGCACGGAACGGCTCGGGGTCGGCCGCGGTGTCATGCTGACCTGCATCATGGGCGCGGTGGTCGTGAAGGGGGCGCTCACCCCCGTGGTGGCCCTGCTCGGGGACCGCTACGGGCGGCGGCCCCTCTGCCTGGCCGGATGCACGGCCGCCGCCCTGTGGATGTTCCCGATGGTCGCCCTGTTCGCCACCGGGGCCCCGCTGCCGATGTTCCTCGGCTTCCTCGGCGCGATGCTGGCGTTCATCACGATGTTCGCCGTGATCGCCGCGTATCTGCCGGAGCTGTACGAGCCGCGCGTGCGCTGCACCGGCGCCGCCGTCGGTTACAACCTCGGCGGGGTCGTCGGGGGCGCGCTCACCCCGATCGTGGCGACGGCCCTGGCCGAACAGGGCGGGCGGGTGCCGTGGGGTGTGGCCGCGTATCTGACGGCGATCGCCCTGTTCAGCCTGATGTGCTTCGCGCTGCTGCCGGAGACACGGCCGGTGACGGCGGGGGATGCCGCGGCGGCGGAAGCGACCTCCGGGTGAACGGGGTGGGGTCGCGGCGACCGCGGCCCGAGGCGGTCTACGGATTGATCGCGAGCTCCAGGTACGCCGCGAAGAGCACCAGGTGGACCCCGCCCTGCAGCGGCGTGGCCCGGCCCGGCACCACGGTCAGGGAGGCGACCACCACGGTCAGGGCGAGCAGCACCATGTGGGTGGCGCCGAGGCCCAGGACCAGAGGGCCGGAGAGCCACAGGGAGGCGAGCGCGACGGCGGGGATGGTCAGCCCGATGCTGGCCATCGCCGAGCCGAGGGCGAGGTTCAGGCTGGTCTGCACGCGGTCGCGGCGGGCGGAGCGCAGCGCCGCGATGGTTTCCGGGAGCAGCACCAGCAGCGCGATGATCACACCGACGACGGCTTGGTGCAGCCCGGCCGCCTCCACCCCCGACTCGATGGTGGGTGAGACCCCCTTGGCCAGTCCGACCACGCCGATCAGGGCCAGGCCCAGCAGTCCGAGGCTGATCAGAGCCGTACGGGCGGTCGGCGCCTCGGCGTGCTCCTCGGCGGTGATCACTTCGCCGTGCCGGGTGATCGGCAGGAAGTAGTCCCGATGCCGCACCGTCTGCGTGGCCACGAACAGCCCGTACAGGACGAGTGAGGACAGTGCCGCGAAGGTCAGCTGGACGGTGGAGAACTCCGGGCCCGGCTTGCTGGTCGTGAAGGTCGGCAGGACCAGGCTGAGCGTGGCCAGGGTGGCGACGGTCGCGAGGGCGGCGCCGGTGCCCTCGGGGTTGAAGACGGCGGTGCCGTGCCGCAGCGAGGCGACCAGGAGACAGAGCCCGACGATGCCGTTGCAGGTGATCATCACCGCCGCGAAGACGGTGTCGCGGGCCAGGGTCGCGCTCTTGTCCCCGCCGTCGGCCATCAGGGTGACGATGAGGGCGACCTCGATGATCGTGACGGCGACGGCGAGGACGAGGGAGCCGAAGGGTTCGCCGACCCGGTGGGCGACGACCTCCGCGTGGTGCACGGCGGCCAGGACGGCTCCCGCGAGCACCAGGGTCACCACGGCGACGACGACGGCCGGCAGATCGCGTCCCCAGGTGAGGACCAGCAGCACGGCGGCGAGCAGCGGCACCAGGGTCGTCCACTGCGCCGTGACCGGCCTGCGCCGAGCGATCATGCAGTGATCGTCGCAGAGGTGACGAGGGCCCGCACTCCGGTCGTGACGGGCCCCGTTCCCCGCGGTGCGGGACTATGCCAGGTCACGCGCGTCCACGACGTCGCAGTTGGTGAACACCCGGTCGCCGGTGCTCAGCGCGTCCAGCCGCTCCGCCATCCTGCTGGTCTCCGGGTCGTCGCTGTTGCGCGTGGCGTCCTCGTACGACTCGAACTCGATCACTGCCAGGTAGCGGTCGGGCTTGTCCCGGTCCTTGAGCAGCATGCTGTGGGTGGGGCCGCCCGCGTGGCCGGCGGAGCGCTGCCCCCCCTCCGCGACCAACTGCCGCATCTCCTCCAGGCGCTCGGTCTCGAAGTCGATGATCTGGACGAACTTCATGGCACCTCCAGCCGGCCACGGCGCCCCCGGCCGGGGAACGCGCTCAGGTCCAAGCAAGCACCGGGACCGGTGGTCGGCAATTCGCCGGCCACCGGTCCCGGTGTTGGTTGTTCCTGTGTCCGAGGGGGTCAGACGTCGATGCTGTCCTTCGGGGTGTTGCCGCTCTGGTCCTGCTCCGCCTCGGCCGCCGCCTGCTTCTTGGAGGCACGGAGGCTGGTGATCGTGGTGACGATCAGGACGGAGCAGATGACGCCCAGCGAGACCGGAATGCTGATCTCGGGGACGTGCATGCCCGACTCGTGCAGCGCGTGCAGCACGAGCTTCACGCCGATGAAGCCCAGGATGATCGACAGGCCGTAGGAGAGGTGGACCAGCTTCCTCAGCAGGCCGCCGATGAGGAAGTACAGCTGGCGCAGTCCCATCAGGGCGAAGGCGTTGGCCGTGAAGACGATGTACGGGTCCTGCGTCAGGCCGAAGATCGCGGGGATGGAGTCCAGCGCGAACAGCACGTCCGTGGTGCCGATCGCGAGCATCACGACCAGCATCGGGGTCATGACCCGCTTGCCGTTCTCCTGGATCCACAGCTTGGTGCCGTGGTAGCGGTCGGCCACACCGAAGCGGCGCTCGGCGGCCTTGAGCAGCTTGTTCTCCTCGTACTCCTCGTCGTCCTCGTCCGCCCGGGCCTCCTGGATGAGCTTCCAGGCGGTCCAGATGAGGAAGGCACCGAAGAGGTAGAACACCCACGAGAAGCTGGCGAGGATCGCCGCACCGGCCGCGATGAAGATCGCCCGCAGGACCAGGGCTATCAGGACACCGATGAGCAGCACACGCTGCTGGTACTGCGAGGGAACCGCGAACTTCGCCATGATCAGGACGAAGACGAAGAGGTTGTCCACGCTGAGGGACTTCTCGGTGATGAAGCCCGCGAAGAACTCACCGGCCGGCTGCCCGCCGCCGAACATCAGCAGGCCGAGCCCGAAGAGCACGGCCAGAGCGATCCAGACGACCGTCCAGATCCCGGCTTCCTTGATCGACACGTCGTGCGGCTTGCGGCCGATGAAGAAATCGACGGCGATCAGGGCGGCGAGACCCACGATCGTCAGGACCCATAGGGTCACGGAAACATCCACTGCGCCTCCGGCAGTCGTAACGGCAAGTGTCAGCGTCGTCGCTGCCGGAGGTCTCTTCCACCCAAGGATGGGCCGACGCCCCGGGACCAGGCCTGATCCGTATTGACGGGAACGCCGCAGCAGACAGGGAGTACTCCCCTCCGTGCCCACAACAGTACCCAATCACCAAGAACAGGTAAAGCGCTTGGCAAAAGAAAGATCAAAACCGCTGGTCAGGGAGCTTTACAGGAACTTGGTGCGCGCAGCCGCGACCTGGGCGAGCACCTGCTGGAGGACCTGGCTTCCGGGCGGCACGAGCGACGGCTCGTACGTCCAGGCGTGACCCACCCACGGGTCGGCGAGGTGGTCGTCGGGCACCGGCGTCAGCCTGAGGAGTGAACGCCACAGCGGGTCCAGCAGAGGACCGTAGGCGGAGGACTCCTCACGGTCCGCGACCATCATCAGGTGGACGCCGAAGGAGGGCCCCTCGTCGGCGAGGTAGCGCAGCTGGTTCACGGCACGGTCGTCGAAGCCGTGCGGGAAGTCGTTGACGATCAGCAGTTGCTGGGAGGTGTCGAAGCCGGGCGGGAGGGCGTCGGCGGCACCGCCCCGGACCGCCATCTGCACCAGGTCGACCCGCTGGGTGAGCCGGGTCAGCACGTCCGTCACCCCGGCGGCGCCGAGCGCGGGCGGGGCCGCGAGCACGCCGGTCTGCACCAGGGGCGCCAGCGCCTGCGCGCCCGAACCCGCCGGGTCGATGACGTGGACGGTGAACTCGCCCGCCGGATAGACGGCGAGCAGCCGGGCCGCGTGCGCGACGGCCGTCTCCATGGCGAGCCGTCCCAGGGCGTGCGCGTCGGCGAAGGAGTCGTCGGACGAGGCGGTTCGTCCGCTGTCGATCCACAGGCCCCGCTCCAGCGGCAGCCGGACCAGCATCGGGATGCGGACGCGGTCGGCCTCGGGAAGGTGGAGGTCACCCAGGCGCAGGGCCATGGGGATCTCCATCGGCACCCGGTAGGCGTGCCAGGCGGGGCTGTCCCAGCGGGCGTAGGCCGGCGGCAGGGCCGGTTCCACGACCTCTGCCTCGGCCACGAGCTGGGCGAGGTCGCGGTCGAGAGCTTCGCGGGCCTGGTCGACGAGCCGGGCGTGCCGGGCGCGGGCCGCCTCCCGGGCGGCGTCGCCCTGCCCGCCGATCCGGCTGCGCGGGTCGGACAGGACCTGCTCCAGCTCCTTGTCCATGCGGGACTCGGCGAAGTCGACCGCGCTGCGGTAGGCCGCGGTGGTGCGGGCGAGGTCCTCGAACATGCCCCACACCTGGTTGTAGAGCCGCTCGTCCATGGACCAGCCCGTCGCGTCGCCGGCGACGGGCTGTGCGGGCTGCCCGGGTGCGGCGGGGGGCGCGGTGGGAGGCGGCGGGGGCGGGGCGGCGTTCTGCCGGCGCGGGTGGCTGTAGTCGATCGGGCCGCCCGCGGTGGGCGCGGACTGCGCGGTGACGGCGTCGGGCTCCGGGCCGGAGCCGGGGTACGACGGCGGCTGCGGGGCCGGTTGGCCCGGTCCGGCCGGGGTGTGGCCGCCGTAGGGGGACGTCGGGGGCACCGGGCCGGGCTGGGGCGCGATGCCGCTCTGCTCCGGGCCGAGGGCCGGAGCCGCCGCCTGGCGGGAGCGGTCGCCGTCCGCCGTGCGCGGCGGGGGCGCCTGCACCGATCGGGCGAGCCCCTGGGCGACGGCGTCGTTGATGCTCCCGGCGAGCTGCCGGGCCTGTTCCAGGCCCTGGTCGGCGAGGAGTTCGGCGAGTCCGCCGGCGTAGCCCTGGCCGACGGCGCGCACCTTCCAGGCGCCATGCCGGCGGTAGAGCTCCAGGGCGACGACGGCCGACTCGGCGTCCAGGCCGGTGAGGGTGTAGTTGGCGAGCTCACCGCCGTCGAGTCCGGTGACGGCGACGAAGGGGGCGGCCACGGACCCGAACCGGAGCGGGCCCGCACCGCCGGTGGGCAGGGCGAGCAGCACACTGACCCGGTGGACGGCCTCCGGCATGGCGTCCAGGTCCACCGCGAGGCGGTGGTCGGCGGCGGCCTGCCGGGAGACCTCGAGACCCGGCTGGGTGGGCGCGCCCGGGTGGGCCACCCACTCCACACCGTCGATCCGGCCGTTCTCGTCGCTGAGCGCGGCCGCCGCCACGACCGGTGTGCCGGCCGAGACCCGGATCTCGAGACGGGCCTGGGAGAGCGGGTGATTCTGCCCCCGCACCAGCTCGGCCGTCATCGCCTTCGTCCCCCTGTGTCGTTGTGTGGTGTCGTGTGCCGCTCGCCGGGCCCGCCGGTCCGGGTCCCGGGTGCTCTCAGAGCACCGGCAGGATCGCCGGCATCAGGTCCTGGAAGGTGCGGCCGTTGGCCGGGTTGCCCAGGGCCGTCATGGTCCAGCCCGCGCCCGTGCGGTGCACCTTGGCCATGATCTGGGCCGTGTACTGGCCGCCGCCGGCGAGCGTGTAGCGGGCGAGCTCCTGGCCGTTGGTCTCGTCGACCAGGCGGCAGAACGCGTTCTGCACCTCCTGGAACGTCTGGCCCGTGAAGGAGTTCACGGTGAAGACGATCTGGTCGATGTGGACCGGGACGCGCGCGAGGTCGACGAGGATCGCCTCGTCGTCGCCGCCCTGGCCGACACCGCCGACGAGGTTGTCACCGGTGTGGCGCACGGAGCCGTCGTCGCTCACCAGGTGGCGGAAGAAGACGACGTCGACCGGCTGCTTGTCGGCGAACAGGACGGCGGAGGCGTCCAGGTCGATCTCCCTCGTGCGCGAGCCGAAGAGGCCGCGCCGGGGAGCCGCCTGCCAGCCGAGACCCATGCGCACCGCGGTCAGGCTGCCTCCGTCGTTCTTCTGCAGACTGATGGCCTGACCCTTGGTCATGTTGACGGTCACGCGCTGATTCCCCTCTCGAACGTCCCCTGTTGCCGCGCGATCGCGGTTGACCAGCACCTTACGCAGGGGCACTGACAGCGACGTACCCCGGTCCGCACTTTGTGTCGGTCTTGCAACACTGCGCGTGCGCGGTGCGCCGTCAGGCCAGACCCGCCTCCTTCATCTGGCGCAGCTCCTTCTTCATCTCGGAGACCTCGTCGCGCAGCCGGGCCGCGATCTCGAACTGGAGCTCGGCCGCGGCGGCCCGCATGCGCGCGGTGAGTTCCTCGATCTGCCCGGCGAGTTCGGCCGCGGGGCGGTCGGTGGGCACCGTCTCCTTGGCCTTGCCCTTGGCCTTGGCGGGCTTGGTGCCGTCGGCACCCCGGCCGAGGGAGGGCACGGGCGCCTTGGTGCCGCCGCCGTCCTTGCGGGCCTTGCGGTAGCCCGAGCCGAGCAGCTGCTCGGTGTCGATGTCCTCGCGGGCGATCTGGGCGACGATGTCGTTGATCTTCTTGCGCAAGGGCTGGGGGTCGATGCCCTTCTCCTTGTTGTACGCGATCTGCTTCTCGCGGCGGCGGTTGGTCTCGTCGATGGCCTTCGCCATCGCCGGGGTGATCTTGTCGGCGTACATGTGGACCTGGCCGGAGACGTTGCGCGCGGCACGGCCGATGGTCTGGATCAGGGAGGTGCCGGAGCGCAGGAAGCCCTCCTTGTCGGCGTCCAGGATCGCCACGAGCGACACCTCGGGCAGGTCGAGACCCTCCCGCAGGAGGTTGATGCCGACGAGCACGTCGTACTCGCCGGAGCGCAGCTCGCGGAGCAGCTCGACACGGCGCAGGGTGTCGACGTCGCTGTGCAGGTAGCGCACCTGGATGCCCAGCTCGAGGAAGTAGTCCGTGAGGTCCTCGGCCATCTTCTTGGTGAGCGTGGTGACCAGGACGCGCTCGTCCTTCTCGGTGCGCTGCCGGATCTCGTGCACCAGGTCGTCGATCTGGCCCTCGGTGGGCTTGACGACGACTTCCGGGTCGACGAGGCCGGTGGGGCGGATGATCTGCTCGACGACGCCGTCGGAGCGGGAGAGCTCGTAGGTGCCCGGGGTCGCCGACAGGTAGACCGTCTGGCCGACGCGCTCCTGGAACTCCTCCCACTTCAGCGGGCGGTTGTCCAGGGCGGAGGGCAGGCGGAAGCCGTGGTCGACGAGGGTGCGCTTGCGGGAGGCGTCGCCCTCGTACATGGCGCCGATCTGCGGGACCGTGACGTGCGACTCGTCGATGACGAGGAGGAAGTCGTCCGGGAAGTAGTCGAGCAGCGTGTTCGGCGGGGAGCCGGGGAGGCGGCCGTCGAAGTGCATCGAGTAGTTCTCCACGCCGGAGCAGGTGCCGATCTGGCGGAGCATCTCGAGGTCGTACGTCGTGCGCATCCGCAGGCGCTGGGCCTCCAGGAGCTTGCCCTGCTTCTCCAGCTCCGCCAGGCGCTCGGCGAGCTCCTTCTCGATGTCGTTGACGGCCCGCTCCATGCGCTCGGGGCCGGCGACGTAGTGGGAGGCCGGGAAGACGTAGAGCTGCTGGTCGTCGCTGATGATCTCGCCGGTGAGCGGGTGCAGGGTGGAGAGCGCCTCGATCTCGTCGCCGAACATCTCGATGCGGACGGCGAGCTCCTCGTAGACCGGGAAGATCTCGATGGTGTCGCCGCGGACGCGGAAGGTGCCGCGGGAGAACGCCATGTCGTTGCGTGTGTACTGGATGTCCACGAAGCGGCGCAGCAGCTCGTCGCGGTCGACCTCCTCGCCGACCCGGAGCGGGACCATGCGGTCCACGTACTCCTGCGGGGTGCCCAGGCCGTAGATGCAGGAGACCGAGGCGACCACGACGACGTCGCGGCGGGTGAGCAGCGAGTTGGTCGCGGAGTGGCGCAGCCGCTCGACCTCCTCGTTGATCGAGGAGTCCTTCTCGATGTAGGTGTCCGACTGCGGGACGTAGGCCTCGGGCTGGTAGTAGTCGTAGTACGAGACGAAGTACTCGACGGCGTTGTTCGGGAGCAGCTCGCGGAACTCGTTCGCCAGCTGCGCGGCCAGCGTCTTGTTCGGCGCCATCACGAGCGTGGGGCGCTGGAGCTTCTCGATCATCCACGCGGTGGTGGCCGATTTGCCGGTGCCGGTCGCGCCGAGCAGGACGACGTCCTTCTCGCCGGCCTGGATGCGCCGGGCGAGGTCGGCGATGGCGGTCGGCTGGTCGCCGTTGGGCTGGTAGGGGCTGACGACCTCGAAGGGCGCCACCGAGCGTTCGATCTGGGAAACGGGCCGCATGGGTTCCACCGTACGACTCCGCACTGACAACCGGCTCCGGTCAGCGGTTCTGCGGGGTGCGGGAGCGGCTGTGGGCCACGGTGCGGCGGGGGCGCAGCCGCAGGCGCCGCGGGTTGTGGTGGGCGGCGCTGTGGGTGCGGGCGGGGATGCCGGGCCGGGGCTCGGCGGGTGGGACCGCGGGCTTCCCCCTGACCATCAGCGGGTCGAACATCACCACGACGCCCGCGAGCAGCAGGAAGGCGAGCGGGCCGATCAGCATCGGGGCGAGCAGGGAGGCGGCGGACACTCCCGAGGTGGGCTCGGCCGTGCCGTGCAGGTGGACGCTGAGGCCGGCCATGCCGGTGTAGTGCATGCCGCTGACGGCGAGTCCCATGACGAGGCCGGCGCCGACGCTCCAGAGGAATCCACGGACCTGGCCGGCCGCCCACAGGGCGGCGGTGGCGGCGCACATGGCGATCAGGACGGAGAGCGCGACGGTGAGGACGTCGTACTCCAGCGTCCCGTCGAGACGCATGCCGGCCATGCCGAGGTAGTGCATCGAGGCGATGCCGAGGCCCGTGAGGGTGCCTCCGGTGAACAGGGCGGTTCCCCTGGCTCCCCTGTAGCCGACGATGAAGATCCCCACGCCGACCATCACGATCGCGACGGCCAGGCTGGCGAAGGTCATCGAGCCGTCGTAGTGGATCGGGGCCCCGCGGACGGTGAACCCCATCATCGCGACGAAGTGCATGGTCCATATCCCGGAGCCGATCGCGGCGGAGCCCAGGGCGAGCCATCCGGGACGCCAGGACCGGGCCACGAGCATGGATCTGGTGGTGCAGCGCAGCCCCAGGGCCCCGCCGAGGCAGGCCATGAAGTAGGCCACGAGGGGTGTGACCAGGCCGTAGCTGAATCCGTCGACCGTGCCCTGCATGCGCGGCTGCCCTTCCCGCCCTTTGCGTCCCGGAATTCCGGTTGTGCGCCCCCCTCCCAGGACCGCAGGAGCGGTCAGGGCTGACGGAAGAGAGTATGACCCCCACCGGAATGGTCGAACGACTTTCCGGCAAAGAAACACGACCCCGCCCCAGTTGTGCGCTACCAGTGAGCGGAGTTGGGCCGTTTCCGTTCAACCTGCGGCCATCCCGCACCCCTCTCGCGTTGACCCTCTGCTGTCACAGTTGAACTGTCCGTGATGACGCCGTTGATCGTTAGACGCGAGGAGTACGCATGCACGCGCGCGCTGTCGCCGCCTCGACCACCGCACTCCTGGGGACCGCAGCCCTCCTGTTCCCGGTCTCCCCCGCGCGGGCCGCCGGCGCGGACGGCGGCTGGGCGCCGCTGGCCGTCGCGCACCGGGGGGCCTCCGCGTACGCGCCCGAGAACACGCTGGCCGCCGTGGACGAGGCGGCGCGGCTGGGCGTCCGCTGGGTGGAGAACGACGTGCAGCGGACCCGGGACGGCGAGTTGGTCGTCCTCCATGACGACAACCTGCGGCGCACCACCGACGCCGAGGAGGTCTTCCCCGGCCGGGCCCCGTGGAAGGTGCGTGACTTCACCGCCGCCGAGATCGCCCGGCTGGACGCGGGCAGCTGGTTCGGCCCCGCGTACGCGGGCGCGCGCGTGCCGACGCTGCGGCAGTTCCTGCACCGCGTCGAGCGCCACCACCAGAAACTCCTGCTGGAGATCAAGAACCCGGAGCTGTATCCGGGCATCGAGCGGCAGACGCTGAAGGTCCTCGCCAACGAGGGCTGGCTGGACCGGTCGCATCTGGCGGGGCGGCTGATCGTGCAGAGCTTCAGCGCGGACACCGTGCGCACCGTGCACGAGCTGAAGCCCGGCGTGAAGACCGGCCTGCTGGGGACACCGCCGGTGTCGGAACTGCTGGACCACGCGGAGTACGCCGACCAGATCAACCCCTCGCACGGTTCGCTCAGCATGGCGTACGTCGCGTCCGTGCAGGCGTTCACCGGACCGCACGGCAGGCCGCTGGAGGTGTTCGCGTGGACCATCGACGACGCGGAGACGGCCCGGCGGGCCGCCGGATACGGCGTCGACGGGATCATCACCAACCGGCCGGACGTGGTCCGGGAGGCCGTGGGCGGCTGAGCGTCCGTCCTGGCGGGACGGCGTTGTCAGTGGCGGGTCGTACGGTGGGCGCATGGACAGTCAGGGGCAGGACGGCGGGCGGGTCGTGTGGGCCGTCGTGCGGACGGAGATCGGCCCGCTGCTGCTGGCCGCCACCCGGGACGGCCTGGTCAACGTGGTGTTCCACGCCACGGACCCGGTGCGGGACCGGGCGGTCGAGCGGCTGGCGGCGCGGTTCGGCGCCGAGCCCGTCGAGGCGCCCGCGTCGCCGCTGCTGGCCGAGGCGATACGGCAGGTCGGGGCGTACTTCGCGGGTGAGCGGCGGGACTTCGACCTGCCGCTGGACTGGTCGCTGATCTCCGGCTTCCACCGGGAGGTCCTGCGCGAGCTGGCCGAGGGGGTGCCGTACGGCTCGGTCGTGGGGTACGGCGAGCTGGCCGGGCGGGTCGGCCAGCCGGGCGCCGCGCAGGCCGTGGGCATGGCGATGGGCGCCAATCCGCTGCCCGTGGTGGTGCCCTGCCACCGGGTCGTGGAGAGCGGCGGCGGCATCGGCGGCTTCGGGGGCGGGCTGGAGACCAAGCGGAGGCTGCTCGCCCTGGAAGGGGTGCTCCCCGAGCCGCTGTTCTGAGCGCCGGGCCGGGTCAGTCGTAGTGCCGCGCCTCGAGGACGTTGCCGTCCGGGTCGCGGAAGTAGAAGCTGCGCGTGGCCGGGCCGCGGGCTCCGAAGGCGTCGTGCGAGAGGTCCGACACCGGCACGGAGTGGTCCGCCAGGCGGCTGAGGAGGGCGTCGAAGTCAGCGCGGGTCAGGGACAGGCAGACGTGGTTGACCGGGTGCCCCGCGCTGGCGGCGGCGCCGGGCACCATCGTCATGCGTTCCGCGAAGTTCGTCGGCATGAGGTCGAGGAGCGTCTCGTCGTTGACGCGCACGGAGGGGAAGGGCACCTGGCCGACGGCGAACTCGGCGAGTCTGAGGGACTCCAGACCGACGGCCTCCTCGTAGAACTCGGCGGCGGCGATCGGGTCGCGGACCCAGAGGACGACGTGGTCGAGACGCGTTGTGTTGTCCGTCATACCTCCAGGCTCGATGCGGCACCGGTGGCCCGCAAGGGTTTGGCCCGGTGCGCCGCCCGCCAGAGATGAGGGAAGACCGACTGACCGGCTGACAGGAGGCAGGCCCGTGGTGCTGGTGGTGTCCGAAGAAGTGCGGGAGGCGATCGACGCGCGCCGGCCCGTGGTGGCCCTGGAGTCCACGATCATCGCCCACGGGCTGCCGCGGCCGCGCAACCTCCAGGTGGCGCTGGAGCTGGAGGCGGCCGTGCGGCAGGAGGGCGCGGTGCCCGCGACGATCGCCGTGCTGGACGGGCGGCCGCACGTCGGGCTGGACAAGGAGCAGCTGGAGCGGGTTGCGAACGAGGACGGGATCCGCAAGCTCGGTCACCGCGACCTGCCGCTCGCGGTGGCCTCCGCCGCCAGCGGGGCGACCACGGTGTCGGCGACGGCGCTGCTGGCCGCGCTGGCGGGTGTGCGGGTCTTCGCGACCGGCGGCCTTGGCGGGGTGCACCGGGAGTGGACGGCGACGCAGGACGAGTCGGCCGACCTGGGGCTGCTGGCACGGACGCGGATCACGGTGGTGTGCGCCGGGGTGAAGTCGATCCTGGACGTGCCGGCGACCCTGCAGCGGCTGGAGACGCTGGGGGTCGCGGTGGCCGGGTACGGCACCGGCCGGTTCCCCGGCTTCCATCTCTCCGACTCGGGCCATCCGGTGGACTGGACGCTCGGGACGCCGGAGCAGGTGGCCGACGTGATGCGGGCGCAGGACGCGCTCGCCGGCCCGGAGTCGGCTCTGATCGTCGCCAACCCGGTGCCGGAGGCGGAACAGCTCGATCCCGGGCTGCACGCGCGCGTGCTCGCGGACGCGCTGCGGGCGTGCGAGGCGGAGGGGATCACCGGCCAGTCGGTCACGCCGTTCCTTCTCGACTACCTGGTGCGGCACACCGACGGGGCCTCGCTGAGCGCCAACCTGGCGGCCGTCCGGGGCAACGTACGGCTGGCGGCGCGGATCGCGGCGGCCTGGGCCCGGGGATGACCGCGGCGGGCGGTTCCCCCGGGACCGGCGGGGCCGGCGGGCGGGCGCTGCTCGTCGTCGGGGACGTCGTCACCGACGTGGTGGCGCGGCATCGCGGGCCGCTCACCGCCGGCACGGACACGGCCGCGTCCATACGGACGGTGCCGGGCGGGGCGGGCGCCAACGTGGCGTGCTGGGCGGCACACGAGGGCGCGGCGGACGTGCGGCTGCTCGGGCGGGTGGGAACGGAGGCGGCCGTCTGGCACGAGCGGGAGCTGACGGCCCAGGGGGTGCGTCCGCTGCTCGTCGTCGATGCGCAGGCGCCCACCGGCACGGTGATCTGCCTGGTGGACGAGAGCGCCGCGGCGGAGCGTACGTTCCTCACGGACAGCGGCGCGTCGCTGCGGCTCGGGCCGGACGACTGGTCGGAGTCACTCCTCGACGGGGTCGCGTGGCTCCACCTGTCGGGCTATCTGCTGTTCTCGGAGTCGAGTCGCGCGCTGGTGGCGGTGGCCCTGGAAACGGCACGCGCGCGGGGAGTGCGGGCGAGTCTCGACCCGGCCTCGGCCGGTTTCCTGCGGACGCTCGGCGCCGAGCGGTTCCTGGCGCTCGTCGATGGCGTGGACGTGCTGCTGCCGAGCCGCGACGAGGCGTGGCTGCTGACAGGACTGCCGGAGGCGGCCGAGGCGGCGGCCGAGCTGAGCCTGCGCGTGCCGCTCGTGGTCGCCAAGCAGGGGTGCGAGGGAGCGCTGGTGGCCCGCGCGGGGAAGGTGTGCGCCCGCGTTCCGGCCGCACCGGCCGCACCGCGGGACACCACGGGTGCCGGGGACGCCTTCACGGGCGCCTTTCTCGCCGCCCTGCTCTCGGGCGCGGAGCCGGAGGACGCCGCGGTGGCGGGCTGCCGGGCGGGGGCGCGGGCGGTGGAACGGGTGGGGGGCAGACCGCCTTCTCCGGGCTGACGCCGACGACCGGCCCGGGCCGGTGCCGTTACGGCTTGCGTCCCCACGCCGAGATCATGGGTGCCGTCGTCAGATCGAGCGCGCCGGAGGTGACGTTCACGAGGTGGCGGTCGATGTCCTGGTTCGTGGCGAGGCCCGCGCCGACCAGCTGGTCGCGGACCTGACGGATCGTGACGGCTTCCAGTGCCGCGCAGGCGGGTGAGGCGAGGGGGAAGTAGGCGTCGGCCTCGACGCGGGTCAGACCGGACTCGCGGAGCAGGCGCGGGAGGGTGCGCCCGCAGGGGAGTTCGGTGCCGCGGTCGGCGAGCAGGCTGCGGAAACCCTGCCGCAGCCGGTTCGCGAGCTGCTGCTCGGGGCCGTACTCGTCGGGGCACAGCAGCGGCTGGAGGCCGGGGTCGGCGTCCTCCACCAGCAGACGGCCGCCGGGACGCAGTGCCCTTGCCATCGACCGCAACGCCCGCACCCGGTCGGGCACGTGGACGAGGGCGAGGCGGGCGTGGACCAGGTCGAAGCCCTCCTCCGGCGGGTCCTGCGCGGAGAGGTCGTGGACGCGCACCTGGACCGGCGGCCGGGTGGCCGGGGCGAGCCGTGCGGCGTCGGAGTCGGTCGCGAGGACGCGGCCGGTCGGGCCGACCCTCTTCGCCAGCCAGGCCACCACGGAGGTGGCGCCGGCTCCGACCTCCCAGCACCGCCAGCCGGATCCGACACCGAGCGCTTCGAGGTGCCGGAAGGTCGTGGGGTCGAAGAGTGCGGCGAAAGCGCTGAATCGCTCGGCCGTCTCGGTCTGCCGGGTGTCGAGCAGGTGCCCATCGGTATGCGTCATGCCGCGATCATTCCATTTGTACGACTTGTCGTAACAGCCGACGCTCCGGTGCCGGGACCGCGCCACTCCCCCGGTCCGGAGAACCGCACGGCGCCGGCGCGCGTCGCTCTGTCGGGGAGGCGGTGCCGGGAGTCGGCATCGGGAAGACAAGGTCGGGGAGGCGGTGTCGGGAGGGGGCGGGAGTCGGCGTCGGGGAGGCGGTGTCGGGAGGGGGCGGGAGTCGGCGTCGGGGAGACGGCGTCGGGAGGGGGCGGGAGTCGGCGTCGGGAGTCGTTCGTCCACAGCCGGGAACAAAGCGGAGCGGGCCGTTTCCACAGGCTCACGCGCAGCTCACACGGGCCTGGCAGACTGGCGCGCCAAGGCGCAGGGACGGCGCGAGGAGTTCCACGCAAGGAGATCCGGATGTCCATGGCAGGCAATCTGCGGAAGGTCACGAGCCTCGGCGGGGTCGGCGGTCTGCGCAAGGTGGCCCGGCTGGCCCGGCGGCGTCCCCGTGTCGACCTCAGCCACCCGGCCCGGTCCCCGCTGGGCTCCTCGGTGGTGAACTGCGTGACGTACCGGGACGGCGTCCGCACCCCCGCGCGCGGCGAGCTGGTGGACGTCGTGCAGCAGGTGCGCGAGGACCGGGACGGCTTCGTCTGGCTCGGGCTGCACGAGCCGACGGACCAGGAGTTCGCGGGCATCGCGGAGCTGTTCGACCTGCACCCGCTGGCCGTCGAGGACGCCGTGGAGGCCCACCAGCGCCCCAAGCTGGAGCGCTACGGTGAGACGCTCTTCGCCGTGTTCAAGACGGTCTGCTACGTCGAGCACGAGGAACTCACGGCCACCAGCGAGGTGGTGAACACCGGGGAGATCATGGTGTTCACCGGCCACGACTTCGTGATCACGGTGCGGCACGGCCGGCACGGCTCCCTGGGTCCGCTGCGTGAGGAGCTGGAGTCCGACCCCGGGCAGCTGGCCAAGGGCCCTTCGGCGGTGCTGCACGCCATCGCGGACCACGTGGTCGACGACTACCTGACCGTCACGGACTCGGTGCACCTGGACATCGACCAGGTCGAGACGGACGTGTTCGCGGAGACGGGCGCGCGGGTCGACCCCGGCCGCATCTACCAGCTCAAGCGTGAACTGCTCGAGCTGAAGCGGGCGGTGGTGCCGCTCAGCCGCCCGCTGGAGGAGCTCGCCACCCGGCCGATCCGGGCGGTCGACCCGGAGATACAGGCGTACTTCCGCGATGTCGCGGACCATCTGCTGCGGGCCAAGGAGCAGATCGCCGCCTTCGACGAACTCCTCAACTCCATCCTGCAGGCGCACCTGGCGCAGGTGACGGTCGCGCAGAACGAGGACATGCGGAAGATCACGGCCTGGGCAGCGATCATCGCCGTGCCGACGATGGTCTGCGGTGTGTACGGGATGAACTTCGACCACATGCCGGAGCTGCACTGGAGGTACGGCTACGGCATGGTCATCGGCGTCATATCCGTCGCCTGCGTGGCGCTCCACCGGGCGTTCCGGCGCACCGGCTGGCTGTGACGCGGGCCGCCGCCGGCGGCAGTGTGACGGCGGGTGGGCCGGGAGGTCAGGTCGAAGGGGTCCTGGCGTAGACGCTCTCGGCCCAGGAGGCGATCTGGTCGTCGGCCAGATGCCGGGCGAGGTCGGCTTCGCTGATCATGCCCACCAGGCGCTTGTCCTGGATGACGGGCAGTCGGCGGATCTGGTGCCGGCGCATCTCCTGGAGCACCTCGCTGACGTCGGCGTCCGCGTCGATCCAGCGGGGCGTGCCCTTGGCCATCTCACCGGCGGTGACGCGGGCGGGGTCGTGTCCCATGGCGACGCAGCCGACGACGATGTCGCGGTCGGTGAGGATGCCGCAGAGCCGTTCGTTCTCGTCGCTGATGGGCAGGGCGCCGACGTTCAGCTCCCGCATGAGCTGGGCGGCGCGGTCCAGGGTCTCGTGAGCAGGGATCCACTGGGCGCCGCGGTGCATGATGTCTCCGGCGGTGGTCATGTGGTACCTCCCGGTGCCGGACGGCCGGCGCGGCGCAGGACGCACCGCTAGTCCCGGCGCCCTTCATTCTCGCCGCGTCACCGCGAGCCCGCACACGGAGCGCGACCCGCACACCGAACGCGCCCCGCACGCGGAGCGGCGCCCGTAGCGGCGCGGCGCCCCTAGCGGCGCGGCTTCGGTGGCGGATGGCTCCAGTGGCGGCGGGGCGCCCGTGACCTGGCGGCTCCCGTGCCGCCGTCCGTCGCTCGCTCTCCCGGTGCCGCTCCCCGCTCCCCCGGAGCCGCAGGGTGGTCAGCCGCTCCACGCGGGGTGGCGCGGGTCGTCCGCCCGCACCAGGACGTCGGCCGTGCCGGCCGGGTCGGTCTCCTGCTCGTAGCGCTCGAAGGCCGGGAGGGTCCAGTGCTCGTCCTCGGGTGTGCGGCGGCCCAGGGCACCGGACGAGAGGAGGAGGTGGACGCTCAGATCGAAGGGGAACCAGTGCCGCAGAAGGAGAGGACCGTGCATCAGCAACAGCCCGCCGGGCGGGAGTTGGACATAAGGGCTGCGGGTGGCGCGATCGGCCTCCGCATCCCACAGGTCGGGCAGGACGCGGCCGTCACCGCCGGCTTCGAGGGGGCCGAACACCTCACGCCACAGCGCGCCGGTGTCGTACCAGCCGCTGTAGTAGGACTCCACGTCCCGGTGGCCGTACTCCAGCCGCACGGAGGCGGGCCGCAGGAAACCCTCCGTGCCGACGACCAGCGAGGAGCGGCCGCGGACGCGAAGTGCCTCGCTGACACGGTGGGCGAGGTCTCCCGGGCGGGCGGCGGGGGCGCCGTCGAAGGCGACGCGCGGCCAGGGGCTGCCGTCGGCGGGCTTCAGGTCGAGCAGGCGCTCCGCGAGCAGGTCGCCGAGCCGGTCCCAGGTGATCGCTTCGAGTCGCACAGGGCCCATGATGCGTCAGCCGGCGGCGGGACGTGTGGCGCCGCCGGACGCTCCGGGAGAGGGGCGAGAGCGGTAATTCGCAAGCCCGTGAGGGGGAATGAACCCTGTATGTCCCCGCGCGTCACGCTCCCGTCCCACACCGGACCTCTCGTCTTCGAGCCCCTCAAGCGGCGGTACTGCGCCGAGTGCCGGCGCGGACCGCTGCCGCTGCTCGTCCTGGAGGACGGCGCCCCGCGCTGCCTCGACTGCGCCGACCTGGGGCATCTGGTGTACCTGCCGAGCGGCGACACCGCGCTGACCCGCAGATCGCGGGAGGAGAGCACGCTGTCGGCGGTGGTGGTGCGGTTCAACCGGCGCAAGAACCGGTACGAACGGCAGGGCGTCCTGGTCGAGGAGGCGGCGCTCGCCAGGGCCGAGCACAGGTGCCTGGCGGACGCGGAGGCCAGGGAGCGGCGCCGGGTGCGGGACGCGCGGCGGCGGGCGGCTCAGGACGCGCTGTTCGTCCAGGCGTTCGCGGCGGAGATACTCCGGCTGTTCCCCGGCTGCCCGCCCGGGCGGGCGCGGGCCGTCGCAGCGCACGCCGCGGAGCGGGGCAGCGGACGAGTGGGCCGCAGCGCGGCGGGGCGGGCGCTGTCCGAGGACGCGGTGGTCTCGGCGGTCGTGGCGTCCGTGCGGCATCTGGACACGCCGTACGACCGGCTGCTGATGAGCGGTGTGCCGCGGCACGAGGCACGGCGGCGGATCACGGCGGCGGTGGAGACGGTGCTGCGGGGGTGGAGCGAGTCGGGGCTCGGTTCCACGGCGTGACGGGCGGGCGCGACAGCGGGGCGAGACGGTCCGGCGGGTCGGTCCGGCGGGCGCGACAGCGGGGCGAACGGTCTGGCGGGACGGTCCGGCGGGGCGTGGACGTTGGCGTATGGCCTCGCGCCGTTCGGCCATGGTCACCTTGCCGGTACGGGATTTCACTGAGGGCGAGGACGGGTGCCGGGCGGGACCCGGTTCGGCCGGCGGAGGGGCTGACATGATCGACGGACCGTATTTCGTGCTCACGGTGCTGGGCGTGCTGGGCACGGGCCTGGTGGCCGGGGTGTTCTGCGGCTTCTCGACCTTCGTCATGCGGGGCCTGGCCCTGCTGCCGCCCGCGCAGGGCGTCGCCGCGATGAGGGCGGTCAACGTGGCCGCGGTGACCACGCCCTTCATGGTGCTGTTCCTGGGGTCGGCGGTGCTGTGCGCCGTGATCGCCGTGGTGACGTTCGTGCTGTGGCCGGACGACGGGACGGTGGCGTTGCTGGTGGGCAGCGGGCTGTATCTGTTCGGCACGTTCGGCGTCACGATGGTCGCGAACGTGCCGCGCAACGACGCGCTGGCCGAGCTGGAGCCGGGCACGCCGGAGGCGGCCGCGTACTGGCCGGTGTACGTGCGGGGATGGACGCTGTGGAACCACGTCCGCACGGTGGCCTCGGCCGGAGCGGCACTGGCGTATCTGCTGGCCCTGACCTGAGGCGGCCTCCACCCGACGGGGTCCTCACCCGAGGCGGCCCTGACCTGTGGCTCCGCGGCGACAGGCACCCTCCGGCGCACGGTCGTATGGTGGCGGGAGGAGTCGCGGCGGCGGTCGCACGTGCCCTGCCGCCCGATGACCGACGACCGACGACCGACTACGCAGGGCCTGTCACACGCGCACGCAAGGAAGACGGCCATGGCCGATCCCAAGGGTTTCCTGACCACGCCCCGCCAGGACTGGCCGCGCCGTCCGGTCGAGGAGCGGGTGCGGGACTGGAACGAGGTGTACGTCCCGGGGGCCCTGCTGCCGATCATCAGCAAGCAGGCCGACCGCTGCATGGACTGCGGTGTCCCCTTCTGCCACGAAGCCTGCCCGCTGGGCAACCTCATCCCGGAGTGGAACGACCTGGTGTCGCGGGAGGACTGGCGAGCGGCCGCCGACCGGCTGCACGCCACCAACAACTTCCCGGAGTTCACCGGCCGGTTGTGCCCGGCGCCGTGCGAGGCCGGGTGCGTGCTGGCCATCAACCAGCCGGCCGTCACCATCAAGAACGTGGAGTGCGCGATCGCCGACCGGGCGTGGGAGGAGGGCTTCGCGCCGCCGAGGCCGCCGGAGCGGCTGTCCGGCAAGACGGTCGCGGTGATCGGCTCGGGCCCCACCGGACTGGCGGCGGCCCAGCAGCTGACGCGGGCGGGGCACACGGTCGCGGTGTACGAGAAGGACGACCGGCCGGGCGGCCTGATGCGGTACGGCATCCCCGCGTTCAAGATGGAGAAGCGCCATCTGGAGCGGCGCCTGGAGCAGATGCGGGCCGAGGGCACCAAGTTCCGCACGTCGACGGTGGTGGGCCGGGACGTCGGGGCCGACGAGCTGCGGACCCGCTACGACGCCGTGGTGGTCGCGACGGGGGCGACGGCGTGGCGTGAGCTGACGGTGCCGGGGCGGGAGCTGACGGGTGTGCACCAGGCCATGGAGTACCTGCCGCTGGCCGACCGGGTCTGCGAGGGCGATCTGGAGGTGTCCCCGCTGTCGGCCGCCGGGAAGCACGTCGTGATCGTCGGCGGCGGCGACACCGGGGCGGACTGCCTGGGCACGGCCGTCCGGGAGGGCGCCGCCTCGGTCACGCAGCTGGACATCTACGCGCTGCCGGAGGACCGGCGGGACGAGGACACCGAGCCCTGGCCGACGTACCCGGTGCGCGTCTACCGGCTGTCCGCCGCGCACGAGGAGGCCCGTGACCTGCGGACCGCCCCGGTCGCGGACGCGGACGCGCGGCTGTTCGCGGCGTCCACGCTGCGCCTGGACGGCGACGCGGACGGGCATGTGCGCTCGCTGCACCTGGTCGAGGTGGACGCCCGGCGCCGCCCGGTGGACGGCACCGGGCGGACGCTCCCCGCCGACCTCGTGCTGCTGGCCCTCGGCTTCTCCGGGCCGGACCGGACGGACGGGCTCGTCGACCAGCTGGGCCTGGTACTGGAGCCCCGCGGCACGATCGCGCGGGACGCCGGCTTCGCCACGAACGTGCCCGGTGTGTTCGCCGCGGGGGACGCCGCCCGGGGGCAGTCGCTCATCGTCTGGGCGATCGCCGAGGGGCGGGCGGTGGCGGCGGCCGTCGACCGTCATCTGACGGGCAGTTCGCGGCTGCCGGCGCCGATCGGGCCGTACGACCGGCCCATGGTGGTGTAGCCGGCCCGGCCGCCTGGCCCCCGACCCCGGTTCCCCGGCCCTCGGCCCCCGTCCCTCGGCTACGCGCTCCGGCCCTCGGCCCCGCGCTCCGGCCTCCGACCCCCGGTTGCCTGACCCCCGGCCCTCGCCTCCGCGCACCGGCTCCCGGCCCCCGGCCCCAGCCCTCGGCCCCGCTCCCCCGGCCCCCGGCCCCGGCCGGGGAGACGGTCACCGCTCGTCCGTCCCCGCCACCTTCCCCGTCGACAGCGCCACCCGGTTCCACGTGTTGATCGCACAGATCAGCGCGAGGACCTGGGCGAGTTCCCGCTCCTCGAACTGCTCGGCGGCCGTCGCGTAGACGTCGTCCGGGACGCCGGCGTCCGCCACGAGCGTCATCGCCTCCGTGAGGGCGAGTGCCGCCTGCTCGCGCTCGGTGAAGAAGTGGCGGGCCTCGCGCCACACGGCGACCATGTGCAGCCGGTCCTCGCTCTCGCCGGCCTTGCGGGCGTCGTTGGTGTGCATGTGGAGGCAGTACGCGCAGTGGTTGAGGTGCGAGGCGCGGATCTGGATCAGTTCGACGAGGGCGGGGTCGAGGCCCTCGCGGGCGGCGGCGTCGAAGGCGACGAGGGCCCGGAAGGCCTTCGGGGCGGACTGGGCGAACTCCAGCCGGGGCGGCTTCACCGGGCTGCTCGTGGTCACGCGGGTGCTCGTGTTCGTCGTCATGCGCTTCAACCTACGAGCCCGAAAGACCCCCGGTAAGGTGCATTTCCATGGCGGAATCACGGGTCAATTCCTGGGTCGGCCCGGCGCGGCGGATCGGTTCGGACCTGCATCTGGAGCTGTCGGGCCCGGGCGGCCGGCGTGCGGCGCTGATCCGGGCGCTGCGCGAGGCCGTGCGCAGCGGGCGGCTCGCCCCGGGGACCCGGCTGCCGCCGTACCGTTCGCTCGCCGCCGACCTCGGCTTCGCCCGCAACACGGTGGCGGACGCGTACGCGGAGCTGGTCGCGGAGGGCTGGCTCACCGCCCGGCAGGGCTCGGGCACCCGGGTCGCGACGGGGGTGCCGTCCCTGGCCTCCGGGCGAGGGGACAGCGCCGGGCCGCGCGTGCCGAAGGCGGCGCCCGCACGCGCGCGTGGGCCGCGCCACGACCTGCGGCAGGGCACGCCGGACGCCTCGGCGTTCCCCCGCACGGCCTGGCTCGCCTCCTACCGGCGGGCGCTGCAGCGGGCGCCCCACGAGGTGTTCGGCCCGGGTGATCCCGCCGGGCGGATCGAACTGCGGGAGGCTCTGGCGGAGTACCTGGCACGCGCGCGCGGGGTGCGGACCGATCCGGGCAGGATCGTGATCTGCTCCGGGTTCGCGCACGCGCTGCGGCTGCTGTTCGGGGGCGGTGTGCTGCGCGGGCCGCTGGCGGTGGAGGCGTACGGGCTGGGGTTCCACCGGGAGGTGCTGGCGGCGGCCGGGGTGCGGACCGTGCCGCTCCCGCTCGACGAACACGGCGCGCGGGTGGAGCGGTTGGGGCGCGAGCGGGCCGTTCTGCTCACGCCGGCGCACCAGTTCCCGACCGGCGGCCCGCTGCATCCCGAGCGCCGGGCCGCCGTGGTGGACTGGGCCCGCGCGCGGGGCGGGCTGGTGCTGGAGGACGACTACGACGGGGAGTTCCGCTACGACCGCAAACCGGTCGGGGCCGTTCAGGGGCTCGACCCCGAGCGGGTGATCCACCTCGGCTCGGTCAGCAAGAGCCTGTCGCCGGCCGTGCGGCTGGGCTGGATGGTGCTGCCGGAGCGGTACGCCGGCGCCGTGATCGCCGCCAAGGGCGAGCGGGAAGGGTGGGCGAGCGTCCTCGACCAGCTGTGCCTGGCGGACTTCGTCGCGTCGGGGTCGTACGACCGGCATGTGCGGCGGATGCGGCAGCGCTACCGCGGCCGCCGGGACCGTCTGGTCGCGGCGCTCGCCGGGCACGCGCCGCACATCGGGGTCACCGGCGTCGCGGCCGGGCTGCACGCGGTGCTGCGGCTGCCGCCGGGCACCGAGGCGTCCGCGGTCAAGGCCGCCGCGTGGCAGGGCGTCGCCTTGGACGGTCTCGCCGCGTTCCGGCACCCGGAGACGGACATGCCGGTGAGCGACGGCCTGGTCGTGGGGTACGCGACTCCCTCCGAGCACGCCTACGGGCCGGCCCTGGAGGCGCTGTGCAGAGCACTGCCGCCGCCGTGACCGGCCCGTCACGCGGTCCGGGGACACCGGACCGTCGCCCGCGCTACGGCTTGCGGGCCACCGCCCCGTACCCGGGGATCACCCCGTCGTCCTGCCCGGGCACGGGCTCGCCGAGCTCGGGGTGCCAGTGGTGGGGCACCTCGACGCCCGGCTCGACGAGGTCGAGTCCGTCGAAGAAGCGGGTGAACTCCTCGCGGGAGCGCAGGGCCAGCGTGACCCCGGCGGCGCGGAGCTTCGCGGTGGCCGCCTCCGACTCCTCCGGCGTGAAGTCGGCGGTCGCGTGGGTGATCACCAGATGGCTGCCGGAGGGCAGTTCGGCGAACAGCCTGCGGACCAGGTCGTGCGCGCCGTCCTCGTCGGAGACGAAGTGCAGCAGCGCGATCAGGGACAGCGCCACGGGCCGGGAGAAGTCCAGGACCTTGCGCGCGCCCTCCAGGATGGCGTCCGGGTCGCGGACGTCGGCCTGGAGGTACTCGGTCGCGCCCTGGTCCGTGCCGCGCAGCAGGGCCGCCGCGTGGGCGAGCACGATGGGGTCGTTGTCGCAGTAGACGACCCGGGCGTCCGGGGCGATCTCCTGGGCGACCTGGTGCAGGTTGGGTTCGGTCGGTATGCCCGTGCCGATGTCCAGGAACTGCCGGACGCCGTTCCCGGCGAGCCAGCGCGTGGCCCGGTGCATGAAGGCGCGGTTGACCCGCGCCATCACCGGCACCCTCGGGTCGAGGGTGAGCATCTGCCGGCCCATCTCCTCGTCGACCGGGTAGTTGTCCTTGCCGCCGAGGTACCAGTCGTACATCCGCGCGGGGTGGGGTCGGGTCGTGTCGATCTGGACGGCCGACGTGGGGTCCTGCCCGGTCATGAAGTACTCCGTAAGACACAGAGAGTGGTCAATTCAGCACCAGCGTGAGAAAAAGTCGAGCGACAGAAAAGGGCAATCGGATCAGGAAAGCAGGAAGTCCGCCTCTCCCGCCTTGGCGCCCTCGATGAAGGCCGTCATCTCGGCGCTGGTGTAGATCAGCGCCGGACCGTCCGGGTCGGTGGACTGGCGGACGGCTATCCGGCCGTCGGCGAGCTTCATCGCCTCCAGGCAGTTGCCTCCGTTTCCGCCGCTCCACGGCTTGTGCCAGCCTTCGCTGCCCAAGTCGCGCGCGGGCATGCCGTTGTAGACGTGTTTGCGCGGCTTGATGCGTTCCATTCACAGCTCCTTGCGGAGGTCCCGGAGGATCTCCTTCGTGCGATGTGCCGTAGCGGCCTGCGCCGCCATGCGGTCCATGACCTCGAGGTGGGTCGCCACCTCGGCGCGCGCGTCGAGGTAGACCGCGCCGGTCAGGTACTCGCTGTAGACCATGTCCGGGAGTTCGGGCATGGCGAATCGGAACAGCACGAACGGCCCGTACGTGCCCGGGTGCGGGCCGTTCGAGAACGGGGCGACCTGCAACGTGACGTTGGGCAGCGTCGTGGCCTCGAGCAGCCGGTCGATCTGGGCGCGCATCACCTCCGGGCCGCCGACCGGGCGCCGCAGCGCGGTCTCGTCCATCACGACCCACAGCCGGGGAGCGTCCTCGCGGGTGAGCAGCGCCTGGCGTTGCCTGCGCAGGGCGACGTGGCGCTCGATGCCCTCGGGCCGGGTCTGGCCTATGGCGCCCGAGCGCAGCACTCCGCGTGCGTAGTCCTCGGTCTGCAACAGGCCGGGGACGAAGTGGGGTTCGTAGCTGCGGATGACGCTCGCCGCGCCCTCCAGGCTGACGTACATCGAGAACCAGCCGGGCAGGATGTCGTGGAAGCGCTGCCACCAGCCGGGCTTGTTGGCTTCCTCGGCGAGCTGGACGAAGGCGTCGGCCTCCTCGTCGCAGATGCCGTAGGCCTTCAGCAGCAGTTGGAGGTACGGGATCTTCAGCCCGACCTCGGCCATCTCCATCCGGCGGACGGTGGCGGGGGCGACGCGCAGGATGCGGGCGGCTTCCTCACGCTTCATCCCGGCGCGTTCCCGCAGGTCCAACAGGCGCCGGCCCAGGACGACCTGGCCGACCGTCGGCGCGGACCGCGGTTCGCTCACGCTCCACCTCCACGAAGAGTTCTGACGAGCCGGCCACAGAAGAACGCTGACAGCCCTGCGGCGCCATTCGAAGATCCTTTCGAGGAAATGATCCGGACTCGGACTTCGAACGGATCTTCGAGGATCTCAACTGGCGCCGCGCGGGGTGCTGTTGCGAGCAGTGTGCCACGGCCTTCCAGACCGTCACACAGCACTCTGCAATTTTCAGAGTGACACTTGCCAAGTGTTCACGGCGAGGCGATAGTGGCAAGCGTGATTCCGTCCGCGCCCTTAGGAACAGACGCCGCCGCAGGCCTTGCCGGCCTCGGTGCCGGAGCGGCTCCCCTCGGGGCCGCGGCCGAACGCCGGTTCCGCTTCGAGCTGGCCGCACATCCGGGCTCTCCCGCGCAGGCCAGACGCCTGACACGGTCCCGGCTGACCGGCTGGGCGGTGTGCGAGGACACCTGCGACAGCGCGGCCCTGGTGGTCTCCGAGCTGGTCACCAACGCCATCGTGCACACGGCGAGCACCCACATAGTGTGCGAGCTGCAGGACGGCGCCGACCTGGTGCGGATAGCCGTGCGTGACGAGGGCTGCGCCCCGGGTCAGCCCCATGCCGCCAGCCGGACGCGGCCCGAGGAGGAGCACGGGAGGGGACTGCTCCTCGTCGACACCCTCTGCCGCGCCTGGGGTGCCCACGAGCACGGCCCCGGACTGCTGGTCTGGGCCGAGCTGCCGCGCCGCGCGGACGACCCCGAGGCGGGGGACCCCTGGAACGACCCGGCCTGGGACGTCCCCCCGGCCGATCCCGCCCCGGGCGAGCCCCACGACGAGGCGGACCACCCCACCGTTCCGGGCCAGGCCGTGCCCCGCAACGACCTCGGCTGGGGCACGCGCCCGAAGCCGGGCCCGTCCGGCGAGCCGGGCGACCCGGACCGCGACGGCAGCCACCAGGCACGCCACACGCCGGGCGCCCCGCAGGCCGCCCCGCACCAGGCGGCCCACCGAGAGCGGGGCCCGGCATGAACCCCGGGGGCCGCGTCCTCAGCCTGGACACCCTGGTCCGCCTCCGGCGCGGACTGCACACTCCCGCACCGGCCCTGCGCCTGCCCGTGCCCGACGGCATGACGGCACCGCTGGGCTGCGACGCGGTCGCGATGCCCGCCCACTACGGCCCCCTGGTCATGCCCCGGCTGCCCCGCGTGGGCTGCGTCTACGCCGACGCCACGCACTGGTGGTTGCTGGTGCCGTCCGACTCCGACCACGCCCTGGAGTGGCCCGCCCCGGCCCGGTACGTCACCGGCGCGGTCGTCCCGGACGTCCCCGCCCTGCCGGCCCTGATCCACCGCCCGGACGGCACACTGCCTTACACCCCGCCGATCCCCCTCTACCTGGCCCTGTGCCGCCTGACCGGGACGGTGCCCACCTGGTCCCGACCGGTCAGCGCGTAGGACACGCCCGGGCCGCCCAGCGCCGGCGCACGGTCACAGGCACGGGGGGCACAAAGTCACTCAGGCACAGAGCGCAGAGGCGCAGCAGACGCAGAGGCACGCAGACGCATACGCCCGCGCGTGCGCACGCGCCCGAGCACGCGCCCGAGCAGCGCCCACCGCCACTCCGCACCTCTCCGCACCCCGCGACTCGCCACGCCCCGCGCCTCGCCGCGCCCCGCACCCCACACCTCCGGCGAGCCTCCGCGCGTCACAGCGTGCGCCCGCACGCATCCGGCGCCCCGGGCTGCGCCCTGCCCGGGCGGGCCGCGCCCCGCGATAGTGACCGTTCATCCATGAGCGGGGCCCGGGACGGGGAGGTCGGTCGACGGTGGCGAAGAAGCGGACCGCGCCGGAGGTGTCCGAGTCGGAGCGGCTGCTCTTCGGCGGTCCGCTGCGCTACGACATGGGCTGGAGCCAGCACGCCGACGCGTTCCTGGAGCTGAACTTCCGGGCCATGATCACCCGGCTGCCGTCCCTGCTGGCCTCCTGCCTCCG
This sequence comes from Streptomyces sp. NPDC006624, assembly GCF_040611555.1. Taxonomy (NCBI): domain Bacteria; kingdom Bacillati; phylum Actinomycetota; class Actinomycetes; order Kitasatosporales; family Streptomycetaceae; genus Streptomyces; species Streptomyces sp. NPDC006624. Next base: position 557,010 of record NZ_JBEXOM010000001.1, on the reverse strand, counting down.
GCTCGCCCGGCAAGCCGACCGGGGCGCCGCACGGGTCGTGCTGTCGGCCGAGGTCGGCCGCGGTGCGGCCCAGGCGGTGAGCCTGCTCGCGGTGAACAGCGTGCTGGCCCGGCTGATGGGCGGCGGCACCATCGACGAACGGCTGCGCGGAGCCGTTCCCGCCCTGGTCACCGTGGCCGTCGTGATGCTGCTGGCGGCGCTGCTGCGAGCGGCGAGCACGTACGCCACCGGGCGCCTGGAGCCCAAGGTCGAGCGGGTGGCGACCGAGCGGTACCTGGAGCGTGCGGCGGCCGTGGAGCTGTCCGCGATCGAGGACCACGCCTTCCACAAGCTGCTGGACACCGCGCAGTACGGTGCCGCCTCCGCGCGCCGGATGATCTCCTACGGGACGCGTGTGATCAACGCGATGATCTCGCTGGTCGCCGCGGCGGGCGTGCTGACCGTGCTGCACCCGGCCCTGCTGCCGCTGCTGGTCACGATGACCCTGCCGAGCGCGTGGAGCGCGCTGACCGTCGCCCGGCGGCGCTACGAGTCCTTCCACGCCTGGGTGCAGCACGCCCGGGCGGGCCGGCTGCTGGGCAGTCTGCTGATCGAGCCGGAGGCGGCCCCGGAGATCCGCGTGCACGGGGTCGGCTCCTTCCTGCTGCGGCACTTCCGGGCCATGTCGGAGACGGCGGAGGCGGAGCAGGCCCGGCTCGCCCGGCTCGCCGCCCGCACGGGGCTGATCGCGGCGGCGTTGACGGGCCTGGCGACGGTGGCGACGTACGCGACGCTCGGCGGGCTGCTGCTGGCCGGGGCGATGGCCCTGTCGGTGGCCGGGACGGCCGTGATCGCGATCCGCACCGGCTCGCAGAGCCTGGACACGCTCGTGGTGGAGGTCAACGCGCTGCACGAGGAGGCGCTCTTCGTGGGCGACCTGCAGCGGCTGCACTCGGAGGCGGCGCAGCGGGCGATCCCGGTGGGCGGCCGGCCGCTCCCGGAGGATCCGCGCGAGATCCGCTTCGAGAACGTCACGTTCCGCTACCCGGGCGACGGGATCCGCCCGGCCCTGGACGACGTGACGCTGACCCTGCCGCTGGGCCGGATCGTCGCCCTGGTCGGCGAGAACGGCTCGGGCAAGACGACCCTGGTCAAACTGCTCGCCGGGCTCTACACCCCGCAACGGGGGCGGATCCTGTGGGACGGGGTGGACGCGGCCGGCGCCGACCGGCACGAGCTGGCCGAGCGGATCGCGATGGTCGCGCAGGACTTCAAGCGGTGGCCGTTCACGGCCCGGGTGAACGTCGCCCTGGGGCGGCCCTCGGCGCCGGTCTGCGAGGAGCGGCTGGCCGCCTCGATCGCCGAGGCCGGCGCGGAGACGGTGGTCGCGGACCTGCCGCGCGGGCTGGACACGCTGCTCGCCCGCAACTTCAGCGGCGGGCACGAGCTGTCGGGCGGCCAGTGGCAGCGGCTGGGCATCGCCCGGGCGGCCTACCGCCGCGGCAGCATCCTCATCGTGGACGAACCGACGGCGGCCCTGGACGCCCGGGCCGAGCTGGAGGTCTTCGAGCGGATCCGCGCCCTGGCCGACAGCGGCCAGACGGTCGTGCTCATCACGCACCGGCTGGCGTCCGTGCGCCACGCGGACCTGGTGCACGTGCTGGACCAGGGGCGAGTGGTGGAGTCCGGGACGCCGGACGAGCTGCTGGTGGCCGGCGGGCTCTACGCCGAGCTGTACGCGCTCCAGGCGGAGCAGTTCGCCCGGCCCCCCGGGCAGGTGACGGCCATCCCGGAGGTGCCCGCCCCGAAGGCGGGCTGAGGCGGCTCAGGCTGTGGCGTCGGCACCGTCCCCGCTGCGCACGATCACCAGGAACATGTCCGAGGCGAGATCCATGACGACCTCGGCGGGCAGGCCTTCCAGACGCCGCGCCTGCGCGAACTCCTCCGCAGGCCAGGAGCCGCGCGGCCCGCCGGCGGGAAAGCGTTCGAGCACCGTTCGCCCGTTCACCCTGCACCTCCATGTAGCGCTGTACTCGTAGAGTTAAACGCCAACCATGGGGTGAACGGCTCGCGAAGTGACGGTTCTGAGACGTAGTTGACACGCGTTCACCGTCAAGTGTGAGCAAACTCTCAGCCGCTTGGCTTATTTCCTCACTTTGGGTGTCAGTCGACGTACTCGTCGTACTCGTCGTGATAGCGGATGCGCTCGCCTCCCGCAGGCGCCCCGAGAGCCGACGCGCGCCCCCTGGGCTCCTCCCACTCCTCCTGCCGGCCCAGGGCGGTGAGGTCGAGCAGGCTGGTGGTCGAGCCGAGCCCGTCGAGACCGCGCCCGTACGTGGAGTACGTGTGGAAGACCCGGTCGCGGTCGCGCAGGAAGCAGCTCAGGCCGGGCCGCTCGACCAGCTCGCCGTCGCGTTCGAGGGTCGCCTCGAAGTCGCGGTTGAAGTCGCCGCCGTACGACGAGTACCAGGGCAGGACCCAGCCCATCCGCGCCTTGAACGGCAGGAGCTTCGGGTACGGCGCCCGGGAGACGACCGCGAACGACGTGCCGCGCGCACGGAGATGGGCGAGATGCCCGATTTGGTCGAGGAAGGCGGAGCAGCCGTGGCAGCCCGCGTCCCACTCGGGCGCGAACATGAAGTGGTGGACGACGAGCTGGTGCCGGCCGTCGAACAGATCGAGCAGGGTGGTCTTGCCGTCCCCGCCCTCGAACACGTACTCCTCGCCGACCTCCACCATGGGCAGTCCGCGCCGCTCGGCGTTGAGCGCGTCCCGCGCGCGGGTGGCGGCCTTCTCCTTGACCAGCAGTTCCGCGCGCGCCGCGCGCCACTGCTCGCGCGAGACGATCTCCGGAAGCGACATGGGCCCTCCTGTGACAACGGTCCGTCCGTGGTGGTGACCGACGGCGGGGGCAGAACTCATCGCCGCCCGCGAGGGGACTTTCTCCGCGGCGCCCTCCGGGGCGGGGGCGGGGCTCAGGGGCGGGGGCGGGGCTCAGGGGTCGTAGCGCTGGACGCGCCGGCCGTGGCCGCGGTCGGTGAGGGCCGGCAGCCGCTCCTCCAGTTCCCTCACCACGTCCGGGACGTCGATGGTCAGCAGGTGCCGCTCGCGCATCAGGATCCGTCCGTCGACGATGGTGGTGCGGACGTCGGCGGAGCGGGCGCTGTGCACGAGGGTGGCGGCGAGGTCGTGGACGGGCCGGGTGTGCGGTCCGGTGAGGTCGACCAGGACGAGGTCGGCGCGGCGGCCCGGCGCGATGCTGCCGATCGTGTCGCCGAGTCCCACGGCCCGGGCGCTCTGCGCGGTGGCGTGGTGCAGGGCCTGGCGGGAGGTCAGCCAGCGCGGGTCGCCCTCGGCCGACTTCTGCACGAGCGAGGTGAGGGCCATGGACTCCCACATGTCGAGGGAGTTGTTGGAGGCGGCCCCGTCGGTGGCGAGCCCGACGTCGACGCCGATGTCGCGCAGGGCGCGCACGGGCGTGGTGCCGGGCCAGGCGAACTTGAGGTAGCCGCGGGGCGCGCAGGCGACGGCCGTCCGCCCGGCCGCCCGTTCCAGCAGGGGCAGGTCCCCGTCGGTGATGCCGGTGCCGTGGGCGATGAGCACGTCGGTGTCGAGGATGCCGGTGCGCTGCAGGACCTCGATCGGGGTGACTCCGTGGCGGGCCAGGCCGGCGTCGGTCTGGTCGCGGTTCTCGGCGGCGTGCAGGTGCACGGGCAGGCCGTGCTCGCGGGCCGCCCCGGCGGTGGCGGCGAGGTCGGCGTCGTCGACCGTGTAGGGGGCGTGGGGCGCGAGCGCGGTGGTGATGCGCCCGCCGGCCGCCCCGCGGTGCCGCAGCGCGAACTCCAGTGACCGCTCCCGCCCTTCGGGCCCCTGCGAGGAGAAGAACGCCTCGCCCAGGAGCGCGCGCATGCCGCACTCCGCGACCACGCGCGCCACCGCGTCCATGGCGAAGTAGTGGTCGGCGAAGCAGGTGACGCCGCCGCGGATCATCTCGGCGCAGGCGAGCCGCGCCCCCAACTCGACGTCCCGCTCGGTCAGGTTGGACTCGGCCGGCCAGACGACGTCGTTGAACCACTCCTCGGTCGGCAGGTCCTCGGCGAGGCCGCGCAGCACGACCATCGGCGCGTGCGTGTGACAGTTGATCAGTCCGGGCAGGGCGACCTGGCCGTGGGCCTCGATGCGCTCGACGGCGGGCAGGTCCGCGACCGCCGCGGTCGTCGTCACCGCCTCGACGACCCCGCCGCGCACGACGATGGCGGCGTCCTCCGCGAACCCGACGCCTTCTTGATCGTCGTGCACGAGGACGGTACATGCGCTGATGATGAGGTCGACGGGACTGTCCGCGGCAGAAGGCGTCATCACGCCAACGTACGACGGGGTCGTAGGGCGGCATGAGCCGAACCGCACATCCTGTCGCGGCTCTGTCGCGGGGCGGGCCGGGCGAGCACCCTGGCCTTGCGCACCCGCCTGTCGGCTTCGGAAGGGAGCCCGGCATGCTCCTCGGCACCTGGAACCTGGAGAACCTCTACCGGCCCGGCGGCCCGTACGGCCCGGAGGACCAGGCCGCGTACGAGGCGAAGCTCGCCGCCCTCGCCGCCGTGATCACGGAGCTGGACCCGGCGCTGCTCGGCGTGCAGGAGGTCGGCGACCCGGAGGCCCTGGAGGACCTGGCCGGGATGCTGGACGACGACTGGCACCTCGCCCTGTCCGCCCACCCCGACAGCCGGGGCATACGGGTGGGGTTCCTGAGCCGTACGGAGCTGTCGGTGGTGGCCGACAGCATGGCGTTCCCGGATCCGCTGCGGCCGGTGCAGGCGGACGACGAGGGGGCGACGGCGGCCCGGGCGGGGCGGGGCTTCCTGGCGGTGCGGGCCGGGGACGGGTCGCTGACGGTGGCCGTCTGTCACCTGAAGTCGAAGCTGCTGTCGTACCCGGGCGGCCGGTTCCAGCCCCGCGACGAGGGCGAACGGGCCCGCTACGGCGCCTACGCCCTGTACCGCAGGGCGGCGGAGGCGACCGCTCTGCGCGCCCTCGCGGACGCCCTGCTGGACGGTGACGGCCGGGCCCGGGACGTGGCCGTCCTGGGCGACCTGAACGACGAGGTGCAGGCCGCGACCACTCAGATCCTGCTCGGCCCGCCCGGCTCGGAGATCGGCACCGAGGGCTACGACCGGCCCGACCGGGGCGACGCGGCGCGGCTGTGGAACGTGGCGCCGCTCATCCCGGCGGCACAGCGCTACTCCCGTGTGCACTCCGGGCGGCGCGAGCTGATCGACCACGTGCTGCTGAGCCACCGTCTGGTGCACCGGGCGACGGCGGCGGGCACGGGCCTGCCAGGCGAGGGCCCGCCCGGGCTGCCGTCGGTCGGCCCGGACCCGGCGGAGCGGCAGGGCACGCCCGGGTCGGACCACGCGCCGGTGTGGGTGAGGATCGACGGATGACGGCCAACGGTGTCCCCAAGCGCCTGACGTGGGCGGTGGAGCTCCTCGATCCCGCCCCCGGCGACCGGGTGCTGGAGATCGGCTGCGGCCGCGGGGTCGCGGTCTCGCTGCTCCTCGGCCGCCTCACCACGGGCACCGTCACGGCGGTGGACCGTTCCGCCACGGCCGTGGAGGCGGCGCGGCGGCGCCACCACGCGGCGGTCGCGGACGGCAGGGCCGTCTTCCACGTGCGGTCCCTGGCCGACGCGGACTTCACCGCGGGGTCCTTCGACAGGGTCCTCGCGGTGAACGTGAACCTCTTCTGGACCGGCGCGGCGGACGCGGAACTGACGGCGCTGCGCCGCTGGCTGACACCGGGCGGCCTGCTGTGCCTGTGCTGGGAGCCGCCGGACGGCGGACGGGCCGGGGACATCGCCGGGACGGTGGGGCGGGCGGTCGAGGAGCACGGCTTCGAGACGACGGTCGTGCGCGACGGCGTCCTGGTGGCGGTGCTGGGCGCGCTACCCGGCCAGGGGCGTGCGGGGCAGCCGTAGCCCCAGCCGCTCCCCCGGGCCCCGGAGTTCGGTGAGGAGGGCCGCGAGGCGCTCCCGGTGGCGGGTGCCGATCTCGCCGGTGTCGTCGAGGTGCACGGCACAGGCCGTCGTCGTGTCGACGAGGCGTTCGAGGAGGAGGGCGACCTCGTCCGCGCCCTCGGTGTGCCGGGCGAGGGCGGGCAGTTCGTGCGCGGCGAGGGTGATGGCCGAGCGGGCCTCGGCGAGGGTGCGGTAGGCCTCGCGCCGCAGGGTCCAGCGGGTGGCGCGGTGGCCGGAGGGGGTGCCGGAGCCGCCGATGCGCGGGGCGTCGGACTCGTCGAGCACATGGGTGAGGTAGGCGTACGCGGCCGCGCTCGCCGCCGTGAGCCGGCCCCGTACGCCGCCGCCGCGCTGGCCCGGCATGGTCAGGTGCCCGACGATCAGCACGATCGCGCAGGCCAGCAGGGTCTCGCCGATGCGTCCCGCGGAGGCCTGCGGTTCGCCGCCGACCATCACCAGGGCGAGTACGAGCACGGTGACGACGGCGGTCTGGGCGGCGAAGTGCCGGGTGGCGACGGGGATGAGCGCGCCGCTGAGGGCGACGAGCGCGACGAGCCCCTCGGGCCGGGGCAGGACGGCGGCGAGCCCGGCGAAGAGCAGCGCCCCGAGGACCGTGCCGGCGGCCCGGTTCAGCACGCGCGACACCAGCGGTCCCAGGTCGGGCTTGACGAGGAAGACGGCGGTGGCGGGCAGCCAGTACCAGTGCTCGTGCGTCCCGTACCACTGGCTGCGGTGCAGGGCCTGGGCGATGGCCGCGCTGGCCCCGAAGCACAGGGCGACGCGCAGCCCGTACTCGCGCCCGGCCGCGCCGAGGGCGGCGCGCAGCCGGTCGCCGGCCCCGCGCTGCCGGGTGTGCAGGTCGCCGCCCCGGCCCTGGTCGAAGGCCTCGGCGGCGTGCAGCAGGGCGTCGTCGAGGGCGCGCAGCGCGGGCATCGAGCGGGAGGGGGCGGGCAGCGGACCGGTGTGGTTGTTGCCGCGGACGGCGGCGGCGAGCCGCCGGGGTCCCTCGGAGGCCCGTGCGGAGAGGGTCTCCCCGGCCCAGGCGAGCGCGGTGGCGGCCTCGGCGAGGGGCAGGGCGGCGGCGTACTGCGCGTGCAGCCGCCGCTCGGCGGAGGAGGAGGCGTAGCGCCGCAGCCGGGGCCCGGCCAGCGCGTCCTGGGCGTGGTCGAGGGCGGCGGTCAGGGCGGCCCGGCGGCGGATGGCGTCGGGCCCGCCGACGGCGTCGAGGAGTTCGGCGACGGCGTCGTACACACCCGCGACGGCCTCGCGCTCCCCGTCGAAGCGGAAGTCCCCGGTGAGCGATCCGGGCGTGGGCAGGGCGAGGCGGAGCAGGAGCAGCCATCCGGCGCCGGCGAGGAACGCGAGCGCGCGTTCCCAGCCCGGGTCCGGCAGCGGCATGCCCGCGCCGACCGCGGACCCGACGAGCAGTTGCGTCCCGGCGGCGGAGGCGACGGGCCCGACGGCGCTGATCCCTCCGGCGACGAGCCCCACCAGGGTGAGCACGACGGTCAGCACGACCGCCCCGGTCCGTTCCCCGGCGTACGTCCCGGCCAGCAGCCCCAGCGCCCCGGCCAGCGCGGGCAGCCCGAGCCGCTTGACCGAGGCCCGGCGGCTCCCGGGCCGGTCGTTGATCCCGGCGAGCATGGCGGCGATGGCGGCCACGACGCCGAGCGAGGTGTGCCCGGCCCGGACGGCCACGAGCAGCAGCGGCCCGGCGGACAGGGCTCCCCGCGTCACCGCGCTCCAGGGCACGGGTTCCCGCTGAGCGCGCAGGGTGTGCGCGAGCCAGGGCGGAAGGTGCGGTGCGGTGGGGCGGAACACGGGGCTCCTGTCGTCTCGGCGAGGCAGGGGTGAGCCTTCGGGCGACGGTGGCCGGGGCGGGGTGTGGGTGTCCACGGTAAGCGGAGTTCCTGGAGGACAGGTTTCCGGAACGTGACGGACCGCTTGTGAGCCGGGTTCTTTATGAACGCAACGTCACCGGAGGCCGCGGTGGCGGGCACGGCCGGGGCGCCGGCGCGGTGACCTCTGGGGCGGGCCTGGGCCGGGGCGCCGGCGCGGTGACCTCCCGGGCGGGCCTGGGCCGGGGTGGGCGGTGACCTCCCCGGGCGGACCTCAGCCGGGGTGCACGGCGACCTCCCCGGGCGGACCTCAGCCGGGGTGCACGGCGACCTCCCCGGGCGGGGGCCGGCTCGCCGCCCGCCTTCAGGTCCTCCGCGGTCCCACGGCAAGGTCTCGCGATGCCCCGGCAGCATTTCGCCCCCCCGGCAGCGCTTTCGCGGCCCCCGGCAACCTTTCGCGCTCCCCTGGCAACCTTTCGCGGCCCGGCGGCCACTGATGAGCAGCAAGCGCGCGTTCCCGGACGCGCACGGACCGTGCATGGACGCGAAGGACTCATCCGTGGCTTCCCCCTCCCACCGCCGCCCCTCCCGCAGGCGGCGCACGGCCCTGGTCTCCGCTGCCGCCGCGGCGGCCGGTGCCCTCCTGGTCTGTCTGGTGCTCCTGCTGACCGCGCTCCGCCCCGACAGCGCGCCGGACACCGTACGGGCGGCGGACGGGCCCACGGCGGACGCCCGGCCCGGCGACCGGCACACGGAGCGTCGATCGACCCCGGCCCCCGAGCCCGGCACGGCCTCCCCGACGCCGACCCCGACCCCGAGCGCCACCGCGACCGGCGCCTCGGCGCGGCCCTCCCCCACCCCCACCCCGGCGGCCTCACCGCGCGCGGCGTCCGGCGGCACGGCACCGTCGGCCGGACGCATCGAGCCCGGCACCACGTACCGCGGCGTCGCCACCCACTACGACGCCGGGGACGGCGACGGCGCCTGCCTCTACGGCCCCAGCCCCGACCTGATGGTCGCCGCGATGAACCACACCGACTACGAGACCGCCAAGGCGTGCGGGGCGTACCTCTCCGTCCGCGCGGCGAACGGCGCCTCCGTCACGGTCCGCGTCACCAACGAGTGCCCGCTGCCCTGCGCCCCTGGGCAGCTCGACCTCAGCAAGGAGGCCTTCGCGAAACTCGCCGGTCTCTCCGCGGGCCGCATACCGATCACCTGGACCCTGCTGAGCCCGGGCACGTCCGACACGATCTCGGTCCGCTACAAGACCGGCTCCAGCCGCCACTGGTGCGGCGTCCAGGCTCTCGGGCACCGCAACCCGCTGGCCCGGCTCGAGGTCCGCTCCGGCACCGGCTGGCGCGCGCTGACCCGCACCGCCTACAACTACTTCCTCTCCCCCGACGGCACCGGCTGCGGCGGCCCGCTCCGGCTCACCGACCTGCACGGCGAGCGGCTCACGGTCGACGGCGTGGCACTGCGCCCGGACGCCGTACAGCGCACACGGGTGCAGTTCGCGCGGCATTGAGCAGCGGTCGTCGGTGGAGCGACGGATGCCGGAGCGGGTCAGGAGCGGCCGACTCCGGAACAGGACGGATCCGCCTCAGGAACGGGACGGATCCGCCTCCGGAACAGGACGGATCCGCCTCAGGAACGGGCCCGTTCCACAGCCCGGGCGAAAGTGGTCTCCGCCTCGGTGAGCGCCCGGGCGAGGGCGGCCGGCTCTCCGGTCAGGTTCTCCACGAGCGCGTCGGCCTCCCGCAGTCCCGCCCGGGCCACCAGCCCCTTCTCGTTGGTCACCCACTCCCCGCGCGCAGCCAGCACCGCGTGCGCCGTCTGCGTCGCCGCGAGGGCGATCGCTCCCGCGACCTGGGCGACCGCGCGCCTGGGCGCGTGTCCTGCCCGGGCGTAGGCCAGGGTGGCCGCGGCCATGCCGTGCCAGTGGGCGGGGGCCGACGCGCGCAGGGCCGGCAGATAGGCGACGGGGCGCGGCAGTCGGCCCCGCAGCACCCTGTTGACGGCCAGCTCCGCGACGAGCAGGTACGTCGGGATGCCCGCCAGGTGGAACATCAGCGGCTCCACCCGGAAGCGCCCCTGCTCCGCCTCCGCGAGCTGGTGTTCGACGACGTCCAGGTCGCGGTAGTGGACGTCCACCCTCCGGCCCTCGATCGTCAGCCAGGCGCCCCCGTTGAAGACGCCGCCGCCCCACGCGCCGATCTCGCAGACCTCGCCCTGCCAGCCGACGGCGCGCAGCTCGGCCGGGTCGAAGGGGCCGCGGTAGTAGACCGCCAGGTCCCAGTCGCTGTCGGGGCGTTCGGTGCCCTGGGCCCGGGAGCCGCCGAGGGTCACGGCCTCGACGGTGGGGAGGGCGGCGAGGCGGTCGGCGGTGGTGTCGAGGAAGACGTCGTCCGGGACGGTGGGCACGTCTGCTGCTCCGGGGTCGGCGGGGGCGCGGGCCCGGGCAGCGTAGGGGAGCGCTCCGCCCGGGGTGAAGCGAAATACGGGCGCCCGCGCAACGGGCCGCGTACGAGCGGCAGACCGTCCGCCCGACGCCGCTCGGCGTGGCGTGCCCGGGTACCCGGGGCAGCCGGTGGAGATTACGGCGACAGCCGTCGTTCCCGAGCAGCCGAGGACCGCCATGTTGATCGAACACCGCGGGCGGCGCCCCGTCGTCCCCGAGTCCGCGTACGTCGCCCCGACGGCCGTCCTGTGCGGGGCCGTCGTCCTCGGCGAGCGCAGCCGTGTGCTGCACGGGGCGGTGCTCACCGCCGAGGACGGCGAGGTCCGGGTCGGCTCGGACGTCGTGGTGATGGAGAACGCGCTGGTGCGGGGGCGGGCCCGGCATCCCGCCGTGATCGGTGACGCGGTGCTCGTCGGTCCGCACGCCCACGTCAACGGGGCCACCCTGGAGGACGAGGTCTTCCTGGCCACCGGTGCCTGCGTCTTCCCGGGGGCCGTCGCGGGCACCGGCGCGGAGCTGCGGATCCACAGCGTGCTGCACGTCAACTCCGTACTGCCGCCCGGCACCGTCCTGCCCATCGGCTGGATCGCGGCGGGAGCCCCCCGGGCGCGGCTCTTCGCACCCGCCGAGCACGACGAGCTGTGGCAGATCCAGGAGGCCCTGGACTTCCCCGGCACGGTGTACGGCATGCCGCGCGGCACCTCCATGCGGGAGATCATGGCCCGCCAGACGGCGCTGTACGGGGCCCATCGCGACGACGTCACGCTCGACGACACCGGCGGCGCGCACTGACCTCGTGCCCTACGAGGCGCCGTACGAGGCAATCACCTCGGACGCCGCCCGGCCGGACCCGCGAGCCGCGGTCCGTACCAACCGGTCATCGCGCCACCGTGCGGCGTCCGCCGGTCCGGGAGTCCCTCAGCCCTTCTCCTCGGTCACCGGGAGTTCCGCCGCCCGCGCGGCCGCCCGCAGGACGTCGCGCAGCATCGCGGGGGTCAGGCGGCCGGTGAAGGTGTTGCGCTGGCTGACGTGGAAGCAGCCGAAGAGCTCCAGGCCGTCGAGCAAGTACCGGGCACCGTGCGCGAAGACCGGGCGGGGCCGCGGCACGGGCCAGCCCGCCTCGGCGAAGGCGGGCAGCGCGGCCTGCCAGCCGAAGGCGCCGAGCACGACCACGGACCGCAGTGTGGGACGCAGCAGCCGCAGTTCCTGCACCAGCCAGGGCCTGCAGGTGTCGCGCTCCTCGGGGGTGGGCTTGTTGGCGGGCGGGGCGCAGTGCACGGGCGAGGTGACGCGTGCGCCGTACAGCTCCAGTCCGTCGTGGGCGTGCACCGCGGTGGGCTGCGAGGCGAGGCCGACGTCGTACAGCGCCTCGTACAGCACGTCACCGGAACGGTCCCCGGTGAACATCCGGCCGGTCCGGTTGCCGCCGTGGGCGGCGGGGGCCAGTCCCACGATCAGCAACCGGGCGTCCGCGGGCCCGAACCCGGGCACCGGCCGCCCCCAGTACGTCCAGTCCGCGTAGGCGGCCCGCTTGGCACGAGCCGTCTCCTCCCGCCAGGAGACCAGCCGCGGGCAGGCCCGGCAGCCCGCGATGCGCCGGTCGAGGCCGGGGAGACCACTGATGTCCATCACTCCACCGTAGGGGCCGCGCAAGGTACCGGTCGCCTGCCCCTGTCCGGCTTCTCGCGCTCGCCGGGGCGGCGGAGCCAGAGCAGGGCACCGGCCAGCAGCGCGGCGGCCGTCAGCAGCCACGGCAGCGGGCCCGGCGGCAGGGCCCCGACGACCAGCCCGGTGAGCGCGCCGACCAGTTGCTGGGCGAGGGACTGGACGGACAGGGCGGTGGCGCGGCCGGCCCGGGGGACGCGGCGGTGCAGCAGCTCCTTCTCGTTCGGGGACGCGGCGCCGAGACCGAGGTGGACCAGGCCGAAGCCGGCGACCGCGAGCGCCGCCGCCATCGGGTGCGGCGACGAGGCGGTGACGCCGAGCAGCAGCAGGCCGCATGCCCCGGTCCCCAGTCCCACCCGCACGGCCCGCTCGCCGCTGCCCGCGATCCGGGCGGTGAGCGGCGCGAGATGACTGCCCACGCCGCTGCAGACGAATCCGGCGCAGGACAGTGCCGCGTAGACCATCGCGCCGGAGCCGCTCGCCCCGGTCAGTTCCACGGCCCGGCCCGGTACGAGCAGTTCGATGGCGGCCAGGGCGCTGCCGACGGACGCGGCCGTGAGCAGCACCCGGCGGACCAGCGCGTCCCGGCCGCCGAGCCGCAGCCCGTCGAGGACGGTGACCGGGACGCCGCGCAGCACGGAGCGCGGAGTGACCGGCGGGCGCGGCGGCTCCCGCAGCGCGGTCAGCACGTAGCAGACGAAGACGATCCGGCTGGCGGCGCCCAGCAGCAACGGGACGGACAGCGGCAGCACCACCCCTGAGGTCGCCGCGCTCAACCACGCCCCCAGGCCCGGGACCAGACCGAGCAGCCAGGGCAGCGCTCCGCCGATCAGGAGACCGGCCGCGAGGGCGGCGGCGGTCGCGGAACCGCCCCGGGCCAGCCCGGTGCGCAGCTCGGCACCGGGGCCGGAGCAGTCGTGCACCGTGTCCACGTACCAGGCCTCCGCGGTGCCGCTGGCCAGGGCCCGGGCCGCGCCCATGAGGACCATGCCGGCGGTGAGGACCCAGACGGTGGTACCGAGGCCGACCAGGGCGAACGCGACGACGTTGAGCGCCCCGGCCAGGGCCAGCACCGGCCGGCGGCCGAGGACGTCGGAGAGCCCGCCGGTGGGCAGTTCCAGGGCGGCCACGGTCAGCGAGTGGACGGCGAAGAGTCCCGCGACCGCGGCGAGGGACAGACCGCGCTCGCTGAACAGCAGGACCGTGCAGGCCATGCCGAGCCCCGGCGGCAGCCACAGCAGCACGCAGACGGTGACGTAACGGCGGCCGGCGGTCCGTAGGCCGGGGGACTCGCGCCCCGTGTCGATCACGAGGCGCCCTCGCGACCGGCGTCCTCGCGACGGGTGTCCTCGTGACGGGTGTCCTGCTGACCGGCGTGCTCGTGGCCGGTGGCGCCGGGGCGGTCGGTGTCCGGCCGGGTGGGGCCGTCCTCAGCCGCGTCTTCCCCGCCGGTGTCGTCGCGGTCGTAGCGGGCGATGGGCAGTCCGGCCGTGAGGAGCACGACGTGCGCGGCACGCGGGTCGTCCGCGTCCCGGGCGGTCAGCTCCTCCAGCTTCCCGGCGAGCGTCTCCCAGAGCTCGGTGAGCGACTCGGGCGTCAGCCGGGGCATGAGGTCGCTGATCCCGGACGGCTCGACCCACTCCGGGCCGAACCGCCCTGCGGCCATGTCCGCCTCGTACCGCGCCAGGGACCGCTCCAGATGCTCGATCTGCCGTCGCCGCGACAGACTCACGAAGGCCCGGCCCGCCGCTGAGGACTCCATGGACTCGTTGCTCCAGGACGTCACGGTGTGCAGCGCCCGCCACCGCCGCTCGCGCCCGTCCCGGTGCTCCGCCTCGCCGATGAACGCGTACTTCGCCAGCACCCGCAGGTGGTAACTGGTCGACGCCGACGACTCCCCCGTCCGCGCCGCCAGCTCGCTCGCCGTGGCCGGTCCGTCCTGCCGCAGCAGCCCGAGGAGCTGGATCCGCAAGGGGTGGGTGAGCGCCTTGAGCGCGGCGGTGTCGTGCTCGGGGTCGAGTACGCGTTTGTGCTCGTCGCTGTCCATGCGGGGAGATTAGGCCGCCACCCCCGGTCGGCAAAAGAGTTTTTGCAAAAATAGCTTTGGGAAACTGGGCGAGAATGCCGTCCATGGACGACGCCTTCAGCCTGCTGCGGCGGGCCACCGGTCTGCTCCCCCACGACGCTCACATCGCGATCGGCGCGACGGTCGAGGACGTCCACGACCACGAACGGCGACAGGACTGGGCGTTCGTGCTCGACCTGCTGCTGGAGTTCGGCGACGAGCACCCCCTGTCCGGCGAGTTCTGGTCGCTCCTCGCGGCGGCGGCCCGCTTGCTGATGCTCGACGGGACGGCGCGCTGGTGCGACTGGCGGGCGGGCGAGGTCCGCGACGGTGTCATCCGCGCCCGGCTCGACCTGCTGCGCACGGGGGACGGCGGACGCCGGACCGCGTTCTCCGCGCAGGGGCAGCTCCGGCCGCTGTGGAACATCGCCGCCGCCGGGAGCAAGGTCGCCACGGACGAATCCCTTCGGGGCGAAGCTCTCCGAGACAGGTACGGTCCGGGTGGTGAGCCGGAGCTCCGCGTCGCACGCCTCTGGGTGGAGGACGCAGCCCGGCCGGCCCCGGGAGAGAGCGCGACGGTCCGGCTGGCACCCCTCAGTCCCAGTCGCTGGCGGCATCTGGCTCCCGGCGACGTGATCACCATGCACGAGGGCACCCCCGCTGTCGGCACGGCGACGATCATCCAGGTCGCGCCGCCCGTGGAAATCCCCGCACGCCGGGGCGATCCGGAGGACTAAGGTCGGAAACATGGCTTCTCGAGGTGCGGAGTACGACAGGACGAGCGGGACCGAGGACGCGGCGCCCGGACAGCCCGCGTCCACGGACCAGATGTCCGACAAGGTGTCCATGACCACGCCGCCCACGAACGAGGCGTCCATGGACGCGCCGTCCGCGCGCACCGCCCCCGGCCAGGACGCCGGCACGGGCACCTCGGAGAACGGGGCCGGCGACGCCGAGGCCGCCCTCGACCCGAAGGTCGCGGCTGCGATCGCCGCCGCCGAGGCCGCGGGGCCGCAGCGCGGTGAGACCGTCCGCGTCGACAGCTGGATCTGGTCCGTGCGCCTCGTCAAGACCCGCTCCATGGGAGCCACCGCCTGCCGGGGCGGCCACGTGCGTGTCAACGGCGAGCGCGTGAAGCCGGCCCACGCCGTGCGGGTCGGCGACGAGGTGCGGCTGCGGCACGACGGCCGGGAGCGGGTCGTCGTCGTCACCCGGCTGATCCGCAAGCGGGTCGGCGCGCCCGTGGCCACCCAGTGCTACGTCGACAACTCCCCGCCGCCCCCGCCCCGCGAGGCCGTCGCCCCCGCGGGCATCCGCGACCGAGGAGCCGGCCGCCCGACGAAGCGGGACCGCCGCGAGCTGGAACGCCTGCGCGGCATGGGCGGCCCCGGCATGACCGGACCGGGCCCGGCGGGCGGCTACGGCAGCGGGACCGGCAAGCCGAGGCCGTGAGCGGAAAGGGGAGCTTGCGCCGACTCTGTTCCTGCAGCGGTGCGCCCTCCTCCGACACGCCGCACCACCGGCCTCACGTCCCGGTCGAGGATCAGGCCCCGCGCCTCGCCATCCACCCCGCCATCCGTCCCAGCAACCGCCCCAGCTCCGCGTTGCTCCCCCGCCGTGCCCACGCCACGAGGGCGAGGGGCACGAGCAGGATGAGCGGCGTGGCCGCGTACTGCCCGTCGAAGACGGCTATCTGCACGACGAACGCGCCCACCATCAACGCGCTCAGCGCCATCGCCGCCACGGACTGCAGGACCGGGATCAACAAGGCGATCCCTCCGGCCAGTTCGAGGGCGCCGATGGTGTACATCCCGGCACTGCCCCAACCGAGCCGGTCGAACGACTCGGCGGCCGACTCGTGCCCGATGAGCTTCGGCAGGGCGCTCGCGACCGCGTAGAAGAGGGCAAGCAGCACCTGGAGCCCGCGCAGGGCGATGCGGGCCCGCCGTCCACGAGCGGTGGCGGACTCGGTGATGACGCCGCCAGTCCGGGTGGGCAGGGAGGCAGTGCCGGTGGCGTTGCCGGTGGCTGTGGCAGTGGCGGAAGCGGTGGTCTCGGTCATGGAGGTCTCCTGCGGGAAGCGGTCCGTGCTGGTGTCGCGGAGGTAGACCGCCCTTCGCCGGCGAACTCACGCCGCCCGGGTAACGGTCCTTGCACGATCGGGAACTGCCGGCGATCCTTCGGCAGCGCCCGCACCCATATCCGATCCCGCGTCAGATACCGGTCCACTTCGAGGCCCGACTCCGCCAGCGCCTCTTCGAACTGCCGTTGGGTGAGCGGCCGGGTACGGAAGGTCTGCGTCCAGACCGCGTCGGGGAACTCGTACTCGGCGCGCACCGAATGGACCCCGTCGCCCACCGGGTCCGACGAGACGATCCGTACGGTGAAGCCGCTGGGGTCCACGCGCTCGCGCGGCACGTTCGCGTGGTAGTCCTCGCCCTCCCGCTGGATCAGCACGCAGCCGCTCTCCGCGACATGGCGCAGACACGTCCGCAGCAGCCCTCGCCGCACCTCGGGGTCCCCTGCGTGCACGAGGAAGGAGGCGAGCAGCACCACGTCGAACGTCTCGTCCAGCTCAAGGGCCTCGATCGGGCTGCATATCGTCCGCGCCCCGCGCACGCGCTCCAGCATCTCGGGCGACTCGTCCACCGCCGTGACCGAGAAGCCCCGCTCGGTCAGGGCGTGGGTCACACGCCCCACTCCGCTGCCCAGCTCCAGGATCCGCGCGCCCTCGGGTACCGCAGCGGCGATGACGTCCGGCTCGTCCCCCACGGGCAGCCGGGCGTAGAACTCGACCGCGCAGCCGTCCGGGGTGATGGCCCCAGGACCCGTCCCCTCGTACCCCTCACGCATTTTCAGCTCCATGCCCGTCCAACGGCCCGCCCCCGCACGCCCGTTCCCCTCCTCACCCCCTTCACCCGACCGAGTGAACGAGCCGACGCCGTACGAAAGACAACGCTCACAGGCACCCGCATCAACACAGCGACGGCAGCAGCAACGGCACCAGAGACGGCAGCAGAGACAGCCACAGCGACAGCGACAGCAACAGCAACAGCAACAGCAACAGCAACAGCGACTACAGCGCGAACCAGCCGTGCCCCGTGTACCAGTGGCCACCCGCCCGCAGATGGTCCCCGACCGCCCGCTCCACCGACGTGCGCCGCGGCAGGCTCTCCACCGGAAGGTCCGGATCCCCGAAGACGAACCGGACCGGCTCGGTGTCCGCCGGTTCGGGCTCCTCCCCGGCGTCGCTGGCGGCCTTCACGGCGTCACGGCCGGCCTCCCCGGCGTCACTGGCGGCCTCGAAGCGCGCCTGGAAGCGGATGATGTTGGACTCCGGGTCGAGGTAGCGCCTCAGCTGCGGGTCGAGCAGCCAGGAACGGCAGGCAGCCACCCGGTACCGCTCCTGCGGGAAGTGCCGGGCGAAGAACTCCCGCGCCAGCGCCAGGGAGCGGTCGCAGGCAGCCGGTGACAGCGGCCCGAGGAAGTCCGGGATGTGCAGATGGAGGCAGGGCTCCTGCGGCGCCAAGTCCAGTCCGGCCGCGGCCACCGCCCGTCCAGTCCGCTGCCCGAGGCGTGCCCGCTCGAACTGCAGCCGCCCCAGTTGGTACAGCTCGCCGCGGAAGTGGCGCGTGAGCCACCGCGGGACCTGCACCCCGGCCCTGCCGTGCTGCCGCCGATGGAACGCCATGTTCCGTCCGAGGTCGGCGAGGGTGCGGCGGCTGATGTCGGCGGGGATGCCCCGGGCGCGGTGGTACGCCAGGGTGTGCGGCAGCGCCGCCACGAACACGTACACGGCGAAGTAAGGACTCAGCTCTGCCGGTGCCCGGGCGAGCCGTTCGTCGAGCGGCACCGCGACCCCCGCCTCCCCGAGGTCCTGTACCAGGTCCTCGACGCACTCCTCCAGGAGTGCCATGGCTCCGGCGTCCGCGGTGAGCGTCCGCCGCGCGGCGACCACGTCGTTGATGTCCTCGTGGGGCACGGCCAGGTCGAGCAGGATCTCGGGTAACGCGTCGGCGTCCGGCAGCATGCGCGGCTCCCTCGGTGACCTTGGTGAACACCCGCCACGAGAGTACGTTGCAGACAGGAGTGGTGATCGATGCGTACAGGCAGTGAACCGGCGACAGCGCGCAGTGCCCTGCGGGCGCGCTTCTGGCTGAGCCTGTGGGGGCTGGTCTGGGCGCTCTTCGGGACGGTCGCGTTCGTGATCGTCGGGCGGACCGGCTGGGCCGTCGCCTGCGGCGTGCTGCTCCTGATCGTCGCCACCGACCTCGTCGTCGTCCTCAGGCACATCCGCCAGGGCCCGCACTACCAGCCGGGCCCCGACGTCCCGCCCTACCGGCCTCCCGGCGACAGCTAGGCGTATCGGGCCGCGAGAACCGCGAGGTCCGCGAGAACCGCGAAGACCGCGAGGTCCGCGAGGACGGCGCGGCCCGCGAGGACGAAGAGGCCTTGCGAGGACCGCGAGGACCGCGGCCTCAGGAGTCGAAGCGCGCCGCCTTCAGGAACTCCGGGTTCGGGTCGAGCGCGGCGGCGAGGCGGAAGTGGCGCTTGGCCTGCTCGGGGCGGCCCTGCCGCTCGTAGGTGCGGGCGAGCGCGAAGTGCGCGAAGGCGTTGTCCGGCTCGCGCTCCAGGACGATGGAGAACTCCAGCTCCGCCGGCCTGAGCTGGGCCGCGGCGAAGAAGGCCCGCGCGCGGAGCAGTCGTGCTGCGGTGTTCTCCGGGTGCGCGGCGATGACCTCGTCGAGCAGCTTCACCGCGCCCCGCGGGTCCCGGGCCGCGAGCAGTTGCTCGGCGGCGCGGAAGTCGATGACGTGCGTCTCCGGGGTACGTCCGGTGGAACCGCTGGTCTCGGGCACGGCTGAGTCCTTCCCTCACTGGTGGGGTTCAACGCCCCCTCGCGGCACCGCTATTCCCGGGAGGACGCCCGGGACCTGCGCACCAGCTCCGCCCACACGTCCTGGACACGGCGTTCCAGCTCCTCCAGCGGGACGTCGTTGTCGATCACGATGTCCGCGATCTCCCGGCGCTGCTCCCGTGTCGCCTGGGCGGCCATCCGCGCGCGTGCGTCCTCCTCGGTCATGCCGCGCAGCCGTACGAGCCGGTCGAGCTGGGTCTCGGGGCCGGCGTCGACGACGATCACGAGGTCGTACAGCGGCGCCAGGCCGTTCTCCGTCAGGAGCGGCACGTCGTGGACGACGACCGCGTCCTGGTCGGCGGCCTCCTCCAGCTCGCGGGAGCGGGCGCCCACCAGGGGATGGACGATCGAGTTGAGCGTGGCGAGCTTCGCCGGGTCGGCGAAGACGATCGAGCCGAGCCTGGGACGGTCCAGGCTGCCGTCCTCAGTGAGGATCTCCTCGCCGAAGGCCTCCACGACCGCGGCGAGCCCCGGCGTCCCCGGTTCGACGACCTCCCGGGCGATGCGGTCCGCGTCGATCAGCACGGCGCCGCACTCGACGAGCAGCCGTGACACCTCACTCTTGCCGGCGCCGATGCCACCGGTCAGGCCCACCTTCAGCATGTGCCGCAGCCTAGACGCTCCGCTGGGGGAGCCGGTCGGAGGGGCACGTCGGGGCGGGATGAACGTCGTCCTCAGCGTGCGGTCGTGGGGCGGCCGGTGGCGCGGTTCCCCGCGCCCCTGTGGGGGCGGCGGGGAAGCCTGTCATCCTTCGCCTTCTCGTTCCGCCAGGAACTTCTCGAACTCCCGGCCGATCTCGTCCGCCGAGGGGATGTCCACCGGCTCGGCGAGCATGTTGCCGCGGGTCTCGGCGCCGGCCACGGCGTCGTACTGGTGCTCCAGACCCTCCACGAGCGCGGTGAGCTCCTCGTCGCCCTCGCGGATCTGCCGGTCGATCTCGGTCTGGGTGCGGTGCGCCTCGGAGCGCAGGGCGTGGGCGACGCCGGGCAGAACCAGTCCGGTCGCGGCGGTGATGGACTCCAGGACGGTGAGGGCCGAGTCGGGGTAGGGCGAGCGGGCGATGTAGTGCGGGACGTGGGCGGCGACCCCCAGGACGTCGTGCCCGGCCTGCATCAGGCGGTACTCGACGAGGGACTCGGCGCTGCCGGGCACCTGCGCCTCCTCGAAGGGGCTGGTGTGGCCCGGGACGAGGTCGGTGCGGTTGCCGTGCGGGGTGAGGCCGACGGGGCGGGTGTGCGGGACGCCCATGGGGATGCCGTGGAAGTTCACGGACAGGCGGACGCCGAGCCGCTCCACGATCTGCCGTACGGCGGCGGCGAAGCGCTCCCACTCCACGTCCGGCTCGGGGCCGGACAGCAGCAGGAAGGGCGCACCGGTGGCGTCCTGGACGAGCCGGACCTCCAGGGCGGGGTCCTCGTAGTCGCTCCAGCGGTCGCGCTTGAAGGTCAGCAGGGGTCGGCGGGCGCGGTAGTCCACGAGCCGGTCGTGGTCGAAGCGGGCGACGACCTGGTGGGGCAGCGAGTCGAGCAGCCGGTCGACGATCTGGTCGCCCGTCTCGCCCGCGTCGATGTATCCGTCGAAGTGGTAGAGCATGACAAGTCCGGCCGAATCCTGGGCGAGCGCCATGTCGACGACGGCCAGTCCCTTCGGCTCCCATGCGTACAAACCCTGCGGATCAAGCACAGTGACCGCTCCTCCTCGTGTCCGTACGTGACAACGTCGTCGCGGGCACGGGCATTCCCCGGCGGAGGGAACGATCGATCTTGACGGCTGGAGGGAACCGCCCGGACAGCACCGAGGGGCCGCACCTCGGAAGGTACGGCCCCTCGGTCAGGAGCTACTGCTCAGTGAGCGTTCAGCTCTGGCCACCGGCGAGCTTCTCGCGAAGCGCGGCCAGCGCCTCGTCCGAGGCCAGCGCGCCGGAGTTGTCCGGGCCCTCGGAGGAGTACGAACCGCCACCGGACGCGGCCGGAGCCGCACCGGCGGAGCCGGCACCCTCGGCCTCGGCCTGGGCGTCGGCCTCGCGGGACTTGATGACCTGCGCCTGGTGCTGCTCGAAGCGCTGCTGCGCCTCGGCGTACTGGCGCTCCCACTCCTCGCGCTGCTTCTCGTACCCCTCGAGCCAGTCGTTGGTCTCGGGGTCGAAGCCCTCGGGGTAGATGTAGTTGCCCTGGTCGTCGTAGGACGCGGCCATGCCGTACAGGGTCGGGTCGAACTCGACCGCCGACGGGTCGGCACCGAAGGACTCGTTGGCCTGCTTCAGCGAGAGGCTGATGCGACGGCGCTCGAGGTCGATGTCGATGACCTTGACGAAGATCTCGTCGTTGACCTGGACGACCTGCTCCGGGATCTCCACGTGGCGCTCGGCCAGCTCGGAGATGTGGACCAGACCCTCGATGCCCTCGTCCACGCGGACGAACGCACCGAACGGAACCAGCTTCGTGACCTTGCCGGGCACGACCTGGCCGATCTGGTGGGTGCGGGCGAACTGCTGCCACGGGTCTTCCTGGGTCGCCTTCAGCGACAGGGAGACGCGCTCGCGGTCCATGTCCACGTCGAGGACCTCGACGGTGACCTCCTGGCCGACCTCGACGACCTCGGACGGGTGGTCGATGTGCTTCCAGGACAGCTCGGAGACGTGGACCAGGCCGTCGACGCCACCCAGGTCCACGAAGGCACCGAAGTTGACGATCGAGGAGACGACGCCGGAACGGACCTGACCCTTCTGGAGGGTCGTGAGGAACGTCTGGCGGACCTCGGACTGGGTCTGCTCGAGCCAGGCACGGCGGGAGAGGACCACGTTGTTGCGGTTCTTGTCCAGCTCGATGATCTTGGCCTCGAGCTCCTTGCCCACGTAGGGCTGGAGGTCGCGAACGCGGCGCATCTCGACCAGGGAGGCCGGGAGGAAGCCACGGAGGCCGATGTCGAGGATGAGACCACCCTTGACGACCTCGATGACGGTACCGGTGACGATCCCGTCCTCTTCCTTGATCTTCTCGATGGTGCCCCAGGCACGCTCGTACTGGGCGCGCTTCTTCGAGAGGATCAGGCGGCCTTCCTTGTCCTCCTTCTGGAGGACGAGGGCCTCGATCTCGTCACCGACGGCGACGACCTCGTTCGGGTCGACGTCGTGCTTGATCGAGAGCTCGCGGCTCGGGATCACACCTTCGGTCTTGTAACCGATGTCGAGCAGGACCTCGTCCCGGTCGACCTTCACGATGACGCCGTCGACGATGTCGCCGTCGTTGAAGTACTTGATCGTCTCGTCGATCGCGGCGAGGAAGGCTTCCTCGTTACCGATGTCGTTGACCGCTACCTGCGGGGTGGTGGCGGTGGTCTCGGTGCTGCTCGTCATGTGGGAAAGGGCTCCGGTACGGACATTGAAGTCGTAGGTACTGCTACGCCGGGAGCCCGTTTCGCTCTGCAGAAGCCGGACAGCCAAGGAAGCGTCACGTGAAATCCGGTGACGCCTCGACAACCGAGGGGACATACATACAGATGCGAGCGCAGCCTGCTACGTCTGAGGTGCGCAGGCCCGCAGCGCAACTTGTAGCATACGGGGGCAGCCGGGCAGGGTCAATGCGCGAAGCCGCCCACGCGGGGCAGAACGCCGCATAACCGGCACAAGTCGTGTCCTCCGAGGCCACGCTGGCCGTGCGACGCCCCTCGGGTGAGCGACCGCGACCGGCTGGACGGAAGAGTACGACGAGGGAGCCGATCATCCAAGAGCCCGTAGCGTCCGAACCCGAGGCCACCCGGCGTGCCGCCGGTGCCACGGAGAGCTCCCGCGCCAACCGTGGCTGGTGGGACCGCAACGCGGACGAGTACCAGAGCGAGCACGGCACGTTCCTCGGCGACGACCGCTTCGTGTGGGGGCCCGAGGGGCTCGACGAGATCGAGGCGGAGCTGCTCGGCCCGCCGGAGGACCTGAAGGGCCGGGACGTCCTGGAGCTCGGCGCCGGCGCCGCGCAGTGCTCGCGCTGGCTGGCCGCCCAGGGCGCCCGCCCGGTCGCCCTGGACATCTCGCACCGGCAGCTGCAGCACGCGCTGCGCATCGGCGGATCGTTCCCGCTGGTGTGCGCCGACGCCGGTGCGCTCCCCTTCGCGGACGGCTCCTTCGACCTGGCCTGCTCGGCGTACGGGGCGCTGCCCTTCGTGGCCGATCCGCGTCTGGTGCTGCGCGAGGTGCGGCGGGTGCTGCGGCCCGGCGGCCGTCTCGTCTTCTCCCTGACGCATCCGGTGCGCTGGGCCTTCCCGGACGAGCCGGGCCCCGAGGGCCTGTCGGTGTCGGCCTCGTACTTCGACCGCACGCCGTACGTGGAGCAGGACGACGAGGGCCGCGCGGTCTACGTCGAGCACCACCGCACCCTCGGCGACCGGGTCCGGGACGTGGTGGCCTCGGGCTTCCGGCTGGTCGACCTGGTGGAGCCGGAGTGGCCGGACTGGAACAGCTCCGAGTGGGGCGGCTGGTCGCCCCTGCGCGGGCACCTGATCCCCGGGACGGCGATCTTCGTCTGCGAGCGCGACTGACGGACCCGCCCGCGCAGGGGCGTGCCCCTCCTCCCCGCACACGCGCGTGCGGGCCGTCGCACACGTGCGTGCGGGCCGTCCCGCCGCCCGTACGACACTGAGAACGTGATCCGTTACGACGCGCTGGACGCCCTGCCCGTACGCGATGCCCTGCCCGCTCTGGGCGACGCCCTGGAGAGGCACGGCACCGCCGTCCTCGTGGCGCCGCCCGGCACCGGCAAGACGACGCTGGTGCCGCTGGCGCTCGCGGGGCTGCTGGGCGACGGGCCCGCGCGGCGCATGGTCGTGGCGGAGCCGCGCCGGATCGCGGTCCGGGCGGCCGCGCGGCGGATGGCGTGGCTGCTGGGCGAGAAGCCCGGCGGGAGCGTCGGCTACACCGTGCGCGGGGAGCGGGTCGTGGGGCCCCACGCGCGCGTGGAGGTCGTGACGACCGGTGTGCTGCTGCAGCGGCTCCAGCGCGACCCGGAGCTGGCCGGTGTGGACGCGGTGGTGCTCGACGAGTGCCATGAGCGGCATCTGGACGCCGACACGGTGGCGGCGTTCCTGTGGGACGTCCGGGAGACCCTGCGGCCGGAGCTGCGGCTGGTGGCCGCGTCGGCGACGACCGACGCGCAGGGGTGGGCCGGGCTGCTGGGCGGGGCGCCGGTGGTCGAGGCGCGGGGTGCGGCGTACCCGGTGGAGGTGGTGTGGGCGCCGCCGGCGCGTCCGGTCCGGCCGCCGCACGGGATGCGGGTCGATCCGGCGCTGCTGGCGCACGTGGCCTCGGTGGTGCGGCGGGCGCTGGCCGAGCGGGACGGGGACGTGCTGTGCTTCCTGCCCGGCGTGGGCGAGATCGCCCGGGTCGCCGGGCAGCTCGCGGGGCTGGGCGACGTGGAGGTGCTGCAGGTGCACGGGCGGGCGCCGGCCGCCGTGCAGGACGCGGTGCTGGCGCCCGCGGAACGGCGGCGCGTGGTGCTGGCCACGTCCGTCGCGGAGTCGTCGCTGACGGTGCCGGGAGTGCGGGCCGTCGTGGACTCGGGGCTGGCGCGGGAGCCGCGGGTCGATCACGCGCGCGGGCTGAGCGCGCTGACGACCGTGCGGGCGTCGCAGGCGGCGGGGCGGCAGCGGGCGGGGCGTGCCGGGCGTGAGGCGCCGGGGGCGGTGTACCGGTGCTGGGCGGAGGCCGAGGACGCGCGGCTGCCGCGGTTCCCGGCTCCTGAGATCAAGGTGGCCGACCTGACGGCGTTCGCGCTGCAGGTGGCCTGCTGGGGGGATCCGGACGCGGCCGGACTGGCCCTGCTGGACGCGCCGCCCTCGGGAGCGATGGCGGCGGCCCGTGAGGTGCTGGAGGTCGTGGGGGCGGTGGACGCGGCCGGGCGGGCCACTGAGCGGGGTGTCGCCCTGGCGCGGCTGGGGCTGCATCCGCGGTTGGGCCGGGCCCTGGTGGACTCCGTGCCGTTCGTGGGGGTGGAGCGGGCCGCGGAGGTGGTCGCGCTGCTGAGTGAGGAGGCGCCGCGGGAGTACGGGGACGATCTGGCGGGTGCGTTGCGGCGGGCACGGCGGGGCGGTGACGCCTACTCCTCACGGTGGCGGAGTGAGGTCCGGCGGCTGCGGACCGTCCTTTCCGGCGTCTCCCGCCCTCCCGCCGGTGACCGCTCGCAGGGTGCCGGTGGCCGCCAGGATGCCGGTGGCCGCCCGCAGGATGCCGGTGCGGGGGTTTGGAGGCACTCCCCGGAAGAGCGGCAGGTCGGTGTCGTCGCCGCTCTCGCCTTCCCTGAGCGCGTCGCCCGGAGCGACGGCGGGTCGTACCTGATGGTGTCCGGGACCCGTGCCGAGACTGGTGACGGGAGCGCGCTGCGGGGTGCTGCCTGGATCGCCGTGGCGGTCGCCGACCGGCCCGTGGGCAAGGGGCACGCGCGCGTGCAGCTGGGGGCCGTGGTCGACGAGGACGTGGCGCGGCTGGCGGCGGGCGCGCTGCTGCGGGAGCGGGACGAGGTGCGCTGGGACGGCGGGGACGTCGTGGCCCGGCGGGTGGAGCGGCTGGGAGCCGTGGAGCTGGCGGTGCGGGGGCTCGGGGACGCCGATCCGGGGCTGGTGCGCGGTGCGCTGCTGGAGGGGCTGCGGCGGGAGGCGTTCGGGCTGCTGCGGTGGTCCGCGGACGCCACCGTCCTGCGGCAGCGGCTGGCGTTCCTGCGGCTGCACCTCGGGGAGCCCTGGCCGGACGTCTGCGACGACGCGCTCCACGCGCGCGTGGACGAGTGGCTGGAGCCGGAGCTGAGCCGGGCGCGGCGGCGGGCGGATCTGGCGCGGATCGACGCCGGGCAGGCCCTCACGCGGCTGCTGCCCTGGGCTTCCGGGGAGGCGGGGCGGCTGGACGAGCTGGCGCCGGAGCGGATGACCGTGCCGAGCGGGTCGCGGATCCGGATCGACTACGCGCGGCCGGAGCAGCCGGTGCTGGCGGTGAAGCTGCAGGAGATGTTCGGGCTGCAGGAGTCGCCCCGGGTCGCCGGGGTGCCGCTGCTCGTGCATCTGCTGTCCCCGGCGGGGCGTCCGGCCGCGGTCACCGCGGATCTGGCGTCGTTCTGGAGGGACGGTTACCGGGGTGTGCGGGCGGAGCTGCGCGGCCGGTATCCGAAGCATCCGTGGCCCGAGGATCCGGCCGGGGCGGAGCCGACCCGGTACACCAGCGCCCGGCTCAGGCGCTGACCCACGACGGCTTCCCCCGCGGTGCCCTGCTCACGGTCGCCGGGGGCTGCGCACACGGTAAGGCGCTGCGCACCCGGCGAGGCCCCGGCAGCGGGAGACAGCGCCCCTCTCGCCGGGAAGAGGAGCGCTGTTCCTCCGGTGTCTCGGCGACCGGGGCTACGCGCTGGGGCCGGCCGACGGGCTCGGCGCGGACGTCTCGGCCGCCGCCACCGTGAGTTCGACGGTGAGGGTCGCCCCGCCCGCGGTGGTGACGCGGAGCAGGAACGTGCCGGTGGTGTCGTCCGCGTAGAGCCTGGGCAGCTTCAGCAGTCCCTTCGCGTCCGTCGTCAGGCCCGTCAGGGTGCGGACGGGCTTGCCGTCGGCGTCCTTGAAGTAGGGGCCCTTGTCGTTGGCGGTGGTGCTGTCCGCCGAGGCGAGCAGGGTGGCGGTCGCCGCGACGCCGTCGGCGACGGCGCCCCGGTACGTGGCCTTCACCTCGACCTGGTCGGCGAACTCGCCGCCCGGAACACAGGTCAGGGCGGTGTCGCCGGTGCGGACGAGCTTGTCGGCGGCGCGCTCGGTCACGGTGGCCTTGTAGTCGAGACCCGCGAGTGTGCGGCCGACGACCGTGGCGCGGACGGTGACGGTCCCGGTCTTCTCCCCCGCCCGCAGGGCGGGCGCCACGGCCACGCCGGAGCTGTCGGTGGCGACGGTGGCCACGCTCTCGCCGCCGGTGAAGGTGGTGTCCGTGTCGCCGACGATCGTGAAGCGGATGCGGACCTTGCCGACGGCCTTGCCCGCCTCGGTCTCGGCGCGGGTGCTGATGCGCTGGGCGAACGCGTCGCCGGCCATGGCGGTGAGCTTGGCGGTCCCGGCGTCCTCCAGGTGGTCCACCGTGTCGGTGGGCGTGGGGGGCGTCGAGGGCGGCGTGCTGGGCGGGGCGGGCGGGGTCGTGGGCGGCTTCGGGGTGGCCGGGGCGTCACCCGGCTTGCCCGGACTGCCCGGCTTGTTCGGCTTCGGGCCGGGCTGCGGCTTCGAGGATTCCCGGCCGGGGGTCGTCGGCGACGCCGGCGTCTTCGGGGTGGAGGAACCGGCGCCGGCCCCGGCCCCGCCGTCGCTGCGGTTGCCGGGCAGCGTGCCGGTGCCGTCCGGGACCTCGTGCGCGCCCTTGCGGTAGTACTCGAACCACCTCATGACGAGGTTCAGGTAGTCCCGCGAGTTGTTGTAGCTGAGGATCGCCCGGTCGAGGTGGCTCTGGTCGGACAGGTCCCAGTTGTTGCGGCAGAGGTAGTGGCCGGCGGCGAGCGCGGCGTCGTAGATGTTGTTGGGGTCCTTCTTGCCGTCGCCGTTGGCGTCACGGCCCGCCCACGCCCAGGTGGACGGGATGAACTGCATGGGGCCGACGGCCTGGTCGTACGTGCTGTTGCCGTCGTAGGCGCCGTCGTCGGTGTCCTTGATGAGGGCGAAGCCGTTGCCGTCGAGCTGCGGGCCGAGGATCGGCGAGATGGTGGTGCCGTCGGCCTTGACCCGGCCGCCGCGGGCCTGTCCGGACTCGACCCTGCCGATGGCGGCGAGGAGTTGCCAGGGCAGGTTGCAGCCGGGCTTGGACTCGCGCAGTGCGGCCTCGGCCTTCTTGTAGGCGTCGAGGACGGTCGCGGGGATGCCCGACTCGCTCTCGGCCTGGCCGCTCGGGGTCGGGCCGGTGGTCGGGGACGGGTTCGGGCTCTTGAGCGGCGGCAGGTCCGTGTAGTACGGCGAGTTGCCGGTGGCGCTGCCGTCGGAGGCGCTCGCTTCGGGTGAGGGGGTGGCGTCCGCGGCGGCCTGTCTGCCGTGGTCGTTCACGCCCGGAGCCTGGGAGGCGGACAGGGCCGCGACCGCCACCGCGGCCACGGCGGTCGTCGCCGCCCCCTTGCGCAGCCTCCTGCCGAATTGCGCCGCCATAGAGTGAGCCCCTCCCCTGGACGCCCGAGCGCCCGTCTGTGTCTGACGCGCTCTGTGTCGTGTGTTCGTCCTGTTGTGACGATCGACCCGCCCGGGTGGTTGCCCCCTGGCGGGCACATCTCTGTTCTGTTGTCTTCCGTTCGCGTCCCGCTCCGCACCCTGTTCACGCGTTCGACGCGTCCCCGGCACGGCGACCCTGGTGACCCTACGACAACTTCCTTTGCTCGGGCACCCGTTCGCGTCCGCTTTTCACCAGTTGGTCACTTACGGTGGTGACGGCGGCGGCGCGACGGCATCGCGCATACTGGGCCACTGACCGCCGGGCCGCTCGTGGCCTGGCTCAACGACCCGCACGAGGAGCCGAGTTGCCGTTCACGCTGAGCCACGCGGCGGCCGTCCTGCCCGCCGTCCGCACCGACGGAACGGGCCGGGGACGGCTGGTGCCCGCCGTGCTGGTGGCGGGGTCCTTTGCTCCTGACATGACCTATTACGCGGCGAGTGCGCTGTCCGGGGCGATGGAGTTCGGTGACGTCACGCACTCGATGCCCGGCGTGTTCACGGTCGACGTCCTGATCGCCTGGGCGCTGGTGGGGCTGTGGCTGCTGCTGCGCGAGCCGCTGGTGGCGCTGCTGCCCCGGGCGCGTCAGGGGCGGGTGGCCGCGCTGCTGCGGTGCGGTGCGCCGCGCGCGCGACCGCGGCCGTCGCTGGTGGCGTGGTGGTACGTGTCCGCGGTTCTGGGAGCGCTGACCCATGTCGTGTGGGACGCGTTCACGCATCTCGACCGGTGGGGGATGCGGCTGTTTCCCGTACTGGGGCGGGAGATCGCGGGGTCGCCGCTGTACTGGTACCTGCAGTACGGCGGTTCGGCGGTGGCCGCGGTGGTGATCGCCGTGTTCGTGGCGCGGGGGCTGCGGCGGGTGGCGGAGCGGGGGCCGGTGGCGGAAGCGCCGGGGGTACCGGCGCTGTCGGTGCGGGACCGGTGGGCGGCCGCGGCCGTGATCGGGGGCTTCGTACTCGTCGGGGCCGTGCAGCGGGCGTCGCGGTGGTGGGCCTTCTGGGGGTCGGCCGCCAAGCCCTGGGAGATCATCCCGACGGTGTGCTTCGGCGCGGGCGCGGGGCTCGGGCCGGCGCTGCTGCTGTACGCCGTGGGGGTCAGGCTGTGGCGTCCGGCTCCGGTCCCCGGTGGTCCCGGCCGTCGCGTCGGTGAGGAGCCGAGCCGTTCAGCGGTCCGCTGAGGGCGTCGAAGCTCGTCGCGATGTACACGGTGATGGTGGTGTGCGCGGGGCGGGGCCGTGGCAGCAGGGTGAGGACGAGGGTCAGGCAGCCGCGGGCGAGGTCGGCCCACGGCTTGCCCGGGTTGCGGGTCATGACGGAGGCGCGAGCCGGATCGACGGCGCCGGACGGGGCTGCGCCCCGAGTGAGGCCGGTGGCGGTGGATGCGGTGACTGGGGGGCCAGTGGCGGTGGGGCCGGTGACGGTGGGGCCGGCCGGGCGCTCGCGGTGAGGAAGCCGCGACCGGAGGTCCGCCGTCACGCGGCGCAGGCCGGTGGTGAGAGTGCCGGGGACGCGGATCGTGCTCGCGTCGTCCGCGAAGACCGGAACCGTCCGAGGTGCCACGCCTGACGCCGTGCGGCTGAGGAGCGTGCGTATACCCATGCCCGCATCTTTGCCAGGGGCGTGAGCGGGGGCGCTTTGTCGGGGGCCACGCGGGTGACGGGTGGGACGGGAGGGCAAAGCCGAGCCGGCGGACGGGCAAGGGCTGGGCCTGGGGGGTGAGGGCGAACCCCGCCGGGCCGGGCACGCGGGCGGGGCGGGGCCGGGCACGCGGGCACCCCCTGTCCAGCTCTCAGCCCTCGCCCCGCCCCCCGCGCGGCTAGTGCGCCGCCGACTCCCAGTCCGGGCCCGCGCCCACCGAGACGCCCAGGGGGACCCGGAGGTCGACGGCGCTGGACATCTCGCGGCGGACCAGCTCCTCCGCAGTCTCGCGCTCGCCGGGGGCGATCTCCAGGACGATTTCGTCGTGGACCTGGAGGAGCATGCGGGAGGCGAGCCCGGCGTCCCTCAGGGCGTTGTCCACCTTGAGCATGGCGATCTTGACGATGTCCGCCGCCGTGCCCTGGATGGGCGCGTTGAGGGCCATCCGCTCGGCGGCCTCGCGGCGCTGGCGGTTGTCGCTGTTGAGGTCGGGGAGGTAACGGCGGCGGCCGAAGAGCGTCGCCGTGTACCCCGTGGCCCGGGCCTCGTCGACCGCCCGGCGCAGATAGTCCCGTACGCCGCCGAACCGCTCGAAGTAGGCGTCCATCAGGGCGCGGGCCTCCGCCGCCTCGATGTTCAGCTGCTGGGAGAGGCCGAAGGCGGACAGTCCGTAGGCCAGGCCGTACGACATGGCCTTGATCTTGCGGCGCATCTCGGCGTCCACCGCGCCCGGTTCGACCGCGAAGACCTGGGAGGCGGCCGTGGTGTGCAGGTCCTCGCCGGAGGTGAAGGCCTCGATCAGGCCCTCGTCCTCGGAGAGGTGCGCCATCACGCGCAGCTCGATCTGGCTGTAGTCGGCCGTCATGAGCGACTCGAAGCCCTCGCCGACGACGAAACCGCGGCGGATCGCCCGGCCCTCGTCGGTGCGGACCGGAATGTTCTGCAGGTTCGGGTCCGTCGAGGAGAGGCGGCCAGTGGCGGCGACCGTCTGGTTGAACGTGGTGTGGATGCGGCCGTCCGCGGCGATCGTCTTGATCAGGCCCTCGACGGTCACGCGGAGCTTGGCCTGCTCGCGGTGGCGCAGCATGATCACCGGAAGCTCGTTGTCCGTCTGCCCGGCGAGCCAGGCCAGCGCGTCCGCGTCCGTGGTGTAGCCGGTCTTGGTCCGCTTGGTCTTGGGCAGGGCCAGCTCGCCGAAGAGGACCTCTTGGAGCTGCTTGGGCGAGCCGAGGTTGAACTCGTGCCCGGCGGCCGCGTGGGCCTCCTTCACCGCCTGCTGGACGGCGCCGGCGAACATCTGTTCCATGGCCTCCAGGTGGGCCCGGTCGGCCGCGATGCCGTGCCGCTCCATGCGGGCGAGCAGCGCGGACGTGGGCAGCTCCATGTCGCGCAGCAGGTCGGCGGCGCCCACGTCCTCGAGGCGGCTCTCGAAGGCCTCGCCCAGGTCGAGGACGGCCCGGGCCTGGATCATCAGGGCCTCGGCCTCGGCGGCGTCGTCCGCGCCGAAGGCCAGCTGGCCGTCGGCCGCGGCGGCGGGGGCCAGCTCCCGGTGCAGGTACTCCAGGGACAGCGCGTCCAGGTCGAAGGAGCGGCGGCCCGGCTTGACCAGGTACGCGGCCAGGGCGGTGTCCATGGTGACGCCCTCGACGCTCCAGCCGTGCTCGGCGAAGACGCGCATGGCGCCCTTGGCGTTGTGGAAGATCTTGGGCCGGCCGGCGTCGGCGAGCCAGGCCGCGAAGGCCGTCTCGTCGGCCTCGTCCAGCTGGGAGGGGTCGAACCAGGCGGCCGGGCCGCCGGGCGCGGCGAGGGCGACCTCGGCGACGGAGCCCGTGCCGAGCGCCCAGGTGTCGACCGTGGCGACGCCCAAGGGCTGGGTGCCGTGCTCGGTGAGCCAGCCGGCCAGCTCGCCCGTGCCGAGCACCGCGCCGTCCAGCTGCACGCCCTCGGTGCTGATCGGCGTCGTCTCGGCCTCCTCGCCGCCGGGGTCGACGGCGAAGAGCCGCTCGCGCAGCGAGGGGTTGCGGATCTCCAGGGTGTCCAGGACCATCGCGACGGCCTTGCGGTCGTACGGGGCCCGCTCCAGCTCGGTGACGCCCTTGGGGAGTTCGACCCGGCGCTCCAGCTCGGTGAGCCGGCGGTTGAGCTTGACGGCTTCCAGGTGGTCGCGGAGGTTCTGGCCGGCCTTGCCCTTGACCTCGTCCACGCGCTCGACGAGCTCGGCGAAGGAGCCGAACTGGTTGATCCACTTCGCGGCGGTCTTCTCGCCGACGCCGGGGATGCCGGGGAGGTTGTCGGAGGGGTCGCCGCGCAGGGCGGCGAAGTCCGGGTACTGCGAGGGCGTCAGCCCGTACTTCTCGAAGACCTTCTCCGGGGTGAAGCGGGTCAGCTCGGAGACGCCCTTGGTCGGGTACAGCACCGTGGTGTGCTCGCTGACCAGCTGGAACGAGTCCCGGTCGCCGGTGACGATCAGCACCTCGAAGCCCTCGGCCTCGGCCTGGGTGGCGAGCGTGGCGATGACGTCGTCCGCCTCGAAGCCGTCCACCGCGAAGCGGGCCGCGCCCATCGCGTCGAGGAGCTCGCAGATCAGCTCGACCTGGCCCTTGAACTCGTCTGGCGTCTTGGAGCGGTTCGCCTTGTACTCCGTGAACTCCTGGGAGCGCCAGGTCTTGCGGGAGACGTCGAAGGCCACCGCGAAGTGCGTCGGCGCCTCGTCGCGCAGGGTGTTGGCCAGCATCGACGCGAAGCCGTAGATCGCGTTCGTGGGCTGGCCCGTCGCGGTGGTGAAGTTCTCCGCGGGCAGCGCGAAGAACGCGCGGTAGGCCAGCGAGTGCCCGTCCATGAGCATCAGTCGCGGACGGGTTCCGCCGGAGGTCTTGTCGGTCGTCTTCGATGCTGTCTCTGCCACGCCCCCGATCCTGCCACGCCCCACTGACACTCGGCCCCGCCCCCACGAGCCGCCGACCGCGCGGGGCGCGGGGCAGGACGGCACGCAGGGTGTGCGGCAGAGCGGCACGCACGGCGCGCGACAGGACGGGCCACGCAAGCGCGAGACGGGACAGGACGCACGGCGCGCGACAGGACGGGCCACGCAAGCGCGAGACGGGACAGGACGCACGGCGCGCGACAGGACGGGCATGGGCACCAGACAGGCGGGAGCCAGGGCGAAGGCGGCGGCACGCCCTGCAGAGTGCACGCAGGGTACGAGGCAGGGCTGCACACGCGGCGCTGAGACAGTGGGCAGCGCACAGACATACGGCGGGGGCAGGCACGGGCGCGGCGAAGCAGCGCACGGGCCCGCGGCGAAGCGGCGCACAGCCGTGCAGCTAAGCAGCGCACAGCCGCGCGGCGAACGGCGCACAGGCCCGCCGCGAGGCGGAGACCACGGGCGAGCCCGCCCTCACCCGCTGTCACCGTGCCGTGCGAGGATCGGAGACGTACCTCACAGCGCAGTGGAAGGGGAGCGTGCGATGGCGTCGAAGCCGCCCAAGAGTGATCCGGTCCAGGACGCGCCGCGGGTCGCCGGGCCGCAGCACGCGGCCGCCGGGCTCCCCGCGATCGGGCACACGCTGCGCGTCGCCCAGCGGCAGATGGGCGTGCGGCGCACGGCGCTGACGCTGCTGAGCGTCAACCAGAAGGACGGCTTCGACTGCCCGGGCTGCGCCTGGCCGGAGCCGGAGCACCGGCACACGGCGGAGTTCTGCGAGAACGGCGCGAAGGCCGTCGCCGAGGAGGCCACGCTGCGCCGGGTGACGCCCGAGTTCTTCGCCGCGCACCCGGTCGCCGACCTGGCCGGCCGCAGCGGCTACTGGCTGGGCCAGCAGGGCCGTCTCACCCACCCCGTGTACCTGCCCGAGGGCGGCACGCACTACGAGCCGGTCACCTGGGAGCGCGCCTTCGACATCGTCGCGGAGGAGATCGCCGCCCTCGGCTCCCCCGACGAGGCCGTCTTCTACACCTCCGGCCGCACCAGCAACGAGGCGGCGTTCCTCTACCAGCTCTTCGCCCGCGAACTCGGCACGAACAACCTGCCCGACTGCTCGAACATGTGCCACGAGTCGTCCGGCTCGGCCCTGTCGGAGACGATCGGCATCGGCAAGGGCAGCGTCCTGCTGGAGGACCTTCACCAGGCCGACCTGATCATCGTGGCCGGGCAGAACCCGGGGACGAACCACCCGCGGATGCTCACCGCCCTGGAGAAGGCCAAGGCCGGCGGGGCGCGGATCATCAGCGTCAACCCGCTGCCCGAGGCGGGTCTGGAGCGCTTCAAGAACCCGCAGACCCCGCAGGGCATGATCAAGGGCGCCGCGCTCACGGACCTGTTCCTGCAGATCCGCATCGGCGGCGACCAGGCCCTGTTCCGCCTCCTCAACAAGCTGATCCTGGAGACCGAGGGCGCGGTCGACGAGGCGTTCGTGCGCGAGCACACGCACGGCTTCGAGGAGTTCGCCGAGGCCGCCCGCGCCGCCGACTGGGACGAGACGCTGACGGCGACCGGCCTGACCCGCCAGGACATCGACCAGGCCCTGCGCATGGTCCTCGCCTCCGAACGGACCATCGTGTGCTGGGCGATGGGCCTCACCCAGCACAAGCACTCCGTCCCCACGATCCGCGAGGTCGTCAACTTCCTGCTGCTGCGCGGCAACATCGGCCGTCCGGGCGCGGGCGTGTGCCCGGTGCGCGGCCATTCGAACGTGCAGGGCGACCGCACGATGGGCATCTTCGAGCGCCCGGCCCCGGCGTTCCTGGACGCCCTGGAGAGGGAGTTCGGCTTCGCCCCGCCGCGGAAGCACGGCTACGACGTCGTCCGCGCGATCCGCGCCCTGCGCGACGGCGAGGCGAAGGTCTTCTTCGCCATGGGCGGCAACTTCGTCTCGGCGTCGCCCGACACGGAGGTCACCGAGGCGGCGATGCGGCGGGCCCGGCTGACCGTGCACGTGTCGACGAAGCTGAACCGCTCGCACGCGGTCACCGGCGCGCGGGCGCTGATCCTGCCGACGCTGGGCCGCACCGAGCGCGATGTGCAAGCCGGCGGCGAGCAGTTCGTGACGGTCGAGGACTCGATGGGCATGGTGCACGCCTCCCGGGGCCGCCTGGAGCCCGCGAGCCCGCACCTGCTGTCGGAGCCGGCCATCGTGTGCCGGCTGGCCCGCCGCGTGCTGGGCGGGAACAGCGCGACACCGTGGGAGGAGTTCGAGAAGGACTACGCCGCGATCCGGGACCGCATCGCGCGCGTGGTCCCCGGCTTCGAGGACTTCAACGCGCGCGTGGCCCGCCCCGGCGGCTTCACGCTCCCCCACGCCCCGCGCGACGAGCGCCGCTTCCCGACGGCCACCGGCAAGGCCAACTTCACGGCCGCGCCCGTGGAGTTCCCCGAGCTGCCCGAGGGCCGGCTGCTGCTGCAGACGCTGCGCTCGCACGACCAGTACAACACCACGGTCTACGGCCTCGACGACCGCTACCGGGGCATCCGGGGCGGCCGCCGGGTGGTGCTGGTCAACCCCGCGGACGCGCGGGCTCTGGGCCTGGCGGACGGGTCCTACGCCGACCTGGTGAGCGAGTGGAAGGACGGCGTGGAGCGCAGGGCGCCCGGCTTCCGGGTCGTGCACTACCCGACGGCCCGGGGCTGTGCCGCCGCGTACTACCCGGAGACCAACGTGCTGGTGCCGCTCGACGCCACCGCGGACACCAGCAACACCCCGGCCAGCAAGTCCGTGGTGGTGCGTCTGGAACAATCGGCGACCGACTGAGCGTTCGCTCAGTCACAGAGGTAGCCGTAGCGATCAGGACGAACGGAGCCCGGCCCCATGGGTGAGCAGCAGCATGTGAAGTTCCCGCAAGAGGTCATCGACGAGTACGCCGCGCTCGGCGTGGACCTCCAGGCCCTGTTCTCCGCGGGCCACCTCGGGACGAGGATGGGCGTGCAGATCTCCGAGGCGTCTCCGGAGCGGGTCGTCGGGACGATGCCGGTGGAGGGCAACACCCAGCCCTACGGACTGCTGCACGGCGGGGCCTCCGCGGTACTGGCCGAGACGCTGGGCTCGATCGGGTCGATGCTGCACGGCGGCAGCTCCAAGATCGCCGTCGGCGTGGACCTGAACTGCACCCACCACCGCGGCGTCCGCTCCGGCCTGGTCACCGGCGTGGCCACCCCGGTGCACCGGGGCCGCTCGACGGCCACGTACGAGATCGTCATCACCGACGAGCACGACAAGCGGGTGTGCACCGCGCGGCTGACCTGCCTGCTGCGCGACGTGCGGCCGGGCGACGAGGAGATAGTCCGCGGCACGGGCTGAGCGGACGTAGGGAAAACCCTGGAGGGGCGGGTGCGCTCTTGTCGTGGCCGCCCCCGGGCGCTTCACTGACGCTCCACCCCCACAGGAGAAGGCCCGTCCCACCCCCAGAAGGGTTTCTCTTGACCTCCGTACGCGCCCTCACCGTGACCGCCGCGGCCTGCGCCGCCGTGCTCGCCACCGCGCTGCCGTCCTCGGCCATCAACTCCTACAACGCCGCACCCGCCCCGGAACGCACCGAGGTCGGCGCGCTCGTGGCCACCTGGGACAACGACGACGACCCGGCCACCCCGGACCGCGTCGACTGGGTCTGCTCCGGCACCATGATCGACGCGGACACCTTCCTGACCGCCGCGC
This sequence comes from Streptomyces sp. NPDC006624, assembly GCF_040611555.1. Classification (NCBI taxonomy): domain Bacteria; kingdom Bacillati; phylum Actinomycetota; class Actinomycetes; order Kitasatosporales; family Streptomycetaceae; genus Streptomyces; species Streptomyces sp. NPDC006624. Next base: position 520,597 of record NZ_JBEXOM010000001.1, on the reverse strand, counting down.
ACTGCACCACCGACTGGCCGGACAACGTGCGGTTCTACGTGTCCCTCGACCAGGACGTGCAGGCCGGTCTCGACGCGGCGGCCGCCGCGCACCCCGGCGACCCGGCGGCGCAGGCGGCCGCCGTCGCCGTCGAGGGCACCGCCCACTCCCACCCCGGCTACCCGGGCCCCGCCTCCGACACCCGTGACATCTCGGTGGTCCAGCTGCCCGCCGCCAAGGTCGCGGCCCGCTGGAGCTTCACCCCGGCCACCCTGCCCACGGCCGGCCAGCTCGGCGCCCTCGGCCCGCGCGGGCTGGACGCCGCCGACTGGACCGTCGCCGGCTACGGCACCCAGGAGGCCGTCAACGGCCCCGGCGGCCACACCCACCCCGGCGGCGGCGTCCGCATGAAGGCGCCCGTCACCTTCGACGCCCTCAACAACTCCTGGATCCGGCTGGCCATGACCGCCCCGCAGGGCAACGGAGGCGCCTGCTACGGCGACTCCGGCGGCCCCAACTTCGCGGTGATCGACGGCAAGCGCATCCTCGCCTCCACCACCATCACCGGCGACTCCCCCTGCTACGCGACGAACGTGACCTACCGCCTGGACGCCCCCGGCGCCCGCGCCTTCCTGGCACCGTTCACCCGGCTGCCGTAGCCCGGCGGACGACCGCCTCCCACCCCCTCGCCTCCGGCCGCTCCACACGACCGTCAGCCCCGCCGCACCGGCCACGCCCGCGGCGGGGCTCCGCATGTCCCCCGGCCCGCACCATCGCCCGGGACGGCGCTCCCCGCCGACTGGGGCCGCCAACACACAGAACGCATAAGGCAGTTTCGATGCGGTCGGCACCGACTTGCCACGCCCCGTCAACGTCGGTCCCCCGCCCGGCATCCGCACACTCGGTGGAGCAACTCCCCGGAGGGACAACCCGTTCCGGCACGCCCGGCGACGCGCGCCCGCGGCCCCGCCGTCCCCGCTCCGCCCGGCCGGTCCCTTTTGCGCCGGACTCACCGCCCGCGACGCCCACTGTGAGAAGAGACGTTTCCGGGTATATGGAACTCCCGCTGGAAACGGATCATCCTTTTCGGCGTAACGCTGTGTAACGCGCGCGCAATACAGCACCACCGTTTCGCCGTCCGGCCGCGCCCGCCCCCGGAGCCTTTCCGATCTTGTCCGCGCCGTCCGCGCCCCGGCCACCGCATGATCTCAGCCATGGCCAACCGGAAGTGCGCGTTCTCAGAATGCGGACCTCGAAGAAAATCCACCAAACCCGCCGAGAGGGTCCGCCGCCGGGACCGGCCATCCACCACGTCATAACAAGAAAGTCACAAGCGGGCCCGCACCACTGACCCTGCCCTGACCCCGGGCTTAGAGTCACCGCCAGTCACCGCTCCATCGGGAGTTCGGTACCAGCGCGGCACTCACCCCCCGACCAGGGCGGGGCCTGCCTGTGAAAGGACTGATTGTGCGACAGCGTTCCTTGGTGATTCTTACCTCCGTTCTCACGACCGGAGCTCTGACTCTCACCGCCTGCGGTTCCCGAGACGACAGCGGCGACAAGGGCGGAGACAGCGGGAGCGGCACGACCCTGACCATCGGTGTCGACGCCCCCCTGTCCGGTGAGAACTCCACCACCGGCCTCGGCATCCAGTACGGCGCCCAGATAGCCATCGACGACGCCAACAAGAACAACTGGGTCCCCGGCGTCAAATTCAAGCTCAAGGCACTGGACGACAAGGCGCAGCCCGCCACCGGCCAGTCCAACGCCACCAACATCGTCGGCGACAAGACCGCCGTCGGCGCCGTCGGCCCGCTGAACTCCGGCGTCGCCCAGACGATGCAGCAGGTCTTCGCCTCGGCCAACATGGTCCAGATCTCCCCGGCGAACACCAACCCCGAGCTGACCCAGGGCAAGAACTGGCAGACGGACAAGAAGCGTCCCTACAAGACGTACTTCCGCACCGCCACCACCGACGAGCTGCAGGGCAGCTTCGCCGCCGGCTACGCGTACAACGGCCTCAAGAAGAAGAAGGCCTTCGTCGTCGACGACAAGCAGACCTACGGCGCCGGCCTCGCCAAGATCTTCGCCGAGCAGTACAAGAAGAACGGCGGCAAGGTCGTCGGCACCGACCACGTCAACACCGGTGACAAGGACTTCGGCTCCCTCGTCACGAAGATCAAGAACTCCGGCGCCGACCTGCTCTACTACGGCGGCCAGTACGACGAGTCCGCGCTGCTCACCAAGCAGCTCAAGGACGCCGGCGTCAAGATCCCGCTGTTCGGCGGCGACGGCATGTTCGCCTCCACCTACATCGAGGCCGCCGGCAAGTCCTCCGAGGGTGACCTCGCCACCGCGATCGGTGTCCCGGCCGACACCCTGCCCGCGGCCAAGCAGTTCATCCAGACCTACAAGGACAAGGGCTACAAGGGCGACTACGGCGCCTACGGCGCGTACGCCTACGACGCCACCACCGCCATCATCAAGGCCGTGAAGGCCGCGGCCGACGCCAACGGCGGCAAGGTGCCCACCGACATCAACGACCTGCGCTCCAAGGTCGTCGACGGCGTCCAGAAGTCCGACTTCGAAGGCCTCACCGGCAAGATCTCCTTCGACGAGTACGGCGACACCACCAACAAGCAGCTCACGGTGTACCAGGTCGAAAAGGGTGCCTGGAAGGACGTCGAGACCGGCACCGCCGACCTCAAGTAGTCCGGCCCCCCACCAGCCGCACCCCGGGCCGCGCGGGAGGACGACCCCGACCGCGCGGCCCGTTTTCACACCCCCACACAGCACGCGACCACGCACGCATCCAGTGCACACGACCACCAGCGACATGGAGGCCATGCGGTGAACACCCTGCCGCAGCAGCTGGCCAACGGGCTGCTTCTCGGCTCGATGTACGGGCTGATCGCCATCGGCTACACGATGGTGTACGGCATCGTCCAGCTCATCAACTTCGCGCACGGCGAGATCTTCATGACCGGGGCCTTCGGCGCCCTCACGGTCTACTTCTACATCCTGCCCAACGGCACCTCGATGGCTCTCGCCGTCCCCCTGATGCTCATCGGCGGCGCCCTCGTGGCGATCCTCTTCGCCGTCGGAGCGGAACGGTTCGCCTACCGGCCCCTGCGCGGAGCACCACGCCTGGCACCGCTCATCACCGCCATCGGCCTCTCCCTGGCCCTCCAGGAGGTCGTGCGCAACTTCTACCCCGGCGCCGACCGCGCCCGCGCCTTCCCCGGCCTCGACGCCACCCACGAGATCGGCTCCGTCACCATCAAGGACGCCGACATCTTCCTCATCCTGGCCGCCGTCACCTGCATGGCCGCCCTCGCCTTCTTCGTGCGCCGCAGCCGCACCGGCCGCGCCATGCAGGCCACCGCGCAGGACCCCGACACCGCGCAGCTGATGGGCATCGACACCAACCGCATCATCGTCATCGCCTTCGCCATCGGCGGCTTCTTCGCCGCCGTCGCGGCCGTCGCCTACGGACTCAAGTACGGCAACGTCGACTACCGCATGGGCTTCCTGATGGGCCTCAAGGCCTTCACCGCGGCCGTCCTCGGCGGCATCGGCAACATCTACGGCGCCATGCTCGGCGGCGTCGTCCTCGGCATCGCCGAGACGCTCGCCTCCGCCTACATCGACGAGATCCCCGGCATGGAACAGCTCGGCGGACAGAGCTGGGCCAACGTGTGGGCCTTCTGCCTCCTCATCCTCGTGCTCCTCTTCAGGCCACAGGGCCTGCTCGGCGAGCGCGTCGCGGACAGGGCGTGATCACATGACCGAGACGACCAAGACCCCCGTGCCGGACGCCGTCCCCACCCCGACGCCCGCACACCGCGGCCTCGTACCGCTGCCCGAGGCGGCCGCCCGCGCCCTGCTGCTCGCCGGCGGCATCGCCACCGCCGCCTCCGCGTTCCTCGCCTGGACCTGGACCGCCCAGTTCCCCGGCGACCTCACCATCAACGGCTACCCCGGCGGCCTGCAGTGGCTGACCTTCACCGCCGGCCTCCTCACCACGCTGTTCATCCTCGCGGCCTACGGCATCCGCGGCCTCGGCTGGCTGCTGCCCGCCCGCAACAACGCACCCCTCGTGCTGACCGCGCTCGGCGGATTCACCGTCACCTGGTTCACCGTCATCGCCATCAGCACCGAGCTCGGCGGAGTCGTCAACCTCGAACCGGGCGGCTGGATCGCGGCCGTCGCCTCCCTGCTGCCCGTCCTCGGCGCCTTCGCCCTCCCCCAGGACCGCACCGGCGCCGACGGCACCAAGGAAGCCCTCAAGGCCTACGTCGCCAAGCCCGACCGCATCCCCGCCGCCCAGGCCATCGCGCCCTGGGTCCAGCGGGCCGTCATCACCGTCGTGACGATCATCGGCCTCGGCGTCTTCACCTACGGCATCGACACCGAGTACGGCGAACTCTTCGTCGGCTACCTCTTCGTCGTCGCCTTCGCCCTCTGGGCCCTGCACACCGCCGGCCTCCTCGACCGCTTCTCCGCGCTCGTCGCCGCCAACCGCAGCTTCACCCTCGCCATGGGCTTCGCCGCGGCCATCGCCTTCCCCTTCACCCAGACCGACGACCACTACGCCAACATCGGCGTCAACATCCTGATCTTCGGGACCGTGGCCCTCGGCCTCAACATCGTCGTCGGACTCGCCGGACTCCTCGACCTCGGATACGTCGCCTTCCTCGGCGTCGGCGCCTACACCGCCGCCCTCGTCTCCGGCTCCGAGTTCTCCACCATCTCCGGCGTCCACCTGCCCTTCTGGGCCTCCGCCCTGGCAGGCGCCGCCGCCTCCCTGGTGTTCGGCGTCCTCATCGGCGCACCGACCCTGCGGCTGCGCGGCGACTACCTCGCCATCGTCACCCTCGGCTTCGGTGAGATCTTCCGCATCGCCGTCAACAACATGGACGGCCAGTCCGGACCCGACGTCACCAACGGCCCCAACGGCATCCCCTCCATCCCCGACCTGAACCTCTTCGGGTTCAACTTCGGACAGGCCCACGACATCGGCGGATTCACCCTCGGCCGCTTCGCCAACTACTACCTGCTGATGGTCCTGATCATGGCCATCGTGGTCCTGGTCTACACCCGCGCCGCCGACTCCCGCATCGGCCGCTCCTGGATCGCCATCCGCGAGGACGAGACCGCCGCCACCGCCATGGGCATCAACGGCTTCCGCGTCAAGCTCATCGCCTTCGCCCTCGGCGCCGCCCTCGCCGGCCTCGCCGGCACCGTCAGCGCCCACGTCACCTACAGCGTGGTCCCCACGCCGTACCAGTTCGCCGGCTCCACCCCGCCCAACTCCGCGTTCCTGCTCGCCGCGGTCGTCCTCGGCGGCATGGGCACGGTCGCGGGCCCGCTCCTCGGCGCCGCCCTGCTCTACCTCCTCCCCGAGAAGCTCGTCTTCCTCCAGGAGAAGTCGCTCCTCGCCTTCGGCATCGCGCTCATCCTGCTGATGCGCTTCCGCCCCGAAGGCATCATCGCCAACCGCCGGCGCCAGCTCGAATTCCACGAGACCGGCCAACTCGACGTACCGAAACAGACCACGCTGACCGACGAACCGGCCGTCACCAAGGCGGGGGCGTAACCACCATGACGACACCTGTACTCGAAGCCCGCGACGTCACGATGCGCTTCGGCGGCCTCACCGCCGTCCGCTCCGTCGACTTCACGGTCAACGCCGGCGAGATCGTCGGCCTCATCGGCCCCAACGGCGCCGGCAAGACCACCTTCTTCAACTGCCTGACCGGCCTGTACGTCCCCACCGAGGGCACCGTCTCCTACAAGGGCACCGTGCTCCCGCCCAAGCCCCACCTGGTCACCCAGGCCGGCATCGCCCGCACCTTCCAGAACATCCGCCTGTTCGCCAACATGACGGTCCTGGAGAACGTGCTCGTCGGCCGCCACACCCGCACCAAGGAAGGCCTCTGGTCGGCCCTCCTGCGCGGCCCCGGCTTCAAGAAGGCCGAACGCGCCAGCGAGGAACGCGCCATGGAACTCCTCGAGTTCATCGGCCTCGCCCACAAGCGCGACCACCTCGCACGCAACCTCCCCTACGGCGAGCAGCGCAAGCTCGAGATCGCACGCGCCATGGCCTCCGAGCCCGGCCTGCTCCTCCTCGACGAGCCCACCGCCGGCATGAACCCGCAGGAGACCCGGGCCACCGAGGAACTCGTCTTCGCCATCCGCGACAAGGGCATCGCCGTCCTGCTCATCGAGCACGACATGCGCTTCGTCTTCAACCTCTCCGACCGCGTCGCCGTCCTCGTCCAGGGCGAGAAGCTCGTCGAGGGCACCCCCGACGTCGTCCAGGCCGACGAGCGCGTCGTCGCCGCCTACCTCGGCGAACCCTTCGAAGGCGACCCCGGCGAGGCCGAAGCCGCCGAGGTCGAGGCCGCCGAAGCCGCCGCGGAAGCGCCCAGCACCACCAGCAGCACCAAGGGAGAAGCCAAGTGACCGCACTCCTCGAGGTCGAAGACCTCCGGGTCGCCTACGGCAAGATCGAAGCCGTCAAGGGCATCTCCTTCAGCGTCGAGGCCGGCCAGGTCGTCACCCTCATCGGCACCAACGGCGCCGGCAAGACGACCACACTGCGCACCCTGTCGGGCCTGCTCAAGCCGTCGTCCGGGAAGATCCTCTTCGACGGCAAGCCGCTCAACGGCGTCCCCGCCCACAAGATCGTCTCCCTCGGCCTCGCCCACTCCCCCGAGGGCCGGCACATCTTCCCCCGCCTCACCATCGCGGAGAACCTCCAGCTCGGAGCGTTCCTCCGCAAGGACAAGGACGGCATCGAGAAGGACATCCAGCGCGCCTACGACCTCTTCCCCATCCTCGGGGAACGCCGCAAGCAGGCCGCCGGAACCCTCTCCGGCGGCGAGCAGCAGATGCTCGCCATGGGCCGCGCCCTGATGTCCCAGCCCAAGCTGCTCATGCTCGACGAGCCCTCCATGGGCCTCTCCCCGATCATGATGCAGAAGATCATGGCGACCATCTCGGAGCTGAAGTCCCAGGGCACGACGATCCTCCTCGTCGAGCAGAACGCCCAGGCCGCGCTGTCCCTCGCCGACCAGGGCCACGTCATGGAGGTCGGCAACGTCGTGCTGTCCGGGACCGGGCAGGACCTGCTGCACGACGAGTCCGTGCGCAAGGCGTACCTGGGCGAGGACTGAGGCACCTCACCCCGGCACACGAGCGAGGCCCGCGTCCCTCGGGGGGACGCGGGCCTCGGTCATGTCACGGGTCAGCCCTTGCCGGCCTTCTTCTCCTCGGCGTCCTGGATGACCGCCTCGGCCACCTGCTGCATCGACATCCGGCGGTCCATCGACGTCTTCTGGATCCACCGGAACGCGGCCGGCTCGGTCAGACCGTACTCCGTCTGCAGGATCGACTTCGCCCGGTCCACCAGCTTGCGCGTCTCCAGCCGCAGCGTGAGGTCGGCGACCTCCTTCTCCAGCTCCTTCAGCTCCGTGAACCGCGAAACCGCCATCTCGATGGCCGGCACCACATCGCTCTTGCTGAACGGCTTCACCAGATACGCCATGGCACCGGCGTCCCGGGCGCGCTCCACCAGATCGCGCTGCGAGAAGGCGGTCAGCATCAGCACCGGCGCGATGCTCTCCTCGGCGATCTTCTCGGCCGCGGAGATGCCGTCGAGCTTCGGCATCTTCACGTCCAGGATCACCAGATCGGGGCGGTGCTCACGGGCCAGCTCCACGGCCTGCTCACCGTCACCGGCCTCACCGACGACGGTGTACCCCTCCTCCTCCAGCATCTCTTTGAGATCGAGCCGGATCAGCGCCTCGTCCTCGGCGATGACGACCCGCGTCGTCATCGGAGGCACGTGCGACTTGTCCTCATCAGGCACGTCAACAGGCTGGGGCGACTCGGGGGCGCTCACGTGGGCTCCTTGGTAGGGGCAGGCCGGTACTGCTCCCAAGAGCGTACCTAGCTGCGGTATGGTGGTCAGGCAGTGGGTCGAGGTCAACCTTGGATTCACCGGGCCCCGGTAGCCCAATTGGCAGCAGGCAATGGATTCAAAACCCATACAGTGTCGGTTCGAGTCCGACCCGGGGCACTTTTCCTTGGTTTCCAAGGTCACACTTCCGCAGCGGATGTCCACGTTCTCGTGAGCATCCGCTTTCTGCTGTGTGGCCGTGAACGCGCTTTCCCAGTGACGTCTCTTCACCGCAGCACTCGACCGGGTGGGCGTCGAATGGAGGAAGGCGAACGCACGCAACGTCTCCATCGCCCGCAAAGCCTCCGTGGCCCTCATGGACGCCCACGTCGGTCCCAAGTACTGATGGCGTTCTACTCGCCGATGCGGTGGACGCGGACCATGTTCGTGGAGCCGGAGACGCCGGGTGGGGAGCCCGCGGTGATGACGACCGTGTCGCCCGGCTCGCAGCGGCCGAGGCGGAGCAGCAGTTCGTCGACCTGGCCGACCATCGCGTCCGTGGAGTCGACGCACGGGCCCAGGAACGTCTCCACGCCCCAGGTCAGGGCGAGCTGGGAGCGGGTGGCCTGGTCGGGGGTGAAGGCCAGCAGCGGGATGGGCGAGCGGTAGCGGGACAGGCGGCGGGCGGTGTCGCCGGACTGGGTGAAGGCGACCAGGAAGCGGGCGCCGAGGAAGTCGCCGATCTCGGCGGCGGCCCGGGCCACCGCTCCGCCCTGGGTGCGGGGCTTGTTGCGTGCGGTCAGCGGCGGCAGGCCCTTGGCCAGGACGTCCTCCTCCGCCGCCGCGACGATGCGCGCCATGGTGCGGACCGTCTCGGTCGGGTGTTTGCCGACGCTCGTCTCGCCGGAGAGCATCACCGCGTCCGTGCCGTCGATGACGGCGTTGGCGACGTCGGAGGCCTCCGCGCGGGTGGGCCGGGCGTTGTCGATCATCGAGTCGAGCATCTGGGTGGCGACGATGACCGGTTTGGCGTTGCGCCTGGCGAGGGTGATCGCGCGCTTCTGGACGAGGGGGACCTGCTCCAGCGGCATTTCGACGCCTAGGTCCCCGCGGGCGACCATGATGCCGTCGAACGCGGCGACGATGTCGTCGATGTTCTCGACGGCCTGGGGTTTTTCGACCTTGGCGATGACAGGGAGGCGGCGGCCCTCCTCGTCCATGATGCGGTGGACGTCCTGGATGTCGCGGCCGGTGCGGACGAAGGACAGGGCGATGACGTCGAAGCCGGTGCGCAGGGCCCAGCGGAGGTCGTCCTCGTCCTTCTTGGACAGGGCGGGGACGGAGACGGCGGCTCCGGGGAGGTTGAGGCCCTTGTGGTCGGAGACGACGCCGCCCTCGACGACGGTGGTGTGGACGCGGGGGCCGTCGACGGCGGTGACTTCGAGGCAGACCTTGCCGTCGTCGACGAGGATGCGTTCGCCGGTGGTGACGTCGTCGGCGAGGCCGGCGTAGGTGGTGCCGCAGATGCCGTGGTCGCCTTCGACGCCTTCTTCGACGGTGAGGGTGAAGGTGTCGCCGCGTTCGAGGAGTACGGGTCCTTCGGTGAAGCGGCCGAGTCTGATTTTCGGGCCTTGGAGGTCGGCGAGGGTGCCGACGCTGCGGCCGGTCTCGTCGGCGGCTTTCCGGACCCGGTGGTAACGCTCCTCGTGTTCGGCGTGGCCGCCGTGGCTGAGGTTGAATCGGGCGACGTCCATTCCGGCGTCGACCAGGCCTTTGATCTGGTCGTACGTCTCGGTGGCGGGCCCCAGTGTGCAGACGATCTTTGCTCGGCGCATAAGTCCGAGCCTATGAGTTACCGATGGGTAGGGAATTGGCCGGGCGTGACCGCTCGACAGACTTTCGGTGAAGCGTTATGGACAAGTGTTGAATTGTGCGGTGGCGCGCTCCGATGAGCACCTGGGAATTCGGTCGCGTTTTCGGAATGCGCCGCGCGAACGTCACCGCGCGGATTTCACCGCACGGGGTTCACAGCCGCGGCGGCACCATCGTGAAGCGGGCGTTGACCTGGGCGTGGACGCGCTGGCGCTGGGGTTCGAGGTCGAGGGGGGCGGCGATGGTCTCGGCGGGGGCTCCGGCGTAGGACAGGGAGCGGGCACGGCCGGGGGCCTGGGGGTGGAGCGGTGGGCTGTTCTCGGCGCCGATGTCGGCGAGTTCGACCAGGGCGGAGAGGGTGGTGCCGAGGGCGTCGGCGTATTCGCGGGCGCGCTGGACGGCTTCGTGCACGGCCTTCTTGCGGGCTTCGCGGTGGGCGGGCGAGTCGGGGCGCAGGGCCCACCAGGGGCCGTCGACGCGGGTGAGGTCGAGGTCGGCGAGGCGGGTGGTGAGTTCGCCGAGGCTGGTGAAGTCGGTGAGTTCGGCGGTGACGTGGACACTGCCGTGGTAGGTGCGGACGCGTTCGCCCCGGCCGTGTTTGGTGAGTTCGGGGGTGATGGAGAAGGCGCCGGTCTCCAGGCGTTCGACGGCGTCGCCGTAGGACTTGACCAGGTCGAGGACGCCGGCGTTGCGGCGGGTGAGGTCGTCGAGGGCGGAGCGGCGGTCGCGGCCGCGGGCGGTGACGGTGATGCCGATGCGGGCGATCTCGGGGTCGACTTCGAGGCGGGCCTCGCCGCGGACGGCTATGCGGGGGGCGTCGGGGGTGCCGTAGGGGACGGCGGGCGGGGAGGGGTCTGCGGAGGGCGCGGTCATACGCCCCACTCTGTCAGCTCTTGGCCGTCGCGGGATGCGGAGTTGGGGGTTCGAGTCATCAGATCGCAACCTGCCGGGTCTGTTGCGGCCGGTCATGACCGGGTCAGAATCTACGCGCGTTATCTACGCGCGTCGTTCACAGATTCCGCGAGGAGAGCCCGACATGCCGTTGAACCGCCGGAAGTTCCTGGAGAAGTCCGCCGTGACCGGGGCGGGGGTGGCGCTGGCCGGTGCGGTCGGGGCGCCGGGTGCCGAGGCGGCCGAGGCGCGGGGCGGGCAGCGGCCCGCGAAGCGGTACGCGTTCACCGTGATGGGGACGACGGACCTGCACGGCAACGTCTTCAACTGGGACTACTTCACGGACAAGGAGTTCGACGACAAGGCCCACAACGACGTCGGCCTGGCGAAGGTCTCGACCCTGGTGAACCGGGTGCGCGAGGAGAAGGGCCGCCGCAACACGCTGCTCATCGACGCGGGCGACACGATCCAGGGCACGCAGCTGTCGTACTACTACGCCAAGGTCGACCCGATCACCGCCGAGGGCGGCCCGGTGCACCCGATGGCGCAGGCGATGAACGCGATGGACTACGACGCGGCGGCGCTCGGCAACCACGAGTTCAACTACGGCATCCCGGTGCTGCGCAAGTTCGAGCAGCAGTGCCGTTTCCCGCTGCTGGGCGCCAACGCGCTGGACGCGAAGACGCTGCGCCCGGCGTTCGCGCCGTACAGCATGCACCGGCTGCGCACGCCGTTCGGGCGGGACGTGAAGGTGGCGGTGCTGGGGCTGACCAACCCGGGCATCGCGATCTGGGACAAGGCGAACGTGCAGGGGAAGATGACGTTCCCGGGCCTGGAGGAGCAGGCGGCGAAGTGGGTGCCGAAGCTGCGGTCGATGGGCGCGGACGTCGTCATCGTCTCGGCGCACAGCGGCTCGTCGGGCACGTCGTCCTACGGTGACCAGCTGCCGTACATCGAGAACGCGGCGGGTCTGGTGGCCGAGCAGGTGCCGGGCATCGACGCGATCCTGGTCGGGCACGCGCACACGGAGATCCCCGAGTACTTCGTCACGAACAAGGAGACCGGCAAGCAGGTCGTGCTGTCGGAGCCGCTGAAGTGGGGGCAGCGGCTGACGCTGTTCGACTTCGAGCTGGTCTGGGAGAAGGGCTGCTGGAAGGTCGACAAGGTCGGCGCGAAGGTCCTGAACTCCAACACGGTGGACGAGGACCCGAAGATCACCCGGCTGCTCTCGGACGAGCACGAGAAGGTCGTGGCGTACGTCAACCAGGTGATCGGCACGAACGCGGCGGAGATGACGTCGGCCGAGGCGCCCTACAAGGACGTGCCGATCATCGACCTGATCAACCACATCCAGGCGGACACGGTGAAGCAGGCCCTGGCCGGCACCGAGCACGCCGCGCTGCCGGTGCTGTCGCAGGCGGCGTGCTTCTCGCGCAGTGCCCGGATCCCGGCGGGCGAGGTGACGATCCGGGACGTGGCGGGTCTGTACGTCTTCGAGAACACGCTGGAGGCGCGTCTGATGACGGGTGCCCAGATGAAGGCGTACCTGGAGTTCTCGGCGAACTACTTCGTGCAGACCGCGCCGGGCGCGCCGGTGGACCCGGCGAAGCTGACCAACGCGGGCGGCACGCCGGACTACAACTACGACGTGGTGAGCGGACTGTCGTACGAGATCGACATCGCGAAGCCGGCCGGGTCGCGGGTGACGGACGTGCGGTTCGAGGGGCAGCCGCTCGCGGACGACGCGCGGTTCGTGTTCGCGGTGAACAACTACCGGGCCAACGGGGGCGGCAACTTCCCGCACGTCGCCGCCGCCCCGCTGCTGTGGTCGAACTCGGACGAGATCCGCAACACCATGATCGCCTGGGTGACGGCGAAGGGGGCGATCGACCCGGCCGAGTTCGCCGCGGTGGACTGGAGGCTCACGCGGGAGGGCACGCCGGTCTTCTGAGGCGCGGGTCCCGTCACCTGCGGTCGTCGACGAGCGGGGTCAGTGCCGGTGCCTCACGGGGTGCCGGCACGTGCGGCCGCCGGGTGAGGCCGAAGGTGGTGAAGGCGGTGCGGCGCGGGAGTCCGTACGCCTCCCTGCCGGTCAGGGAGTTGAGGATGATCGCGCTGCGCCAGGCGGCGAGGCCGAGGTCGGGGGCGCCGACACCGTGGGTGTGGGTCTCGGCGTTCTGGACGTACACCGAGCCGCTGACGGACGGGTCCAGGACGAGCCGGTAGTCCTCGTCGATGCGGGGGCGTTCGCTGTTGTCGCGGCGCATGTAGGGGTCGAGGCCGGCGAGGATCCGGTCCAGGGGCCGTTCGCGGTAGCCGGTGGCGAGGACGACGGCGTCGGTGGTGAGGCGGGAGCGGCTGTCCTGCCGGCCGTGTTCCAGGTGCAGTTCCACCTGGGTCGTGGCGATCCGGCCGGCCGTGCGGACGTGGACGCCGGGGGTGAGGACGGCGTCGGGCCAGCCGCCGTGCAGGGTGCGGCGGTAGAGCTCGTCGTGGATGGCGGCGATGGTGCCGGCGTCGATGCCCTTGTGGAGCTGCCACTGCCCGGCGACGAGCCGGTCGCGGGCGGACTCGGGCAGGGCGTGGAAGTAGCGGGTGTGGTCGGGGGTGAAGTGCTCCAGGCCGAGCTTGGAGTACTCCATGGGCGCGAACGCCTCCGTGCGGCCCAGCCAGTGCAGTTTCTCGCGTCCGGCGGGCCGGTTGCGCAGCAGGTCGAGGAAGATCTCGGCGCCGGACTGCCCGATGCCGACGACGGTGACGTGCCCTGCGGTGAGCAGGGCGGCGCGGTGGTCGAGGTAGTCGGCGGCGTGCACGACGGGCACGCCGGGTGCCTCGGCGAGGGGCCTGAGGGGGTCGGGGACGTACGGCTCGGTGCCGATGCCGAGGACGACGTTGCGGGTGTGGGTCCGGCCGAGGGCCTCGGCTTCGCCGTCGGCGTCGAGCTGGGTGAAGTCGACCTCGAAGACGTCGCGTTCGGGGTTCCAGCGGACGGCGTCGATCTGGTGGCCGTAGTGGAGGCCGGGGAGGCTCTCGGAGACCCAGCGGCAGTAGGCGTCGTACTCGGCGCGCTGGATGTGGAAGCGCTCGGCGAAGTAGAACGGGAAGAGCCGCTCGCGGGACCTGAGGTAGTTGAGGAAGGTCCACGGGCTGGCGGGGTCGGCTAGGGTCACCAGGTCGGCGAGGAAGGGGACCTGGAGGGTGGCGCCCTCGATGAGCAGGCCGCTGTGCCAGCCGAAGGCGGGGCGCTGGTCGTAGAAGACGGCGTCGAGGTCGCCGAGGGGCTGGGCGAGCGCGGCGAGGGAGAGGTTGGCGGGGCCGATGCCGACGCCGACGAGGTCGCGCGGGGCGTCGGGCTCGTGGTGCGGGTGGGGGGCGGGGGTGCGGCCGGGTGTGGGGGCGTGGTTCATCGGGGGGTGTGTCCTTCCACGAGTGTCGCTCGGCGCGCTGCCACGAGGTGCAGCAGGGCGGCCAGGTCGTCGGGGTCGGTGGCGGGGTTGAGGAGGGTGGCCTTGAGCCAGAGCCGGCCGTCGGGGCGGGCCCGGCCGAGGACGGCTCGCCCGTCGGTGAGGAGCGCGCGGCGTACGGCGGCCACGGCGGCGTCGGTGGCGCCCGCGGGCCGGAACAGGACCGTGCTGATCACGGGCGGGGCGTACAGGTCGAAGCCGGGGTGTTCGCGGACGAGGGCGGCGAACTGCCGGGCGTGGGCGCAGACCCGGTCGACGAGCGCGCCGAGTCCCCGGCGGCCGAGGGTCTTGAGGGTGACGGCGAGTTTGAGGACGTCGGGGCGGCGGGTGGTGCGCAGGGACCGGCCGAGCAGGTCCGGCAGGCCGGCTTCGGTGTCGTCGGCGGCGTTGAGGTAGTCGGCGCGCTGCCGCAGGGCGGTGAGGTCGCGGGGGTCCCTGACCGCGAGGAGACCGGCGGCGACCGGCTGCCATCCGAGTTTGTGCAGGTCGAGGGTGACGGTGTCGGCGGCGTCGAGTCCGGTGAGCAGGGTGCGGTGCCGGTCGCTGAACAGGAGGCCTCCGCCGTAGGCGGCGTCGATGTGCAGCCGGGTGCCGTGGGCCGCGCAGCGGGCGGCGATCGCGGGCAGTGGGTCGATGAGCCCGGCGTCGGTGGTGCCCGCGGTGGCGGCGACGAGGAGGGGGCCGGTCAGGCGGGTGAGGGTCTCGTCGAGCGCGGCGGGGTCGAGTGTGCCGCGCGGGGCGGGTACGACGGCGGGCTGGGGCAGACCGAGCAGCCAGGCGGCGCGCGGCAGCGAGTGGTGGGCGTTGGCCCCGACGACGAGCCGGACGGTGCCGCCGTGCGCCTCCCGGGCGAGGAGCAGGGCGAGTTGGTTGGCCTCGGTGCCGCCGGTGGTGACGAGGCAGTCGGGGGCGAGCGGGCCGGGGGCGGCGGTAGGTGCGGGGGGCGCGGGCGGGTGCGCCGCCCCGGGGCCGTAGATCTCCCGGGCCAGCGCCGCCGCGACCATCGCCTCCAGTTCCGACGCGGCCGGCGCCTGGTCCCAGGAGTCGAGGGACGGGTTGAGGGCGGAGGCCGCCAGGTCGGCGGCGGTGGCGACGGCCAGGGGCGGGCAGTGCAGGTGGGCCGCGCACAGGGGGTCGGCCGGGTCGGCGGCGCCTTCGGCGAAGGCCCGGACCAGGGTGCGTACGGCGTGCGGGTGGCCGAGGTCGGGGAGGATCTCCCCGGCCGCCTCGCGCAGCCGCGCGGCGACCGCGTCCGGCCCGCCCGCCGGCAGCGGCCCGCCGCGGGCCCGGGCGCCGGCCTCCAGCGCTTCGAGCACGGCGTCGAGCAACGGCCGCAGGGCGCGCGGGCCTTCGGGACCTGAGGCGAGGGGCGGTGTGCTCATGGGCTGACCTCCGGGGCGCGGGGCGGTACGCCCGAACAGCCCAACGACCGGAGGGGGACGGAGGTACCTCCGTCCGGGGAATCCGGCCGGGGTCGCCTGCTCCGCCCTCCCCTTCCTCCCCGGCGGAGCCCTTCGGACCCCGGCCCCCTCAGGCCGCCAGGAAGTCCCGCTCAGGCCACCCTGAAGTCCCCCTCAGCCCGCCCCGCAGTCCCTCTCAAACCGCCCCGAGGCCGCCCGTGCGCCCTACTCCTCCCCGGCCCCCTGGACCCGCAACGCCCTTTCCAGATCGTCCAGTTGATCGACGAGCCTGCGGCGCAGCGCGGGGATCGGGTCGGCGTCGCGCAGGCACTCCCGGCCGAGGCGGAGGGTGCCGGTGTCGACGGCGTGGGCGGGGAAGGCCCAGGTGCCGGCCGCCTCGGCGATGGCGGGGCCGCGCCGGGCGGCGACGGCGACCGCGTCGGCGAAGTAGCGCGGCACGTACGCGCGGACCAGGTCGGCCTGCTCGGGCTGCCAGAAGCCCCGGGCGGTGGCGGTGAAGAGGTAGTTGGACAGCTCGTCGGAGACGAACATGGCCTCCCAGGCGCGTGCCTTGGCCTCCGGGTCGGGCAGGGCGGCCCGGCAGCGGGCGGCGCCCTCCTGGCCGGTGGCGCTCGGGTCGCGTTCCAGTTCGGCGGCGATGGCGGCCTCGTCGGTCGCGCCGAGGACGGCGAGCCGGGCGAGGACGCGCCAGCGCAGCTCGGGGTCGAGCTCCGGGCCGCCGGGCACGGTGCCGTCGGCGAGCCAGGCGGCGATGGTGTCGGGGTGGGCGGCGGCGTCGATGCGGTGGCGTACGGCGATCAGCCGCAGGCCGGGGTGGTCGCCGTCCTCGGTGCGGCGGATCAGGTCGCGGCACAGCTCGGTGAGGGTGGCCAGGGCGGCGGGCCGCTCCTCGGGGACGGTGTACCGGCCGGCGATCTGGGCGGACGCGAAGGCGAGCACGCCCTGGACGACGGCGAGGTCCGTCTCCAGCGGCAGATGGGCCCGGGCGGTCTCCAGGTAGGCGCCGGGGGCGAGTTCACCGTCGCGGACGGCGTCGCGCAGGGCGTTCCAGACGACCGCGCGGGTGAGCGGCGCGGGCAGGCCGGACAGGTCCTTGCGGACGGTCTCGAAGGACTCGGGGTCGAAGCGGACCTTGGCGTAGCTGAGGTCGCCGTCGTTGAGGAGGAGCAGGGCCGGGCGCTTGCCGACGGGCTGGGAGCCGTCCTGCGGCAGGTCCAGGTGGACGCGGTCGCGCAGCACGAGCTGGCCGCCGTCGTCGCCGAGGTCGCGGTCGTAGAGGCCGACGGCGATGCGGTGCGGGCGGCTGCCGGCGCGGTCGACGGTGAGGGCGCAGATGCCGTGCTCGCCGGGGGCGAGGTGCGGGGTGAGGGTGTCGACGCCTGTGGTGCGCAGCCAGGCCTCGGCCCAGGCGTGGACGTCGCGGTCGGTGGCGGCGGCGAGGGAGTCGATGAAGTCGGCGAGGGTGGCGTTGGCGAACTTGTGCCGGGTGAAGTGGGTGTTGATGCCGGCGAGGAAGTCCTTCTCGCCGAGCCAGGCCACGAGCTGGCGCAGGGCGCTGGCGCCCTTGGCGTAGGAGATGCCGTCGAAGTTGAGCAGCGCGGAGGCGGTGTCGTCGACGGCCTCGGGGGCGACGGGGTGGGTGGAGGGGCGCTGGTCGGCGTCGTAGCCCCAGGCTTTGCGGGTGACGCCGAAGTCGGTCCAGGTGTCGGTGAAGCGGGTGGCTTCGGTGAGGGTCTGGTAGCCCATGTACTCGGCGAAGGACTCGTTGAGCCAGATGTCGTCCCACCACCGCAGGGTGACGAGGTCGCCGAACCACATGTGGGCCATCTCGTGGGCGATGACCATGGCGCGGGTCTGCCGCTCGGTGTCGGTGACGGCGGAGCGGTAGACGAACTCGTCGCGGAAGGTGACCAGTCCGGGGTTCTCCATGGCGCCCGCGTTGAACTCGGGGACGAAGGCCTGGTCGTAGGAGTCGAACGGGTAGGGCTCGTCGAACTTCTCGTGGTAGCGGTCGAAGCAGGCGCGCATGATGTCGAGGAGTTCCTCGGCGTCCGCGTCGAGGTGGGGCGCGAGGGAGCGGCGGCAGTGCAGGCCGAAGGGCAGGCCGCGGTGCTCGGTGCGCACGGAGTGCCAGGGGCCGGCGGCGACGGCGACGAGGTAGGTGGGGATCAGGGGGGTCTCGGCGGCCTTCCACAGGCCGTCCCCGGTGTGCTCGGTGATGCCGTTGGCGAGGACGGTCCAGCCGGCCGGTGCCTTCACGGACAGCTCGAAGACGGCTTTGAGGTCGGGCTGGTCGAAGGCGGCGAAGACGCGCTGCACGTCGTCCAGGAACAGCTGGGTGTAGACGTAGGTCTCGCCGTCGGTGGGGTCGGTGAAGCGGTGCATGCCCTCGCCGGTGCGGGAGTAGCGCATCCGGGCGTGCACGCGCAGTTCGTGCTCGCCGGCGGTGAGGTGGGTGAGCGGCAGCCGGTTGCCGTCGAGGGTGTCCGGGTCCAGGGGCTGTCCGTCGAGGGTGACGGAGCGCAGCTCGGCGGGCTTGACCTCGACGAAGGTGTCGCCGTCCGTGCGGGCGCCGAACCTGATCAGGGTGCGGGAGTCGAAGGTCTCGTCACCGCCGGTCAGGTCGAGTTCGATGGCGTAGCGGTGGACGTCGATGAGCTGTGCTCGGGTCTGCGCTTCGTCGCGCGTCAGTACGGACATGCGTGACATGCTGCCTGATGGTGTCGGCAAGGCACAGAGGCGGATCGGTACGTGCGCAATGTCCGCCCTAGGTGCGGTCCTTTTCGAGCTCCCCGGCGTGCGCCCCCGCGGGGCGCTGGGCCGGCACGTGCGCGTCCGGGTGCGGCAGCGCGGGGCGCGGGGGGTGTGCGGCGGTCTCGGCGTGCTCCCGTTCGCGGACGAGGGCGCGCAGCCGGCGCACCTCCTGCTCCAGGGCGAGGCGGCGGCGGTGGGCGTCGAAGAGGTAGCGGACCTTGGTGCGCAGCGCCCAGGGGTCCACGGGTTTCAGCAGGAGGTCGGCGACGCCGAGGCGGAAGGCGGCGGTGGTCAGGTCGTGGTCGGCACCGAAACCGGTCAGCAGGATGACCGGAATGTGCTGGGTCTGTTCGACGCGCCGCATGTAGCGCACGACCTCCAGGCCGCTGACGCCGGGCATGCGCACGTCGAGCAGGAGCAGGCCGACCTGCCCGCGCAGGAGCTGTTTGAGCGCCTGGTCTCCGCTGGTGGCCCGGTCGATCCGGTGGCCCAGCGGGGCCAGGGCGCTCTCCAGTGCGTACAGCGTGTCCTCGTGGTCGTCGACGATGAGGATCCTGGTATCCGACGGCATGGCCCGACGCCCCTCCCTCGTGGAGGACCAGAGTAGTCCGGGACGCTGACGCGCAGTGCTCGTCAGCTGACATGCTGTGCTCAGCGCAGCATGCCGCGCGCGGGCCGCCGTGTCACTCCCCCGTGGTCAGCCGCTGTCGGCCGCGGTGCCGCCCAGTGTCCGGTCGGCGATGCGCTCGTGGTGGCGGATGACCTCGGCCACGATGAAGTTGAGGAACTTCTCCGCGAACGCCGGGTCGAGTTTGGCGTTCTCGGCGAGCGCGCGCAGCCGGGCGATCTGGCGGGCCTCGCGGGCCGGGTCGGCGGGCGGCAGCTGGTGCTCGGCCTTGAGGTGGCCGACCTGCTGGGTGCACTTGAAGCGCTCGGCGAGCATGTGGACGACGGCCGCGTCGATGTTGTCGATGCTGTCGCGCAGCCGGGCGAGCTCCTCGCGGACGGCGGGGGCGACGTCGTCGGTACCGGTGTTGCTGGTGGTCATGGGGCGTCAGCCTACGGGGGTCGGGGCGGCCGGCAGGGGGCCGTCTCACACCTCGGCCGAACCGAGCCGCTTGTGGAAGTACACGTCCTCGTGCCCGCCGGGCACGCCCTGGATGCGGGCCCGTTCCCGGTAGCCGAGCCGCGGGTAGAAACCGGGCGCCTGGAAGGTGTACGTGGAGACGATCATGTCGGTGCAGCCGCGCCGGAGGGCCTCGTCCTCGGCGGCGCGCATCAGGCGGCTGCCCCAGCCGGCGTGCCGCTGGTCGCCGCGCACCCACAGCATGTCGACCGAGCACAGGGTGCCCCAGGTCCATGCGGTGAGCCCGCCCAGCAGTTCGCCCGCCTCGTCGGTGACGCGGACCGAGAGGGGCTCGGGGGTGGCGCCGCCGGCGGCGGCGGTGTTGTACGCGGTCAGCTCGTCGTCGAGCCGCCGGTCGAGGTCGTCGTCGCGGCCGCCCACCCGCAGTGAGGCGGCGGCGGGGCCTGGTTCACCGGTCACGGGCCCGGATTGTGCCAGCGCCCGCGGGCACCGGCGACCGCTTTTCGCCGCGTCCGGGGCCGTCCGCCGTGGGCCAGGCGCTCGTACAGTGGAAGCGGGTTCAGGGCGTCCTGGGGGTGACGCGTGGCGAACGACGGGCCGGTCGAGCACGGCTTCCCGCATCTGGAGACGGTGCGGGCCGCCATCACGGCGCTGTACAGGCGGCTGTCGTACGACACGATCCACACGTTCCCGGTCAGTGTGCTCCCCGCCGACGTGGCCTTCTGCGACACGGACGACCTGTATCTGGGGGCGCAGCGGGTGGCGCACGAGCTGGTGCGGCACTACCGGCTGCCCGACGCCCGGCTGATCGTGGGCTTCCGCCGGATGCGGCACGCGGCGAACGTGGAGCTCGCCGCCGGGCCGGAGTACTTCGTGGAGCTGAACGACCGGTTCCGTACGCATCGGCGGGACATCGGGGCGGCGCTCGCCCATGAGGTGACCCATGTGTACCTGCACCGTCTGGACCTGTCGTTCCCGGGCGTGCCGGACAACGAGATCCTCACCGACACGGCGGCGGCGTACCTGGGCGCGGGGTGGCTGCTGCTGGACGCCTTCCGCCAGGACGCGGTGTCGTCGCAGAAGCTGGGGTACCTCACGCCGGAGGAGTTCGGGTACGTGCTGGCCAAGCGGGCGCTGGTGTTCGGGGAGGACCCGTCGGCGTGGTTCACCAGCCCGCAGGCGTACACGGCGTACGTCGAGGGCAGGGAGCTGGCCCGGCGGGACGCGCAGCAGCCGCCGCTGACGGCGGCGGGGTGGGCGGGGCGGCGCCGGTACGCCCGGGACCGGCGGCACGCCGTGGCGGGGCCGCCGCAGCCGGGGGTGCGGTACGCGTTCTCGCCGGACGGGGACGGGCTGCGGGTGTCGTTCCCCTGCCCCACGTGCCATCAGCGGATCCGGGTGCCGGTGCGCGGGCGGGTGCGGGCGCGGTGCGCGCTGTGCCGGAGCGTGCTGGAGTGCGACACGTAGGGCGGCGCCGGGGCGTGTGCCGGTGCGGTGCCGGGCCGTGTGCCTGGTGCGTGTGCCGGTGCGGCGCCGGGCCGTGTGTCCGGGGCGGCGCCGGGCCGTGTGCCGGTGCGGTGCCGGGCCGTGTGTCCGGGGCGTGTTCCGGCCGGCCCCGGGGCCTCAGTGGGGGTGATCGCCGCTGGTGATCTCCCGGTACTCCTCCACCGTCGGCTTCTCGATGCGCGCGTCGGGCCCGTACATGGCGTGCGCGAGGCGGGCGCGCAGCCGTTCGGACCGCTTGACCCTGCGGCGGACGCCCCGCGCGTCGGTCTCGGGCCCGAGCCGGTACGGCGGGGGCTGCTCGTGCTGGGTGAGGGTGAACAGCTGCGCCTGCGGGAGGGGCTCGTGCACCTCGACGTACTCGCCGTCGGGCAGCCGTCTGACGGTGCCCGTCTCCCTGCCGTGCAGCACCTTGGCCCGGTCGCGGCGCTGCAGGCCCATGCAGATCTTCTTGGTGACGATGAACGCGGCGACCGGCAGCACGAAGACGCCGATCCGCACGAACCAGGTGATCACGTTGATGGACAGGTGCAGATGGGTGGCGACGATGTCGTTGCCGCCGCCGATCAGCAGCACCGCGTACAGGGTCAGCCAGGCCACGCCCAGGCCGGTGCGCACGGGTGCGTTGCGCGGCCGGTCCAGGATGTGGTGCTCGCGTTTGTCGCCGGTGATCCACGCCTCGACGAAGGGGTAGACGCCGAGGGCGAGCAGGATCAGCGGGAAGAGGGCGAAGGGGATGAACACGCCGAGCACGAGGGTGTGGCCCCACAGGTTGATCTCCCATCCCGGCATCACCCGGATCAGGCCCTCGGAGAAACCGAGGTACCAGTCGGGCTGGGCGCCGGTGGTGACCAGGTCGGGCCGGTAGGGGCCGAAGGCCCACACGGGGTTGATCTGGGCGATGGCGCCCATGATCGTCAGGAGGCCGAAGACGAGGAAGAAGAACCCGCCTGCCTTGGCCATGTAGACCGGCAGGAACGGCATGCCGACGACGGAGCGCTCCTTGCGGCCGGGGCCGGGGAACTGGGTGTGCTTGTGGTAGAAGACCAGGATCAGGTGGGCGGCGACCAGGCCGAGCATGATCCCGGGCAGCAGCAGCACGTGGACCGGGAAGAGCCGCGAGACGATGTCGTCGCCCGGGAACTCCCCGCCGAAGAGGAAGAACGCCAGGTACGTCCCGACGAGGGGGATCGACAGGATCGCGCCGTGCGCGAAGCGGATGCCGGTGCCGGACAGCAGGTCGTCGGGGAGGGAGTAGCCGGTCAGGCCGGTGATGATGCCGAGCATCAGCAGGGTCCAGCCGAACACCCAGTTGAGCTCGCGCGGCTTGCGGAAGGCGCCCGTGAAGAACACCCGCATCATGTGCACCAGCATGCCGGTGACGAAGACCAGCGCCGCCCAGTGGTGGATCTGCCGGATCAGCAGCCCGCCGCGCACGTCGAAGCTGATGTCCAGGGTGGACTCGAACGCCCGGGACATGAGCACGCCGTTGAGTTCGGTGTAGGAGCCGTTGTAGACGACTTCCTGCATGCTCGGTTCGAAGAACAGGGTGAGGTAGACCCCGGTGAGGATCAGGACGACGAAGCTGTAGAGCGTGATCTCGCCCAGCATGAACGACCAGTGGTCCGGGAAGACCTTGCGCATGTTGGCCTTGGCCAGGGCGTAGAGCCCGAGCCGTCCGTCCGCCCAGTCGGCGAGCCTCTCGCCCTTGCCGGCGGCCGGCCCCCGGCGCGCGGAGGCCGCCCCGTACACCCGTCGTGCGCCGTCGTCGCCCATGCGTCGTCGCCTCCCCGTCGGATCCTTCCCAGCGTGGCACGGTGCGGCGGCCGCGCAAACGGGGCGGGGGGACCGCTGGGCCAAGGGGCGGGACGGTTGGGCCGCGGGGGCGAGCGCCTCAGCGGCTGCCGGGATCCCGGACGATGCCCTCGGCCCTGGCGGCGGCGAGCCACGTCGGGAACTCCCCCACCAGCCGGTCGTACAGCTCCGCGTCCGGGACCCGCCGCGGGTCCTCGCCCGCGTGGAAGAACCCGGCGTTGTCGACGACGCGCTTGCCGGGCACGGGCAGTTCGTCGAGCCTGCGCAGGAAGTCGAACTGCTTGCTGTGCGGGTCGCCGAAGCCGACGAACTGCCAGAACAGGGGGAGCCGGGCGGCCTTGCAGAGGTAGCGTTCCGCGGCGAGCTTGTTGATCGGGCCGCCGTCGGTCTGGAAGACGACCAGGGCGGGCTCGGCCGTGCCGCTGTCGAGGTAGTGGTCGATGACGGCGTCCATGGCCAGGTGGTAGCTGGTCCTGCCCATGTGCCCGAGCCCGGCGACGATCCGCTCGATGCGCCCCTGGTGGCCGGCCAGGGCGATCTCCGTCTCGGCGTCGACGTCCGTGGAGAAGAACACCACGGGCACGGTGCCGTCGTCGTCGAGGTGCGCCGACAGCCCGAGCACCCGGTCGGCGAGCGCCTGCACGCTGCCGTCCTTGTAGTAGGGCTTCATCGAGCCGGAGTAGTCGACCACGAGGTAGACCGCGGCCCGGAGTCCGTCGAGGCCGTGCTTCGTGAGGGAGACGCCGGCGGTCTTGTAGAGGTTCACCAGCGCGGGGGCGGTCTCTTCGACCTTGCGCAGACTGATCGCGGTCATGGCCCCACCCTCTCACCCCGGGGCCACCACTCCGTCGCGCAGTTCCAGCATCCGGTCGGCCAGGTCGAGGAGTTGGGGGTCGTGGGTGGCGACGAGGGCCGTGACGCCCTCGCTGCGGACGACCGCGCGCAGCAGTTCCATCACGGCCAGGCCGGTGGCGGCGTCGAGCTGCCCGGTCGGCTCGTCGGCGAGCAGCAGGGCCGGGCGGTTGGCGAGGGCCCGGGCGATGGCGACCCGCTGCTGCTGCCCGCCGGACAGCTCGGCGGGCCGTTGCGCCTCGTGCCCGGTGAGCCCCACCAGGGCCAGCAGCAACGCCACCCGCTCGTCGCGTGCGCGCGGCTCGGCCCGGCGCAGCCGCAGCGGCACGCCGACGTTCTCGGCGGCGCTGAGGATGGGGATGAGCCCGAAGGACTGGAAGACGAAACCGATCCGGTCCCGGCGCAGTTCCAGCAGCTCGCTCTCGCTCAGCGCCGACAGGTCGGTGCCGTCCAGGACGACCCGGCCGCCGCGCGGCACGTCGAGGCCCCCGATCATGTGGAGCAGCGTCGTCTTGCCGGAGCCCGAGCGGCCCTTCAAGGCGACCAGTTCACCGCGCCGGACGGTGAAGGAGGCTCCGCGCAACGCGTGCACGGCGGCGGCGCCGGTGCCGTAGGAGTGGTGCAGGTCCTCCACGCGCAGCATCGGCTCCTCGACGGCGCCGGCGGCGAGGGCGGCACCGGATCCCGGGCGGGTGTTCTCGGTCATCACCGCATCCCATACGGAACCGATCCGGACGGTCAAGAGCGCGACGACCCGTGTTCGAACGCGTGTCCCTGACCGTCGACTCCGTGATATCCATGGCGCGTTGGGGACGGAGCGGCTCGGCCGACGGGGTGGGGGACGAGTGACGGGCTTACTGCTGCTGCGGCTGCGCGCGCATCGGCTGCTCCTCACGGCCGCCCTGCTCGCAGTCCTGCTCACCACCTCGGTGCTGGCCGCGCTCACGGCGTTCTCCGGTTCCGTCGGGGACGCCGCGCTGCGCGGCGCCCTGGGCGGCCGTGCGGCGGCCTCCGCCTCCCTCGTCGTCGAGGCGGACGTGCCCCGGGAGCGGCGGGACGCGGCGCAGCGGGCGGTGGTGCGCGAGGCGGGGAAGGCGTTCGGCGGGCTGCCGGTGACCGTGCGCAGGCTGGAGCGGTCCGGGCCGTACGCGCTGCCGCGGTCCCTGCGGAGCGCCGACGCCCGTGCCGGGGAACCCGGCCTCACCCATCTCGCGGCCCTCGACCGCTCGCGGATCAGGCTCGTCTCGGGCACGCTGCCGGGCCCGGCCCCGGTGTCCCGGACCGCCACCGTGCCCGCCGCGCTGTCCGAGGCGGCGGCCCAGCGGTTGCGGCTGCGGCCCGGGGCGCGCCTGACGCTGACCGACCGGCTGGGCGGCGCACCGCTGCGGGTCTCGGTGACCGGCGTGTACCGGGCGGCCGACACCTCGGATCCCTACTGGCAGGCCGACACCCTCGGCGGCCACGGCGTGCGCACCGTCGCCTTCACCACGTACGGGCCGCTGCTGGCCGACGCCTCGGTGCTCGCCTCCGGCCGGGCCTCCGCGGGCGGTACCGGCTGGGTGGCGACGGCCGACCACCGGACCCTGACCGCCGCGGACACCGGCGCGCTGCGTGCGGCGGCCGTGCGCGCCGCCGGGGCCCTGCGCGAGGATCCGGCACTCGGGGGCCACGCGGAGGTGCGCACCGGGCTGCCCGAGCTGCTCGACCGGACCGAGCGGGCGCTGCTGGTGTCCCGGTCCACCCTGATGATCGTCTCGGTGCAGCTGGTGCTGCTCACGGGGTACGCGCTGCTGCTGGTGGCCCGGCTGCTGGACGCCGAGCGGGCGGGCGAGAGGGAGCTGCTGCGGGCCCGGGGCGGATCGCGCGGCCGGATCGCCGCGCTCGCCGCGCTGGAGGCGCTGTCGATGGCATTACCCGCCGCGGCCTGTGCCGCGCTGCTGTCCGGCCCGCTGGCGCGGCTGCTCGCCCGCTGGTCCTCCCTCGACCGGATCGGGCTGCGGCTCGACAGCGTCCCCGCGGGGCAGGTCTGGCTGGTCGCGGGCGGGGTGGCGCTGGGGTGCGCGGTGGCGGTCGTGGCGCCCGCGCTGGCGGGCACGCCCGTACGGCCGCGGCGGACGCGGGGCCGGCCGTCGGCCGCGCCCGTACGGGCGGGGGCCGACGTCGGGCTGCTGCTGATCGCGGGGGTGGCGTACTGGCAGCTCCGGCGGCAGACCACCGGGACCGGCGGCGGGGTGCTGAGCCGGGACCGGGCAGGGCGGCTGGGCATCGATCCGCTGCTGGTCGCGGCGCCCGCGCTGGCGCTGCTGGCGGGCACGGTGCTGACGCTGCGTCTGCTGCCGTTCGCGGCCCGGTCCGCGGAGCGGTGGTCCGCGCGCGGGCGGGGCCTGCCGGCGGCCCTGGCGGGATGGCAGTTCAGCCGGCGGCCGTTGCGCGGTGCGGGCCCGGTGCTGTTGCTGGTCGTCGCCGTGGCGACCGGGATGCTGGCGATCGGGCACCGCGCGTCCTGGGACCGCTCGCAGGGCGACCAGGCCGACTTCGCGACGGGCGCACCGGTGCGGATCCTCGACCCCCGGCTGGGCACCCCCGGGCAGACCGGTCTGTACGCCGCGCTGCCCGGCGTCCGGGACGCCGCCCCCGCGCACCGCGCCATGCTGGATCTCTCGGGCGGCCGGCAGGCCACGGTCCTCGCCCTGGACACGGCCCACGCCGTGGACGGGATGCTGATGCGCCCCGACCTCGCCGACGAGCCCCCGGCGAAGCTGCTGCGGTCCCTGGCGCCGCCCGCGCCGGAGGGGAACCGGGCGGTACGGCTTCCCGACGGCACCCGGAGACTCGCCCTCGACGTGCGGATCACCGACCTGCGGGCCCGGGCGGGCCGCTCCCCGTCGAACCGCGCCCCCCTGCTCACGGTGGTCGTCGAGGACCGGTACGGCATCGCCTACCGGCTCGGCGCCGGGAGCATCCCGGTGGACGGCCGGGTCCACCGTGCCGCGCTCGACCTGGACGTGACGGCGACCGGCCGCCGCGCCGCCCCGGCCGGGCCGTTGCGGCTGACCGGGCTGCAGCTCGACGACGCCTCCCCCGCCGGCGGCCCCGAACAGCACCGGTTCACCGTCGAACGGCTGCTCGCCACCGGCCGCGACGGCCCCGCGCGGACCGTTTCGGTGCCCGCCGGGACCCGGTGGCGAGGGGACCGGACCGTGACGAAGAACGGCGAGGTCGTCAGCCGCACGGCCGCGAGAGCCACCCGGGCGGGGGACGCACCGCTGACCGTGTCGTACGGCACGGGCGCCGGCGGCGACGAGGGGTGGGAGGCGGCTCCGGTCTTCACCGTGCGCCTCGGCTCCGCCGGGGCCGGGGCGCCGGGCCGCCTCGGCGCCGTCGCCACCCGGGACTTCCTGCGGGCGTCGGGGGCCGGGGTGGGTGACACCGTCGACGTGACCCTGTCCGGGGAGCAGCTGCGGGTGCGGATCGTGCGAGCGGTCGACGCGCTGCCCACCACCGCCACGGATCCGTCCGGACAGGCTATGACCGGCGGGGCGCTGCTGCTCGACCTGCGGGCCGTCGACGCCCTGCTCGCGCACCGGGCCGCCGCACCGCTCACCCCCACCGAGTGGTGGGTGAGCCCGGCACCCGGCAGGACGGACGAGGTCGCCGCGGCGCTGCGGGCGCGCCCCGACCTCCCGCCACAGCAGGTACTGGTGCGCGACGAGACCGCGGCCGAGCTGCTGCGGGACCCGCTGGGGGCAGGGCCGCGCTCGGCGCTGACGGCGGTGGCGGCGGCCGCCGTGGCCCTCGCCGCCGGGGGATTCGCGGTGAGCGCCGCCGGCGCGCGGCGGGAGCGGTCCGCCGAGTTCGCGGTGCTGCGCGCCCTCGGCACGCCCCGGCGTGACCTGGCCCGGCTGGTCGCGGCGGAACGGAGCCTGCTCGTCGGCGTCGGGCTGCTCGCCGGACTCGGCCTGGGCGCCCTCCTCGCACGGGCCGTCGTGCCGTTGATCGTGCTGACCTCCGGTGCCGCCCGGCCGGTCCCACCCGTCCTGGTCGAACTCCCGCTGCCCGACGTGGCCCTGCTCCTGGCGGCGGTGGCCGCCCCGCTTCTGCTGATCACGGCCGCGTCGGCGCTGCGCCGCGCCGAGCCGGCGGTCACGCTCCGCCATCAGGGAGAGGACTGAGATGCCGCGCGCACACGGCGCCCCCTGGGTGCGGACCCGGCTGCGGACGGCGCCCTGGTCCACCGCCGCCTTCGGGGTGCTGGTGCTGGTCACGGCGTTCCTCGCGGCCGTCCTGCCCCGGGCGGTCGAGGCGTACGGGACGGACGGGCTGCGCGCGGCCGTGGCCACCGCCGCCCCCGCGTCCACCGTGCTGGAGCTGAAGACGCCGCAGCCCGTCTTCGGACGGCCGGGCGAGTCCCGCGCGGCCGAGGTGGGGCCGCGGGCGCTCGCGGAGGTCGACGGCCGCGTGCGGGCGCTGCTGCCGGCGCCGCTGGAGGCGTCTCCGGCCGAGTCGGCGTACGGGGTGCGCACCGGCAAGAGCCTGGCGGCGCTGGACGCCTCTCTGCCCCGGCCCGACGGGCTGCCGCCCCGGTTCACGCTGCTCGCGCAGTCCGGGGTGGCCGCCCACGCCGGCGTGCGGCAGGGCCGGCTGCCCACCGCGGGAACGGTCACCGAGGACACCAGGACGGTCGAGGGCGCCGTGACCGCCGAGACCGCCCGCACCCTGCGGCTGCGGGCCGGCTCCACGCTCACCCTGGCCGGCTTCCCGGACCGGCCGCTGACCGTGCGGATCACCGGCGTGCTCGACCCCCGGCATCCGCGCGGCACCTACTGGTCCGCGGAACCGGTGCTGCGCGCACCGGCCCTGAACGGCAACGGCGGCCGCCCGCCGCAGTTCTACTGGGAGGCGGCCGTCCTGCTGGCGCCCGGGGCCGCTCCGGCACTGCTCGGCGGGCAGGCCGAGCCGGAGAAGTACTGGCGCATGGCCCCCGCGACCGGGCGGCTGACCGGGGCGGACACCGCGGCGCTCGTCGAGGCGGTCGCGTCGGTCGAGGACGGGCCGGGGCTGGTGCGGATGCGCGGGGCGGCCGGCCCGACGGCGCAGCTGTCCACCGCTCTGGAGGAGGTCGTCGGCGCCCACGAGCAGACCCGTGACGCGATCGCGCCCGTGGTCGCCGTCGCCGCCTTCGGGATCGCCGCGGTGGCCTTCGTCGTCCTGGTCATGAGCAGTGGTCTGGCGGCCGCCCGCCGCGACGCCGAGTTCGCCCTGCTGCGGGCGCGGGGCGGCTCCCTGGGCGGCATCGCCGGGCGGCTGCTGGCCGAGAGCGCGGTGCCCGCGCTCCCCGCGGGGGCCTGCGGCCTGCTGCTCGCCGTGCTCGCGGTGGACGGGGCCCGGCCGCTGCCCTCCCTGCTCGGGGCAGGAGCCGTCACCCTCTTCGCGTGTGCCGCGCTGCCGGTGCGCGCGGCCGTGGCGCACCGCCGGCCGCGGGCGCACCGGGAGCGCGACGACGTCGCCCTCGCCAGGCCCGGCGGGCGCCGCACGGTCGCGGAACTGACCTTGCTGGTGCTGACCGTCGGGGCGGTGGTCGCGCTGCGCAGGCGCGGCACGGGAGAGGTGGGCGATCCACTGGTGAGCGTCGCCCCGGTGCTCGTCGGGCTGGCCGCCGCGCTGGTCCTGGTACGGCTGTACCCGCCGCCCCTGCGCTGGGCCGCCCGTCCGGCCGGGCGGCTGCGCGGCGCGGTCGGGTTCCTGGCGCTGGCCCGCGCGGGCCGCTCACCGGCGGCGGTCGCCACCCTGCCGCTGCTCGCCCTGCTGACGGCCCTGACGACGGCCGCGTTCGGCGGGTCGGTGCTGGCGGGCGTGGCGGACGCGCGGGATCGGGCCGCGCTGCTCCGGACGGGCGCGGACGCCCGGATCGACTCGACCGACGGCTCCCCGCTCCCGGCGGGGCTGGCCCGGGCGGTGCGGGACGTGGAAGGCGTACGGCAGGTGACGGCGGTGGGCTTCGGGCTGGCCTCGGAGCGTGCCTCCGGCGAGGCGCGGTCACTGAGGGTGGTCGGCGTCGATCCGGAGTCGTACGCGGGGCTGGCCCGGCGGACGGGGCTCGGCGGATTCGCGGCCGGCCGGCTGGACGGCGGCGGCGGGGTGCTGGGCGCCGTCGCGTCGCCCGGCGTCGCCGAGCGGCTGGGGCGGGCGCCGCGCCGGATCGCGACGGACTCGGGGCCCGTCAGGGTACGGATCACCGCCGTGCGTCCGCGCACCCCGGCCGTCCCCGACGGCGAGTTCCTGCTGGTCGACGCGGCCGGGCTGAAGGACTTCCGCGGTCCCTCGACCCTGCTGGTGGCCGGCGGCGGGCTCGACGCGAAGGCGCTGCGGGCGGCCGTGCGCGGCGCCGGGTCCGGTCTCTCGGCCGCCCTGCGCACCGAGGAGCGCGCGGCGCTGTCCGACTCGCCGCTGCAGACGGGCGCCGGACGGATCTACGTCTGGGCCGTCGCCGCGAGTGCCGGGTACGCCCTGCTCGCCCTGGTCCTCGGCATGCTGCGGACCGCCCCGGAACGGGCCGCGCTGCTGGCCGGGCTGCGCACCCTGGGCCTGACGGCCCGTCAGGGGCGTCACCTGCTCGCCCTGGAGGCGCTGCCCCTGGCGCTGCTCGCGGCCGGCGGGGGCACGGCCGTCGGCTGGGTCACGGTCCGGCTGCTCGCCCCCGGCGTCGACCTGGACGGGCTCGCCCTGGCCGGTGCGGCCGGCGGCGAGGTCCCTGTCCGTGCCGTGCTGCGGCCCGACGGGTGGTCGCTGGCACTGCCCGCCGCGGGCGCGGTGCTGCTGGCGGGGGCGGCGGCCCTCGCCCAGGCCTGGTGGGCGGGCCGCCGGACACCGATCACTCACCTCAGGGCGGGAGACACGCGATGAACACGACGACCGAGTCGCTGGCGGAGCTGGAGCGGCGGGCGGCACGGCACCGCGACCGGCCCGTGTACGGGCACGACGCCCTGATCGCCTGCGACCGGCTGGTGCGGATCTTCTCCGGGCGCGGCGGCGGTGACGCCATGGAGGTGCAGGCGCTCCAGGGACTCGATCTGCTGGTGCGCGAGGGCGAGTTGATGGCCCTGGTGGGGGCGTCCGGCAGCGGCAAGTCGACGTTGATGAACATCCTCGCGGGCCTGGACGTCCCCACCGCGGGCGCGGCGCGGGTCGCGGGCCGCGATCTGCTGGCGATGGACGCGAAGGCGCGGCTGCGGTACCGGCGTGAGGTGGTCGGCTTCGTCTGGCAGCAGACGGCACGCAACCTGCTGCCCTATCTGACGGCCGTGCAGAACGTGGCCCTGCCGATGCGGCTGGCGGGCCGCCCGCGGCGCGGCCGCGCCGGGCGGGCGGAGGAACTGCTGGCGCTGCTCGGCGTCGCCGACTGCCGGGACCGGCGTCCGCAGCAGATGTCCGGCGGTCAGCAGCAGCGCGTCGCGATCGCCGTCGCCCTCGCCAACTCCCCCGCGGTGCTGCTCGCCGACGAGCCGACCGGCGAACTGGACTCGGCGACGGGGCAGCAGGTCTTCGCGGCGTTCCGCCGGGCCAACGAGGAACTGGGCACCACGATCGTCATCGTGACGCACGACCAGGCCGTCGCCGGGGAGGTCCGCCGTACGGTCGCCATCCGCGACGGCCGCACCTCCACGGAGGTGCTGCGCCGCACGGAGGTCGACGACAGGGGCCGGGAGTCCTTGGTGGCGCGTGAGTTCGCGATGCTCGACCGTGCGGGCCGCCTCCAGCTGCCCTCCGAGTACACGGCGGCCCTGGGCATGGCGGACCGGGTGCTGCTGGAGCTGGCGGAGGACCACATCCAGGTGTGGCCGGACACCGGGAGCGGGAACGGGAGCGGGAGCGGGAACGGCTGAGGACAGCGACCGGGCGTCCATCGCCGGGTGGCAGCAGGTCTTCCCCATGGAGGTGGACCGCGGCTCTCGGCCCGTCGCGGCCGTGCTGCGCGAGGCCCCTCCCGGCGCCCGCAGAGGCCGACCGGCGCGGGTGCGGCCCGCTGTGCCCCGGCGACCTGCCGGTGGACGCGCGCGGACGCCGGCGTACGCTTGCGCGCCCGTGGACCGGCGTCGCGCGCCGGTGCCGGGAGGGACATGTGTCGGGCCGCCGGTGCTCCAGGCGGCCGGGACGGCGGGGAACGTGACGGAGCTGACAGGCGGAGTGATCCCAGTGAAGCGTGCCGGTGTGGCGTTCCTCGTCGCCGTTCCCGTGGTCGCCACGGCGGCCTTCTTCCTCGTGCCGGCGGACTCCGCCGAGCCCGTGGCGATACCCTCCGTGTCCCCCGCCCAGGCGGCCCGGGAAGAGGCCAAGGACCGGGCCGAGAAGGAGCGGGCGGAGGACGACAAGGTGATCGCCGGGCTGCCCGCGGGCCTGGCCGCCCCGGAGAAGAAGGAACTGGCGCAGCGGATCGTGGCGAGCGCCCACCGGTCGACGCTGAACTGGCGCACCCTCTACGGCTCCATCGAGGACCTGGAGGACGGGCGGGGCTACACCGCCGGGATCGCCGGCTTCTGCACCGGCACCCACGACCTGCTCGCCCTTGTCGAGCGCTACACCGAAGCCCACCCGGACAACGGCCTGGCCCGCTATCTGCCGGCCCTCCGCGAGGTCGACGGCACGGACTCCCACGAGGGCCTGGACCCCGGCTTCACCGCGGCCTGGAAGGCGGAGGCGAAGCTCCCGGCCTTCCGCGGGGCCCAGGACGAGCACCGTGACCGTGTCTCCTTCGACCCGGCGGTCCGCCTCGCCAAGCTGGACGGCCTGGGCACGCTCGGCCAGTTCGTCTACTACGACGCTCTGATCTTCCACGGCCCCGACGCCGGCCCCAAGGGTTTCTACGGCCTGCGCGAACGCGCGCTGCGCGTGGCGGACACACCGGCCGAGGGCGGCAGTGAGAAGGCGTACCTGGATGCCTTCCTCGACACCCGCCGCGCCGCCATGGCCACCGAGCGCATGGACACGAGCCGTGTCGACACCGCCCAGCGCCGCTTCCTTGACGAGGGCAACCTGCGTCTCGAGACGCCGCTGGAGTGGGCCGTCTACGGGGACACGTACAAGGTGCCCTGACCAGGGCCCGTACGGGGCGTCGTGCCCGGCCGGGGAAGGCGACGGCGCCTGCCCTGTCGTCCGGTCGGGGACTGATGGGCAGGCGCCGTCAGTGTTCCGCACGCCTTTGTGCGGGACGTCTTGTGAGTGCGGTCAGACCATCAGCGCACGGTCCGTCGGGCGGATCGGCGCCGGCAGCTCGCTGGCGCCGGTGAGGTGGCGGTCCACCCCGCGGGCGGCCGAGCGGCCCTCCGCGATCGCCCAGACGATGAGCGACTGGCCGCGGCCGGCGTCACCGGCGACGAACACGCCCGGCACGTTGGTCTGGAAGTCGGCGTCGCGGGCGATGTTGCCCCGCTCGTCGAGCTCCAGGCCGAACTGCTCGACCAGGCCGTTGTCGCGGTCGGTGCCGGTGAAGCCCATGGCGAGGGTGACCAGCTGGGCGGGGATCTTGCGCTCCGTGCCCGGCTTCTGGGTCAGCCTGCCGTCCACGAACTCCACCTCGGTGAGGTGCAGCCACTGGACGTTGCCGTCCGCGTCGCCCTCGAAGTGGGTCGTCGAGACCGAGTAGACGCGCTCGCCGCCCTCCTCGTGGGCCGAGGTGACCTTGTACAGCATGGGGAAGGTCGGCCAGGGCTGGTCGATCGGGTGCCGCTCGTCGTTCGGGCGGGGCATGATCTCCAGCTGCGTGACGGAGGCCGCGCCCTGGCGGTGGGCGGTGCCCACGCAGTCCGCTCCGGTGTCGCCGCCGCCGATGACCACGACGTGCTTGCCCTCGGCCGAGATCGGGGGCGCCACGAAGTCGCCCTCCTGCACCTTGTTGGCCAGCGGCAGGTACTCCATGGCCTGGTAGATGCCCTTGAGCTCGCGGCCGGGCACCGGCAGGTCGCGGGCCGTGGTCGCGCCGACGGCCAGGACGACCGCGTCGTAGCGCTTCTTCAGGTCCGTGGCCTTCAGGTCGCGGCCGATCTCGACGCCCGTGCGGAAGCGGGTGCCCTCCGCGCGCATCTGCTCGATACGGCGGTTGATGTGCCGCTTCTCCATCTTGAACTCGGGGATGCCGTACCGGAGGAGACCTCCGACGCGGTCCGCGCGCTCGTAGACGGCGACGGTGTGTCCGGCCCGGGTCAGCTGCTGGGCGGCGGCCAGACCCGCCGGGCCCGAGCCGACGACCGCGACGGTCTTGCCCGACAGGCGCTCCGGGATCTGCGGGGCGACGTCCCCGGTCTCCCACGCCTTGTCGATGATCGAGACCTCGACGTTCTTGATGGTGACCGGCGGCTGGTTGATGCCGAGCACGCACGCCGACTCGCACGGAGCGGGGCACAGGCGGCCGGTGAACTCCGGGAAGTTGTTCGTCGCGTGCAGGCGCTCGGAGGCCGCCGCCCAGTCCTCGCGGTAGGCGTAGTCGTTCCACTCGGGGATCAGGTTCCCCAGCGGGCAGCCGTTGTGGCAGAACGGGATGCCGCAGTCCATGCAGCGGCTGGCCTGCTTGCTGATGATCGGCAGCAGGGAGCCGGGGACGTAGACCTCGTTCCAGTCGCGGACGCGCTCCTCGACGGGGCGGGACTTGGCGACCTCGCGCCCGTGGTTCAGGAAGCCCTTCGGGTCAGCCATTGATCGCCGCCTCCATCATCTTCTCGTGGGTCTCGGTCTCGGAGAGACCGGCTCGCTCGGCGGCGTCCTTGGCGGCGAGCACTGCCTGGTACGTGCTGGGGATGATCTTGCTGAAGCGCTCGACGGCGGTGTCCCACTCGGCCAGGAGCTTCTCGGCGACGGTGGAGCCCGTCTCCTCCTGGTGGCGGCGGACCACGTCGTGCAGCCACTGCTTGTCGGCGTCGTCCAGCGCCTGGACGGCGTCCAGGTTGCCGGCGTTGACGTTGTCCCGGTCGAGGTCGATGACGTAGGCGATGCCGCCGGACATGCCGGCCGCGAAGTTGCGGCCGGTCTCGCCGAGCACCACCGCGTGACCGCCGGTCATGTACTCGCAGCCGTGGTCGCCCACGCCCTCGGAGACGACCGTCGCGCCGGAGTTGCGGACGCAGAACCGCTCACCGGTCTTGCCGCGCAGGAACATCTCGCCGCCGGTGGCGCCGTAGCCGATGGTGTTGCCGGCGATGACGCTGTACTCGGCGAGGTGGTCGGCCGCGCGGTCCGGGCGGACGATGATCCGGCCGCCCGAGAGGCCCTTGCCGACGTAGTCGTTGGCGTCGCCCTCCAGGCGCAGCGTCACGCCGCGCGGCACGAACGCGCCGAAGGACTGGCCGGCGGAGCCGGTGAAGGTGATGTCGATGGTGTCGTCGGGCAGGCCCGCGCCACCGAACTTCTTGGTCACCTCGTGGCCGAGCATGGTGCCGACCGTGCGGTTGATGTTGCGGATCTGCACCTGGGCGCGCACCGGCTGGGCCTCGGTGGCGTCCGTGGCGGCCAGGGCGTCCGCGGCGAGCTTGATCAGCTCGTTGTCGAGCGCCTTCTCCAGGCCGTGGTCCTGCGCGACGACCTGGTGGCGCACCGCGCCCTCGGGCAACGCCGGCACGTGGAACAGCGGCTCCAGGTTCAGGCCCTGCGCCTTCCAGTGGTTCACCGCGCGGGTGACGTCGAGGGCCTCGGCGTGGCCGACGGCCTCCTCGATGGAGCGGAAGCCCAGCTCGGCCAGGATCTCGCGGACCTCCTGGGCGATGTACTGGAAGAAGTTGACGACGTACTCGGCCTTGCCGTTGTACCGCTCGCGCAGCACCGGGTTCTGCGTGGCGATGCCGACCGGGCAGGTGTCCAGGTGGCAGACGCGCATCATGACGCAGCCGGAGACGACGAGCGGCGCGGTCGCGAAACCGAACTCCTCGGCGCCGAGCAGCGCGGCGATGACGACGTCGCGGCCGGTCTTCAGCTGGCCGTCGGTCTGCACGACGATGCGGTCGCGCAGGCCGTTGAGCAGCAGCGTCTGCTGGGTCTCGGCCAGGCCCAGCTCCCAGGGGCCGCCCGCGTGCTTCAGCGAGGTGAGCGGGGAGGCGCCGGTGCCGCCGTCGTGGCCGGAGATGAGCACCACGTCCGCGTGCGCCTTGGAGACACCCGCGGCGACCGTGCCGACGCCGACCTCGGAGACCAGCTTGACGTGGATCCGCGCCTGCGGGTTCGCGTTCTTCAGGTCGTGGATCAGCTGGGCCAGGTCCTCGATGGAGTAGATGTCGTGGTGCGGCGGCGGCGAGATGAGGCCGACGCCGGGCGTCGAGTGCCGCGTCTTGGCGACCCACGGGTAGACCTTGTGGCCGGGCAGCTGGCCGCCCTCGCCGGGCTTGGCGCCCTGGGCCATCTTGATCTGGATGTCGTCGGAGTTGACGAGGTACTCGCTCGTCACGCCGAACCGGCCGGACGCCACCTGCTTGATGCTGGAGCGGCGCGCCGGGTCGTACAGGCGCTCCGGGTCCTCGCCGCCCTCACCGGTGTTGGACTTGCCGCCCAGCTGGTTCATGGCGATGGCGAGGGTCTCGTGCGCCTCCTGCGAGATGGAGCCGTACGACATGGCGCCGGTGGAGAACCGCTTGACGATCTCGGAGACCGGCTCGACCTCGTCGATGGAGATGGGCTTCCGGTCGGACTTGAAGCCGAACAGGCCGCGCAGCGTCATCAGGCGCTCGGACTGCTCGTTCACGCGCTCGGTGTACTTCTTGAAGATGTCGTAGCGGCCGGAGCGCGTGGAGTGCTGGAGGCGGAAGACCGTCTCCGGGTCGAACAGGTGCGGCTCGCCCTCGCGGCGCCACTGGTACTCGCCGCCTATGTCGAGCGCGCGGTGCGCCGGGGCGATGCCGGAGGCCGGGTAGGCCTTGGCGTGCCGGGCGGCGACCTCCTTGGCGATGACGTCGATGCCGACGCCGCCGATCTTGGTGGCCGTGCCGTTGAAGTACTTCGCGACGAAGGCCTCGTCGAGACCGACGGCCTCGAAGACCTGGGCTCCGCGGTAGGAGGCGACGGTCGAGATGCCCATCTTGGACATGACCTTCAGCACGCCCTTGCCGAGGGCGTAGATGAGGTTGCGGATGGCCTGCTCGGGCTCGATGCCGGGCAGGAAGGTGCCGGCGCGGACCAGGTCCTCGACGGACTCCATCGCCAGGTACGGGTTGACGGCGGCGGCGCCGTAGCCGATGAGCAGGGCGACGTGGTGGACCTCGCGGACGTCGCCGGCCTCGACCAGCAGGCCCACCTGGGTGCGCTGCTTGGTGCGGATGAGGTGGTGGTGGA
Source organism: Streptomyces sp. NPDC006624 (assembly GCF_040611555.1). Taxonomy (NCBI): domain Bacteria; kingdom Bacillati; phylum Actinomycetota; class Actinomycetes; order Kitasatosporales; family Streptomycetaceae; genus Streptomyces; species Streptomyces sp. NPDC006624. Next base: position 483,748 of record NZ_JBEXOM010000001.1, on the reverse strand, counting down.
CGGCCGCGGTGAGCAGCAGCGACGGGATCGGCGCGTGCTCGGCGTCGGAGTGCCGGTCCGACAGGACGATCAGGCGGGCGCCGTTCTCGATGGCGGCGTCGGCCTCGGCGCAGATCTCCTCGATCCGCGCGGCCAGCGCGTCCCCGCCGCCGTGCACCCGGTACAGGCCGGACAGGGTCGCGGCCTTGAAGCCGGGCATGTCGCCGTCGGCGTTGATGTGGATGAGCTTGGCCAGCTCGTCGTTGTCGATGACCGGGAAGGGCAACAGGACGCTGCGGCAGGAGGCCGCGTTCGGGTCGAGCAGGTTGCCCTGCGGGCCCAGCGACGAGCGCAGGGAGGTGACCAGCTCCTCGCGGATCGCGTCCAGCGGCGGGTTGGTGACCTGCGCGAACAGCTGGGTGAAGTAGTCGAAGAGCAGCCGCGGGCGGTCCGAAAGGGCGGCGATCGGCGAGTCGGTGCCCATGGAGCCGATCGGCTCGGCACCGGCCTTGGCCATCGGCGCGAGGATGACGCGCAGCTCCTCCTCGGTGTAGCCGAAGGTCTGCTGGCGGCGGGTGACCGAGGCGTGGGTGTGGACGATGTGCTCGCGCTCGGGCAGGTCGGACAGCTCGATCTCGCCGGCTTCCACCCACTCCTGGTAGGGGTTCTCGGCGGCGAGCTCGGCCTTGATCTCGTCGTCCTCGATGATGCGGTGCTCGGCGGTGTCCACGAGGAACATGCGGCCGGGCTGCAGGCGGCCCTTGCGGACGACCTTGGCCGGGTCGATGTCCAGCACGCCGACCTCGGAGCCGAGGACGACCAGGCCGTCGTCGGTGACCCAGTAGCGGCCGGGGCGCAGGCCGTTGCGGTCGAGGACCGCGCCGACCTGGGTGCCGTCGGTGAAGGTGACGCAGGCCGGGCCGTCCCAGGGCTCCATCATCGTGGAGTGGAACTGGTAGAAGGCGCGCCGTGCCGGGTCCATGGAGTCGTGGTTCTCCCACGCCTCCGGGATCATCATCAGCACGGAGTGCGGCAGGGAGCGGCCGCCCAGGTGCAGCAGCTCCAGGACCTCGTCGAAGGAGGCGGAGTCGGAGGCGTCCGGGGTGCAGACCGGGAAGATCCGCTCCAGGCTCCGGTCGCCGAAGAGGTCGGAGAGCAGCTGCGACTCGCGGGCCACCATCCAGTTGCGGTTGCCCTTGACGGTGTTGATCTCACCGTTGTGCGCGACGAAGCGGTAGGGGTGTGCCAGCGGCCAGGACGGGAAGGTGTTCGTCGAGAACCGGGAGTGCACGAGCGCGATCGCGGAGGCGAAGCGGCGGTCGGACAGGTCCGGGAAGAAGGGCTCCAGCTGGCCGGTGGTCAGCATGCCCTTGTAGACGATGGTCCGCGCGGACAGCGACGGGAAGTAGACGCCGGCCTCGCGCTCGGCGCGCTTGCGCAGCACGAAGGCCTTGCGGTCGAGGGCGATGCCCTCCGAGGTGCCGTCGCTGACGAAGATCTGGCGGAAGACCGGCATGGTCGAGCGGGCGGTGGCACCCAGCAGCTGGGGAGCGACCGGCACCTCGCGCCAGCCGAGGACGGTCAGGCCCTCGTCGGCGGCGATCGTCTCGATCTGCGAGACGGCCTCGGCGGTGGAGTCCTCCGGCAGGAAGGCGATGCCGACGGCGTAGGCGCCGGCCTCGGGCAGCTCGAATCCGGCCTCGTCACGGAAGAACGCGTCCGGGACCTGCGACAGGATGCCGGCGCCGTCACCGGAGTCGGGCTCGGAGCCGGTGGCGCCGCGGTGCTCCAGGTTGCGCAGGACGGTCAGAGCCTGCTCGACCAGGGTGTGGGACGCCTCGCCGGTGAGGGTGGCGACGAAGCCGACGCCGCAGGCGTCGTGCTCGTTGCGGGGGTCGTACATACCCTGCGCAGCAGGGCGAGCATCCATGAAGGACCAGTTCTGGCCATTCGCGGAATGCTGGGACGGCTGGCGCGGCGTACGCATCGGCTCTCCCGTCGTCGTCAGGTGGCATGTGCAGGTGCCGAGGGACGACGTTGGCCCTCGCGTGATCGCAAAATTTCGTGCAGGTTACATGATGGAGCGGTTCTCGGGAACCGGGATACTCCGTTCCAGCATGCGGACACTGCGTGGTTCGCGGCGGGGGTTCCGCGCCAGCAGTGGAAGCTATGGGGGACCCGCACGGGACGATCGGGTCAGATCGATGTCCGTCGGTCCGGGAGCGGGACAGGCGTCGTCGCCCGCCCCGCTGCGGTGCGCGGCGAGCCTCATTGCCCACAGCGCTTACGGCTCATGCCCGGTGGTCATGCAACTGAAACCAGCGGGTAACGGCTATTTATACGGCTCAGCGCATAAGTGCAAGCCGGGTCATCCTACGGCCGTTCCGAAGAAGCTGCCCAGGGCGTACGTCACACCGGCCGCCGCGCCGCCCAGCAGAAGCTGCCGCAGTCCGCTGTACCACCAGCTCCGCGCGGTCACCCGCGCCACCACCGCACCGCACAGGAAGAGCCCGAGCAGCGCCAGCAGCACGGCGGGCCAGAGGCTGCTCGCGCCGAGCAGGTAGGGCAGGACGGGGACCAGGGCGCCCAGCGCGAAGGAGCCGAAGCTCGACACCGCGGCGACGGTGGGCGAGGGCAGATCGCCGGGGTCGATGCCCAGCTCCTCACGGGCGTGGATCTCCAGCGCCTGCTCCGGATCCTTGGACAGCTGCCGGGCGACCTCCCGGGCCAGGCGCGGCTCGACGCCCCTCGCCTCGTAGAGCGCGGCCAGCTCGGCCTCCTCGTCCTTCGGGTGCTTGCGCAGCTCGCGCCGCTCCACGGCCAGCTCGGCCTCGACGAGCTCGCGCTGCGAGGCGACGGAGGTGTACTCTCCGGCGGCCATGGAGAAGGCGCCGGCCGCCAGGCCCGCGAGTCCGCTGAGGACGACGGTCTGCTGACCGACCGCCCCGCCCGCGACACCGGTCATCAGGGCCAGGTTGGAGACCAGGCCGTCCATCGCGCCGAACACCGCGGGGCGCAGCCAGCCGCCGTTCACGTCCCGGTGCGTGTGGTTGTCCCGGTGCGCCTCGTGCAGCGCCGCCTCGGTGTCGATGATCGACATGAATGATCCCCACTCCCCGCCACCGGACACGGCGCGCCGCCGCCGAACCGGGCCTTTTGGACTCGTTCCAGATTTTTACAACCCTCAAACTACGCCCCGCATTCCCTTCCCGCCAGCAAGGAAAGGCTGCGCTAACCTGCGCTTTTGCCGCTGTGCGCTCAATTGATCAATAGTCTGCCCATATGTCGACCGGGTGATGCTGAGGGCCCCGACGCTCGGCGCCGCCGCCGGGGTGGGACACATCCCGTATGGCATCGATCGCCTGCATCCCCTCCCTGCCGGCGCCCGGCGACGCCACCGGACCGCGCGCCCGGGCCCGGGGCGCCCTGCTCGGCCTGGCCGTCGGCGACGCCCTCGGGGCCCCGGCCGAGAACCTGAAGCCCTCCGAGATCCGCGCCCGGTGGGGCCGCATCACCGGATACGTCGCCGAGGAACCGGCGGGCACGGACGACACCGAGTACGCGATCTTCTCGGGCCTGCTGCTGGCCCGGCACGGCTCCGCCCTCACCCCGGCCCATGTGGAAGCCGCCTGGCACGAGTGGATCGCCGACCGCGACGAAGGTCCCTTCCGGGGCGCCGGCTTCAGCGAACGCGGCACGCTGGAGAACCTCCGCCGGGGCCTGGCGGCGCCCATCTCCGCCCAGCACCGGCACGCCTGGAGCGACGGCCTGGCCATGCGCGCGGCCCCCTTCGGGGTGTTCGCGGCGGGCCGTCCCGCCGAGGCGGCCCGGCTGGCCGCGATCGACGGCTCGGTCAGCCACGACGGCGAGGGGATCTACGGCGGCCAGGCGGTGGCGGCCGGAGTCGCGGCGGCGATGGCGGGCGCCCCGCCCATCGCCGTGGTGGCCGCGGCGCTCGCGGTCGTCCCCGACGACTCCTGGACGGCCCGCAGCCTGCGCCGCGCGGTGACGGCCGCCCACCGCGGCGAACGCGCGGTCCGCTCGGCGGTCGTCATCGGCGGCTACCCCTGGACGGACCTGGCCCCCGAGGCGGTGGCCCTGGCGTTCGGCGCGTACGCGGCGGCCGACGGCGACTTCGCGCAGTCCGTGCTGACGGCGGTGAACATGGGCCGCGACGCGGACACGACGGCGGCGGTGGCGGGAGCGCTGGCGGGCGCGACCCGGGGCGTCTCGGCGATCCCGCCGGCGTGGGCCACCCCCATCGGCCCGGTCCGCGGCCGCTGCCTCCCGGCGATGGCGGGCTACCACGTCCTGGACGTGGCGGACCTGCTGACCCCGCCGGACGACGAACCCCCGTCGGCGACGGCCTTCGCCCTGGCGGCGGGCGAGAAGACGGAGTCCCCCCGATGACGCCACACGAACCCGCAGCCGCCGACGGCGCGGTCGCCCCACGGGAGACCAGGACCCCTCGGGTGACAGTCACGGGCGGTGCGCGGGTGGGAGACACGACGGCCGAAGGCGAAGCCGAGGCCGGTGGACGGACCGAAGGCGAAGCCGAGGCCGGTGGACGGACCGAAGGCGAAGCCGAGGCCGGTGGACGGACCGAAGGCCTCCTGCTCGGCCTCGCCGCAGGCGACGCCGCCGGCTGGCCCGCCGCCCGCCACAGAGCCGCCCGCATGCCCGACTGGACCCGCCGCCTCACCCGCGAACTCGACACCTTCGCCGAGCACAACGCGACCACCACCCTGCCCGTCCCCATCGCCCTGAACCAGCCCCCCGAACCCCTCCGCCTCGGCCCCTCCGACGACGCGGAATGGGCGGCCTTCGCCGCGGAGGCCCTCCTCCTCGCCGGCGACGACTCCGTGCTGCACGACCTCAGCCGGGAGCGCCGCACCCGAGCCGCCATCGACCTCACCTGGAACGCCGTCGCGAGCGAGGTCGCCGCCGCGGCGGACCGCGCCCCGGAGGTCGAGTCCGCCGTCCTCCCCCTGCGCGCCCGCATCTCCGTACGCGCCGGACTCGGCAACCTCGCCGCCGGCCTGCGCCCGCCCGCCACCGGCCACGACAACCCGCACTACTTCGACGACGCGGCCTGCGTGCGCGCCTGCGTCCTGGCCGTGGCGCACACCGGCGACCCCGGCCGCGCCGCCGCCCTCGCCGAGTTCGACGCCCGCTACACCCAGGACGGCGACGGCGTCCACGGCGCCCGCGCCATGGCGGCGGCCCTCGCCCTCGCCCTGGCCGGCGCGGACCTCGGCGCCTGTGTCACCGCCGCCCTCGCCGAACTCCCCGAGGAGACGGAGATCGGCCGCAACGCCCGCCACGCCCTGCGCCTCGCCGCCGACGCGGACAGCGCCTTCGCCCTGGTGCCTCTCCTGGAACACCAGATCGTCGACCACGTCTACAGCTACGGCATCGCCGCCGCCGAAACGGTCCCGGTCGCCCTCGCGCTGGCCACCGCAGCCCGCGGCCGGATCGCGGAAGCGGTCCCGGCCGCGGCCTGCCTCTCCCGCGTCGCGGACTCCGCCCCGGCCCTGGCGGGAGCCCTCACCGGAGCACTGGGCGGCGGCGCGTCCGTCCCGGCCTCCTGGCGGCGGACCTGCCGCACCCTCTCCGGCTGCGTCCTCCCCCGCCTCACCGGCACGGACCTCGTGGAACTCGCCGGACTCCTGGAAGCCGCGCATCCGGCCCGCCCGGGTGGATGATGCGGCCATGCAGCCCAAACCCCACCAAAACGCCCCGCTGGACGAGCGGATCACCGGAGCCCTGGTCGGAGCCGCCGTCGGGGACGCCCTCGGCGGCCCCGTCGAGGGCTACGCGCCCGAGCAGATCCTCGAACGCCACGGCGGCCGCGTCCACGGCGTCGTCGGCCCCTGGCACGGCGACGACTGGCGCACCGCCCGCCCCCTCGCCCCGTACCACAAGGGCGACGGCCACGTCACCGACGACACCCTGATGACGCACGCCCTGGTCCGCGTCTACGCCCGGGTCCGCGACCACCTCGACGCCTACGCGATCGCCGACCACCTGGTCCCCGACCTGATGACCGAACCGCGCTGGATCCCGGAGCTGGAGACCGAGGCCCTCCCCCTCCAGCGGATCTTCCTCGCCGAGAAGTGGCTCGTCGCCCGGCTCCACTACGGCCACGCCGACCCGCGCGAGGCCGGCACCGGCAACATCGTCAACTGCGGCGCGGCGATGTACATGGCCCCGGTCGGCCTGGTCAACGCGGCCGACCCCCGCGCGGCCTACGCCGAGGCCCTGGACATCGCCGGCGCCCACCAGTCGTCCTACGGCCGGGAGGCCGCGGGCGTCCTGGCCGCCGCGGTCGCGGCGGCGTGCAGCCCGGGGGCGACCCCGGACTCGGTCGTCTCGGCGTGCCTGTCACTGGCGAAGGACGGCACGCGGGCCGCCGTGGAGCGGGTCTGCGAGGAGGCGAGCCGCCACACGGACTTCGAGTCGGCGCTGCGCCCGCTGCGCGAGGCGGTGACCCCCTTCGACACCGTGGGCCCCGACTACCGGGCGCCCTCCCTGGGCGCCCGCCGCCCGTCCCGCCTCCACTCGATCGAGGAACTGCCCATCGCCCTGGGCATGTTGCTCGTGGCCCGGGGCGACTACCGGCACGCCGTGCTCGGTGCCGTCAACTACGGCCGGGACTGCGACTCCATCGCCACGATGGCGGGCGCCCTGGCCGGCGCCCTGGGCTCGCCGGTCCCCGAGGAGTGGGCGAAGACCGTCGCCGAGGCCAGCCGCCTGGACCTGTGGGAACCGGCCACCACCCTCGCCGCCGTGACCCGCGAGATCTTCGCCCGGGACGTGTCCCGCCACCGCGCCCGCGAGGCGGCCTTCACCTCCCTCGGGGGCCCGGAATGCTCCGACTGACCTGGGTCCAGCCGGAGGACCTGCTCGGCCACGAGCTCCGCCAGGCCGCCCTGGACGGCCGCGAACCGTCGGCGATCGCCTCCCGCTGGAGAGCGGCGGGCGGCCCGGAGGCCCCCGCCACGGCAGGGGCCTCCCCCACCCCGGCCTCCCCCTACCTCCGCAGGCTGGCGACGGACCTCCTGGACGAACTGGCGGACCTGCCCAGCGCCCTCGCCGACGACGAGCCGACGGACCTGACCCGCATCCGGTCGCTCTGCCCGAACTGGCCGGAGCCCGCGGGCAGTTCCACCACGGGGACGGCACCCACCCCCGCCGCCGAGCCGCGCCTCGAAGCGGCCTGGCTGGGCCGGGCCGCCGGCTGCCTGCTGGGCAAACCGGTCGAGAATCTCCCCCTCGACGCCATTCGCCGGCTGGCCCGCTCCACCGGCAACTGGCCCCTCACCACCTACTTCACCGCCAGGGGCGTCCCCGAGGACCTCCTGCGCCGGCACCCCTGGAACCGCCGCTCGGCCGCCACCTCCCTCGCCGAGAACATCGACGGCATGCCCGAGGACGACGACCTCAACTACCCCCTGCTCAACCTCGTCCTCCTCCAGCGCCACGGCAGGCGGTTCACCACCACGGACGTGGCCGCCACCTGGCTCGACGAGCTCCCCGCCGGGCGCACCTTCACCGCCGAGCGCGTCGCCTGCCGCAACCTCCTCAGCGGCGTGGAACCCCCGCACACCGCCCGCCACCGCAACCCGTTCCGCGAATGGATCGGCGCCCTGATCCGCGCCGACGTCCACGGCTGGACCAACCCCGGCGACCCGGCCGCCGCCGCCGGACAGGCCCACCGGGACGCCACCCTCACCCACACCGCCAACGGCGTCTACGCGGCGATGTTCACGGCGGCCGCCATCGCGACGGCCGCGACCGGCGACCACGACGTCCACGCCTGCCTGCGCACCGGCCTCACGGTCGTCCCCCCGCGCTCGCGTCTCGCCCGGGCCGTCCGGCACGCCGTCGAACTGGCCCGCCGCCACGAGGACTTCGACACGGTCGTCGACGAACTCCACGCCGCCCACGCCGCCACCCACCACTGGGTGCACGCCGTCCCCAACACCGCCCTGATCGCCGCCGCCCTCACCCACGCGGACGGCGACTTCACCGGATCCGTCTGCCGGGCCGTCAGCGGCGGCTGGGACACCGACTCCAACGGCGCGACGGCCGGCAGCATCGCGGGCCTGCTGGCCGGTGACCCCGCGGCACTCCCCGACCGCTGGACGGCTCCCCTGAAGAACCGCCTGGCCACCTCCCTCGGCGACTTCCACGGCATCGGCTTCGACACCCTGGCCCACCTCACGCACCTGGAGGCCACCCGCCCATGACCAGCACCGGCACTCCCCCCGTCACGGCCGGCGACCCGCCGCTCACCGGCCTGCGCGTCCTCGACCTCGCCACCCTGTTCGCCGGGCCGATGGCCGCCACCCTGCTCGGCGACTTCGGCGCGGAGGTCATCAAGATCGAGCACCCCGGCAAGCCCGACCCCTCCCGCGGCCACGGCCCGTCGAAGAACGGCGTCGGGCTGTGGTGGAAGATGCTCGGCCGCAACAAGCGCACGATCACCCTCGACCTGTCGAAACCCGGCGGCCGCACCACCCTGCTCCGCCTCGCCGCCACGGCCGACGTCGTCATCGAGAACTTCCGCCCCGGCACCCTGGAGAAGTGGGACCTGGGCCCCGCCGAGCTGTCGGCCGCCAACCCCCGTCTGGTGCTGGCCCGCGTCACCGGCTTCGGCCAGTTCGGCCCCTACGCCCACCGCCCCGGTTTCGGCACCCTCGCCGAGGCGATGAGCGGCTTCGCCGCGATCACCGGCGAACCGGACGCGCCCCCGACCCTCCCGCCGTTCGGACTGGCCGACGCCATCGCGGGCCTGACGACGGCGTACGCGGTGATGACGGCCCTCGCCGCCCGGGACCGCACCGGCGAGGGCCAGGTCGTCGACCTGGCCCTGATCGAGCCGATCCTGGCCGCCCTCGGCCCCCAGCCCCTGTGGTTCGACCAGCTCGGCCACGTGCAGCCCCGCACCGGCAACCGCTCCCCGAACAACGCCCCGCGCGGTGTCTACCGCACCGCCGACGGCACCTGGGTCGCCGTGTCCACCTCGGCCCAGTCGGTCGCCGAACGCGTGATGCGCCTGGTGGGCCGCCCGGAGCTCGTCGACGAGCCCTGGTTCGCCACCGGCGCCGACCGCGCCCGCCACGCCGACGTCCTCGACGAGGCGGTCGGCTCCTGGATCGCCGCGCGCGACCGCACCGACGTCCTGGCCGCCTTCGAGAAGGCGGAGGCGGCGGTGGCCCCCGTCCAGGACGTCCGGGACGTGATGGCCGACCCGCAGTACCGGGCCCTGAACACCCTGACCACCGTCGACGACCCCGAACTGGGGCCGCTGCGCATGCAGAACGTCCTCTTCCGCCTCTCGGCGACCCCCGGCGCGATCCGCTGGGCCGGCCGCCCGCACGGCGCCGACACCGACGAGGTCCTCACCGAACTGGGCCTGTCCCCCGCCGACCTCACGGCACTGCGCGCCGAGGGCGCCCTGTGACGGAGTCCCCGCTCACCTGGCTCTACGCCCCGGGTGACCGCCCGCACGTGGTGGCGAAGGCCCTCACCCTCGGTGCCGACGTCGTCGTGGTGGACCTGGAGGACGCGGTCGCCCCGGAGCGCAAGGCGTACGCCCGCGCCGCCACCGCCGACCTGCTCGCCGACCCGCCGCCGGTGCCGGTCCACGTCCGGCTCAACGCCCTGGACAGCCCGTGGGCCGAGCAGGACATCGCCGCCCTCGCGCAGGCCCCCGGCCTGTCCGGGCTGCGCCTGCCCAAGGTGACCTCACCGGCCGGGATCGTCCCCGTCGCCCACCGCACCACCGCGGACCTGTACGCCCTGCTGGAGTCGGCCCTCGCGGTGGAACAGGCCTACGCCATCGCCACGGCCCACCCGGCCCTGCGGGGCATCTCCCTCGGCGAGGCGGACCTGCGGGGCGACCTGGGCGCGGGCGACGACGCAGGGCTCGACTGGTCGCGCTCCCGGGTGATCGTGGCGGCCCGGGCCGCCGGTCTGCCCCCGCCGGCGCAGTCGGTCCACCCCGACGTCCGCGACCTGGAAGGGCTGGCGGCGAGCTGCGCCCGGGGCCGCGCCCTGGGCTTCCTCGGCCGCGCCGCGATCCACCCGCGCCAGCTCCCGGTCATCGAGCGCGCCTACCTGCCCACCGAGGAGGAGATCGAGCAGGCCGAGACGGTCCTCAAGGCAGCCGCAGCGGAACCAGGCGCCCAGGCCCTCCCCGACGGCCGTTTCGTCGACGCGGCGGTGGTGGCGGCGGCCCGGCGGACCCTGGCCCTGGCCCGCCGCCGCTGACACGCCGACCGCTGACACGCCGAAGGCGCCCGGAACACCTCCGGGCGCCTTCCAACGTCAGGTGCGGCAGGCCGTCAGGACTTCTTCCCCGACCCCGCCCCGTTCCTGGCCTCGTCCCCGGCCGCGTCGGCGTCGGCCTCGTCCGCGGGCCCCTCGTCCGCGGGCCCCTCGTCCGCGGGCTCCTCGTCCGCGGCGGCCTCGCTGCTCTTCTCGTCGCTGCCGCTGCCGCCTTCGGGGGCCGCCGCGCCCGGCTCCACCACGTCCTCGCGGCCCGGCCGCGTCCTCGACGAGACCACCAGATAGGCCACCGCCAGCAGGAAGACCAGGATCGCGGTCCACACGTTCAGCCGCAGGCCCAGGACGTGGTGGGCGTCGTCGACGCGCATGTACTCGATCCAGCCCCGGCCCGCGCAGTACGCGGCGACGTACAGCGCGAACGCCCGCCCGTGCCCGAGGCGGAAACGGCGGTCGGCCCAGATGACCAGCAGCGCGACACCGATGCACCACAGGGACTCGTAGAGGAACGTCGGGTGGTAGGTGCCCGGGACGCGTCCGTCCGCCGAGGAGGTGATCTCCAGGGCCCACGGCAGGTCGGTGGGCTTGCCGTACAGCTCCTGGTTGAACCAGTTGCCCCAGCGGCCGATCGCCTGCGCGAAGGCGATGCCCGGCGCCACGGCGTCGGCGTAGGCGGGCAGCGGGATGCCCCGGCGCCGGCAGCCGATCCAGGCGCCCAGCGCGCCGAAGGCGATCGCGCCCCAGATGCCGAGGCCGCCCTCCCAGATCTTGAAGGCGTCCACCCAGTCACGGCCCTCGCTGAAGTACAGCTGGTAGTCCGTGATCACGTGGTACAGCCGGCCGCCGATCAGGCCGAAGGGCACGGCCCAGACAGCGATGTCGGCCACCGTGCCGGCCCGCCCGCCCCGGGCGATCCACCGCCTGTTGCCGAGCCAGACGGCAACGAAGACGCCGATGATGATGCAGAACGCGTAGCCGCGCAGCGGAATGGGGCCGAGGTACAGCACCCCGCGCGAAGGGCTGGGAATGAAGGCAAGTTCCATGGCAAGGTCGACGCTACCGTGCCGGACCGGGCCCGGGGCGGGCGGCCCGGCTACGGGTCCATAACAGGGGATGGGAATCCCCTCAGCCCTGGTTCGCCTCCTGGACCATCTGCTTCAGCTTCGCCGGGGTCATCGTCCGGTCCTGGTAGATGTTCTTGCCGTCGAAGAGCACGGTGGGCGTGCCGGAGAAGCCGCCCTTGTTGAAGGCCTCGTGCGACTTGGCGATCCAGCCGTTGTGCGTGCCCTTCTCGACGCACGAGCGGAACGCCGGGGTGTCCAGGCCGTCGACCTTGCCGGCCAGCTCGATCAGCCTGGCGTTGCTGGCGTAGGCGTCGTCGACCTCCGGGGGCTGGTTGTCGAAGAGCACGTCGTGGTACGCGGGGAACTTCCCGGCGTCCTGGGCGCAGGCGGCGGCGTTGGCCGCGTTGCGCGAGCCGCTGCCGCGCATGTTGCCGTCGATGAGGGTGACGAGGTGGTACTCGACCTTCAGCTGGCCGGCGTTCGTCAGCTCGTGGATGACCGGCCGGTACGCCGTCTCGAAGGACTTGCAGGCCGGGCAGCGGAAGTCCTCCCACACCGTGAGCGTGGACTTGGCGCTGTCCTTGCCGACCGGGATGGCCAGGCCGTCCTTGCCCTGGGCTCCCGAGGGGGCCACGACCGGGCCGGACGCCTCGCTGTCGTCGTCCTTGCCGGCGTTGGCCGCGACGACGCCGATCACCGCCGCGAGTCCGAGGACGGCGACGACGGCCCCGCCCACGATCAGCGCGCGCCGGCGCTTGTCCGCGGACCTCTGCTTCTCGCGCTCCACCGCCAGTCGTTCGCGGGCGGTGCGCTTTCCCTCACGGTTCTTGTCGCTCACACCCCGGAAACGAACCGGGGAGGCGCACCGCGCCTCCCCGGACCCAGGTCCACCCGTACGAGGGACCTGTACGACTTCCCGTTTTTCTACGCCTGTCCGCGCACGCCTCGCGCCAGGTCACCCGCGAGCGCGCGCACGGCCTCGACGCCGGCCGCGTCGTCCGGGGCGTCCAGCATGGCCTTGACGAACGCCGAGCCGACGATCACGCCGTCGGCGAAGCCCGCGACCTCAGCGGCCTGGGCGGGGTTCGAGACGCCGAGCCCGACGCAGACCGGCAGGTCCGTCCCCGTGGCCCGGGTGCGTTCCACCAGGTCCTGGGCCTGTGAGCTGACGCTGGCGCGGGTGCCGGTGACGCCCATGAGGGAGGCGGCGTAGACGAAGCCGCTGCCGGCCGCGGTGATCTGCGCGAGCCGTGCGTCCTTGCTGCTGGGGGCGACGACGAAGACGGTGGCGAGGCCGTGCTTGTCCGCGTGCTCCCTCCACAGCGCCGACTCCTGCACGGGCAGGTCGGGCAGGATGCAGCCCGCGCCGCCCGCCTCGGCCAGCTCCGCGGTGAACCGCTCCACGCCGTAGCGGTCGATGGGGTTCCAGTACGTCATCACCAGGATCGGCTTGCCGGTGGCGGCGTGCGCCTCGCGGACCGTGCGCATCACGTCGGCGATCTTCACGCCGCCGCGCAGGGCGATGTCGTCGGCGGTCTGGATGACGGGGCCGTCGAGGACGGGGTCGCTGTGCGGCAGGCCCACCTCGACGACGTCGGCGCCGCCGTCGATGACGGCCTTGACCGCCTCGATGCCGCCGTCGACGGTCGGGAAGCCGGCCGGCAGGTAGGCGATGAGCGCCGAGCGCCCTTCCGACCGGGCGGTGGCGAGGGTGTCGCTCAACAGCTGGATGTTGCCGCTCACTTGGCGTCCCCCTCGATCTCGGCGGTGCCGGAGGCGTCCTCGGCGACCTCGGCGTCGGTGTCGTACAGCCCGAAGTAGCGCGCGGCGGTGTCCATGTCCTTGTCGCCGCGGCCGGACAGGTTGACCACGATCAGCCCGTCCTTGCCCAGTTCCTTGCCGACCTCCAGGGCGCCCGCCAGGGCGTGGGCGCTCTCGATGGCCGGGATGATGCCCTCGGTGCGGGACAGCAGGCGCAGGGCCTGCATGGCCGCGTCGTCGGTGACCGCGCGGTATTCACCGCGGCCGGAGTCCTTCAGGTAGGAGTGCTCCGGGCCGATGCCCGGGTAGTCCAGTCCGGCGGAGATCGAGTACGGCTCGGTGATCTGGCCCTCGTCGTCCTGCAGGACGTAGGAGCGCGAGCCGTGCAGGATGCCGGGCTCGCCCGCGGTCAGGGTCGCGGCGTGCTCGCCGCTGTCGACGCCGTGCCCGGCGGGCTCGCAGCCGATGAGGCGGACGGAGGCGTCAGGGATGAAGGCGTGGAACAGGCCGATGGCGTTGGAGCCGCCGCCGACGCAGGCGATCGCGGCGTCGGGCAGGCGCCCGGCGCGCTCCAGGAGCTGGCGGCGGGCCTCGACGCCGATGACGCGGTGGAAGTCGCGGACCATGGCCGGGAAGGGGTGGGGGCCGGCGACCGTGCCGAAGAGGTAGTGGGTGCGGTCGACGTTGGCGACCCAGTCGCGGAACGCCTCGTTGATGGCGTCCTTCAGCGTGCGGCTGCCGGACTTCACGGCGATGACCTCGGCGCCGAGCATGCGCATGCGGGCCACGTTGAGCGCCTGGCGCCGGGTGTCGATCTCGCCCATGTAGATCGTGCAGTCGAGGCCGAAGAGGGCGCAGGCGGTGGCGGTGGCGACGCCGTGCTGGCCGGCGCCGGTCTCGGCGATGACGCGGGTCTTGCCCATGCGCTTGGTGAGCAGGGCCTGCCCGAGCACGTTGTTGATCTTGTGCGAGCCGGTGTGGTTGAGGTCCTCGCGCTTGAGGAACACCCGGGCGCCGCCGGCGTGTTCGGCGAAGCGGGGCACCTCGGTCAGCGCCGACGGGCGGCCGGTGTAGTTGACCAGGAGGTCGTCGAGCTCCCTGGCGAACTCGGGGTCGTGCTTGGCCTTGTCGTACTCGACGGCCACCTCGTCCACGGCGGCGACGAGGGCCTCGGGGATGAACTTGCCGCCGAACGCGCCGAAGTAGCCCTCGGGGTCGGGGGTTCGGCCCTCGGGGTCGGGGATGAAGAACTGGCTGGGCATGCGGATACCTCACGGTGAGTGTGTGTGGATCACTGGTCGCCGTGGGGGCGGGGAGGGTCAGTGGGCCGCGGGCCCGTCGGGGCCGGTCGCGCAGCTCCCCGCGCCCCCGAGGGGGCGCTGCCATCGCATGCCGTTCACCTGGCCCGGCTCGTCACCGATGACGTACCGCACGCGGCGGCCGTGTACGCGGCGCGCCGGGGCACGGCAGCCGCGGGGGCGGCAGCCGCGCGCGAGGCGGGCGTACCGGTCCACGGTCGTCAGGGTGGCAGTCATCGGGTCAAGCCTAGCGGGTGATCAGCTCCGGCCGTGCCGGAGCGCGGGGTGCTCGCCCGCCGCCACCAGGTCGGCCACCGCCGTCTTGGGGTCCTTGCCGGTGACGAGGGACTCGCCGACCAGGACGGCGTCGGCGCCGGCGTTGGCGTAGGCGATGAGGTCGTGCGGGCCGCGGACGCCGGACTCGGCGATCTTGATGATGTGGTCGGGGATCTCGGGCGCCACGCGCTCGAAGGTGTTGCGGTCGACCTCGAGGGTCTTGAGGTTGCGGGCGTTGACACCGATCACGCGGGCGCCCGCGTCGACCGCGCGCTCCACCTCGTCCTCGTCGTGCACCTCGACCAGCGGCGTGAGCCCGATGGACTCGGCGCGCTCGATGAGGGACTCCAGGGCCGGCTGGTCCAGGGCGGCGACGATCAGCAGGGCGACGTCGGCGCCGTAGGCGCGGGCCTCCCACAGCTGGTACGAGGTGACGATGAAGTCCTTGCGCAGGACCGGGATGTCCACGCGGGCGCGGACCGCCTCCAGGTCGGCGAGCGAGCCGCCGAAGCGGCGCTGCTCGGTCAGGACGGAGATGACGGCCGCGCCGCCCGCCTCGTAGTCCGCGGCGAGGCCGGCCGGGTCGGCGATCGCGGCGAGCGCGCCCTTGGAGGGGCTGGACCGCTTGACCTCGCAGATGACCTTCACGCCGTCGCCGCGCAGGGCGGCCGCGCCGTCCTTGGCCGCGGGAGCCTTCGCCGCGCGCTCCTTGAGCTCGTCGAGGCTGACGCGCGCCTGCCGTTCCGCGAGGTCGGCACGGACTCCGTCGATGATCTCGTCGAGCACACTCACGCGAGCGGCCCCCTTCCAGACTCTTGACAGTTCCAGCGACCGATCGGAAACCGATGGTCACTGCGATGGTATCCGCAGCGGGGCGCAGGCCCCGCATCCGGTCGACGCCGGTCCCACTACCTGGACGTCCGCGTGTTGATCAAGGATGCAGCCAGCCACCGAAGGGCAGGTTCCGGACAACCGAGAAGACCAGCAGCAACACGCCCAGGCCCCACACCAGCCCCGGCCGCGGGTCGATCCGCAGAGGGCGCCCGCGGACGGCGTGGACCACCCATACGGTCCACAGCACGGCGAAGGCCAGATAGCCGAGGACGGCCGGCGCGTTGGCCTGCAGGGCGGTGACCACGTCGCCGTGGACGAACGCGTGGGCGCTGCGCAGCCCGCCGCAGCCGGGGCAGTACAGGCCGGTGAGGCGCAGCAGCGGGCAGGCGGGGTAGTGGCCGGGTTCGTTCGGGTCCACCGCGCCCACGTAGGCGAAGGCGGCGACGGCGGCCGCGAGCACTCCGGCCGGGACGGCCAGGCGGCCCGGCAGGCCGCTCGTCACCCTCGGGCTGTCGGCGTTCACGGCAGTCATTGTGCCCCGCACACGGCCGAGGGGCGGTCCCGGCACCCCGGTGCCGCGGACCGCCCCTCGTGCGGCTGTCTTCCGGGGATCAGCGCTCGGCGGCCGCCGGCTCGCGGTCGCCGGTCATCCGGTGCGGCTGGTGCAGGTCCTTGGGCTGGCCCATGCCCATCATCCGCATGACACCGCCGACGACACCGCCGAGCAGCACGATCACCATGCCCGCCCAGAAGCCCGCCGGCTGGTTCATCACCATGAAGGCGCCCGCGACGCAGAACCCGATGAAGGCGATCATGACACCGGTCCAGGCGGCCGGGGTGTGACCGTGGCTGCTGCCCGCCATTGCTTGCTCCTCGTTGCTGTGTGCGTGTCTGAGCAGGACGCTCGGGGTCATTGTCCCGCACGCGCGGGCGGGAAGTGAGCGGGGGTGCCTTCCGGCCCGCCCCCGCGCGGCTCAGGCCCCGGTCGGGTCCTCGCCCCGGTCGAGCGCCTTCCACAGGTCCTCGGGCCGGTCGGGGTCGGCGGCGCGGGCCGTGCGGCGCGGGCGGGGCGCGCCGCCGCGCTCGTAGCGGCCGGACATGCCGGGCCACAGCCGGCCGTAGCGCAGCGCGAGCAGCCCGGCCAGGAGGATCAGGACACCGCCGGCGACCGCGGCGTACGGCCAGGCGGTGTGGCTGAGGGCGCCGACGGAGGCCGAGGTGTCGCCGGAGGCCCGGGCGGCCTGCTCGTCGAGCGCGGAGCTGTCGGAGGCGCCGAGCAGGGCGGCGACGACGGTGCCCGCGCCGGACAGCGCCAGCAGCCCGGCCACGACGAAGCGGCCGGCGCGGCGGACGGCGAAGACGGCGACGAGCGCGGCGAGGCCCACTATGGCCAGGGCCGCGGGTACGCCGGTGACGTCGCTGCCCTTGGCGGTCAGGGGGAAGGAGCCGCCGGCCACCGTCGCGGTGCCCTGCGACCACTGCTGCCGGGTGGCGAGCAGGGTCACGGCCGCACCGAGCGCGCCGCACAGCAGCGCGACGGCGAGGCTCAGACGGCCGGCCCGGGCGGGGCGGGCGGCTTCGGAACGGGGGTGAGGTACAGCAGTCACGTACCCCACTATCGCCTGAACCCCGGGCGAACCGTCACCCGGGGTTCATCTCAGGCCTTTCCCAGCCGGTTCGCCGTGTGCACGGCCCGCAGGACCGCCGCCGCCTTGTTGCGGCACTCGGTGTCCTCGGCGACCGGGTCGGAGTCGGCGACGACGCCCGCCCCGGCCTGCACGTACGCGGTGCCGTCGCGCAGCAGGGCGGTGCGGATGGCGATGGCGGTGTCGGAGTCGCCGGCGAAGTCGAGGTAGCCGACGCAGCCGCCGTACAGGCCGCGCCTGGAGGGCTCGAGTTCGTCGATGATCTGCATGGCGCGGGGCTTCGGCGCGCCGGAGAGGGTGCCGGCCGGGAAGCAGGCGGTCAGCACGTCGAAGGCGGTGCGCCCGGCGGCGACGCGGCCCGTCACCGTGGAGACGATGTGCATCACGTGCGAGTACCGCTCGATGGACATGAAGTCGACGACCTCGACCGAGCCGGGCTCGCAGACCCGCCCCAGGTCGTTGCGCCCGAGGTCGACGAGCATGAGGTGCTCGGCGCGTTCCTTGGGGTCGGCGAGCAGCTCGTCGGCGAGGGCCTGGTCCTCCTGCGGGGTGGCGCCGCGCCAGCGGGTGCCGGCGATGGGGTGGACCATCGCCCGGCCGTCCTCGACCTTGACCAGGGCCTCGGGCGAGGAGCCGACGACGTCGAAGCCGTCGAAGCGGAACAGGTACATGTACGGCGACGGGTTGGTCGCCCTGAGGACCCGGTAGACGTCCAGCGCGCTCGCCGTGCAGGGCGTCTCGAAGCGCTGGGAGGGGACGACCTGGAAGGCCTCGCCTGCGCGGATGCGCTCCTTGATGTCCTCGACGGCCTCCTGGAAGTCGGGGCCGCCCCACAGCGCGGTGTACGCGGGCAGCTCGGAGGGCGGGAGCACGGCCGGGGGCTGGGCGACGGGCCGGGTCAGGTCCGCCTGCATGGCGTCGAGGCGGGCGACGGCGTCGGCGTAGGCCTCGTCGACGCCCGTCTCCAGGTCGTTGTGGTTGATCGCGTTGGCGATCAGCAGGACCGAGCCCTCCCAGTGGTCCATGACGGCGAGGTCGCTGGTGAGGAGCATGGTCAGCTCGGGCAGCTGCAGGTCGTCGCGCTCGCCGGGGCCGATCTTCTCCAGGCGGCGGACGATGTCGTAGCCGAGGTAGCCGACCATGCCGCCGGTGAAGGGCGGCAGGCCCTCCTGGTGGGGCGTGTGCAGGGCCTCGATGGTGGCGCGCAGCGCGGCGAGCGGGTCGCCGTCGGCGGGGACGCCGACGGGCGGGGCGCCGAGCCAGTGGGCCTGGCCGTCGCGCTCGGTCAGGGTGGCGGCGCTGCGCACCCCGACGAAGGAGTAGCGGGACCAGGAGCGGCCGTTCTCCGCGGACTCCAGCAGGAAGGTGCCGGGGCGTTCGGCGGCGAGTTTGCGGTAGAGCGCGACCGGGGTGTCGCCGTCGGCGAGGAGCTTGCGGGTGACCGGGATGACCCGTCGGTCGGTGGCGAGCTTGCGGAACGTCTCGAGGTCCATGGCGGCTGACCTTACTGATCCGTGGCGGGGGTGCCGGAGCCGCCGTGCGCGAGGAGGACGTCCTCGTCGAAGCAGGTGCGGGCGCCGGTGTGGCAGGCGGCGCCGACCTGGTCGACCGTCACCAGGATCGTGTCGGCGTCGCAGTCCAGCGCGACGGACTTCACCCGCTGGACGTGGCCGGAGGTGTCGCCCTTGACCCAGTACTCCTGGCGGCTGCGGGACCAGTAGGTGCACCGGCCGGTGGTCAGGGTGCGGTGCAGCGCCTGGTCGTCCATCCAGCCGAGCATGAGCACCTCTTTGGTGTCGTACTGCTGGGCGATGGCGGGCAGGAGTCCGTCGGCGCTGCGCTTGAGGCGGGCGGCGATCTCCGGGGCGAGACGGCTGGGCCGGGGGGACGTGCTGGTCATGACGACCATTGTGCCGCGCGCCACGGGCGGATCCGGCACGGCGTCCACTGGGCGGACCGGTCCGGCGGCCCGGAACGGCACGTCCGCTGGGCGGACCGGGAGGGCGGTCGTAGGCTGGCGGCATGTCGACCCATGCCAAGCGTGAACGACTTCTCCTCGCCGACCTGTTGGAGACCGCGGGCCCGGACGCGCCCACCCTGTGCGAGGGCTGGACCACCCGGGACCTGGCCGCGCACGTGGTGGTCCGCGAGCGCCGCCCCGACGCCGCCGGCGGGATACTGATCAAGCAGCTCGCGCCGCGCCTGGACCGGGTGATGGCCGAGTACACGGACAAGCCGTACGAGGAGCTGATCCAGCTGATCCGTACCGGCCCGCCGCGCTTCTCCCCCTTCTCCCTCAAGCCGGTCGACGAGGCGTCGAACATCATCGAGTTCTACGTCCACACGGAGGACGTCCGCCGCGCCCAGCCGGACTGGTCCCCGCGCGAACTGGACCCGGTCTTCCAGGACGCCCTGTGGTCCCGCCTGGAACGCACCGCCCGCCTCATGGGCCGCGGCGTCCCCACGGGCCTGGTCCTGCGCCGCCCCGACGGCCAGACGGTCGTCGCCCACCGGGGCGCCCCCGTGGTCACCGTGACGGGCGAACCGTCCGAGCTGGTGCTGTTCACCTACGGCCGCCAGAGCGCGTCCAAGGTCGAGCTGGACGGCGACGAGAACGCGATCGCGAAGCTGCACGAGTCCAAACAGCTCGGGATCTGAGGAGCGCGCCGCCCGGTCGGCGGGCCGGTCAGCGCGGCAGTTCGGCACGGCGGAGCGGCCCCGAGCCGAGCGTGACGAGCACGCCCAGACCGCACAGCGCCGCGCACACCGCGAAGACCGGCCCGGCCGACCAGCGCTCGACGGCCGCACCGACCAGCGGAAAGGTGAGCGGCGCGAGCCCGAAGCCGGCCAGGGCGGCGACGGAGGTGACCCGGCCGACATAGGCCGGGTCCGCCGTGACCTGGAGCAGGGCTCCGCGCAGGGCGCCGCCGAGTCCGGCCGCCAGGCCGATGACCAGGGCCACCGCGGTCGCCAGGACCACGGACGGCGCGTGGGCGAGCCCGGCGATCGCCAGGCAGCCGACGAGT
The DNA here is from genome assembly GCF_040611555.1 of Streptomyces sp. NPDC006624. NCBI lineage: Bacteria > Bacillati > Actinomycetota > Actinomycetes > Kitasatosporales > Streptomycetaceae > Streptomyces > Streptomyces sp. NPDC006624. The sequence continues at coordinate 463,571 of NZ_JBEXOM010000001.1, read as the reverse complement.
TCGCCCGCCGCGATGACGAGGCCGGCCCTGGGGACGCGGCCGCGCAGGGCGAGCAGCAGCGACGCGGCGCCGGCCCCGGCTCCGAATCCGGCGAGCACCCAGCCCATGCCGGCCGCTCCCCATCCCTGCTCCCGGGCCAGCAGGGTCAGTCCGAGGTTCATCGGTCCGACGAACCCCAGATCGCCCAGGGCCGTGGCGAGCACCAGCGGCCGCAGGACGCGGTGCCGGGCGATGTGGCGCAGGCCGTCACGCAGGCCGGACAGCACGGCATCGGGCGGCCGCGGCGTCCCGGCGGGGGCTTCGGCGACCCGCACGGCCCACAGCACGGGCACCGACCCGCCGATCAGCAGCGCCGCGAGGCCGAACGCTCCGGCCGTGCCGCCGAGGGCGATGCCGAGGCCGCCGAGCGGCCCGCCGAGGACCGTGGCGAGGCGGGTGGCCAGTCCCCGCATGCCGTGGACGCGGGCCAGCTGCGCCGGTGCGGTGATCCGCGCGGGCAGCGCGCCCGCGGCGGGCAGGAAGACCGCGTCGACGGTCCCGAACAGCAGCGCCACCGCGCCCAGTGCCCACAGCCCCGGGCTGGTCACGAGCAGCATTCCGGCCGCCACGACGACGATCAGGCAGCGCAGGGCGCTGCTGCCGAGCACCACCGGGCGCGGCCCGTACCGGTCGGTGAGTACTCCCCCGCCCAGCATCAGCAGGGCGCGCGGCACGGCGGCGACCGCCGTCACCACCCCGGCCTGGGCCGGGGTCCCCGCCTGGACGGCCGTCCAGGACAGCGCGACGAAGTAGACGGTGTCCCCGACCGCGGACGCGGTGTAGGCCCCCAGCCAGCGCAGCACGTTGGGGTCGCGGTGCGCGGCGGCCTCAGGTGCGGAAGGGGAAGGCATCCGTGTGCAGCGCGACGTTCTCGCGCCCCTCGGTGTCCCCGGCCGCGTCGGCCGCGCGTCCCAGTTCCTGGTACCTCCGGGCCAGGGCCCGCAACTCCGCGGTGAGTTCGGCGAGTTCGGCGGCGGTGAGCCGCAGGACCGACTCGGAGGACTCGGCAGCGGTGGTCCACTCCGGGCTCCAGTGCGCCCGCTCGTCGAGGTAGCGCCGGTACATGCCGGACCGCTGGTCGAAGAAGAGACGGCTGGCCGCGGCGTGGGCGGCGGCCTTCTCGGGAGCGTCACGGAAGTCCTCGTCGTGGATGCTCAGGCCGTCCGAGGCCGGTTGCCACCACCGCTCCCGCCCGTCCGCACTCCGCGGCTCCGCCTCTTCGATCAGGCCGTGCTCGGCGAGCTTGCGCAGGTGGTAGCTGACCAGCGAGACGGCCTCGTCGACCTGTTCGGCCAGCTGGGAGGCGGTGGCGGCGCGGGCGAGTGTCAGAGCGCGCATGAGCCGCGCCCGGAGCGGATGGGCCAGCGCCTTGAGCGTGCCCACGTCCGTGATGCGCCGGTCCCTCTCCTTGGGCTGGTCTCCGGACGAGCCTTGGCCTCCTGCGTTGCCTGCCATGCCCCGACCCTAGAAAGGAAGGAAATCTTGCGCAATTTATTTTGCGCAACTTCTCTTTCGCATCTCGTGGAAAGACAGCCCCGGCCGCCACCACGCGACCGGGGCCCGGAGGGCAGGGCGTCACCGCACCGGGTGGCCCGCCTCTCGTAGGGTCTGCTTGACCTCGCCGATGCGCAGGTCGCCGAAGTGGAAGACCGACGCGGCCAGGACCGCGTCCGCGCCCGCTTCGACGGCCGGGGGGAAGTCCGACAGCCGGCCGGCGCCGCCCGAGGCGATGACCGGGACCGTGACGTGCTTGCGGACGGCCCGGATCATCTCCAGGTCGTAGCCGTCCTTGGTGCCGTCCGCGTCCATGGAGTTGAGCAGGATCTCGCCCGCGCCCAGTTCGGCCGCCCGGTGGGCCCATTCGACGGCGTCGATGCCGGTGCCGCGGCGGCCGCCGTGGGTGGTCACCTCGAAGGAGCCCGACTCGGTGCGGCGGGCGTCGACCGACAGGACCAGGACCTGGCGGCCGAAGCGCTCGGCGATCTCGCGGATCAGCTCGGGGCGGGCGATCGCGGCCGTGTTGACGCCGACCTTGTCCGCACCGGCCCGCAGCAGCTTGTCCACGTCCTCGGCGGCGCGGACGCCGCCGCCGACCGTGAGCGGGATGAACACCTGCTCGGCCGTGCGGCGCACCACGTCGTACGTCGTCTCGCGGTTGCCCGACGAGGCGGTGATGTCCAGGAACGTCAGCTCGTCGGCGCCCTCGGCGTCGTACACCTTGGCCATCTCGACCGGGTCGCCCGCGTCGCGCAGGTTCTGGAAGTTGACGCCCTTGACGACCCGGCCGTTGTCCACGTCCAGGCAGGGGATGACTCGGACCGCCAGGGTCATGAATCCACGGCTCCTCTGAATGCTTCCATCTCCACGGACACCAGTACGCGCGGGTCGACGAAGCCGTCCACGACCAGGAAGGTCGCGGCCGGGCGCACGGTGTCGAACAGCTCCTTGTGGGCGCGGCCCACCTCGTCGAGGTCACGCGCGTGCGCCAGGTACATCCGCGTACGGGTCACCGACCCGACGCCGAGCCCGAACTCCGCGATCGCCTCGACCGCGCTGGTGAAGGCCACCTTCGCCTGCTCGTACGGGTCGCCCTCCCCGTACAGCACGCTGCCCTTGAAGGACGTGGTGCCCGCCACCAGCACGGTGTCGCCCGCCGCCACGGCGCGTGCAAAACCGAAGGACTCTTCCCAGGGGTTTCCGCTCTGCACCCGCCGCACGGCTTCGGACGTCATGACGACACTGCCTCCAGGGCCTCTTCCAGGGTGAACGCCTTCGCGTACAGCGCCTTCCCTACGATCGCGCCCTCGACACCGAGCGGTACGAGGCCGGCGATGGCCCGCAGGTCGTCCAGCGAGGAGACGCCGCCGGAGGCCACGACCGGGCGGTCGGTGGCCGCGCAGACGTTCTTCAGCAGCTCCAGGTTGGGGCCCTGGAGGGTGCCGTCCTTGGCGATGTCGGTGACGACGTAGCGGGCGCAGCCCTCCTGGTTGAGGCGCTCCAGCGTCTCGTAGAGGTCGCCGCCGTCGCGGGTCCAGCCGCGGCCGCGCAGGGTGGTGCCGCGGACGTCAAGGCCGACCGCGATCTTGTCGCCGTGCTCGGCGATGACCTTGGCGACCCACTCGGGGGTCTCCAGCGCGGCCGTGCCCAGGTTGACGCGGGTGCAGCCGGTGGCGAGGGCGGCGGCGAGGGTGTCGTCGTCGCGGATGCCGCCGGACAGCTCCACCTTGATGTCCATCGCCTTGGCGACCTCGGCGATCAGCTCGCGGTTGTCCCCGGTGCCGAACGCGGCGTCCAGGTCGACCAGGTGCAGCCACTCGGCGCCGGAGCGCTGCCAGGCCAGGGCGGCCTCCAGCGGGGAGCCGTAGGAGGTCTCGGTGCCGGACTCGCCGTGCACCAGGCGGACCGCCTGGCCGTCGCGCACGTCCACGGCGGGGAGGAGTTCGAGCTTGCTCACAGTGTTCCGATCCAGTTGGTGAGGAGCTGGGCTCCGGCGTCGCCGGACTTCTCGGGGTGGAACTGCGTGGCCCACAGGGCGCCGTTCTCGACGGCCGCGACGAACGGCTTGCCGTGCGTGGACCAGGAGACCTTGGGGGCCTCCATCGCCGGGTTGTGCGTCTCCAGGGACCAGTCGTGGACGGCGTAGGAGTGCACGAAGTAGAAGCGCGCGTCCGCGTCCAGGCCGGCGAAGAGCCGCGAACCGGGCGCCGCCTCCACCGTGTTCCAGCCCATGTGGGGCACGACCTCGGCCTGGAGCGGCTCGACCGAGCCGGGCCACTCGTCGAGGCCCTCGGACTCCACACCGTGCTCGATGCCGCGCGCGAAGAGGATCTGCATGCCGACGCAGATGCCCATGACCGGGCGGCCGCCGGAGAGCCGGCGGTCCACGATCCAGTCGCCGCGCGCCTCGCGCAGGCCGGTCATGCACGAGGCGAAGGCGCCGACGCCCGGCACGAGCAGCCCGTCGGCGTTCATGGCCTTGTCGTAGTCACGGGTGATCTCGACGTCCGCGCCGGCGCGGGCGAGGGCGCGCTCGGCGGACCGGACGTTGCCGAAGCCGTAGTCGAAGACGACGACGCTCTTGCGGGGGGCGCTCAATTCCACACCTCCAGCCGCACGACACCGGCCGTCAGGCACATCGCGGCGCCGATCGACAGCAGCACGATCAGGCCCTTGGGCATCTTCTGCTTCGCGAAGGAGTAGATGCCGCCGACGAGGAACAGGCCGACGACGATCAGCAGGGTCGAGATGCCGTTCACAGCGCGCCCTTCGTGGACGGGAGGATGCCGGCCGCGCGCGGGTCGCGCTCGGAGGCGTAGCGCAGGGCCCGGGCCAGCGCCTTGAACTGGCACTCCACGATGTGGTGCGCGTTGCGCCCGTAGGGCACGTGCACGTGCAGCGCGATCTGCGCCTGGGCCACGAAGGACTCCAGGATGTGCCGGGTCATGGTGGTGTCGTACTCGCCGATCATCGGCGCCATCTTCTCGGGCTCGGTGTGCACGAGGTAGGGGCGGCCCGAGAGGTCGACGGTGACCTGGGCGAGCGACTCGTCCAGCGGGACCGTGCAGTTGCCGAAGCGGTAGATGCCCACCTTGTCGCCGAGGGCCTGCTTGAAGGCGGCGCCCAGGGCGAGGGCGGTGTCCTCGATGGTGTGGTGGGAGTCGATGTGCAGATCGCCCTCGGTCTTCACGGTCAGGTCGAACAGACCGTGCCGGCCGAGCTGGTCGAGCATGTGGTCGTAGAAGCCAACGCCGGTGGAGATCTCCGTCTTGCCGGTGCCGTCGAGGTCTATCTCGACGAGGACCGTGGTCTCCTTGGTCGTCCGCTCCACGCGTCCGGTGCGGCTCATGAACTCTGCTCCTTCTTCCATGCACGGACCGCGTCGAGGAACGCGTCGTTCTCTTCGGGGGTGCCGGCGGACACCCGCAGCCAGCCGGGGATGCCGTTGTCCCGGACCAGGACGCCCTGGTCGAGGATCTTCTGCCAGGCGGTGTGCGCGTCCTCGAACCGGCCGAACTGCACGAAGTTGGCGTCGGAGTCGACGACGTCGAAGCCGATCGCGCGCAGCTCGGTGACCAGGCGGTCCCGCTCGGCCTTGAGCTGCTCGACGTAGCCGAGCAGCGTGCCGGTGTGCTCCAGGGCGGCCAGGGCGGTCGCCTGGGTGACGGCGGACAGGTGGTACGGCAGCCGGACGAGCTGGACGGCGTCGACGACGGCCGGGTCCGCGGCGAGGTAGCCGAGGCGCAGGCCCGCCGCGCCGAACGCCTTCGACATCGTCCGGGAGATGACGAGGTTGGGGCGCCCCTGGAGCAGCGGCAGCAGCGAGTCGCCGTGGCTGAACTCGATGTACGCCTCGTCGACGATCACCATCGACGGCTTGGCCGCCTGCGCGGCCTCGTACAGCGCGAGGACCGTGCGGGGCGGCACCGCGTTGCCCGTGGGGTTGTTGGGGGTGGTGACGAAGACGACGTCCGGCCGGTGCTCGGCGACGGCCCGCTCGGCCGCCGCCAGGTCGATTCCGAAGTCCTCGCCCCGCGGCCCGGAGATCCAGCCCGTGCCGGTGCCCCGCGCGATCAGCGCGTGCATCGAGTACGACGGCTCGAAGCCGATGGCCGTGCGGCCCGGCCCGCCGAAGGTCTGCAGCAGCTGCTGGATGACCTCGTTGGAGCCGTTGGCGGCCCAGACGTTGGCCGGTCCGACCTCGTACCCGGACGTGGTCGTCAGGTACTCGGCGAGCTTGGTGCGCAGCTCGACCGCGTCCCGGTCGGGGTAGCGGTTGAGGGTGCGGGCCGCCTCGCGGACGCGCTCGGCGATGCGCTCGACCAGGGGCTCGGGCAGCGGGTAGGGGTTCTCGTTGGTGTTCAGCCGTACGGGGACGTCCAGCTGGGGTGCGCCGTAGGGGGACTTGCCGCGCAGCTCGTCCCGTACGGGAAGATCGTCGATGCCTGTCACTTGCCCTGGGGAACCTTCCAGTCGAACCGTGCCTTGATCGCCGCGCCGTGCGCGGGCAGGTCCTCCGCCTCGGCCAGCGTGACCACGTGGTGCGCGACCTCGGCCAGCGCGTCCTTGGTGTAGTCGACGATGTGGATGCCGCGCAGGAAGGACTGGACGGACAGGCCGGAGGAGTGGCAGGCGCAGCCGCCGGTGGGCAGGACGTGGTTGGAGCCGGCCGCGTAGTCGCCGAGGGAGACCGGGGCCCAGGGGCCGATGAAGATCGCGCCCGCGTTCTTCACGCGGTCGGCCACGGCGACGGCGTCGGCCGTCTGGATCTCCAGGTGCTCCGCGCCGTAGGCGTCGACCACCTTGAGGCCCTCGTCGATGCCGTCGACCAGGACGATCGCGGACTGCTTGCCGGACAGGGCCGGGACGATCCGGTCGTCGACGTGCTTGCTGGCCGCGACCTGCGGCTGCAGCTCCTTCTCCACCGCGTCCGCGAGGTCCGCGGAGTCGGTGACCAGGACGGCGGCGGCCAGCGGGTCGTGCTCGGCCTGGCTGATCAGGTCGGAGGCGACGTGCGCCGGGTCGGCCGTGTCGTCGGCCAGGACCGCGATCTCGGTCGGGCCGGCCTCGGCGTCGATGCCGATGCGGCCGGTGAAGTAGCGCTTGGCGGCGGCGACCCAGATGTTGCCGGGGCCGGTGACCATGTCGGCGGGCGCGCAGGACTCGGTGCCGTAGGCGAACATCGCGACGGCCGTGGCGCCGCCGGCCGCGTACACCTCGTCGACGCCGAGCAGGGCGCAGGCGGCGAGGATCGTGGGGTGCGGCAGTCCGCCGGACTCGGCCTGGGCGGGCGAGGCGAGCGCGATGGACTCGACGCCGGCCTCCTGCGCGGGCACCACGTTCATGATCACGGAGGACGGGTAGACCGACCGGCCGCCGGGCGCGTACAGCCCGACGCGCTGGACCGGAACCCACTTCTCGGTCACGGTGCCGCCGGGCACGACCTGGGTGGTGTGGGTGCCGCGGCGCTGCTCGCGGTGGACGATCCGGGCGCGCCGGATGGACTCCTCCAGGGCGGCGCGCACGGCCGGGTCGAGCTCCCGCAGCGCGCGGGTGAGCGCGGCGGCCGGCACCCGCACCTGGTCCAGCCGCACCCCGTCGAACCGCTCGGCGGCGTCGATCAGCGCCGCGTCGCCGCGATGATGCACGTCCTCGCAGATCGGACGCACCTTCTCCAGGGCGACCGACACGTCGAAGTCGGCTCGGGGCAGCAGGTCACGCAGGGCGGGGCCCTCGGGAAGGGCGTCGCCGCGCAGATCGATTCGGGAGATCACGTGCTCAATTCTCTCAGACCCGCGTGACGCGTCGTGCGCGCGTATCAATGGCTGATACAGAGTGTCGCGGGTCCGCGCCGTACGGCGCAGCGGAACCCCGGCAGATCGCCGTCACTTTCTGCTTTCAGATCGTCACGCAGCGGGCATGAACGGTTGTACGAAGGGACCAACCGGCGAGTACCTGGGGAGGAAGGAAGAGCTGTGACCGAGGGGGCCGGCCTGCGTGCCGGGGAACTGCCCGACGACCTGACCGCGGCCGAGGCCGGCATGTGGCAGGCCTTCCGCAACGGCAGCGTGTACGACCTGAGCAGCGGCGATCCGCTGGAGGACGATCCGCACGGCGGCCACCCGTGGGGCGAGGAGCGCACGGTCCGGGCCCGGATCGTGTGCTGGCTGCTTCTCGACGGCCCGCCCGCCCTGGCCGGCCGCGTGTCGTCGCTGAAGCTGGCCGGTGTGCACATCAGCGGCTCGCTGGACCTCGCGGGCGGCACGGTGCTGCCGTACGTCGAGATGCGCCAGTGCCGTTTCGAGCAGGACGTGCTGCTGCCGGAGGCCCGTTTCACGACCGTGCGGCTGGTGGACTGCTCCGTTCCGCGGCTGGAGGCGGCCCGGCTGCACACGGAGGGCGATCTGCACCTGCCGCGCTGCCGCTTCCACCGCGGCATCCGGCTCACGGACGCCCAGATAGGCACCGACCTGATGCTCAACCAGGCCGTGGTGCACGGCGACCGCAGCGGCAGGTCGCTGGCGGCGGACGGTCTGACGGTCGGCCAGGACTTACAGGCTGAGCTGATGGAGTCGTACGGCGAGCTGAGCCTGCGCGCCGCCACCATCGGGGTGTCGCTGAGCCTGCGCGGCGCGCGCCTGGCCCATCCCTTCGCCCGGCTCGCGCTGAACGCCCCGCAGCTGACCGTCGAGCGCAGCCTGTACCTGACCCCGGCCGGTGTCGGCGCCCAGGCGATGAGCGGCATGACCCCGGCCGAGGGGACGCGCATCCAGCGGTTCCAGTGCGAGGGCGGGATCCGCCTGGACGACGGCCGTTTCGGCGACGCCGTCGACTTCGAGCTGGCCCGGTTCACCCTGACGGACGAGCAGGAGCTGTCGCTGCGCCGGATGCAGACGCCCGAGCTGCGGTTCCTCGGGGAGCGGCCGGACCGCGGGCGGGTGGTGCTGTCGGGGGCGAAGGTGGTCAACCTGATGGACCGCGCGGACGCCTGGCCCGGCCCGGGGCGGCTGCACATGGGCGGTTTCGCCTACGAGAACCTGGTGCCGCGCGGGCCGTTCCCGCTGGACGAGCGGCTGGACTGGGTGGCGGCGGCGACCGCCGAGTACAACCCGGAGCCGTACGAGCGGCTCGCGGCCGTCCTGCGGGCCGGCGGGGAGGACGAGGCGGCCCGCGAGGTGCTGCTCGCCAAGCAGCGCCGCCACCGCGAGAGCCTGCCGCTCGCCGCCAAGCTGTGGGGCTACGCGCAGGACTGGACGGTCGCCTACGGGTACCGGCCGGGCCGGGCGGCGGTGTGGATGGCGGTGCTGTGGGCGGCCGGCGCGTTCGCCTTCGCGCAGGCCGGCCACCCGCCGATGAAGCGGGGTGAGCACCCCGAGTGGAACCCGGCGCTGTTCAGCCTCGACCTGCTGCTGCCGGTCATCGACCTGGGGCAGGTGGGTTTCTGGCAGTTGCGCGGGGGCTGGCAGTGGCTGGCCGCGGTGATGATCCTGCTGGGCTGGGTGCTGGCGACGACGGTGGCGGCGGGGGCGACGAGGCTGCTGCGGCGCAACTGATGTTGCCGGTGTGACCACAGTTGCCGAACTGCCACACCTTTACCTTCTCTTGACCAACCGGCGTACAACTTTCCGCAAGTTCCCGGAACGATCTGGCGCCGCTGTGACCAGCGGTCTTTCAATGGTCGACACCATGGCCATGATGCTGCCGTTCCTCCGGCCGAGCCGGACGACAAGGACCGCCCCCCGCCCCGTCCCCAGCGGGCCGGGCACCGACGACGAGGTGCTGCTCGACGCGCCCGACGCGCGGCTGAGCCCGGCGCTGGTCGCCGCCGCCCGGGGCGACCACGGCCCGGCCGCCGCGCTGCTCCTCGCCACGCGCGCGGCCGCCGAGTGGGAGCGGCGCGACCGGTACGTGACCCGCCTGGCGGCCTTCGCCCGCTCCCGGCCCGAGTGGCTGGACGCCTGGCTCGCCACCTCCCCGCAGGACCCGGACGCGCTGCTGGTGGGCGCCCAGCTGGCGGTGGACCGCGCCTGGCGGTCGCCGGCCCGGGCCGAGCTGCTGCGCGAGCTGAGCCCACTGATCACGGCGGCGGCCCGGGGCGACCAGCGCGACCCGGTGCCGTGGCGGCTCGCGCTCGACCACGCCCGGGGCGCGCGGGCCGGCCACACGTACTTCGAGGAGCTGTGGGCGGCGGCCGTGCGCCGCGCCCCGCACCACCACGGCTGCCATGTGGCGGCCCTGCGCTACCTGGCCACCCACTGGCACGGCTCGCACCACGAGTGCTTCGACTTCGCCGACCGGGCCGCGCAGGACGCGCCCGCCGGCGCGCTCGTGCAGGCCCTGCCGCTGCGGGCGGCCTTCGGCTACCTCACCGACGGCTGCGGTCCCGAGGTGCCGCGCGCGCGGCTGGACGCGGCCGCCGCCCGGGCCCTTGCCCTCTCCCCCCGCCTGCCGGCGGCCGACCCCTGGCCCGCCCCGATGCGCAACCTGCTGCTCTTCGTCCTGGTGCGCCTGGAGCGCTGGGAGAACGCCCGCGACCAGCTGCGGCTGAACGGCCCGTACGCCACCTCGTTCCCCTGGGACCAGGTGTCCGACGACCCGCTCGGCCACTTCCTCGACGTGCGCGACCGGATCCGGGCCGGGGCGGCCGGGGACCCCTCCTGGCATCCACCAGGTGAACGGGGCGGACGGGACCGCACCGGCGACCATTAGGCTTTTGCGTCGTGACCACCGTCCGGCTCCCCCTCTTCCCCCTGAACTCGGTGCTGTTCCCGGGGCTCGTGCTCCCTCTCAACGTCTTCGAGGAGCGGTATCGCGCCATGATGCGCGAGCTGCTGAAGACGCCGGAGGACGAGTCGCGCCGGTTCGCCGTCGTGGCGATCCGCGACGGCCACGAGGTGGCCCCGAGCGTGCCCGGCATGCCCGACCCGACGGCCCTGCCCGAGAAGGGACCCCTGGCCGGCTTCGGCCCGGACCCGGTCAAGGCGTTCCACAAGGTGGGCTGCATCGCGGACGCGGCGACGATCCGCGAGCGCACCGACGGCTCCTTCGAGGTGCTGGCGACGGGCACGACGCGTGTGAAGCTGCTGTCGGTCGAGGCGTCCGGCCCGTTCCTGACGGCCGAGCTGGAGCCGCTGGCGGAGGAACCCGGCGACGAGGCGGCCCCGCTCGCCGAGGGGGTGCTGCGGTCCTTCCGGCAGTACCAGAAGCGCCTGGCGGGCGCGCGCGAACGCTCCCTGACGACCGGCGCGGACCTGCCGGACGAGCCGGGCGTGGTGTCGTACCTCGTCGCGGCGGCGATGATGCTGGACACCCCCACCAAGCAGCGCCTGCTCCAGGCCCCCGACACCGCCTCCCGCCTGCGGGACGAGCTGAAAATCCTGCGCACCGAGACGGCCATCATCCGTAGTCTGCCGTCGTTGCCGTCGTCCGACCTGACGCGCGGCCCGACGAGCCTGAACTGAGCGGATCCGCATGGCCAAGAAGACCAGGAAGCAGCAGCAGGGCGGCACGCCCGCGACGGTGGCCCTGACCGCCGCCGGAGCGCCGTTCACGGTCCACTCCTACGACCACGACCCCTCCCACCCGTCCTACGGCGAGGAGGCGGCGGAGGCGATGGGCGTCTCACCGGACCGCGTCTTCAAGACCCTCGTCGCGGACGTCGACGGCGCCCTGACGGTCGCGGTGGTCCCGGTGGCGGGCCAGCTGGACCTGAAGGCCCTGGCCGCGGCGGTGGGCGGCAAGCGGGCCACGATGGCCGACCCGGCCCTGGCGGAGCGCACCACGGGGTACGTCCGGGGCGGCATCTCCCCGCTGGGCCAGCGCAGGAAGCTGCCGACGGTCCTCGACGCCTCGGCGTCGGCGCACACGACCATCTGCGTGTCGGCCGGACGCAGGGGCCTGGAGGTGGAGCTGGCGCCGGAGGACCTGCGGAAGCTCACGGACGCGGTCCTGGCCCCCGTCGGCCGCCCCGGGTAGCGGAGCCGCGCAGATCCAGCGGGCCGTGGGGCAGCCCCCGGCCGCGGACCATCGGGCCTGCGGGGCTGCCGAGCCTGAGGGGCTCGCTGCCGAGCCCCGGAGCTAGTCGGCTGCGGGCGGTTGCCGGTACGGCCCGCCCGGGAACTCCGGCTCGGGGTCCCGGGGGCCGAACAGCGCCGTCAGCCCGAGGTGCAGGACGAGCGCGGCGAGCGGCCAGGCCAGCAGCGCGCCCTTCGCGCCCAGCTTCAGCGGCGCGGAGAAGGTCACGCCCCGCCCCACCTCGCGCGCCCGGGCGATCACGTCCTCGGCGGGTCCGAGCCACACCCCGACCCGCCAGGCGAGCAGCGACCCGAGCAGCCCCCCGACCGCCAGCCCGACCACCAGCGGCACCCCGCCGCGCCGCCGCAGCAGGAAGACCACCAGCGCGCTCACGACGCCGAAGCCCAGGGCGAGCAGCGTGAACGTCCCGTCCACGCCCACGGCCTGCTCCCCCTCGGTGTCCTTGAGGTAGACCACCCAGTTCCCGTCGGTCACGTCACCGACCAGCGGCACGTGCGGCGCGAGCCACCACCACAGCACGCCCAGGAGCACCCCGCCCAGCGCCACGGCCAGGGCGGCCACGCCCGCCTCCCGCAGTTCCGTCCTCATCCCGGGCCCGTCCTGTCCGTACCAGCCGGGCCCGGCCTGGTCGGCGTACTCGGCGTGCTGGGCCCCGGGCGCCGCGGGCCCCGCGGCCGGAGGCTGCCACGAGCCCTGAGGGGAACGTTCGTGCGGCGGCGGTGGCGGAGTCAGTGGTGCGGTCACCCTGCCATCGTGCCAGGCCCGCCTGTGTCCCGCGTCACCGGACGGCGCCTGCCCGTTCACCGGACGGCCGCCCTGCGGTACGCCCAGGTCGCCACCGCCAGCGAGACGACGCCCACGCCCCCGCAGACAGCGAGGTCGCCGAGCACGAAGGCCCAGTCGGGGTCCGGTCCGAACGTGCGCGCGAACGCCTCCACGCCGTACGTCGACGGCAGCAGGTCCCGCGCGAGGCGCACGGCCTCCGGCATCCGGTCCGCCGGCAGCACACCCAGCAGCAGCGCCGCCGACATGCCCAGCTGGCCGAGCAGCGTGGCGAGTTCGGGCCGGGGCGCGAGCAGCCCGAGCGCCGCCCCGAGCCCGGCGAGCGCGGCGCCCGCGAGCGGGATCACCGCCAGCAGGATCCACAGATGGGCCATCGGCAGCCCGAACAGCACACAGCCGAAGACCGCCGTCACGACCGTCCCCGGCACGGTGAAGGACGCGTACGCGCCCGCCGCGCCCAGCACCACCGCGGCGGGCGGCACCGGCAGGGTCGCGTAGTGGTCGAGCCCGCCGCTGGCCCGCAGCTGCCCGAAGTACTGGGCGAGCAGGTTCAGCGCGACGAAGGCGACCACCAGGACCGAGGAGCCGGCGACGACCGCCTGCGCCTCGGCCCCGTCGTCCACGACCCCGCGCATCAGGATCATGATGCCGATCGACTGGAAGGTCGCCACGAACAGCAGCGGGATCCGCGCGACCCGCGCCCGGGACAGCTGCGCCCGGTACACGGCCGCCAGCGACGGCCACAGCCGCGCCCGGGGACCGAGCTCGGCCGCGCCCGTGGCGGGCTCCTGTGCGGCCAGGGCACCGCCCGGCAGGACATCGGCGGGTACGACACTCACGTCGCGCTGCTCCCCTTCGTCGGGTCCACTGCGGCAGTCGTCCTGTTCGGTACGGACGCGACGGCCCCCGCGCTCAGGGCCCCGGTGACGCTCACGCCTTCACCAGCCCCTGCTGCGCGGCACCGCCCAGGGCGAGGTAGACGTCCTCCAGGCTCGGCGTGGCCAGCGTGAAGTCGTCCAGGGCGGCGAAGGCGGCGCCTCCGGTCACGGTGGCGACCACCGCGCGGGCCTCCTCGGGCCCGAGCCGGAGGGTCCAGCGGCGGCCCGACTCCACGGCCCGGTCCCGCAGCACGGCCACCTCGGGCACGTGCAGCGGCGCCGCGTCGCGCCACATCAGCTCGACCCGCACCTCGCCCGCGACCTGCTCCTTCAGCCCGCCGGGCGTGTCGCAGGCGATCACCCGCCCTCGATCGAGGACGGCGACCCGGTCCAGCACGGTCTCGGCCTCGATGACGTTGTGGGTGACGAGCAGCACGGTCGTCCCGCGCTCGGCCCGCCGCCGGTCGACGGCGGACCACACGGCCCGCCGGGCCACCGGGTCCATGCCGGTGGTCGGCTCGTCGAGCACCAGCAGCGGCCGCTCCCCCACCAGGGCCGCGGCGAAGCAGGCCAGGCGCCGCTGGCCCCCGGAGAGCCTCTTCAGCGGCCGGCCGGCGAGCGGCGTGAGCCCCAGTTCGTCGAGGACCTCGTCCCGCTCGGCCCGCGCCCGCCGCACCTCCAGGCCGCGCAGCCGCCCCGTGGTCTCGGCGGCGAGCGACACGGTCAGTTCGTCGAGGGCGGTCGACTCCTGGCCCAGGTAGGCGAGGATGCGCGAGGCGCGCTCCGGGTGGCGCACGATGTCGTGCCCGAGGATCTCCACGCTGCCGCGGTCGGGCCGCATCAGCCCGGTGAGCTGCCGTACGAGGGTGGACTTGCCGGCGCCGTTCGGCCCGAGCAGGCCGAAGATCTCGCCGCGGCGGATGTCCAGCGTCACGTCGTCCGTGGCCCGGACCTCGGGTGCGGCGGGGGTGCCGCGCCGGCCCCGTACGGCCGGATAGGTCTTGGTCAGCCCGCGCACCGCGCACACGACGTCACCGTCGTGCCGAAATGCCTGTGCCGCGCGCTTACTCACAAGGGACGAGACTACGGGGTCGGCCGCCCCGGTCCGCTCTCGGGGCGGTCCCCGCGGGAAATTCCGCCGCGGGGGTCTCAGTCGCCGACGGGGGCGTGCTCCACGCCCGTGCGGAGGTCGATCTCCTTCCAGAATCCCGCCCGGATGGCGTAGCGGTCCCGCTCGTCGATCTGGTCGTCCTTGTGGGCGAGCAGGCCGAAGCGGGCGGCGTAGCGCAGCAGCTCGCCGTCGACGCGGTGCGGGATGCGCGGGTACATGCCGGACAGTTTCTGCAGGTGGGACTGGTCGCCGAGGCGCTCGACCCAGCGCCGGGCGAAGACCTGGCCCACCTCGAAGGGGTCGCCGCCGACCGTGGTGATGTCCTCCTCGCGGTCGGCCCAGCGCTGCTCGGCGGTGGTCAGCTGGGCGAGCGTCGGCATCGAGGCGGCCTCGGGGGGCTCGGCCGCGGGCCGGTCGACCCAGCCTTTGTCGGAGGACCAGCGGAGGGTGGCGGAGGCGGGGGGCTGGGCGGGCTGGGTGCCGGGGGCGCGCAGGGCGGCCAGGTCTTTGGGCGTGGGGACCCCTTTGGGCGCGGGCACCCGGTCCTGGGCGCCGTTCTGCCCGGGGCCGGGCACCGGGTGCGGGGGCTGCGGGGCAGGCCGTTCGGCGGGGGCGGAGAGGGCCGAGTCGGGCAGGGGCGCGGAGAGGATCGCGGCGATCTCGGGCCGGGGCGCGGGCTGCGGGGCGCACACGCCGGTGAGCTCCTTGGCGCGGACGGCCTTGGTGATCCACGCGCGGTCCAGGACGCGTCGCTCGTCGGCCTCGGCGACCAGGTCCTCGGACTGGTTGTAGTCGCCGTCGGCGGCCTGGACGGCCCACAGGTGGACGGCGACGCCGTGCTCCTTGGCGGCCATCATGCCGGGCAGCAGATCGCCGTCGCCGGTGACCAGGACGACGTCGGAGCAGGCGCGGTTGCGGGCCAGCTCGGTGAGCTCGGCGTGCATGGCGGCGTCCACGCCCTTCTGCGCCCAGCGGCCGTCGCTGCGGGTCAGGGCGCCGAGCCGGACGGTGACCCGGGGCATCACGCGCAGTCTGCGGTGCTCGGGCTGCGGGACGCGGTCGGGAGCGCCGTCGAACCAGTAGATGCGCAGCAGGGGCTGCTGCGTGTCGGACTCGGCGCGTTCGCGCAGGCCCTGGATGAGGGCTGTGTGGTCGACGGTGATGCGGGACCGTGAGGGCTCCCCGGCGAGGAGACTCGCCGCGGCTCCCAGCAGATACCCGGCGTCCACCAGGACGATGCAGCGGTCCACGCGACTCACCCTCTTCCCTGGAGGTTTGTTTCGGGCTTGCTTCGAGTCTGCCCGACGGCGCGGAGGTTAACGGCCGGAACTCGATCTTCGGCGTGGCGTTTCGCCGCGCCCCGCTCCGACTCCCCCTGTCACGCAGGGTAATTGTCCGACATGCGATCGTTGTCGGGCTATGTGAATCTGGTCCCGGCCCTGGCCCCTAGATCCCCCACAGGAGGCATCACCATGGCCAAGAACAAGAACCGTGACCGTAAGCAGCAGCGTCCCACCGAGCGCGGCCAGCGGGCGGACCGCCACCCCGCGGCGGAGGCGGAGCCCCAGCCCGACGTCGAGATGACCCCCGGCGATGTGGCGACCCGCAAGCGGAAGCGCAGCTTCGGCCACAACTGACATCCGTGTGACGGGTTGTTGAGGCCCGCGCAGCCACGTGAGGGGCGTACCCAGGTACCGGGTACGCCCCTCACGCGCGTCGAGAGCCCTGTGCGGCCCCGTCTCACCCCGCCAGGCAGGACGGGCCGAGCAGCACCTTCAGGTCGCCGAAGAGCGCCGGGTCGGGCTTGACCCGGTGCCGGTCCAGGCGCAGCACGGTCGTCTTGGTCGGTCCCTGGAGCCTGATCCGGACCTCGCTGTCGCCCTTGTGGTGACTGAGCACCTCGCCGAGGCGGCTGACCAGGGGCGGGGTGACCCGGGTGGCCGGGATGGTGAGGACCACGGGCGCGTTGGTGCCCGCGTTGGACAGGTCCGGGACCATCAGCTCCATCGCGACGAGCCGCGGCACGTCCTCACGCTTGTCGAGCCGGCCCTTGACGAACACCACGGCGTCCTCGACGAGTTGGGTCGAGACGAGCTGGTACGTCGCGGGGAAGAACATGCACTCGATGGAGCCCGCGAGGTCCTCGACGGTGGCGATGGCCCAGGCGTTGCCCTGCTTGGTCATCTTGCGCTGCAGGCCCGAGATGATGCCGCCGATGGTGACGACCGCGCCGTCCGCGTGCTCACCTCCGGTCAGCTGGGAGATACCCGCGTCGGCCTTGTCGGACAGGATGTGCTCCAGTCCGAACAGCGGGTGGTCGGAGACGTACAGACCGAGCATCTCCCGCTCCTGGGCGAGCAGATAGGTCTTGTCCCACTCGTCGGTGGAGAACTCCACGTCGAGCCCGAAGCCCGGCTCGCTGGTCTCCGCCTCGCCCATGCCGCCGAAGAGGTCGAACTGCCCCTCGGCCTCCTTGCGCTTGACCGCGACCACGTTGTCGATCATCGGCTCGTACTGGGCGGTGAGGCCCTTGCGGGTGTGGCCCATGGAGTCGAAGGCGCCGGCCTTGATCAGCGATTCGGTGGTGCGCTTGTTGCAGACCACCGCCTCCACCTTGTCGAGGTAGTCCGGGAAGGACGTGTACTTCCCCTTGGCCTTGCGGCACCGGATGATCGACTCGACCACGTTGGTGCCGACGTTGCGCACGGCGGAGAGGCCAAAGAGGATCACGTCGTCGCCCTGGGCGGCGAAGTTGGCCATCGACTCGTTGACGTTGGGCGGGAGCACCTTGATGCCCATGCGGCGGCACTCGTTGAGGTAGACGGCCGACTTGTCCTTGTCGTCCTTGACGGAGGTCAGCAGCGCGGCCATGTACTCGGCGGGGTGGTTCGCCTTGAGGTAGGCCGTCCAGTAGGACACCAGGCCGTACGCGGCGGAGTGCGCCTTGTTGAACGCGTAGCCGGCGAAGGGGACCAGCACGTCCCACAGCGCCTGGATCGCCTCGTCGCTGTAGCCGTTCTTGCGGGCGCCGGCCTGGAAGATGGCGAAGTTCTTCTCCAGCTCCTCCGGCTTCTTCTTGCCCATCACGCGGCGCAGGATGTCGGCCTCGCCGAGCGAGTAGCCGGCGATGATCTGGGCGGCCTTCTGCACCTGCTCCTGGTACACGATCAGGCCGTGGGTGACGTCCAGGACCTCCCTGAGCGGCTCCTCCAGCTCGGGGTGGATGGGGGTGATCTCCTGCTGGCCGTTCTTGCGCAGCGCGTAGTTCGTGTGGGAGTTCATGCCCATCGGGCCCGGGCGGTACAGGGCCGAGACGGCGGAGATGTCCTCGAAGTTGTCCGGCTTCATCAGCCGGAGCAGGGAGCGCATCGGGCCGCCGTCGAACTGGAAGACGCCGAGCGTGTCGCCGCGCTGGAGCAGTTCGAAGGTCGTGGGGTCGTCGAGCGGGAGGCTCAGGAGATCGATGTCGATCCCCTTGTTGGCCTTCACCATCTTGACGGCGTCGTCCATGATCGTGAGGTTGCGCAGGCCCAGGAAGTCCATCTTCAGCAGGCCGAGCGACTCACAGCTCGGGTAGTCCCACTGCGTGATGGTCACGCCGTCGGTGTGCCTGACCCAGACCGGGACGTGGTCGGTGATGGTCTCGCTGGACATGATCACGCCGGCGGCGTGCACGCCCATCTGCCGGACCAGGCCCTCCACGCCGCGCGCGGTGTCGATGACCTTCTTCACGTCCGGCTCGTTCTCGTACATCCCGCGGACCTCGCCGGCCTCGCTGTAGCGCGGGTGGTTCGGGTCCGTGATGCCGGAGAGCGGGATGCCCTTGCCGAGGACGTCGGCGGGCATCGCCTTGGTGATGCGGTCGCCCATCGCGTACGGGTAGCCCAGCACGCGCGCGGAGTCCTTGATCGCGTTCTTGGCCTTGATGGTGCCGTAGGTGCCGATCATGGCGACCTTGTCGGCGCCGTACTTCTCCGTCACGTACCGGATCACCTCGACGCGCCGGCGCTCGTCGAAGTCGATGTCGACATCGGGCATGGAGATGCGCTCGGGGTTGAGGAACCGCTCGAAGATCAGGCCGTGCGGGATCGGGTCGAGGTCGGTGATGCCGAGGGCGTAGGCGACGATCGAGCCGGCCGCGGAGCCTCGGCCGGGGCCGACCGCGATGCCCTGCTTCTTGGCCCACATGATGAAGTCGGCGACCACGAGGAAGTAGCCCGGGAAGCCCATCGAGATGATGGTGTCCATCTCGTACTCGACCTGCTTCATGCGGTCGTCCGGGATGCCGTCCGGGAAGCGGCGCTGCATGCCCCGCATGGTCTCCTCGCGGAACCAGCTGACCTCCGTGTACCCCTCCGGGATGTCGAACTTCGGCATGAGGTCGCGCTTCTGGAACATGTCCGTGGTGTCGACCATCTCGGCGATCAGCCGCGTGTTGGCGCAGCCCTCCTGCCAGGCGTCCGAGGAGTCGATGGCGTACATCTCGTCCGTGGACTTCAGGTAGTAGCCGGTGCCGTCGAACTTGAAGCGGTCGGGGTCGGAGAGGTTCTTGCCGGTCTGGATGCACAGCAGCGCGTCGTGGGCGCCCGCCTCGTGCGCGTACGTGTAGTGCGAGTCGTTGGTGACCAGCGGGGGGATGCCGAGCTTCTTGCCGATCTCCAGCAGGCCCTTGCGGACCCGGTGCTCGATCTCGATGCCGTGGTCCATCAGCTCCAGGAAGTAGCGGTCCTTGCCGAAGATGTCCTGGTAGTCGGCGGCGGCCTTGAGGGCCTCGTCGAACTGGCCGAGGCGCAGCCGGGTCTGGACCTCCCCGGAGGGGCAGCCGGTGGAGGCGACGATGCCCTCGGACCACCGGGAGATGGTCTCCTTGTCCATCCGGGGCCACTTCTGCAGCCAGCCCTCCGCGTAGGCGTCGGAGGAGAGCCGGAAGAGGTTGTGCAGGCCGGTCTTGTTCACCGCCCACATCGTCTTGTGGGTGTAGCCACCGGAACCGGAGACGTCGTCCCGCTTCTGGTGCGGCTGGCCCCACTGGATCTTGCGCTTGTTGCGGCGCGACTCGGGGGCGACATACGCCTCGATCCCGATGATCGGGGTGATCCCGGCCTTCTGCGCGGAGTGGAAGAAGTCGTACGCCCCGTGGAGGTTGCCGTGGTCGGACATGGCGATGTGCGTCATGCCCATCTCGTTGCACGCGTTGAACATGTCCTTCAGCCGCGCGGCACCGTCCAGCAGCGAGTACTGGGTGTGGACGTGCAGGTGCGTGAACGGCGGCTTCGACATGCGGCGGCCTCCAGGGAAAACATAGGGCGAATAGGGTCCGACAGGCTGCGGGCAGTCTGGGGGGACAGCGTCGAAGTCTATGCCTCGGCACTGACACTCCGGGGCCTGACCCACGTACCTTCGGGCGGGGGTCGCGGGCACTCGCGTGACCCGCCGCACGTTGGCCAGGGGGCGGACCCGCCGCCCCGAAGCGCATGCACCAGGAGGCACCCAGCGATGTCGTTCCCGCAGCTCGAGGACGAGCACCGCGGTGAGGAGATCCTCGCCGTCTTCGACACCGCCTTCGGCGCGCTGCTGGCCGCCGACCCGGCCGCGTTCCGCGTGAAGTTCCGGAAGATGGCGGCCTCCGCCTTCGCCTTCTACCGGGGCACGGCGTGCCTCTTCTACCACGATCTCGAACGCCGGGGCGGCGGCGCCGGCCCGTACCTGGACGAGCGCACCTCGCGCGTGTGGATCCACGGCGACCTGCACGCGGAGAACTTCGGCACGTACATGGACGCGACCGGCCGCCTGATCTTCAACGTCAACGACTTCGACGAGGCCTACGTCGGCCCCTTCACCTGGGACCTGCAGCGCTTCGCCGCGTCCATCGCGCTGATCGGGTACGCCAAGGCGCTCAGCGACGAGCAGATCAGCGAGCTGGTGCGGATCTACGCGATCGCCTACCGCGAGCGGATCCACGCCCTGGCGACGGGCGCGAAGAGCGACGAGGTGCCGCCGTTCACACTCGACACGGCCCAGGGCCCGCTGCTGGACGCGCTGCGCGACGCGCGTTCGCTGACCCGCTTCGGGCTGCTGGAGTCGATGACGGAGATCCGCGACTTCGAGCGCCGCTTCGCGCCCGGCGGCGGCTCCGTCGAGCTGGACGCGGCCACCCGCTACAAGGTCCTCGCGGCCTTCGACGGCTATCTGGAGACCCTGCCGGAGGCGTCCCTGTCGCGCCCGGACTCCTACCGCGTCAAGGACGTGGTGGGCCGGCGCGGGATCGGCATCGGCTCGGCCGGGCTGCCGTCGTACAACATCCTGCTGGAGGGCCACACCGACGCCCTCGAGAACGACGTGGTGATCTACATCAAGCAGGCCCAGACCCCGGCCGTCTCCCGGCACATCACCGACCCGGCGGTCCGCGGCTACTTCCAGCACGAGGGCCACCGCACGGTGCTCTCGCAGCGGGCCCTGCAGCAGCACGCCGACCCGTGGCTGGGCTGGACGGAGCTGGACGGCGCGGGCCAGCTGGTCGCGGAGGTCTCGCCGTACGCGGTGGACCTCGACTGGAGCGACATCGACGACGCGGAGGAGATCGCCCAGGTGGTCGCCGACCTCGGCCGGGCGACGGCCACGATGCACTCGGCGGCGGACGAGCAGTCCGGCGAGTCGCTGGTGCCGTTCTCCACGGAGCGGGCCATCGACGCGGCGATCGCGGCCGACGAGGAGGGCTTCGCGCCCCTGCTGGTCGACTTCGCGCACGAGTACGGCGCCCGCGCGCGTGCCGATCACCAGACCTTCGTCGACCTGTTCCGCAACGGCCGGATTCCGGGTCTGTGACGGAAGCGGCTCGCACCGGCATCCTTTAGGGGTCCCTTACAGGACCGCATGACACACTCTTCTATCGCTATGGACATATCCGGGATCCAGCTCAGGGCCGTGCGCGCGGCGCTGTTCACGGCCGTGGTCGTGACGCTCAGCACCGCGTCGCACGTGCTGCTGTCCCGGGCGCCGCTCCCGGTGGGCACGGTGGCCGCGGTCGCCGCCGCCGTGTTCGCCCTGGCGTACGCGCTGGCGGGCCGCGAGCGGTCCTTCGGGCGGATCGCGGCCCTGCTGATCCCGCTGGAGCTGGCCGCCGACACGGTGTTCACGACCGGGCAGCACACTTGCTACGGCCGGGCGGGCGGCCCGGTCACCGGGCCCCTGCGGTCGGTCGGCCTGGACGTGCTGTGCGGCGGCGGCGCGTTCGGCGCCCCGCTGGCCCGGATGGCCGGGGCCACGGGCACGGAGCGGCTGGCGGCCGCGGTGGCGCACGCCGACCCGGCCACGGTCTGGCTGCTGCTCGGCGCGCACATCGGCGTCGGCCTCGCCGCCGCCCTCTGGCTGCGCCGCGGCGAGCGGGCCCTGGCCCAGCTGCTGCGGGCCGTGACGGCGACCACGTTCCGGCCGCTGCTGCTGGCCGTCGCCGCGGTGACGGTGGAGCGGGCCCCGGCCGGTCTCCGGCTGCCGGCGCGCGCCCCCGGCCGTACACCCTTCGCCCGCGGCCTGGTCCTCGCGTACTCCCTGGGGCGGCGTGGCCCGCCGTGCTCGCCCGCCCTCGTCTGAGGCCCGGCCGCCCCGCGCGGCACTTCGAGCACGAGCAGTCCCCCCTTACCTCTTCGCACACCACGTGTGCGCGTCCCCCACGGAGAACACCACCATGAGCAAGCGGAACAGCCAGGCGGCGAAGACGGCGGCCCGCGAGCGGCTGCGCGCCGAGCGCGAGCGCGAGGCGAAGCGGGCGAAGACCAGGCGGCAGGTCATCGTCGCCTGCTCGGTCGTCGGCGTCCTGGCGATAGCCGGCGGCATCGGCTACGCGGTCGTCCAGGCCAACAAGCCCGACGGCTGGGAGGCAGCGGCGAAGGCCAAGCTCGTCAAGCCGGCCAACACCTCGGGCAAGGACGGCACGACGGTCGTCATCGGCAAGGACAGCGCCGAGAAGACCCTCGTCATGTACGAGGACCCGCGCTGCCCGGCCTGCGCCCAGTTCGAGCAGACCGTCGGCTCGACCGTCGACAAGGACGTCGAGGACGGCAAGTACAAGGTCCAGTTCGTCGGCGCGACCTTCATCGACAACAACGTTCCCGGAGTGGGCTCCAAGAACGCTCTCAGCGCGCTGGGCGCCGCCCTGAACGTCAGCCCCGAGGCCTTCCTCGACTACAAGAACGCGCTGTACTCGGCGGAGTACCACCCCAGCGAGACCGAGGACAAGTTCAAGGACGACGACTACCTGATCAAGGTGGCGGACTCCGTGGACGGCCTGAAGGACAACAAGAAGTTCCAGACGGCCGTGAAGGACGGCACCTACGACAAGTGGGCGCTGGTCATGAGCGAGAAGTTCGACAGCGACGGCAAGAAGTACGACTTCCAGGGCACGCCGACGCTGCTCATGGACGGCAAGAAGGTCACCGGCAGCGACGGCAAGAGCGCCCCGATGACCGTTGCCGACTTCAACACGGCCATCACCGCCGCGCTCAAGGGGTAGCCCACGCGGGCCCGACCGGCAAAGAGCGGGCGGACTTTCCCAGTTCGCCCGCTCCCGTTCATACCGATCAGTAACCTGATCGGTCGTGACCAGTCGACACAGATCATCGAACACGTCCGAGGGCCCCAACTCCCTCACACCGCGCCGCCGTACGGTCGTCAAGGCCGCGGCGGCGACCGCTGTCCTGGGCGGCCCGCTGGCGGCGTCCCTGCCCGCGCGCGCCGCCGGCCAGGCGCCCGCCTTCCTGCACGGCGTGGCCTCCGGCGACCCGCTGCCGGACGGCGTCCTGCTGTGGACCCGCGTGACCCCGGTACCGGAGGCGGCGCCGGGGTCCGGACTCGGCCCGGACACGGAAGTGAGCTGGGTCGTCGCCCGGGACAAGGCGTTCACGACCGTCGTCGCGCGGGGCTCCACCACCGCCACCGCCGCGTCCGACCACACCGTGAAGGCCGACATACGCGGCCTGGAACCGGCCACCGACTACTGGTTCCGCTTCTCCGCCGGCGACACCGTGTCCCCCGCCGCCCGCACCCGTACCGCCCCGGCGCCCGGCGCGGCGGTGTCCGGCCTCCGCTTCGGCGTGGTCTCGTGCGCCAACTGGGAGGCCGGCTTCTTCTCCCCGTACCGCCATCTCGCCTCCCGCGGCGACCTGGACGCCTGGCTGCACCTGGGCGACTACATCTACGAGTACGGCACCGGCGAGTACGGCACCCGCGGCACGGTCGTCCGGCCGCACGCACCGGCCCACGAGATCGTCACGCTCGCCGACTACCGTCTGCGGCACGCGACGTACAAGACCGACCCGGACCTGCAGGCCCTGCACGCGGCCGCCCCGGTCGTGGCCATCTGGGACGACCACGAGTTCGCCAACGACACCTGGTCGGGCGGCGCCGAGAACCACACGGAGGGCGCCGAGGGCGGCTGGTCCGCCCGCCAGGCCGCCGCCAAGCAGGCCTACTTCGAGTGGATGCCGGTACGGCCGGCCATCGCGGGCACCACCTACCGCAGGCTGCGCTTCGGCCAGCTGGCCGACCTCTCGCTGCTCGACCTGCGCTCCTTCCGCTCCCAGCAGGTCAAGGTGGGCAACGGGGAGGTCGACGACCCGGACCGCACGCTCACCGGCCGCGCCCAGCTCGACTGGCTCAAGTCGGGCCTGGCGTCCTCCGACACCACCTGGCGGCTGGTCGGCAACTCCGTGATGATCTCGCCGTTCGCCATCGGCTCGCTCTCCGCCGACCTGCTGAAGCCGCTCGCCAAGCTGCTCGGCCTGCCGCAGGAGGGCCTCGCCCTCAACACCGACCAGTGGGACGGCTACACGGACGACCGCCGGGAGATCCTGGCGCACCTGCGGACGAACGCGATCCGCAACACCGTCTTCCTCACCGGCGACATCCACATGGCGTGGGCCAACGACGTCCCGGTCGACGCCGGCACGTATCCGCTCTCCCCGTCCGCCGCCACGGAGTTCGTCGTCACCTCGGTCACCTCGGACAACCTCGACGACATCGTCAAGGTCCCCGAGGGCTCGGTCTCCGCGGTCGCCGCGCCGGTCATCCGCGCCGCCAACCGGCACGTGCACTGGGTCGACACCGACCGCCACGGCTTCGGCGTCCTGGACATCACCGCCGAGCGCGCGCAGATGGACTACTACGTGGTCTCCGGGCGCGCCCGGCGCGACGCCACCGCCAGGTGGGCCCGCTCCTACCGCACCCGCAGCGGCACACAGAAGATCGAGCGCGTGTACGACCCGGTGTAGACGCGCGGCGGCGCTACAGGGAGTCGAGGAAGCCGAGCGCCACCCGCCAGGTGGCCTCGGCGGCCTCCGCGTCGTAGTCCGGCAGGTCGGGGTCGGTGTACAGGTGACCCGCCCCCGCGTACCGGTACACCTCGACGTCGGCGCCGGTGCGGCGCATCTGCAGGTACCAGGCGCTGAGCCAGTCGTCCGTCTCGAAGGGGTCCGGCTCCGCCACGTGCAGCTGGACGGGGAGGTCCGGTGCCGTGGCGCCCGGCGCGATGTCCGAGGTGCCGTGCAGGAGCAGCAGGCCGCGCGCCTTGTCGTCGCCGAGGGCGAGGGTCTGGGCGATGGAGGCGCCGAGCGAGAACCCGGCGTACACGAGCCCGCGCTCCGAGTAGGGTGCGGCGGCCAGCACGGCCCGCTTCAGCAGCTCCTCCTTGCCGATCTTCTCCTTGCGCTCCATGCCCTCCTCGACGGTCTCGAACGTGCGCCCCTCGTAGAGGTCGGGCGTCCACACCTCGTGACCGGCCGAGCGCAGCCGGTCGGCGGCCTGCCGCACGGCGGGCCGCAACCCGTGGGCCGAGTGAAAGAGCATGATGTTCATGAGGCCATGGTGCCAGCCGGGTGTGACCTGCCGGCTTCGCGGCACTACCCAGGACGCAGCAGAAGTCACATGTTCATGCCCGCCGGAGGCCGGTTAGGTTCGGGGGCATGGAGAACCTGCTACGACCGCTGATCGTGGTCGGTGGCTCGGTCGTGCTCACGCTGCTGATCGGCTGGGCCACCGACTTCTTGCTGCGCAAGGCCGACGAACGACATCACGAGACCCCGCTGTGGGGGCGGCTCCGCCGTGGCCGCATCCCCTACCAGCTCGTCCTCTTCGCGGCCCTGCTCAGAGGCTCCTACGACGAGGCACAACTGCTGGAGGAACGCCGTGAGGCCCTCGGCCAGGCGCTGACGCTGCTGCTGATCGGATCGGCCGCCTGGCTGGTCATCCGGATCGCGGCCGCGATCGTGGAGTCCTCCTACAGCCGCTACGCCAACGCCCATGCCCAGCGCGACCCGGCCCGGGTACGCCGGGTCCGCACCCAGGTCACGCTGATCATGCGGGTGGTCTCCGCGATCGTGTGCGTGGTCGCCGTGGCGTCGATGCTGCTGACGTTCCCGGCGTTCAAGGCCGCGGGCGCGTCGCTGCTGGCCTCGGCCGGCATCCTCGGCATCGTCGCCGGTGTCGCCGCGCAGTCCACGCTGGGCAACATGTTCGCCGGGCTGCAGATCGCCTTCGGCGACATGGTGCGCATCGGGGACACCGTGGTCGTGGACGGCGAGTGGGGCACGGTGGAGGAGATCACGCTGACCTTCCTGACCGTGCGCACCTGGGACGAGCGGCGGATCACCATGCCCGTGTCGTACTTCACGTCCAAGGCGTTCGAGAACTGGTCGCGCGGCACCCCGCAGATGACGGGCACCGTGTTCTGGCACGTCGACCACTCGGCGCCCGTGGAGGCGATGCGCGACAAGCTCCGCGACATCCTGCGCGAGTGCCCGGCCTGGGACGGCCGCGCCTACAACCTGGTCGTGACGGACAGCACCCCCAGCACCATGGAGGTGCGGGCCCTGGTGACGGCGAAGGACGCGGACGACATCTGGACCGTGCGGGTCGCGGTCCGCGAGGAGATGATCGCCTGGCTGGCGGAGGAGCACCCCTACGCCCTGCCCCGGGTCAACACGGCCGACGCGGTGCTGCCGCCGTCCCGCAACGGCGACCGTCCGTCCCGGAACGGGGAGCGCCCCGAGCGCACCTCACCGGACGGCGTCCCGGCCCAGCAACGGCGCTACCACGGCCACAGTCCCGCCCGTCCGGACCGCTGAGACGGAGGCCGGACCGCTGAGACGGAGGCCGGACCGCCGAGACGGGGGCCGGACCGCCGAGACGGAGGGACGAGGACGGCTGCCCGCGGCGCGGGCGGCCGTCCTCGCGGGTGAGGGGCCCGGTTCATCGCAGACTGCGCACGTCGAGATGGCGCAGCACCCGGTCCACCACCTCCGGGTCCGCCCCGGGCTCGCTCCGCGCCGCCAGCACCTCGTGCCGCGCCGCGCTCAGCATCTCCTGCTGGATCCGGCGCACCCGCTTCACCCGCCGCGCGCCCTCCCGGTACGCCTCCCGCCGCTCGTCCTCCGCCAGTTCGGGGCTGATGCGCACCCCGATGTCGAGCGCCCGCCGCAGCATCTGCTCGGACAGTTCCTCCGGCAGGTGCTCGCTCTCCTC
Source organism: Streptomyces sp. NPDC006624 (assembly GCF_040611555.1). Lineage (NCBI taxonomy): Bacteria > Bacillati > Actinomycetota > Actinomycetes > Kitasatosporales > Streptomycetaceae > Streptomyces > Streptomyces sp. NPDC006624. Next base: position 436,715 of record NZ_JBEXOM010000001.1, on the reverse strand, counting down.
GATCTCCCGCAGCCGCCGCTTCGCCGCCTTCGACGCCCGGACGGCCAGGTCCTTCGCGAGTTCCCTCTCCCGGTCCGTGTCGGCCCGCACCCCGAGCCACCGCACTAGCCACGGCAGGGTCAGCCCCTGCACCACCAGCGTGGCCACGATCACCCCGAACGCGATGAAGATGATCTCGTCCCGGCTGGGGAACGGACCGCCCGCGTCCGTCTCCAGCGGAATGGCCAGCACCAGCGCCACCGAGGCCACGCCCCGCATCCCCGACCACCACATCACCACGGTCTCGCGCCAGCTCACCGGGATGTCCTCGTCGTAGTCGCGCCGCGCGTGCAGCCGTTTGGTCAGCCAGGTCGCCGGCAGCAGCCACAGCAGCCGGACGAGCACGACCACGCACACCACGATCCCCGCCCAGCCGAGCAGTTCGCCCCATCGCCCGGACGCGGTGCGGACGGCGTTGTGCAGCTCGAGCCCGACGAGCCCGAAGGCGACGCCGGTGACGAGCGTGTCGACGATGTTCCAGAACGTGTGCCCGGCCAGCCGGGTCATGACGTCGTCGGCGTCGGAGCCGTACTCGGCGAGGAACAGCGCGGTGGTCAGCACGGCGAGCACCCCGGAGCCGTGCAGCTCCTCGGCCAGGACGTAGGAGGCGTACGGCACCAGCAGGGTCAGACCGATCTGCAGGGTCGCGTCCCCGAGCAGGTCCATCAGCTTGTTCGCGCCCCAGCCGAGCGCGAGTCCCACGGCGACGGCCACCACGGCCGACAGCACCAGGTCCAGCCCGGCCTGCCAGGGCGAGAACGTCCCGCTGACGGCGGCGGCGATCGCCACGTGGTAGAGGACGATGGCCGTCACGTCGTTGAACAGCCCCTCGCCCTCCAGGATCGACACCAGCCGGCGCGGCAGCCCCAGCTGCCCGGCGACGGCGGTCGCGGCGATCGGGTCCGGCGGCGCGACCAGCGCGCCGAGCGCGAACGCCGCGGCGAGCGGCAGGCCCGGGACGATCGCGTCGGCCACGGCGGCCACACAGGCCATGGTCACGAAGACCAGTGCCACGGCCAGCAGGAAGATCGGTCGCTTGTTCGCCGCGAACTGCCGCCAGGACGTGCGCCGCACGGCCGCGTACAGCAGGGGCGGCAGCAGCAGCGGCAGGATCAGCTCCGGCGGGATCTCGACGTTCGGGACGAACTCGAGCAGCGCGAGGACCATGCCGAGGAGGGTCATCAGCACCGGTGCCGGCACCCGGAGCCGGTCCCCGACCGGGACACTGATCACGGCCCCGAGCAGCAGCACGAACAACAGGGCCAACTGATCCACGGTCAGCGCTCCGGGAGGTCGGACAGTCACACGGCTGATCTCAAGACTGCCACGTCACTCCCGTGACAAACCGCCTCGGCCGGGACGAACCGTCTCGGCACCCACCATGGCACCCGCCGTGACGGGCTAGAGGGAACGCCGCATCCCCTGATGCGGAAGGCCCGCCTCCAGGTACTCGGGGCCGTAGGCCCGGTAGCCCAGCCGCTCGTAGAAGCCCAGCGCGTGCGTCTGCGCGTGCAGGTCCACGGCCGTGAGGCCGCGCGCGCGTGCCGCGTCCTCGATGGCCCGCACCAGGGCGGCGCCGACGCCGAGCCCGCGTGCGGCCCCGGTCACGGCCAGCCGGCCGAGGCAGCCCACGGACGGATCGGCGCCGGTCTGCGCCACCGCCGCTTCGCCGACCAGCAGCCGCCCGGTCCCGAGCGGCACGCCGTCCTCACGGATCGCCAGCAGGTGCACGGCCGCGGCGTCGTACGCGTCGTACTCCAGGTCCTCCGGCACGCCCTGCTCGACGACGAAGACCTCCTTGCGCACCGCGAAGCACGCCTCGCGGTCGGCCGGCTCCTCGGCGACCCGCACCGCATAGCCCGGGGAGCTCACGCGTACGTCTCCTCCCGGACCTGGTCCAGCGCCTTCTGCAGGTCCTCCGGGTAGTCACAGGAGAACTCGGCCCACTGCCCGTCCCCGGGGTGCTCGAAGCCGAGCCGCACGGCGTGCAGCCACTGGCGGGTCAGGTGCAGGCGCTTGGCGAGCGTCGGGTCGGCGCCGTACGTGAGGTCGCCGACGCAGGGGTGCCGGTGCGCGGCCATGTGGACGCGGATCTGGTGGGTGCGGCCGGTCTCCAGCTTCACGTCGAGCAGGGACGCCGCACGGAAGGCCTCGATGAGGTCGTAGTGCGTGACGGAGGGCTTGCCCTCGGCCGTGACGGCCCACTTGTAGTCGTGGTGCGGATGCCGGCCGATGGGCGCGTCGATGGTGCCGCTGGTCGGGTCGGGGTGGCCCTGGACGAGCGTGTGGTACCGCTTGTCGACCGTGCGCTCCTTGAACTGGCGCTTGAGCGACGTGTACGCGTACTCCGACTTGGCGACCACCATCAGCCCCGATGTGCCCACGTCGAGGCGGTGGACGATGCCCTGGCGCTCGGCGGCGCCGGAGGTGGAGATCCGGTACCCGGCGGCGGCGAGGCCCCCGATGACGGTCGGGCCGCTCCAGCCCGGCGAGGGGTGCGCGGCCACGCCGACCGGCTTGACGATCACCACGACGTCGTCGTCGTCGTGCACGATCTCCATGCCCTCGACCGGCTCGGCCACCACCTGCACCGGCGCGGGCGCCTGCGGCATCTCGACCTCGAGCCAGGCGCCGCCGTGCACGCGCTCCGACTTGCCGACCACCGATCCGTCGACCGTGACCTTCCCGGCGGCGGCCAGCTCGGCCGCCTTGGTGCGGGAGAAGCCGAACATGCGGGAGATGGCGGCGTCGACGCGCTCGCCCTCCAGTCCGTCGGGCACGGGCAGGGTGCGGATCTCGGGAATCGTGCTCACCCGACGAGTATGCCGGACGGGGCGGACAGCCCCGTACGGCCCTGTGGACAACTCCCGCGGACTCAGTCCTTGTGGACGGTCCCGTCCGGGTCGAGCCCCTTGAAGGACAGCAGCACGATCAGGATGCCGCCGCACACGATCGCCGAGTCGGCCAGGTTGAAGACGGCGAAGTGCTTGGGCGCGATGAAGTCCACGACCGCGCCCTCGAAGACGCCCGGCGCCCGGAAGATCCGGTCGGTGAGGTTGCCCAGCGCGCCGCCGAGCAGCAGGCCGAGCGCGATCGCCCAGGGCAGGCTGTAGAGCTTGCGGGCCAGCCGGATGATCACCACGATCACCGCCGCCGCGATCACCGTGAAGATCACGGTGAAGGCCTCACCGAAGCCGAAGGCCGCCCCGGCGTTGCGGATCGCCTCGAACTTCAGCCAGTCACCGATGATCTCGATCGGCGGGTGGTGCTCCAGCTTGGCCACCACGATCATCTTGCTGATCAGGTCGAGGGCGTAGGCGAAAGCGGCCACCGCGAACAGCACCGCGATCCGGCGCCTGCCGCGGGGCGGCGCGGCTGCGGCCTCCGGCCGGCCGGTGCCGGGCTCGCCGGCGGCCCGGGTGCCCTCGGAGTCGGCACGCCCGCCCGTCGCGTCCTCGCCGGGCCCGTCCTGCCCGCTCCCGGCCGCGTCCGGGGTGTCCGGCGTACCGATGATGCGCTCCGCCTCTGCCACGTGAGTCCCTCAACCTAGGTGCCTGACTGAGGACGAGGGTACGGCACGCCCCGCGCGGCGCACGTGCTCAGGAGGCATTCGTCTTCCGGTCAGTACCGGCGCTCCTGCTTCTGCTTGCACTCCACGCAGAGCGTGGCCCTCGGGAAGGCCTGCATCCGGGCCTTGCCGATGGGGTTGCCGCAGTTCTCGCACAGGCCGTAGGTGCCGGAGTCCAGGCGCTCCAGGGCGCGCTCGGTCTGGACGAGCATCTCGCGCGCGTTGGCGGCCAGGGCCAGCTCGTGCTCGCGGGTGATGTTCTTGCTGCCGGTGTCCGCCTCGTCGTGGCCGGCGCCGTCCCCGGAGTCCCGCATCAGGCCGACCAGGGACCGCTCCGACGAGGAGATCTCCTCCCGCAGCCGCGCCTCCTCGGACATCAGCTCCGCTCGTGCCTCGTCGACCTCCTCGGCCGTCCAGGGGTCCTCGCCCGGGCGTACCGCGAGCTCACCGGGCTCCGCCGCGCCCCGCGCCTTCGGAACGGCGGTCTTGGCCGCCGTCGCCGCGCCAGGAGTCTTCTTCGCGCCCACCGTCGTCGCTCCCGTCTGCGTCGCGGCCTCGGCCGCACCCGCCTTCTTGGCCGTGCTGCTGCCGGCCGTGTCCTGTGTGACCGCGCCGGTCGGGGCGGTGCCCTTCCCGGCGGTGCCCTTGGTGGTGGTGCTGCTGCCCGCGGCGCCCTGCCCGGCGGCGCCTCCGGCGCCCTTCTCCCCGGCGACGGCATCCCCCGCCCGCGCCTTCCCGGCCGGTGCCTTCTTCGCCGCCGTCTTCTTGACGGCTGCCTTCTTGGCGGCCGCCTTCTTGACCGGCGCCTTCGGGGCCTCCTCCGCAGGGGTCTTCTTCGCCGCGGCCTTCTTGGCGACGGGCTTCCCGGCCGCCGTCTTCCCGGCAGCCGCCTTCTTCGCGGTCGTCTTCCTGGCCGTCGTCTTCTTGGCGGCCGTCTTCTTCGAGGCCGTCTTCTTCGCCGCCGGCTTGCCGGCCGGGCCCTTCCCGGCGGCCGTCTTCCTCGCCGCCGCCTCCCGGCCCTCGGTCTCCTCGGCCCCGGTCCCTCCGGTGCCGGGCTCCTCGGTGCCGGGCTCCGCGGCCGGGGCCGTCTTCGCCGTCACCTTCTCGACCGCGGCCTTCGTCCTGCGGACCGCCGCCTTCGTCCCCTCGGCCGCCTTCTCCGCCGCCCCCTTCGCCGCCCGCCCCGCCGAGGCCCCCCGCGTGGACTTCTTGCCGCCCACGTCCTTGGCCGCACCGCCGGAGGCCTCCGCTGACCTGCCGGACGCCGGCTGATGTACGGCGGTCTTCTTCGCCACCATGGCCGCGGCCCCTTCACATATTGTGATCTTGCTCGCGAATCGTGCTGGGACGATAAATCGACTCGAGTCCCGCGGCAACGGGGCACACCGCCCGATTCGCCCGCCTCGCTCACGCCGCGCGGCGAACCTGCATCCGTTGTGCCCAACTCCCCGCCCGGTAATCCGCCGGACAGGGCGCCCCGGGATCCGAACACGTATACCCACTCCATTCGGGTCATCAAACCCAAATCGCACCCCGTCCGTCTCCCGCCCCCTCAGGGCCCCGGAAACCGGTCGGCCGCCGTCCACCGGGCGCCGTACACTGGGCGGAGCGAAAAGCGTGGATGGGGACGAGTAGCGGCGTACGCAGCCCAGAGCGACCCGGGGACGGTGGGAGCCCGGGGGCGAGCGCGACGTGAAGATCACCCCGGAGCCGCCGGAAGAAACCCCTGCGGGGGCGGTAGAACCGGCATCGCGACCCCAATGAGGGGGCCTCGTCGGCGCACACCCCGCGCCGGGGGGCCAAGGAGGGTGGTACCGCGGGAGCGCGCCGACGGCGGCGCAGGCACGACACAGCTCTCGTCCCTCCGGACGGAAGGCAGCAAGTCCGCCGGAGGAAGCCCGCTGATGACATCGCCGACGTATCGCCAGGTACCCGCCCAGGTCGACCTGCCCGCCCTCGAGCACGCGGTGCTCGACTTCTGGCGCGAGCAGAAGATCTTCGCCAAGAGCCTGGAGCAGTCCGAGGGCCGCCCCGAGTGGGTGTTCTACGAGGGCCCGCCCACCGCCAACGGCATGCCCGGCGCCCACCACATCGAGGCCCGCGTCTTCAAGGACGTCTTCCCCCGCTTCCGCACCATGCGCGGCTACCACGTGGCCCGCAAGGCCGGCTGGGACTGCCACGGCCTCCCGGTGGAGCTCGCCGTCGAGAAGGAGCTCGGCTTCTCCGGCAAGCAGGACATCGAGGCGTACGGCATCGCGGAGTTCAACGCGAAGTGCCGTGAGTCGGTGACCCGGCACACGGACGCCTTCGAAGAGCTCACGACCCGCATGGGCTACTGGACCGACCTCAACGACCCGTACCGCACGATGGACCCCGAGTACATCGAGTCGGTCTGGTGGTCGCTGAAGGAGATCTTCACCAAGGGCCTGCTGGTCCAGGACCACCGCGTCGCCCCCTGGTGCCCCCGCTGCGGCACCGGCCTGTCGGACCACGAGCTGGCCCAGGGCTACGAGACGGTCGTCGACCCGTCCGTCTACGTCCGCTTCCCGCTCACCTCCGGCCCGCTCGCCGGCGAGGCCGCGCTCCTGGTGTGGACGACCACGCCCTGGACGCTGGTCTCCAACACGGCCGTCGCGGCCCACCCCGAGGTCACCTACGTCGTCGCCACGAACGGCGAGGAGAAGCTCGTCGTCGCCGAGCCGCTGCTCGCCAAGGCCCTCGGCGAGGGCTGGGAGACCACCGGGCAGACCTTCACCGGCGCCGAGATGGAGCGCTGGACCTACCAGCGCCCCTTCGAGCTGGTCGAGTTCCCCGAGCCGGCGCACTTCGTCGTCAACGCCGAGTACGTCACCACCGAGGACGGCACGGGTCTGGTCCACCAGTCCCCCGCCTTCGGTGAGGACGACCTCAAGGTCTGCCGCGCCTACGGCCTGCCGGTCGTGAACCCGGTCCGCCCGGACGGCACCTTCGAGGAGGACGTCCCCCTCGTCGGCGGCGTCTTCTTCAAGAAGGCCGACGAGAAGCTCACCGCCGACCTCGACGACCGCGGCCTGCTCTTCCGCCACATCCCGTACGAGCACAGCTACCCGCACTGCTGGCGCTGCCACACCGCGCTGCTCTACTACGCCCAGCCGTCCTGGTACATCCGCACCACGGCCGTCAAGGACCGCCTCCTGTCGGAGAACGAGAACACCAACTGGTTCCCGGACACGGTCAAGAACGGCCGCTACGGCGACTGGCTGAACAACAACATCGACTGGGCGCTGTCCCGCAACCGCTACTGGGGCACCCCGCTGCCCATCTGGCGCTGCGAGGACGGCCACCTCACCTGCGTCGGCTCCCTCACCGAGCTGACCGAGCTGACCGGCACCGACCAGTCGGGCCTCGACCCGCACCGCCCGTTCATCGACGAGGTCACCTTCGCCTGCCCGCAGGGCGGCTGCGGCCAGACCGCCACGCGCGTGCCCGAGGTGATCGACGCCTGGTACGACTCGGGCTCGATGCCGTTCGCGCAGTGGGGCTACCCGTACAAGAACAAGGAGCTGTTCGAGGCCCGCTACCCCGCGCAGTTCATCTGCGAGGCCATCGACCAGACCCGCGGCTGGTTCTACACGCTGATGGCGGTCGGCACGCTCGTCTTCGACAAGTCCTCGTACGAGAACGTGGTCTGCCTCGGTCACATCCTCGCCGAGGACGGCCGCAAGATGTCCAAGCACCTGGGCAACATCCTGCAGCCGATCCCGCTCATGGACCAGCACGGCGCGGACGCGGTCCGCTGGTTCATGGCGGCCGGCGGCTCCCCCTGGGCGGCCCGCCGCGTCGGCCACAACACCATCCAGGAGGTCGTCCGCAAGACCCTCCTGACGTACTGGAACACGGTCGCCTTCCAGGCCCTGTACGCCCGTACGACCGGCTGGGCCCCGTCCGAGGCCGACCCGGCCCCGGCCGACCGCCCGGTCCTGGACCGCTGGCTGCTGTCCGAACTGCACGCCCTCACCGACCAGGTCACCCAGGCGCTGGACGCCTACGACACCCAGCGCGCCGGCAAGCTGCTGTCCGCGTTCGTCGACGACCTGTCGAACTGGTACGTACGCCGCTCCCGCCGCCGCTTCTGGCAGGGCGACAAGGCGGCGCTGCGCACCCTGCACGAGGTCGTCCGGACCGTGACGCAGCTCATGGCCCCGCTGACCCCGTTCATCACCGAGCGGGTCTGGCAGGACCTGATCGTCCCGGTCACCCCCGGTGCCCCGGAGTCGGTCCACCTGTCGTCCTGGCCGGAGGCGGACCTGTCCGCCATCGACCCGGAGCTGTCGAAGCAGATGGTGCTGGTGCGCCGCCTGGTGGAACTGGGCCGGGCCACGCGCGCGGAGTCGGGCGTCAAGACCCGCCAGCCGCTGTCCCGCGCCCTGATCGCCGCGTCGGGCTTCGGCGCGCTCGACACCGAGCTGCGCGCGCAGATCACCGAGGAGCTGAACGTCTCCTCGCTCGCCTCGCTGAGCGAGGTGGGCGGCAGCCTGGTCGACACCACGGCGAAGGCCAACTTCCGCGCGCTGGGCAAGCGGTTCGGCAAGCGCGTCCAGGACGTGGCCAAGGCCGTCGCCGCCGCCGACGCGGCCGCCCTGTCCCTGGCGCTGCGCGAGGGCACCGCGTCCGTCGAGGTCGACGGCGAGACCGTCACGCTCGCTCCCGACGAGGTCATCATCACGGAGACCCCGCGCGAGGGCTGGTCGGTGGCCTCGGACTCGGGCGCGACGGTCGCCCTGGACCTGGAGATCACGGAGGAGCTGCGCCGTGCGGGCCTCGCCCGTGACGCGATCCGCCTGATCCAGGAGGCCCGCAAGAACAGCGGCCTGGACGTGGCCGACCGGATCGCCCTGCGCTGGACGGCGACCGACCCGGCCGTGGTCGAGGCGCTGACCGAGCACACGGCCCTGATCGCCGACGAGGTCCTCGCCACGGACTTCGCCCAGGGAGAGGCGGACGGCGCGTACGGCGAGCCGTTCACCGACGAGGGCCTGTCCCTGACGTTCCGCCTGCGCAAGGCGTGACGCCCGGCCCGGAGGCTGCCTGAAGGCCCGGTCCCGCCAAAGATCTTGGCGGGACCGGGCCTTCGGCGTTGCGTGCGCAGAACGCTGGTGCGTGGCGGGGAACACGTGTGGCAAAAGGGCGAGGCCCCGGGTGGTCACCCGGGGCCTCGCCCTGAACGCTGCCGACGTCTATGCCGTACTACTGGCCATCAGGCCGTCAGTTGTCGTCCTCGTCGATCAGGAAGCCTCGCATGGGCGAGGGGGCCTGACCCATCGGCGACGGGCCTTGCGGCCGCACCGGAGCCATCGGCTGGGTCATCGCCGGGGACATCTGCTGCTGACCGCCGTACGACGGACCGGACTGCGAGGGCGGGCCGCCCATCGTCTGGTTGCCGCCGCCGTAGGACGGGGCGCTCGCGCCGGCCGGAGCCATGGAAGGCGCCGGGGACGGCGGGAGGGAGGCGGTCGCCGGAGTGCGCGGCGGGGCCAGCGAGTCGTCGGCCTGGGTCTCCAGCTGGCGCAGCTGCGACTCCAGGTACGACTTCAGGCGCGTGCGGTACTCGCGCTCGAAGCCGCGCAGGTCCTCGACCTTGCGCTCCAGCGTGGCGCGGGCGGACTCCAGGGAGCCCATCGCGACGCGGTGCTTCTCCTGCGCGTCCCGCTCCAGGGCGTCGGCCTTGGCACGGGCGTCACGCTCCAGACCCTCGGCACGCGAACGCGCCTCACCGACGATCTTGTTGGCTTCGGAACGGGCCTCGGCGATCGCCTGGTCGGCGGTCTGCTGGGCCAGCGAGAGGACACGGGCGGCGCTGTCGCCACCGGGGCCTCCCTGACCGGGGCCGCCCATCGGACCACCCATGGGGCCGCCCATCGGACCACCCATCTGCTGCTGCATGGGGGGCTGACCCATGGGACCGGGACCCTGGCCCATCGGACCGGGACCACCAGGACCCTGGGGACCACCCTGACCGCCGGGACCGGCGGGCAGCTGCGGGGCACCGCTCGGCAGCTGGGGCGGACCACCCATGGGGCCACCCATCTGCTGCTGCGGCGGGCCCGATATGCCGGCGGGTACGGGACCACCCGGACCGCGCATGCCCTGCTGCTGCTGTTGCTGCTGGTCCTGCTCCGGCGGCTTGCGCATGTTCTGCTGGTTCTGGGCAGCAGCGCGCGTGGCCGCGGCCAGTTTGGCACGCAGGTCCTCGTTCTCGCGGAGCAGGCGGGTCAGTTCGGCTTCGACCTCGTCGAGGAAGGCATCGACCTCGTCCTCGTCATAGCCTTCTCGGAGGCGGACGGTCGTGAACTGCTTGTTCCGCACGTCCTCGGGGGTCAACGGCATCTCTTCACCTCAACGTAGTCGTCGGCATTCGGCAAGACCGTAGTTCACATCGCTCACAGCCGGCTCACGATCGAGATCAGGATGTAGACGATGATCATCAGTACGAAGAAGGACAGGTCGAGCGCCACGCCCCCGAGACGCAGCGGCGGAATGAACCGCCGCAGAAGCTTGAGCGGTGGATCAGTGACAGTGTAGGTGGCCTCCAGAACGACCACCATCGCCTTGCCGGGTTGCCATGAGCGGGCGAACTGGAAGACGTAGTCCATGACCAACCGGAAGATGAGCACGATGAGGAAGCACATCAGCGCGATGTAGACGACATCCAGGACCACGCTCATGGTGTGTTGCTTCCCTCTCCCCTGTGCCCTGCTGGGTACTGCTGTTTCCGGTCGTGCGTCTCAGCTCTGGTTGAAGAACCCGCCCTCTGCGATGCGGGCCTTGTCCTCCGCCGTGACATCGACGTTAGCAGGCGACAACAGGAACACCTTCTGCGTCACCCGCTCGATACTGCCGTGAAGACCAAACACCAAACCGGCCGCAAAGTCGACAAGTCGCTTCGCATCTGTGTCGTCCATCTCAGTCAGATTCATGATCACCGGGGTGCCCTCACGGAAGTGTTCCCCGATGGTACGGGCCTCGTTGTAGGTCCGCGGGTGGAGTGTGGTGATCCGGTAAGGCTCTCGTTCCGACACGACCTTGGGCATGATCACCGGTGCGTTCTTCTCCAGACTTGCGCGTTCTTGTGTGATGGATGCCACGGGCGCGATGCGCGCCGGGCGGCTCGATTCAGCGGGGAGCGAAGCGGAGCGGGCGGCCGGTTCGCGAGGCGCGGGCGGCTGTACGACTCGTACCTCTTCGTCCCTTTGGGGCTGATGTGAGACGTGGGGCTGATGGGACGGCTCGTGCCGTCGGTGGTCCCGTTCGGGCTCCGGGTCCAGTTCCGGTTCGAAGTCGTCGTCGGGGTCGAATCCGCGGCCGTCGTACCCATCGTCCTCCACGAGGCCGAGGTAGACCGCCATCTTGCGCATCGCGCCGGCCATGCTCTGAGTCCTCCGCTCTGTGGTGGATCGGCTGACGACTGCCAAGTGCCCGCGATCCACGTGGTCCTTGTTCCGCCTTTCGGCGGCAATGACCATATTTTCTGCTGTGGTCCGACTTCTTGGCGACGTTACCCGAGCCTGGGTCGGACTCCGAGTACCGCGCTGCCGACGCGCACATGTGTCGCTCCGGCCGCCACGGCCTGTTCGAGGTCCGCACTCATCCCTGCCGAGACCATGGTGGCAGCCGGATGACTCCGGCGCAGGTCGGTCGACAAATCCATCAACCGCTCGAAGGCGGCCTGTTCGCGACCCGCGTACTCCCCGGTCAGAGGTGCGACGGTCATCAGTCCGGCGAGCCGCAGTCCGGGCGCGCCTGCGACGAGGTCCGCCAACTCCCCGACGCCGTCCGGCGCGACGCCTCCGCGCTCGCCCCGCCCGCTCGCCCCGGCGTCGAGCGCGACCTGGATCAGGCACCCCAGCTCGCGCCCGGCCCGCCCGGCCTCCTTCGACAGGGCGGTGACGAGCCTGGAACGGTCGACGGACTGCACGAAATCCGCGTAACCGACCACGGAACGCACCTTGTTGGTCTGGAGTTGACCGACGAAGTGCCACGTCAGAGGCAGATCCGAGCAGGCCTCGGCCTTCGGCGCCGCGTCCTGGTCGCGGTTCTCGGCGACATGGCGCACCCCGAGTTCCGCGAGCATCCGCACATCGCCGGCCGGGTAGGTCTTGGTGACCACGATCAGGGTGACGTCGTCGCGCGCCCGCCCCGCGGCCGCGCACGCGTCGGCGATGCGACGCTCCACTTTCGCCAGGTTTGCGGCGATTTCGTCCTTACGGTCCGTCATGCCCATCAGTCCAGCCACACATAGCCCGCGAGACGACCGGTGGTGCGGTCGCGGCGGTACGAGAAGTGATCATGCGACTCCAGTGTGCACACCGGCGACTGCTCCCGGTCGCGCACCCCGAGCCGTTCCAGCTGCGCGTGCACGCCGGCGCTCACGTCGACCGCCGGTGTGCCCCAGCTCGTCTCGGCGTGCGCCGCCGGCTCGACGGCGGACACCTCGGCGCGCATCGCCTCGGGTACCTCGTAGCACCGGCCGCAGACGCTGGGTCCGGTGCGGGCGACGATCCGGGAGGGGTCGGCGCCGAGGTCCGTCATCGCGCGCAGCGCGGCCGGGACGACCCCGGCGATCATGCCGGGCCGGCCCGCGTGGGCCGCGGCGGCGACACCGGCGACCGGGTCGGCGAGCAGCACCGGCACGCAGTCGGCGGTGAGCACCGCGAGGGCGAGCCCCCGCCGCGTGGTGACGATCGCGTCGACCGAGGGGATCTGCCGGGAGGATCCCCACGGCTCGTCCACGACCACCACGTCCGCCCCGTGCACCTGGTTCATCCAGACCACCCGGTCCGGCTCGACGCCCAGGGACTTGGCGGCCAGCCCCCGGTTGGTGCGTACGGCGTCGGGGTCGTCGCCGACCGCCCCGCCGAGGTTGAGCTCCTCATACGGAGCGGCGCTCACCCCGCCCCACCGGTCGGTGAAGGCGAAGTGGGCGCCGCTCACGCTGTCGCGCTGTCCTATCACGTCAGAAGGATCACTTGAGGAAGTCCGGTACGTCCAGTTCCTCGGCCGCGCTGTCCGAGTAGGTCCGCGGCGCCGGCGGGACCGGCGGGGCGACCGGGATGTCGCGGACCGGCTCCGGGGCGGGCTCCGGGTCCTCCTTCGGCGTCACGCTGCCGAGCGAGCCGAACGACGGGCGGCTCTCGGTCTGCCGGGAGGGGGCCGGCTCCTCGCGCTTGGCGGAGGACGAGCCGATCACGTTCTCCCGGCGGGCCGGCGGCTGACCGCCGTCGAAGCCGGCGGCGATCACGGTGACCCGGACCTCGTCACCGAGGGCGTCGTCGATCACCGCGCCGAAGATGATGTTGGCCTCGGGGTGGGCCGCCTCGCTCACCAGCTGGGCGGCCTCGTTGATCTCGAACAGACCGAGGTCCGAACCGCCGGAGATGGAGAGCAGCACACCGCGGGCGCCGTCGATGGACGCCTCCAGCAGCGGCGAGGAGATCGCCATCTCGGCCGCGGCCACCGCGCGGTCGTCGCCGCGGGCGGAGCCGATGCCCATCAGGGCCGAGCCGGCCTCGGACATGACCGACTTGACGTCGGCGAAGTCGAGGTTGATCAGGCCCGGGGTGGTGATCAGGTCGGTGATGCCCTGGACACCGGAGAGGAGGACCTGGTCGGCCGACTTGAAGGCGTCCAGCACCGAGACCTGGCGGTCCGAGATGGACAGCAGCCGGTCGTTCGGGATGACGATGAGGGTGTCGACCTCTTCGCGGAGCTCGGCGATGCCGTCCTCGGCCTGGTTCGCGCGGCGCCGCCCCTCGAAGGTGAACGGGCGCGTGACCACGCCGATGGTGAGGGCACCGAGCGAGCGGGCGATGTTGGCCACGACGGGCGCGCCGCCGGTGCCGGTGCCGCCGCCTTCACCGGCTGTCACGAAGACCATGTCGGCCCCCTTGAGGACCTCCTCGATCTCCTCACGGTGGTCCTCGGCGGCCTTGCGGCCCACGGCCGGGTTGGCTCCGGCGCCGAGTCCGCGGGTGAGTTCACGGCCGACGTCGAGCTTGACGTCGGCGTCGCTCATCAACAGGGCTTGCGCGTCGGTGTTGATGGCGATGAACTCGACGCCCTTGAGACCGACCTCGATCATCCGGTTGATGGCATTGACACCACCGCCGCCGACACCGATGACTTTGATGACTGCGAGGTAGTTCTGCGGTGCTGCCACGTCGAAGGCCTCTCGCCTCGAGTTACGTGTCGTCGCATCACCGTGGCGCCCTGCGCCCCGCGACCCGACGACTGATGCCGAATGGGACGGTCCGTATCGCCGACCCGAACCCTAAGCCTGAAGTTTAGGGTTACCAGTGTGTCTGTTCCTTGGAGTCTTCTGAACAGGACACTAAGTCGACAAGTGGCGCACGTTCAACGAACACGCCGAACCTCCCGTTTTTCTTTTCACCCTATGTGATCAGCCATAGCGCTGCCCAACCAGGGTGCTGGCCTGCGCGGATGTGCGTCAACTTCCCGATGACGCGGGCGCGGTGGGGACGCTCACGTCGAAGTGCCGCGCGTCGCGCGAGGCTTTCATCAGGGCGGTGAGCGAACGGGCCTTCGCCGCGCCCTTCTCGCTGCTCCCCCAGGCGACCGTGCGGCCGTCCTTCAACACCAGCGAGATGTCGTCGTAGGAGCGGACCTTGACGGTCCGTGTGTCGCGCACGACGGCGGCCGGAACCGCGCGGGCGACACCGACCGCCTCGCGCACCAGCCGGGACTCGCCGAAGCGGCGCAGGCTCGCGGCGGCGTGCCCGGACCGGGACAGCGTCAATTCCAGTGCGGGGACGCCTTTAGGAGCCTCGGAAACCGTGGCGAAACGGACACCTTCATCGTCCACTTCGACGAACTTTCCGCCCTTTTGGACAATCAGAACCGGAGTCCGCTCGACCACTTTCAGGTCGATTCCCGTGGGCCAGGAACGGACCACGTCAACCGCGTCAATTCGGGGCAATTTCCGGCGCAGTCGCGTCTCGATCGCGTCGGTGTCGACGGAAATCAAGGGCTTCCCGAGGGGGACCTCGGCCGCCGACCTGACCTGAGCCTGCGTCAGGACCTCGGTGCCGGACACCGAGACCTGCTCGGCGCGCAGCCAGCCGGAGCCGTAGAAGAGCCACAGGACCGGGATGCCGAGGAAGACCAGGGCGAGGGCCAGGATGACGATCACACGAACGTGGCGCCGCCTCAGGCGCCTGACGGGCGGCGGGCCGGACGACTCCCGCTGGCGTTCACCGCGCTCGGCGGTGGTCGATCCGGCCACGCTCCCCTGCCTTCCGTCATACGGTCCTAGCGGTGTGCACGCGCGGCGGCGATCGCCTCGTACACCATGCCGACGAGCAGGTCGTCGGCGTCCCGGCGGCCGAACTCGGCGGCGGCGCGGGACATCTGGTACAGCCGGTGCGGGTCGGCGAGCACGGGCAGGACGTTCTGCTGGACCCACTCGGGGGTCAGCTCCGCGTCGTCGACCAGCAGCCCGCCGCCGGCCTTCACCACCGGCTGGGCGTTGAGCCGCTGTTCGCCGTTGCCGATGGGCAGCGGTACGTAGGCGGCCGGGAGTCCGACGGCGGAGAGTTCGGCGACGGTCATCGCGCCCGCGCGGCAGAGCATCATGTCGGCCGCGGCGTACGCGAGGTCCATCCGGTCCAGGTACGGTACCGGGCGATAAGGGGGCATCCCCGGCATCTGCTGGACCTGCGGCAGTTCGTTCTTCTTGCCGACCGCGTGCAGGATCTGGATGCCGGCCTGCTGCAGCCAGGGAGCGACCGCCTGCACGACCTCGTTGAGCCGGCGGGCGCCCTGGGAGCCGCCGGTCACCAGCAGCGTGGGCAGGTTCGGGTCCAGCCCGAAGAAGGCCCGGGCCTCGGGGCGCACGGCGGCCCGGTCCAGGGTGGCGATGGAGCGGCGCAGCGGGATGCCGATGTAACGGGAGTTGCGCAGCTTGCTGTCCGGCGTGGAGACGGCGACCTGGCTGGCGTACCGCGAGCCGATCTTGTTGGCCAGGCCCGGGCGGGCGTTGGCCTCGTGGATCACGATGGGCACGCCCAGGCGCTTGGCGGCGAGGTAGCCGGGCAGGGCCACGTAGCCGCCGAAGCCGACCACGGCGTCCGCCTTGGTGCGCTCCAGGATCTGCTCGGTCGCCCTGATGGTGCCGCGCAGCCGGCCCGGGACGGTGATCAGCTCCGGCGTGGGCTTGCGTGGCAGCGGTACGGCGGGGATCAGCGCGAGTTCGTAGCCACGCGCGGGTACGAGTTCTGTCTCGAGGCCGCGCTCCGTGCCCAGGGCCGTGATGCCCACGGTCGGATCCTGCCTGCGCAGGGCGTCCGCGAGGGCGAGCGCGGGCTCGATGTGGCCCGCGGTTCCTCCGCCGGCGAGTACGACATGCACCGAAATTCACCGCTCTCCGGACGAGCGCGCCGCCGAGGCGCGCCGTCGCATCGTGTTCCATCTCCGGGGACTCCGGCCCGAACCGGTTCCCCCAGTCCCCCGCTTTCTACCAAAGCGGGGTTGCCGCATCGCAAGCGCCGCCCGCGCAGCGGGCTCGTCGCGCGCGAAGGCGATCAGCAACCCGATGGCGAACATGGTCGGCAGCAGGGCGGATCCCCCGTAGGAGAACAGCGGGAGGGGGACACCGGCGATCGGCAGCAGACCGAGCACCGCACCGATGTTGATCACGGCCTGGGCCGTGATCCAGGTGGTCACGCCTCCCGCGGCATACCTGACGAAGGGGTCCTCCGTGCGTCCGGCCACGCGGATACCCGCATAGCCTAGAGCCGCGAAGAGGGCGAGGACCGACAGCGTCCCCGCCAGGCCCAGTTCCTCACCGGTGACGGCGAAGATGAAGTCGGTGTGGGCTTCGGGGAGTTGGCCCCATTTCTCCACACTCGCACCCAGCCCGGAACCGAAGATCCCGCCGGAGGCGAGGGCGTAGATCCCGTGCACGGCCTGCCAGCAGTCCACCGGGCCCGACTGGGGCTCGGTGGCGCCCAGGCACTGCAGGCGGGCCATGCGGTTGGCGCTGGTCTTGATGAGGATCAGGCCGAGCACGGCCGCGACCGACAGCACGCCGGCGAACAGCCGCGTGGGCGCGCCGGCCAGCCAGAGCAGGCCGAACAGGATGGCCGTGAGGATGATCGCGGTGCCCATGTCGCCGCCGATCATGATCAGCCCGAGCAGCATGAAGGCGGCCGGCACCAGCGGCACCAGCATGTGCTTCCACTGGTTCAGCAGCC
Source organism: Streptomyces sp. NPDC006624 (assembly GCF_040611555.1). Lineage (NCBI taxonomy): Bacteria > Bacillati > Actinomycetota > Actinomycetes > Kitasatosporales > Streptomycetaceae > Streptomyces > Streptomyces sp. NPDC006624. Next base: position 419,861 of record NZ_JBEXOM010000001.1, on the reverse strand, counting down.
TCCTGTCCTGCTTGCGGGCGAGCAGGTCGGCGCCCCACAGCACGAGCGCGAGCTTGCCGAACTCACTGGGCTGGATCTGGAAGGAGCCGCCGAGCGCGATCCAGTTCTGGTTGCCGTTGACCGAGACTCCTATCCCGGGGACCTGCACCAGCACCATGAGGAAGACGGCGCCCGCGAGGATCGGGTAGGCCAGCGCGCGGTGGAGTCTGACCGGCATGCGCGAGGCGGCGAACAGCAGCCCGGCGCCGATCACCGCCGCGAGCAGCTGCTTGCGGAAGAAGTAGGAGCCCGGCAGCGACATCTGCAGCGCGGTGATCTGGGAGGCCGAGTAGACCATCACCAGCCCCAGCACGGTGATCAGCGCGCTGCCGCCGAGGATCAGGTAGTAGGCGGTCAGCGGGCGGTCCCAGCCCCGCCGGGCCCGGTCGTACAGGCCCAGGAGGCCGTTCTCGCGCGGGGGCCGGGCCGGGGCGGGGCGCTTGGGAGCGCGTACGGCCGGCGGGCGTCCGGTGCGGCTGGTGGGCATCGCCGTCACCTCGCCTTGCCGGTGGGGAGCGTTGCGCGGTGAACGCCTCCCCGTTGCTCGGGCACCAGCCACATCCGTGTCACGCGTCCCTCCCAGTGCGCCCGGCGCCGCCGCCGGGGCGAGGCGGACCCGGGTCAGCCCTCGGCGGAGCCGAGCTCGCGGACGGCGTCCGCGAAAGCGTCCCCGCGCTTGTTGTAGTCGGCGAACATGTCCATGGAGGCGCAGGCCGGAGCCAGCAGCACCGTGTCACCTGCGTGAGCGAGTCTCCGCGCCTCCCGGACCGCCGCGCGCATCGCCCCAGTGTCGGTCCGGTCGAGGTCGACGACGGGTACTTCCGGGGCGTGTCGCGCCAGGGCTTCGCGGATGAGCGCGCGGTCCGCGCCGATCAGCACGGCCCCGCGCAGCCGCTTCGCCGACTTGGCGACCAGCTCGTCGAAGCTGGCACCCTTGGCGAGTCCGCCCGCGATCCACACGATCGGTTCGTACGCCGCCAACGAGGCTTCCGCGGCGTGGGTGTTGGTCGCCTTGGAGTCGTCGACGTAGGCGACCCCGTCCACGTCGGCGACGTGCGCGATGCGGTGGGCGTCCGGGGTGAACGCCCGCAGGCCGTCCCGTACGGCCGCGGCGGGCACGCCGTAGGCGCGGGCGAGGGCCGCCGCCGCGAGGGCGTTGGCGATGTTGTGCGGGGCCGGCGGGTCGACGTCCGCGACCTCGGCGAGTTCCTGGGCGTTCTTCTGCCGGTTCTCCACGAAGGCCCGGTCGACCAGGAGGCCCTCGACGACGCCGAGTTGGGAGGGGCCGGGGGTGCCGAGGGTGAAGCCGACGGCCCGGCAGCCCTCCTCCACGTCGGCCTCGCGGACCAGGTCCTCGGTGGCCTTGTCGGCCACGTTGTAGACGCAGGCGACCCGATTGCCCTCGTAGATGCGGCCCTTGTCCTTGGCGTACGCCTCCATGGAGCCGTGCCAGTCGAGGTGGTCGGGGGCGAGGTTGAGCACCGCGGCCGAGTGGGCGCGCAGGGACGGCGCCCAGTGGAGCTGGTAGCTGGACAGCTCCACGGCCAGGACGTCGTACTTCTCCTCGCCGAGCACCGCGTCCAGCAGGGAGACGCCGATGTTCCCGACGGCGGCGGTGCGCAGGCCCGCCGCCCTCAGGATCGACGCCAGCATCTGGACGGTGGTGGTCTTGCCGTTGGTGCCCGTGACGGCCAGCCAGTCAGCGGCGTCGGGGCCGCGCAGGCGCCAGGCCAGTTCGACGTCGCCCCAGACCGGGACGCCCGCCTGCTCCGCCGCCGCGAACAGCGGCTTGTCCGGCTTCCAGCCGGGCGCGGTGACGATCAGCTCGGTGCCCTCCGGCAGCGTGTCGCCGTCGCCGAGGCGCACGGTGATGCCGAGCGCCTCCAGCTCTGCCGCCTGCGCCCGCGCGCGCTCGCCGGCGCCGTCGTTGACGACCGTGACGGTCGCGCCGAGGCCGTACAGCACCTTGGCCGCCGGGACGCCGGAGACGCCGAGTCCGGCGACGGTGACGTGCTTGCCCTGGAAGTCGAAGGGCTCCGAGGAGGTCACTTGTCCGCTGCCCATCCTGCGTAGAAGAGGCCGAGTCCGACGATCACACAAATGCCCTGGATGATCCAGAAGCGGACCACGACGAGCACTTCGGACCAGCCCTTGAGTTCGAAGTGGTGCTGCAGTGGTGCCATCCGGAAGACGCGCTTGCCGGTGAGGCGGAACGAACCGACCTGGATCACCACGGACATGGTGATCAGGACGAACAGACCGCCCAGGATGGCGAGCAGCAGCTCGGTGCGCGAGCAGATCGCGAGGCCGGCGAGCACACCGCCGAGCGCCAGCGAACCGGTGTCCCCCATGAAGATCTTGGCCGGCGAGGTGTTCCACCACAGGAAGCCGAGGCAGGCACCCATCAGCGCGGAGGCGACCACGGCCAGGTCGAGCGGGTCGCGCACCTCGTAGCAGGCACCGGGGTTGGTGAGGGAGTTCGCGTTGGCGCAGGACTCCTGGAACTGCCAGACGCCGATGAAGGTGTAGGCGCCGAAGACCAGCACCGAGGCGCCGGTGGCCAGTCCGTCCAGACCGTCGGTCAGGTTCACGCCGTTCGACATCGCGAGGATCATGAACAGCGCCCAGACCACGAACAGCACAGGGCCGATCGTCCAGCCGAAGTCCGTGATGAACGACAGCTTCGTGGAGGCCGGGGTGTTGCCGCGGTTGTCCGCGAACTGCAGGGACAGCACCGCGAAGGCGATGCCGACGATCAGCTGGCCGGCCATCTTGGCCTTGGCCCGCAGACCGAGCGAGCGCCGCTTGACGATCTTGATGTAGTCGTCGAGGAAGCCGACCAGGCCCATGCCGACCATCAGGCCGAGCACCAGCAGGCCCGAGAAGGTCGGGGCGGCGTCGACGTCCGGGTCGAGGTAGCCCGTGATCACCTTGGCCAGGAAGTACGCGGCGACCGTCGCCAGGATGAAGGCGATGCCGCCCATGGTCGGCGTACCGCGCTTGCTGGCGTGCTCGCGCGGTCCGTCGTCGCGGATGTACTGGCCGTAGCCCTTGCGCGCGAGGAGCTTGATCAGCAGTGGTGTGCCGATCAGCGTCAGGAACAGGCCAATGACTCCCGCGAACAGGATCTGCTTCATCATCGGGCGGAAACCTCACCCTCGGCACCGGTCTCGAGCAGTGCCTGGGCCACGCTCTCGAGGCCGACCGAACGGGACGCCTTCACGAGCACGACGTCCCCCGGGCGCAACTCGCTGCGCAACAGGTCGACCGCCGCCTGTGCGTCGGACACGTGCACCGACTCCTCACCCCACGAACCCTCGTTATATGCGCCCAGTTGCAGCCAGGCGGCTTCCCTGCCGCCGACTGCGACGAGCTTGCTGACGTTGAGCCGGACGGCGAGCCGTCCGACCGCGTCGTGCTCGGCGAGAGCCTCGTCCCCGAGCTCGGCCATCTTGCCGAGCACCGCCCACGTCCGCCGCCCCTTGCCCATCGCCGCGAGCGCGCGCAGAGCGGCTCGCATGGACTCGGGGTTCGCGTTGTAGGCGTCGTTGACGACCGTCACGCCGTCCGGGCGCTCGGTGACCTCCATCCGCCAGCGGGAGAGGGAGCCCGCCTCGGAGAGCGCGACGGCGATCTCGTCTGCGGACATGCCCAACTCGTGGGCGACGGCGGCCGCGGCGAGCGCGTTCGACACGTGGTGCTCACCGTACAGGCGCATGGTCACATCGCTTGCACCGGAGGGTGTGTGAAGCCTGAACGAGGGCTGTCCGGTGTCCGTGAGTCGCACGTTCTCGGCACGAACGTCCGCTTCGCCGGACTCTCCGAAGAAGGTCACCTTCGCCTTCGTCCGGGAGGCCATGGCGCGCACGTAGGGGTCGTCCGCGTTGAGGATCGCGATGCCGCCCTCGGCCTCGGCCGGCAGGGACTCCACGAGTTCGCCCTTGGCCTGGGCGATCTGCTCGCGGCCGCCGAACTCGCCGATGTGGGCGCTGCCGACGTTGAGGACCAGACCGACCTTCGGGGGCGTGAGGCCGGTCAGGTAGCGGATGTGCCCGATGCCGCGGGCGCCCATCTCCAGGACGAGGAACCGGGTGTCCTCGGTGGCGCTGAGCGCGGTCAGCGGGAGCCCGATCTCGTTGTTGAGCGAGCCGGGCGTGAACACCGTCGGCGCCTTGCGCTGCAGCACCTGCGCGATGAGGTCCTTGGTGCTGGTCTTGCCCGCCGAGCCGGTGAGGGCGACGAGGGTGGCGCCGAGCCGTTGCACGACGTGCCGGGCGAGGGCCGCGAGGGCGGCCTGGACGTCGTCCACGACGACGGCGGGGACGCCGACCGGGCGGGTGCCGAGCACGGCCACCGCGCCCGCCTCGACGACCGCCGCCGCGAAGTCGTGGCCGTCCACGCGCTCGCCGGCGAAGGCGACGAAGAGGCTGCCGGGCACCGCCTCGCGGGAGTCCCGGACGACCGGGCCGGTGACCTGGACGGACGGATCCGGTATGTCGTACGTCTGCCCGCCGACGACTTCTGCGATCTCGGCGAGGGAGAGGGCGATCACAAGTTCATCCCCTGGGTCTTCTGGATTTTCATCCCTGGGTCTTCTGGATGGCTTCGCGGAGCACCTGGCGGTCGTCGAAGGGACGGACCACCCCGGCGATGTCCTGGCCCTGCTCGTGGCCCTTGCCGGCCACCAGCACGGTGTCGCCGGGCTCGGCGCGGGCGACGGCGGCGGCGATCGCGGCGGCCCGGTCCTCGAAGACCTGGACCTCGCCGCGGTGGTGCGCGGGCACGGAGGCCGCACCCTGGAGCATCGTGGCGAGGATCGCGAGGGGGTCCTCGGAGCGGGGGTTGTCGGAGGTCAGCACGGCCGTGTCGGCGAGCCGCGCCGCGGCGGCGCCCATGGGCTCGCGCTTGGTCGTGTCGCGGTCGCCGCCGCAGCCGAGGACGATGTGCAGCTTGCCCTCGGTGACCTTGCGCAGGGCCCGCAGCACGGACTCCACGGCGTCGGTCTTGTGGGCGTAGTCGACGACCGCGAGGTAGGGCTGGCCGGCGTCCACGCGCTCCAGACGGCCCGGCACACCGGGTACGGCGGCGACACCGTCGGCGGCGGCCTGCGGGTCGAGACCGGCGACGGCGAGGGCGACGATCGCGGCGAGGGTGTTGGCCACGTTGAAGGGGCCCGGCAGCGGCGACCTGGCGGCGATCCGCTCGCCCTTGGGGCCGACGACGGTGAACGTCGAGTCCAGCCGGCCGACGTGCACGTCCTCGGCGCGCCAGTCGGCGTCGGGGTGGCCCTCGGCGGAGTAGGTGACGACCGGGACGGTGGCCTCGTTCGCCAGCCTGCGGCCGTACTCGTCGTCGACGTTGACCACGCCGAGTCTGCCCCGTTTCGGGGTGAACAGCTGCGCCTTGGCCCGGAAGTAGTCCTCCATGTCGGAGTGGAACTCCATGTGTTCCGGGCTGAGGTTGGTGAAGACGCCGATGTCGAAGACACAGCCGTCGACCCGGCCGAGGACCAGGGCGTGGCTGGAGACCTCCATGGCGACGGCGTCGACGCCGCGCTCGCGCATGACGGCGAACAGCGCCTGCAGGTCGGTGGCTTCGGGCGTGGTGCGCTCGGACTTGATGCGCTCGTCGCCGATGCGCATCTCGACCGTGCCGATCAGACCGGTCGACCGGACCGTCTTCAGCCCGCCCTCGACCAGGTAGGCCGTGGTGGTCTTGCCCGAGGTGCCGGTGATGCCGATCTGGAGCAGGTCCCGGCCCGGGTGGCCGTAGATCGTGGCGGCCAGCTCGCCCATCTGCGCGCGGGGGTCGTCGACGACCAGGACCGGCAGTCCGGACGCGGCGGCGCGCTCGGCGCCGGCCGGGTCGGTCAGCACGGCGGCGGCGCCGAGGCCCACGGCCTGGTCGACGAAGTCGGCTCCGTGCAGCCGGGCGCCCGGGAGGGCGGCGTACAGGTCGCCGGGGCGCACGGCGCGCGAGTCATGGGTGATGCCCGTGACCTCGGCGGCGCTGTCCGGCGCGGCGGCACCCAGCTGATCGGCGAGTTCCGCGAGGGGTGTGGCGGAGACGCGCACCGGCCTGGGCGGCCCGGGATATGTCACGGGATGGCCCTTCTGGGTGGTTTGGGACTGATCAGCGTGTGGCACGGCGGTGAGCGTACCGGGCGTACCCGCCTCCGGGCGAAGCGAGGGGCGGGGGCTGCTCTGGTTCCCGGGCTCGGGGGTGATCGTTGTCACGAGGTGGTTCCTGGCTGGTTCGGTGCCGACGGGGTGGGCCGGTCAGCGCTTGAAGGTGACCGGGAGCCTGGCGGGCGCGGCTCCGGTCGGCGGGACCTGGAGGGACTTCAGTGCGAACTCCATGACCTTCTTGTAGACGGGGCCGCAGATCTGCCCGCCGAAGTAGCTGCCGCGGGTGGCGTTCTGGATGGCGCAGTAGACGGTGACGCGGGGCTTGTCGGCGGGGGCGAAGCCGGCGAACGACGACGTGTAGCCGCTGTACTTGCCGGTGGCCGGATCCACGCGGTTCGCTGTGCCCGTCTTGCCCGCGACGCGGTAGCCGGGGATGCGCGCCTTGGTGCCGGTGCCCTCCTCGTCGTCCACGACGGACTCCAGCATCCGGGCGAGGGTCTTCGCCGTCTTGGCGCTCACGACCCGCGTCTTCTCGGGCTTCGGGGCGGGGGTGAAGCGTCCGTCGGGCCCCTTCGCGCCGCGCACGAGCGTGGGCTCGATACGGACGCCGCCGTTGGCGATGGTCGAGTAGACGGACGCCGCCTGCATGGCGTTGATGGACACGCCCTGGCCGAAAGGGATCGTGTACTGCTGCGAGGTGGACCACTTGTCGGGGGGCGCGAGGATGCCCTTGGTCTCGCCGGGGAAGCCCAGGCCGGTGTAGCCGCCGAGGCCGAACCGGCGCAGGTAGTCGTAGAGGACCTTGTTGGCTTCGGCCTGCGTCTTGCCGAGCTGGCCGGTGGCGAGGATGGTGCCGATGTTGCTGGACTTGGCCAGGACGCCGTTGAGCGTCAGGTACCAGGTCGGGTGGTCGATGTCGTCCTTGAACAGCCGGTCGCCCCGGTGCAGCCGGTTGGGCACGACGACATGGGTCATCGGGGTGGCGGCGTTCTCCTCCAGGACGGCGGCCATCGACATGACCTTGGCGGTGGAGCCGGGCTCGAAGGCGTCCTGCAGGGCCGCGTTGCCGAGGGCGGCCGGGTCGGCGTCGGACAGGTCGTTGGGGTCGAAGCCGGGCGAGTTGGCCATGGCGAGGATCTGGCCGGTGCGGGTGTCCTGGACGATCACATAGCCGCGGTCGGCCGCGGACTCCTCCACCTGGTCGGCGATGGCCTTCTGGGCGGCCCACTGGATGTCGCGGTCGATGGTGAGCTCGACGTCGCTGCCCGGCACCGCGGGGGTCTCGGTGGCGCCCCCCGCGGTGGGGACGAGGCGGCCGCCGGACTGGGCGTAGCGGATCTTGCCGTCCTTGCCGGCGAGCTGCCTGTCCAACTGCAGCTCGATGCCGCCGCCGGGCTTGCCCTCGCCGTTGACCCAGCCCAGTATCCCGGCGGCGAGGTCGCCGTTGGGGTACACGCGCTTGCTGGTGGCGACGGAGAAGACGCCCGCGAGGACGTTGCGCGCGGACTCGTCCGTCTCCTCCTTCTTGGCGAGCGCGGACTTCAGGTCCTTGATCTGCTTCCAGACCTGCGGGGTCTGGCGGGAGGCCAGCTTCACGTACCGCAGCGCCTTGTTCTCCGGGCGCAGCTTCTTGACCAGGGTCTCCTGCTCCTGGCCGAGGATCGGCGCGAGGAGGGCGGCCGCCTGCTCGGGTCCGTCGCCGGTCTTCAGCTTGCCGGGGGCGAACATGGTGGGGTCGGCGGTGATGTCGTAGGCGTCCTCGCTGGTCGCCAGCGCCACGCCGGAGCGGTCGGTGATCTCGCCCCGGTCGGCGGCCAGCACCTGCCCCACGTACCGGTTCTGCTCGGCCTTCGCGGCGTACGTGCCGGCGTCGACGGCCTGCACCTGGAACAGCCGGATGACGAACGCGATCATGACCAGGGTCAGCGCGAGCCCGATCAGGCGCAGCCGGGGCCGGGGGCTGCCCAGCCGGAGCTGCTTGGGTGCGGCCGGCCGTCCCGGTCCGGGCCGCCGGGCGGGCCGGGCGGCGGGCCCGGTCCGGCGGCGGGCGTCGGGGCGCGCGGGCCTGGCGGGGCCGGGCACACGGCGGCGCGGCGGTTGCCTGTCGGACACTTCCGTCACCTGCCGGGGGTCGATACGGGGCCGTCGGGCATGGCCTCGGGGGCGAGGACCAGGGGGACGTCGCCGGAGGTCCGCCGCACGCCCGGGGCGGGGCTGGGGACGCCCTTGACCGTGCCGTCGGGCATGAGGAAGGCGGGGTCGCCGCCGGGGACCATGCCGAGCTCGCGGGCGCGGCGCTGCAGGGCCTCGGGGGCGGAGTAGGCGTCGATGTCGCGCTGGAGGGCCTGCTCCTCGTCGGTGAGGTTCTTGGTCTCGCGCTGGAGGTCGTCGAGCTTGAACGCGCCTTCGCTGAGGGCCGAGTTCAGCACCAGGAGGCAGATCAGGCCGCCGCCGAGCAGCAGGACCACGAGGAGCACGAACGGCGTGCGGGCGGCCTGCCCGGGGCCGGTCGGGAAGAGCCGCGCGAGACGGGCCGCCCTCCCCTTCAGTTCGGGTTTACTGCTCACTCACGCTCCCTCGGTCCAAGACGGCCACCCGTGGCTCACTCGGCGTCCTCCCTGATGCGCTGGGCGCCGCGCAGCCGCGCCGGCGCCGCCCGCCGGTTCTCGGCGATCTCCTCCTCGGTGGGGAGTTCGGCACCGCGGGTGAGGAGCTTGAGCCGCGGCTGGTAGCGCTCGGGCACCACGGGCAGCCCGGGCGGCGCGGTGGTGGCGGCGCCCGCGGCGAACACCTGCTTGACGAGCCGGTCCTCCAGCGAGTGGTAGGACAGCACCGCGATCCGCCCGCCCACCGCGAGGGTCCTCACGGCGGCCGGGATCGCCCGTTCCAGCACGGACAGTTCGCCGTTGACCTCGATACGCAGGGCCTGGAAGGTGCGCTTGGCGGGGTTGCCGCCGGTGCGCTTGGCCGCCTGCGGCAGGGCGTCCCGGATGAGTTCGACCAGCCGGGCACTGGTGGTGAACGGCTCCTTGGCCCGCTCGCGCACGATCGCGGAGACGATCCGCTTGGCCTGCTTCTCCTCGCCGTACGCCCGCAGGATGCGCACCAGTTCGCCGGGCGGGTAGGTGTTGAGGACCTCGGCGGCGCTGACGCCGGTCGTCTGGTCCATGCGCATGTCGAGCGGGGCGTCCTGGGCGTAGGCGAAGCCGCGGTCGGCCTCGTCCAGCTGCATGGAGGAGACGCCCAGGTCGAACAGGACGCCCTGCACGCGCGCGATGCCGAGCCGGTCGAGCACCTCGGGGAGTTCGTCGTAGACGGCGTGGACGAGGGTGGCGCGCTCGCCGTGCGGCGCGAGGCGCTCGCCGGACAGGCGCAGGGCCTCCTTGTCGCGGTCGAGCGCGACCAGGCGGACGTCCGGGAACCTCTCCAGCAGCGCCTCGCTGTGGCCGCCGAGGCCGAGGGTGCAGTCGACGACCACGGCGTCGGGGCCCTCCAGGGCGGGTGCCAGCAGGTCCAGGCACCGCTGGAGCATCACCGGGACATGTCGGCTCTGCCCCTCTCGCCCACCACCGCCCTCAACCGAATGCGCTTCGCGCCCCATGTGATTCGGGCCCTCTCAGATCCGGCGGGCCGAACGCACCGCCGGGTCCCCGCCCTCCCCCAGCTTCTGGGGGACCCCCGGTGAAGGGGAGGCCTGCCGGCGCCGGAAGCGTCAGCCGACCGGGAGCGGGAGGAGGCCGAGCCGTACGTACGCGCCGCGCACGCGGGGAGATCGCCGGTCGTCGCCGGGGTCTCCGAGGATAATCAGTCCAGCGGGGAGTCTGGTCTCCCGCTTCGCGTCACTTTAGTCCACCCTGTCTCCCGGTCAATCAACCGCCCTGCGCGTCGCGACCGTCGGCACACGCCCCTTGTGGGTTACCTCACTACAAGTCCCGTTGTCGTTCTTTGTCCTCTTTCACAGCGGGCTGAAAAGCGACGTGACCAGTACCGTCATGGTTATGACGACTTCTGCATCGGTTCCCACTGGCCCTCACGCCGCGACCACCGGCGGCACCGTCACCGACCGGCTCGTGGAGGCGAACCAGCGTTATGCGCAGGCCTTCACCGACCCCGGCATGGACGCCCGTCCCGTGCTGCACGTCGCCGTCGTGGCCTGCATGGACGCCCGCCTCGACCTGCACGCCGCGCTCGGCCTGGAGCTCGGCGACTGCCACACCATCCGCAACGCGGGCGGCGTGGTCACCGACGACGTGATCCGCTCCCTCACCATCAGCCAGCGCAAGCTGGGGACGCGCAGCGTGGTCCTGATCCACCACACCGGCTGCGGTCTGGAGAGCCTCACCGAGGACTTCCGCAACGAGCTCGAGGCCGAGGTCGGCCAGCGCCCGGCGTGGGCGGTGGAGTCCTTCCGGGACGTCGACCAGGACGTGCGGCAGTCGATGCAGCGCGTGCGCACCTCCCCGTTCGTGCCGCACACCGACGATGTGCGGGGATTCGTGTTCGACGTGCGGACGGGCCTGCTGCGCGAGGTCGACCCGGCCTCCTGAGGGGGACGTCGGGCCGGGGCTCTCCCGCGCCTTTGACCAGCAGTTCGTGGGCGGTCCACCCCGCGCGGCCACCCGCTGAAGCTGTCGGCATCCTGTCAGTCACACGCGTGAAAGGCCGCAAGACCGACATATCGCGGCCAGTTGTCCACAGTCGAGTGACACGAATCGGTAACGGCAGCAAGAATGCGGGTGTGGCCTCACGCGGAACTTTTCACGCGTGGTGCCCGTGGTTCGGGGTGGGCCGGTCCGCGTCGTGCGGCGTCGGCCCGGGAGAATGGGGTATCCCGTGCTCCCTGGGAGTGTGGGAAAGGCCGAGGAGGGCCGGGTGACGACCTATGACGATCGAGGGAGCCATGGGGGTCCCCCCGCCCGAGATTTCTCGAGCGTGGGGGATGATCTGACCGCCGTGGTGGAGCGCGTGCGGGATTCGGTGGAAGGCGTGATCGAGGGCAAGCCCGAGGTCGTCCGGCTCTCACTGACCGTCCTGCTCGCCGAGGGACATCTGCTGATCGAGGACGTCCCGGGCGTCGGCAAGACGATGCTGGCCAAGGCGCTCGCGCGGTCCATCGACTGCTCGGTGCGGCGCATCCAGTTCACGCCCGACCTGCTGCCCTCCGACATCACCGGGGTGTCCATCTGGGACCAGCAGCGCCGCGACTTCGAGTTCAAGCCGGGCGCGATCTTCGCGCAGGTGGTGATCGGCGACGAGATCAACCGCGCCTCGCCCAAGACGCAGTCCGCGCTCCTGGAGTCGATGGAGGAGCGCCAGGTCACCATCGACGGCAAGACCTACGAGCTGCCCAGCCCGTTCATGGTGGTGGCGACGCAGAACCCGGTCGAGATGGAGGGCACCTACCCGCTGCCCGAGGCCCAGCGCGACCGCTTCATGGCCCGGGTCTCGGTCGGTTACCCCAGCCCGGAGGCCGAGCTGCAGATGCTGGACGTGCACGGCGGCGTCTCACCGCTGGAGGACCTCCAGCCGGTGGCCCACGCGCACGAGATCCTCAAGCTGATCGAAGAGGTCCGCGGCGTGCACGTGGCCGAGCCGGTCCGGCGCTACGCGGTGGACCTGGTCGGCGCCACGCGCACGCACCCCGACCTCAGACTGGGCGCCTCCCCGCGCGCGACGCTGCACCTGCTGCGCGCCGCCAAGGCGTCCGCGGCCCTCAGCGGCCGGGAGTACGCGCTGCCGGACGACGTCCAGGCCCTCGCCGTCGCCGTCCTGGCCCACCGTCTGCTGCCCACCGCCCAGGCCCAGCTCAACCGCCGCACGTCCGAGCAGGTCGTCGAGGAGATCCTGCGGAGCACGCCGGTCCCGGCGGCACCGCAGCAACAGCAGAGCGGCTTCGCCGTGGGCCGTACGGCACCGGTGTATCCCTCGCATCCGCCGCGGAGGCTGTGATGACCACCGCGGGGGCGGGGCAGGCGGAGGCCGACCGGGGCGAGAAGGGCGGCATCCGCACCGCCCTGGCCGGTCTGACCACCCGCGGACGCTCGTTCCTGGCCGCCGGCATCGCGGCCGCCGTGTGCAGTTACGTGCTCGGACAGAGCGACCTGCTGCGCGTGGGCCTGCTGCTGGCGGTGCTGCCGCTGGTGTGCGCGGCGGTGCTGTACCGCACGCGCTACCGGGTCGCGGGCAGCCGCCGCCTCTCCCCCGCGCGCGTGCCGGCCGGCAGCGAGGCCCGGGTCCACCTGCGGATGGACAACGTCTCCCGGCTGCCCACGGGCCTGCTGATGCTCCAGGACCGGGTGCCCTACGTGCTCGGCCCCCGGCCCCGCTTCGTGCTCGACCGGGTGGAGGCGGGCGGCCGGCGCGAGGTGTCCTACCGGGTCCGTTCCGACCTGCGCGGCCGCTACCCGCTGGGCCCGCTCCAGCTGCGCCTGACCGACCCGTTCGGCATGTGCGAGCTGACCCGCTCCTTCTCGTCGTACGACACCCTGACGGTGATCCCGCGCGTGGAGCCGCTGGCGCCGGTGCGGCTGAGCGGCGAGGCGAAGGGGTACGGCGACGGGCGGCAGCGCTCGCTCGCGCTGGCCGGCGAGGACGACGTGATCCCGCGCGGCTACCGCTACGGCGACGACCTGCGCCGTGTGCACTGGCGCTCCACGGCCCGCTACGGCGAGCTGATGGTGCGCCGCGAGGAGCAGCCGCAGCGGGCCCGCTGCACGGTGCTGCTCGACACCCGGGGTATCGCCTTCCAGGGCGCGGGCCCCGACGCGGCCTTCGAGTGGGCCGTCGCGGGCGCCGCGTCCGTACTGGTGCACATGCTGGAACGAGGCTTCTCGGTGCGGCTGTTGACGGACACCGGCACCGTGGTGCCCGGTGAGGGCGGGGACGGCTTCGCGGGCGCGAGCCAGGAGACGGCCGACGCGGCCGGGCTGATGATGGACACCCTCGCGGTGATCGACCACTCCGACGGCGCCGGGCTGTCCCGGGCCTACGACGTGCTGCGCGGCGGCGGCGAGGGGCTGCTGGTGGCGTTCCTCGGCGACCTGGACGAGGAGCAGGCGGCCGTGGTGGCCCGGATGCGCCGGCGCAGCTCCGGAGCGGTCGCCTTCGTGCTGGACAGCGCGGCCTGGGTGCGGGAACCGAGCGATGTGCCCGGTCCGTTGGAAGAGGGCGAGGAGCGGCTGCGTCTGCTGCGCGAGGCGGGGTGGACGGCCCTCGGCGTGCCGCGGGGCGCCTCGCTGGACGAGCTGTGGCGGCTCGCCGACCGGGAGCGCAGGGGCGTGGCCGCCGCGGGCGGCGGGGAGGGAGCCTGATGAGCGGGCGGGTACGACTGACCCTGAGCGCCTGGGCGGCCACGCTGATGGCCGCATGTGCCCTGCTGCCCCTCGTCGAGCCGGCCACCTGGATCGTGCAGGCGGCCTTCCTGCTGGCCGTGCAGGCCGGCGTGGGCGCAGCGGCCCGCCGGGTGCCGCTGGCCCGCCCGCTGACGGTGGCGGCGCAGGCCGTGGTCACCGTCGCGATGCTGACGTTCGTGTTCGCCCGTGAGCAGGCCCTGGCCGGGTTCGTCCCCGGCCCGCAGACTCTCGACCGCTTCGCGCTGCTGCTGCAGCAGGGCGGGGAGGACATAGCGCGGTACGCGATCCCGGCGCCCCTGGAGTCCGACGGCATCCGGCTGATGCTCATCGGCGGGGTGCTGGTCATCGGGCTGCTGGTGGACACCCTCGCGGTGACCTTCCGCAGCGCCGCCCCGGCCGGGCTGCCGCTGCTGGCGCTGTACTCGGTGGCGGCGGGACTGTCCGACGGGGGCTCGGACTGGCTGTGGTTCGTGATCGCGGCGGCCGGCTACCTGATGCTGCTGCTGGCCGAGGGACGGGACCGGCTCTCGCAGTGGGGCCGCGTCTTCGGCGGTGCTCCGCGCACGGCGGGCGGGGAGCACGGCGGCGCGCGCGCCCCGGTCCGCACGGGCCGGCGCATCGGCGTGGTCGCGCTGGGCATCGCCTTGGTGGTGCCCCTCGGCCTGCCCGCGATGAACGGCGGCCTGCTGGACTCGGTGGGGGCGGGCGCGGGCACCGGCGCGGGCGGCGGCGGCACGATCTCCGCCGTGAACCCGCTGGTGTCGCTGCGGGACAACCTCAACGCGGAGGAGGACCGGCAGGTGTTGTCCGTGAGGACGAAGATGCCGGACGTCTCGGACCTGTACCTGCGGATCGTGTCCCTGGACGACTTCGACGGCACCACGTGGAAGCCGTCCCGCCGCTCCATCACGGCCGTCCCGGACGGCACGTTCCCGCCCCCGGGCGGCCTCGGCCCCGAGGTGAAGCGCGCGGAGGTCGACACCACGATCTCGGCGGCCGACTGGTACGCCCAGGACTGGCTGCCCATGCCGTACCCGCCGAGCGGCGTGCGGATCCCGGGCAACTGGCGCTACGAGCCCGTGGGCATGACCCTGGTCGGCGACCACGGCCAGAACACCCGCGGGCTGACCTACCGGGTCTCGAGCCTGGACATACAGCCGACGGCGAAGCAGCTTGCCTCGGCGGGGCCGCCGCCCGAGGACGTCGTGCGGGACTTCACGGAGCTGCCCGACTCGCTGCCGGCGGCGGTGGCCCGCACGGCCCGCCAGGTCACCTCGGGGGCCGCCAACCCGTACGACCAGGCGGTCAAGCTGCAGGACTGGTTCGCCGTGACCGGCGGCTTCGAGTACGACACGCAGGTGCAGGTCGGCAGCGGGTCGCAGGCGATCGCCCGCTTCCTGCGGGACAAGGAGGGCTTCTGCGTGCACTTCTCCTTCGCCATGGCGTCGATGGCCCGCTCCCTGGGCATACCGGCCCGGGTCGCGGTGGGCTTCGCGCCCGGTTCCCCGCAGGCGGACGGCTCGGTGTCGGTCGGGCTGCGGGACGCGCACGCCTGGCCCGAGCTGTACTTCGAGGGCGTGGGCTGGACCCGCTTCGAGCCGACGCCCAACCGCGGCTCGGTGCCCCGGTACACGCTGCCGGACACCCCGGACAGCTCGGCACCCGAGGCGGCGCGTCCCTCGGAGTCGGCGTCCTCCGCCCCGTCCGCGGCCCCTTCGCGGAGCGAGGGCTGCACGCCGGAGCAGAAGAGGCTGGACGGCGGCTGCGCCAGCGAGTCTCCGCAGGCGGCGCTCCCCACGGACGACGGCGGCCCCAAGTGGTACGCGCTGCTGGCGTGGGCGCTGGCCGGTCTCGCCGTGTCGGCGCTCCCGCTGGCGCCGATGCTGTGGCGGCTGCGGACCCGCTCGGTACGGCTGGGCGCGCACGGCCGCGGCGAGGGGGACGCGGCACCGCACACGCTGGCCGTCTGGCGGGAGCTGACCGACACGGCGTGGGACTTCGGCATCGCGCCGGACGAGTCCCGGACCCCGCGGAGTACGGCGGCCCGTATCGTCCGCCTGGGCGGGCTCGACGAGACGGCGGCGGCCTCGGTGCACCGGGTGGCGAACGCGGTGGAGCAGGTCCTGTACGCGCCCACTCCGCGCCTGACGCCAGGCCTCACGGACGACGTCCGCCGCGCGACGGCCGGGCTGAGCGCCGCGGCCGGCCGGACCGCCCGGCTCCGCGCGCTGCTCGCCCCGCGTTCCACCGTTCGCGTGGTGTGGGCGGTGTCGGCCTGGTGGTCGGGGCTGCGGGAGCGGGCGCTGGCGTTGCGGCCGACGTGGCGGAAGGCGTCGGGGCAGCAGGGCTGAGAGCCCACGGCCGGGAGACGGGCGGCAGAGCCGCCGCGGCGGCCGAGCGGCGGCAGGCGGGGAGATCGGCGGGACTGTGGCCGGCCGGGCGTGAGGGACGTCCGGCCGGCCTTCGCCGCGCCCGCTGGTCCCGGGGAGAACGCCGGCGAGTGTGCCGGGGCTGCCCGAGCGGCGGCTCACGGGTGGTCGCGGGCATGCGTCAGGGGGTGACCACCGTCGGTGGTCACCCCCTGACGAACGTGTTCACACAGGCCTGGAGAGCTCGCGCGAGGGGCTAATGGCCGCCCTGCTCGTCGCGGCGCTTCTGCCAGCGCTGTTCGATGCGGTCCATCATGGAGCGGCGCTGGCGGCCCTGGCCCCGGGCGTGGGGCCCGGTCCCGCCGGCTGTCTGCTCGCCCGGCTTGGGGGCCTTGCGCCAGCCGGTCACGGCGAGCACCGCACAGCCCAGCATGACGAGGAAGCCCACGACGCTGAGCCAGACCTGCTGGGCGACCATACCGGCCATGAGGAGCGCAATACCTACGAGGAAGCCCGCGACCGCCTGGTAGACCCGCCGCCGGGTGTACGTACGCAGCCCGCTTCCCTCAAGCGCCGACGCGAACTTGGGATCTTCGGCGTACAGCGCTCGCTCCATCTGCTCGAGCATGCGCTGCTCGTGCTCCGAGAGCGGCACGGAGTCCTCCTCATCGTGCAGTCGCCGGGGCGACCCGGGGGGTCTCTTCAGGATAGGCAGGGAATCGCCCCCGTGAAACCCGCCCCTCTGCGCCAATTGGCCAACCGGAACCCGTCGTGACGCACCGGCTCGCTGAGGCTTCCATTCCCCGGCGGCCGACCCGTCATGCCGGAACGGTCTCCCTCGATCATACGGCGCCAAGCCCCCATTCGGGGGGCCTGTGGCGTACTCCATGCGCAGCCAAGGCGCTGATCAGCGGTGGTGCCCCAGGAGCGGCTCAGGTCCCGGAGGCCTCATCGGCCTCATTCGTCCCAGGCGTCCCAGACGCCCCGCCGGTCTCGCCCAGCACGTGGAGCTGGGTGGCCACCGCGTGGAAGGCCGGAAGCTCGGCCGCGGCCTCCTCCAGCTTCAGCAGCGCTTCCAGGGCACCGGGCTCGGTGTCCACGAGCACGCCGGGGACGAGGTCGGCGAAGACCCGCACGCCGTGCACGGCGCCGACGCGCAGGCCCGCACCCTCGACCAGATCCGTCAGCTGCTCGGCCGTGAAGCGGCGCGGGACGGGGTCACCCGTGCCCCATCGGCCGTTCGGGTCGTCGAGGGCGTGCCGGGCCTCCTTGAAGTGGCCGGCGAGGGCGCGGGAGAGCACGGCACCGCCGAGCCCGGCCGCGAGCAGGCTGAGGACGCCCTCCGGGCGCAGCGCCGCCACCGCGTTGCGGACGCCCTCGGCCGGGTCGTCCACGTACTCCAGGACGCCGTGGCAGAGCACCACGTCGTAGCCGCCGCGCTCGGCCACGTCGAAGAGGCCGTGGGCGTCGCCCTGCAGGCCCTTGACCCGGTCGGCGACACCGGCCTCGGCGGCGCGGCGCTCCAGGGCGAAGAGCGCGTTGGGGCTGGGGTCGACGACGGTGACACGGTGGCCGAGCCGGGCGACGGGCACCGCGAACTTGCCGCTGCCGCCTCCGGTGTCGAGCACGTCCAGCGACTCCCGGCCCGTGGCCTTGACGCGGCGGTCCAGGGCGTCCTGGAGGACCTCCCAGACCACGGCGGTACGGAGTGAGGCGCGGGGTCGCATCGGGTCCGACACGGCAGTTGACTCCTCGGCGGGGCACCGCCTCTTGCGCGGCGGAGCGAACGGGCTGCCTTCCCGGTCCTGGCGCAGGAGGTGGGAAGACTTCAGGCGTCCCCCACCCTATTGCCTCGGGCGGGCGGACCCGTATGACCGGTACCGGCCCGCCGTGCACCCGCCCAGGCGGGCATCCGGCGCGGACCGGAGCGGCGGCCGTCCCGCCGGGGCGCCTCAGCCCGCGTCCGGCATGTCGCGTCCCGGTCCGGGCCCCTCCGGCCGGTCGTGGTCCGCCCGCGGCTGGGGAAGGACCGGCTGGAGGACGAGCATGCGCTCGACGAGGCGCAGGAACATGGCCACGTCCCGTATCAGGTCGTCGGCGTCCCGGCTGGTCGCCGCGCCCTGGATGCCCGCCTCGGCCCGGGCGCGGCGCCGGGCGCCGGCGGCGAACAGCGCGCTCCACTCGGTCAGTTCGGGCGCGATCTCGGGGAGCACTTCCCAGGCGCTCCGGATCCTGGCCCGGGCCCGGGACGAGGTCTCCGGCCGCCCCCGGGCGGCGAGCACGGCGGCGGCGGTGCGCAGGGCGGCGAGATGGGCCGTCGCGTAGCGCTCGTTGGGGGTCTCCAGGACGGTGGCCTCGTCGAGGCCCGCGCGGGCCTGGGCGAGCAGGTCGAGGGCCGCGGGCGGGGCCGCCGCCCTGCGCAGCACGGGGTGGACGTCGCTCGCCGGGCCGGTCAGTGAGGGGGCAGGGCCGGTGGCGCGGCGCCGGCGGGCGGCTGCTGCGTGGTAGCTGGCCATGACGAACCTCCTGTCGTCTGTGTGACGGCATGTCCGTTACGGAGTGCCGTATGTGACCCATCGTGAGGTATGGCACTGACAATCCGATCTGACCTGCGGTTTTGCCTCGCTCGTAGGTTCGGAGTAGTTTTTGCACTGACCAGTCAGTTTAAATATGCCGTACACATGCACACACAGGGGAGACTCGTGGGGGAACCGTTGGGAGGGGTGCGGATCGTCGCCGAGGGCCTCGGGATCAAGGGGCCCAGGGGATGGGCGGTCCGCGGGATCTCCGTCGACGCCGGGCCGGGATCGCTCGTCGCGGTGGAGGGACCGTCCGGCTCAGGCCGGACGTGCCTGCTGCTCGCACTGACGGGCCGGATGAAGATCACGGAGGGCACGGCGACGGTGGGCGCCGTCGGACTGCCGAAACACCTGTCGGCGGTACGGCGGATCAGCGCGCTGGCGCACGTCCCGGGGGTCACCGACCTCGACCCGGCCCTGACCGTCGGGGAGCACCTGCGCGAACGGGCTCTGCTGCAGCGCCGGTTCGGGGACTCCCTGCGCGCGCTGCTGCGGCCCCGCGCCGAGCGGGCGGCCGCGTCCGGGCAGCTCGTCGACGAGGCGCTGGCCGCCGCCGGACTCGACCTGGAGGCGCTGCCCAAGGGGCCGCGCACCGCCGTACGCGATCTGGAGCGGCTGGAGGCCCTGCGGCTGTCGATCGCCCTGGCGCTCATCGGCAGGCCGCGGCTGCTCGGCGTCGACGACACCGACCTGAAGCTCTCGGACGGCGAGCGCACCGAGGCGTGGGCCCTGCTCAGGTCCCTCGCGCGGGCCGGGACGACGGTCGTGGCCGTGTGCAGCGAGGCCCCCGAGGACGCCGTCCGGGTGTCCACACAGGGCGGCCAGGGCGGCCAGGGCGATGAGGGCGACCGAACCGGTCAAGGCGGCGGGGACGACCGCGGCGCCCGGACCGCCGACGGCGGCGAAGCCCCCGGCGAGACCGCCCCCGGCGCCCGGACCACCACCGACGGCGCCACCGACCAGCGCGACGGCGCCACCGACCAGCGAGAGGAGAAGGCCGATGCGATCGCCGAGACTGGCCGCGCTTGAGCTCCGCCGCTTCGGCCGGGGCAAGCTGCCGCGCGCCGCGCTGGTGGCGCTGCTGGTGCTGCCCCTGCTGTACGGCGCGCTGTACCTGTGGTCGTTCTGGGACCCGTACAGCCGGCTGGACCGGATCCCCGTGGCGCTCGTGAACGACGACAGGGGGGCGACCGCCGACGGGAAGAAGGTCACGGCGGGCGACGACATCACGGAGCGGCTGCGCGACAGCAAGACCTTCGACTGGCGGGAGGTGAGCGCCGCCGAGGCCCGCAGGGGCGTCGAGGACGGCACCTACTACCTGTCGCTCACCATGCCCGCCGACTTCAGCGAGCGCATCGCCTCCAGCTCGGGATCGTCCCCGGAGACCGGCGCCCTGCAGGTGCGCACCAACGACGCGAACAACTACATCGTCGGGCAGATCTCGCGGACGGTCTTCGGCGAGGTGCGGCAGGCCGCGTCGACGAAGACCTCCCGGTCCTTCCTGGACAGGATCTTCGTGTCGTTCTCCGACATCCACGGCAAGACCGTGGAGGCCGCCGAGGGCGCCGACAAGCTCAAGGGCGGCATCGGGAAGGCCGAGAAGGGCTCCAAGGACCTCGCGGACGGCCTGCGGAACGCCAAGGACGGCAGCGGCAGGCTCTCCACGGTCCTGACGAAGCTCACCCGGGGTGCGGGCGCCCTGGAGACCGGGGCGAAGGGCGTCGCGGACGGCACGCAGCAGCTCGCGGACAAGGTCGACGGCACGGCGGCCAAGGTCGGTCCCTTCCTGAAGGACAACGAGAAGAGCATCGGGGACTCGGCCCAGCTCGTCGCCGACACCTCCGGGGTGATCCGCAAGCACCTGGACACCCTGGTGAAGACGGCCCCGACCGCCGCCAAGGACGTCCGCGCGGCGTCCGGCACGCTGGCCGACGTCCACGCCCGGCGCTGCGCGGACCCCGTGCTGCCCGACGCCGCCTGCGCCGACCTGAAGAAGGCCAAGGACGCGGCCGCCGACGTGACGCTCATCGCCGACGACCTCAACACGCTGATCGCGGACCAGGACGGCGACCTGGAGACGCTCGACAAGAACCTCGCCGTCCTGCAGAAGCGGTCCCAGGCGCTCGCCGACCGCGCGCCGCACCTCTCCGAGGACCTCGACGACGCCGTCAAGAAGATCAACAAGCTGAACGACGGGGCGGGCAAGGTCGCCGCCGGCGCGAAGAAGCTGCACGTGGGACTCGGCAAGGCGAAGACCGGTGCGATCGACCTGAACAAGGGCGTCGGTGAGCTGAAGACGGGCGCGGACGACCTCAACGGCGGCATCTTCAAGCTCGTCGGCGGCTCGGGCAAGCTCGCCGGCGGCCTGCACGACGGGGCGGAGAAGATCCCCGACTACGACGAGCAGGAGCGCGACCGGCGCACCCAGGTCATGGCCGACCCCGTGCGGCTGGCCTCCCACGACCTGCACAAGGCCCCGAACTACGGCACCGGCTTCGCCCCGTACTTCATCCCGCTGTCGCTGTGGGTGGGCGCGATGGTGGCGTACATGCTGATCACGCCGATGAACCGGCGCGCGCTGGCCGCGGGCGCCCCGGCGTGGCGGATCGCGCTGGCGGGCTGGCTGCCGGTGGTGGCGATCGGGGTGCTGCAGACGGTGGCGCTGATGTCGGTGCTGCACTGGGCGGTCGGTCTGGAGATGGCGCGTGCGGCGGGGACGGTGGGCTTCCTGTTCCTGGTGACCGCGTGCTTCGCGGCGATCGTGCAGTGGCTGAACGCCCGCTTCGGGGCGGCGGGGCGGATCCTCGTCCTCGCGCTGCTGATGCTCCAGCTGACCTCGGCGGGCGGCACGTACCCGGTGCAGACCAGCCCCGGCTTCTTCAACGCGCTGCATCCCTTCCTGCCGATGAGCTACGTCGTCGAGGCCCTCAGGAGGCTCATCACGGGCGGCGGTCTGGAACCGGTGTGGCACGCGTGCGTGGTGCTGACGGCGTTCACCGCGGGCGCCCTGGCGCTGACCGCCCTGGCGGCCCGCCGGCGCGAGGTGTGGACGCTGGACCGGCTGCACCCGGAGCTGAGCCTGTGAGCCCCGCCGCACCTCGCGGAAGGGTCCCTGTGAGCCCGTCCGTCACTTCTCCCGGAAAGGTTCCTGTGACAATCGGGGCCATGGAAAGCAGCAGTGCCGCGTCGGGCGGCAGCACGCGCCGCGAGGCCACCCGGCAGAAGCTCTACGAGGCGGCCGTCACGCTCATCGCCGAGCAGGGGTTCTCCGCCACGACCGTGGACGAGATCGCCGAGCGTGCCGGGGTCGCGAAGGGCACCGTCTACTACAACTTCGCGAGCAAGTCCGTCCTCTTCGAGGAGCTGCTGCGGCACGGAGTGGGGCTCCTCACCGCCTCCCTGCGGGAAGCGGCCGAGCGGACCGCCCGGGAGGGCGGCGGCAAGGTCGACGCCCTGGACGCGATGATCCGCGCGGGCCTGGTCTTCATCGACCGCTACCCGGCCTTCACGCAGCTGTACGTGGCCGAGCTGTGGCGCACCAACCGGACCTGGCAGTCCACGCTGATGGTGGTCCGGCAGCAGGCGGTCGCGGTCGTGGAGGACGTGCTGCGCGACGGCGTGGCGGGCGGTGAGCTCAGCGAGGAGATCGACGTCCCGCTGACGGCGTCCGCGCTGGTCGGCATGGTCCTGGTGGCCGCGCTGGACTGGAAGTCCTTCCAGCCGGAGCGCTCCCTGGACGACGTCCACGCGGCCCTGTCCCGGCTGCTCCAGGGACGGGTCAGCGGCTGCCGCTGACGGCGGAGCGGGCGGGCTCCGCGAGACGGGCGGGGCGGGGCGGTCGGAGGCACGGGACCGGCGGCACAGGCGAAAGCGCCGGTCCGGTGTGGCCGCGTCCCCCGCGGGCCACCCCGAACCGGCGCCTTCCGTGCTCCCCCGTTTTCTCCTGCTCCCCCGTGGAACCCCCGCAGGACCCCCGTTGCGGTCGTCCCCCGGTTTCTCCCCCGTGCCTCGCTCCCGCCGACACGTCGGCGGAAGGAGCGGATCGCGGGCCGGCTCCGTTCCGGCGCCCCGTGTCGCCGGTGCCGGAGCCGTGCCCCTCTCCGTGGCTCCACTCTCTCGTTCGCGCAGGTCCCGCCCCATCCGCGCGCGTACTCAACTCCCCCACTAGGTACACGTACTCAGTCCTGCGCACCCGGCCCCAGAGCGCTCCGCCGCCTGGTCACGAAACGCCTGCGCGCCCGTACTCGGAGGACCGCCGCCGGGGACCGCCGACGAGGACTCCTCCCGGCGAGGACTCCTCCCCGCGAGGACTCCCGGCGAGGGCTGCCGGTGGCGGCGGATAAAGTCCCTGGCATGGCACGGATTGCGGTGATCGGCGCCGGGATGGGCGCACTGGCGGCCGCCGCCCGGCTGGCCGTCGCGGGCCACCGGGTGGCGGTGTACGAGCGGACGGACACGTACGGCGGGGCGCTGCGCCGCTTCGAGCGCGACGGGTTCTCCTTCGACACGGGCCCGGGGCTGCTCCCGCTGCCCGCCGTCTACCGCGACCTGTTCGTCAAGACCGGCAAGGAGCCGCTGGAGGCGTGCGTCGAGCTGGTCCAGGCGGACCCGTCGTCGCGGCACGTGTTCGCGGACGGCACCGCCGTCTCGCTGCCGAACGCCTCCCGCGCGGGCGTGGTCGCCGCCCTGGACGAGGCGCTCGGCGCGGGCGCGGGCGCGCGCTGGGGCGACTTCCTGGTCCGGGCCCGCGAGGCGTGGGACCGTACCCGGCGCCCGCTGCTGGAGGAGCCGCTCTGGCCGAACTGGCGGGTGCTGGCCGAGCGCGAGCCCTACCCGGCGGTGCCCCACAAGCGGCTGCTGCGTACGCGCCGGGCCGGCACCCTGGCGGAGATCGGCGCCTGGGAGCTGCGCGACCCGCGCCTGGCGGCGCTGCTGGAGAGCCACGCCCTCGCCTGGGGCCTCGACCCCCGGACGGCCCCGGCGAGCGCCGCCGTGCTGCCGTACATGGAGCACGCCTTCGGCACGTGGTACGTGCGCGGCGGTCTGCGCGAGCTGGCGCGCGCGGTGTACGAGCGGTGCCTGGCCCGCAGGGTCGAGTTCCACTTCGGCGCCGACGTCACCGGTGTGCTGGAGAAGGACGGCCGCGTGTCGGGGATCGAGCTGGCCGACGGGGCGGTCGCGGAGGCGGACGTCGTGGTCGCCGGTGTGGCACCCGGCACCCTGGACCGGCTGACGGCGGGCCAGGTGCTGCGCGGCGGGGGCGAGGTGCCGCCGCAGCCCGCCGCGGCCGCCCGGCTGACGGTGCTGCTCGCCCTGCGCGGCTCCCGTCCCGAGGGCACCGCGCACCGCACGGTGGTGCACACGCCCGACCGCGAGGCGGAGCTGGACGCCCTGTTCTCCGCGGCGGCGCCCGGCGCCGAGCCCACGGTCACGGTGCTGCGGCCCGACGACCCGCGGCCGGCCCCCGAGGGCCATGAGGCGGTC
The DNA here is from genome assembly GCF_040611555.1 of Streptomyces sp. NPDC006624. NCBI lineage: Bacteria > Bacillati > Actinomycetota > Actinomycetes > Kitasatosporales > Streptomycetaceae > Streptomyces > Streptomyces sp. NPDC006624. Next base: position 395,910 of record NZ_JBEXOM010000001.1, on the reverse strand, counting down.
ACGCTGTCGACGGTGGTGCCCGCGCGGCCGGACCTGCCCTGGGACGACCTCGCCGCCCGCGTGATCGCCGTCGCCGGACGCGCCGTGCCGGACCTGCGCGACCGTCTGCTGTGGCACGAGGTGCGCACCCCCGCCGACATCGCCGAGTCCACGGGCGCGGAGGGCGGCGCGGTGCCCGTACCGGCGCTGGCCGCGGCCGGGGGGCGGCTGCTGCATCCGTCCGGCACCACGCGTGTGCCCGGCCTGTTCACCGTCGGCGGCTGGGCGCATCCGGGGGGCGGGCTGCCGCACGCCGGCATGTCGGGCGCGCTGGTGGCGGGGCTGATCGTGGAGGGCCCGGACTTCCGGGGCTCGCAGTGACCGGCCGGTGAGCGGAGCGGTTCAGAAACGGTACTGCTCGTCGAAGCCGTTGCCCTGCGGCTGCTGCTGACCGCCCTGGTAGGGGTAGGCCTGCTCGGGCGGGAGTTCCTGCCCGTACTCGTCGGTGCTGCGCTGCTGCGGTACCCACACGCCGTCGGGCGGGGCGGTCTCGCCGCCGTACGTCCCGGCGTACTGGTCCTGCTGCGGGTAGCCCTGCTGGCCGTAGTACTGCTGGTCGCCGTAGCCGGTGTCGTACGAGGTGCCGCCGTAGGCCGACGAGCCGATGTACGGGTCGGAGTAGGCGGCGTACTGCTGCTGGCCCGTGGCGTCGTAGGACTGCTGCTGGCCGTAGCCGGAGTAGTCGTAGGCGTAGGACTGGTCGCCCTGGGCGGCGTACTGGTCCTGGGACTGGCCCTGGTAGCCGGTGTCGCCGTAGACGCCGTAGGAGCCGGTGTCCTCGGGCAGGGGCTGCGGGGCGTAGACGGCGGTGGACTCGGCGGCCGCGCCGGGGCGCGCCGGGGTGAAGACGTCGTCGCGGTCGTAGTCGTCGTCCTGGCCGTAGCCGGCGCTGTCGCGGCGGTGGTCCGCGCCCTCGTCGTCGTAGCCGTCGTCGGCGGCCTCCAGGCCGGAGACCTCCAGTGTCGGCTCCTGGCGGCCGCGCTCGGCGCGGCGGCGCTTGCTGCCGCCCAGCGCGGGCGCGTTCATCGCCCAGCCCGCGGAGAAGCCGCTGCGGAACGAGAGGGTGACGTAGGTCTGCCCGACCGCGAACGCGGCGGCGCCCAGGCCGATCACCACGACCTGGGAGATCAGGACGCCGACGACGACGCCGAGGAAACCGCCGAAGGCCAGCAGCCGCCAGCGCAGCCGCGCCTTGTACTGCAGGAGCACCTCGCCCAGCAGCCACAGCGCGACGATGCCGAACGCGATGTAGAGGACCGTCCAGCCCATGTACGCCCCTCTCCCAGTGGCCGTTACGCAGTGTGTCGTATACCGGTGCGAACGGTCTAGGCCTGCGGTGGGTGGTGCAGGCCCAGGTTCTCGTAGATCTCCAGGGTCGCCGTGGAGTTGTTGAGCGTGATGAAGTGCAAGCCGGGTACTCCCTCGGCGAGCAGCCGCGCGCAGAACTCCGTGGCGAATTCGATGCCAATGGAGCGTACAGCGGCCGGATCGTCCTGCGCTGTGAGGATCCGCTCTTTCAGGGCGGCCGGGAACGCGGCGTTGGTGAGGGAGCCGATCCGCTGCAGCGTCTTCACGCTGGCGATCGGCATGACCTCGGGGATGATCGGGGTGTCGCAGCCGGCGGCCGAGACGCGGTCGCGCAGCCGCAGGTAGTCCTCCGGCTGGAAGAACATCTGCGTGATGGCGTAGTCCGCGCCCGCGCGGCACTTGTCGACGAAGTGGCGGACGTCGGTGTCCCAGTCGGTGGACCGCGGGTGCATGGCGGGGAAGGCGGCGACGCCGACGCAGAAGTCGCCGGAGGCCTTGATCAGCTCGACGAGTTCGGCGGCGTACGCCAGGCCGCGCGGGTGCGGCACCCACTCGCCCATCGGGTCGCCGGGCGGGTCGCCGCGCAGGGCGAGCATGTTGCGGATCCCGGCGTCGGCGTACTGGCCGATGATGTTGCGCAGGTCGGCCACCGAGTGGTCGACGGCGGTGAGGTGGGCGATCGGCGTGAGGGTGGTGTCGGAGGCGATCGCCTCGGTGGCCTTGACGGTGCCCGCGCGGGTGGAGCCGCCGGCGCCGTAGGTCACGGAGACGAAGTCGGGCGCGACCGCCTCCACGCGCCGCAGCGCGTTCCACAGCATCCGCTCGCCCTTCGGGGTCTTCGGGGCGTAGAACTCGAACGAGTACGTCGTCTTGCCGGTCGCGAGCATGTCGCGGACGGTGCGCGCGTGGTCCGATCTGACGGATGCGGTGCCGAGGGCCATACGGGCAGGTTAGCCAGGGGTGGTCCGTCCCCCAACCGGGCGCCGACAATTGCCCTGTTTGTCCACTTGTTGTCCACCCCTTGGACAATCCGTCGTCAGGACGCCTCCCGCACCCGCGCGGCGAAGGCGGCCGCCGCCGCGCCGGGGTCGTCGGCCTCGGTGATCGCCCGTACGACGACGACGCGCCGGGCGCCCGCCTCCAGGACCTGGTCGAGGTTGCCGAGGTCGATGCCGCCGATGGCGAACCAGGGGCGGTCGGTGCCGAGGGCGGCGGTGTACCGGACGAGGTCCAGGCCGGGGGCGTGGCGGCCGGGCTTGGTGGGGGTGGGCCAGCAGGGGCCGGTGCAGAAGTAGTCCACGCCCTCCTGGGCGGCGGCCGCGGCGGCCTCCGGCCCGGCGTGGGTGGAGCGGCCGATCAGGACGTCGTCGCCGAGGATCGCCCGCGCCGCGGGAACCGGCAGGTCTCCCTGGCCGAGGTGCAGCACGTCGGCGCCGGCGGCGTGGGCGACGTCCGCGCGGTCGTTGACCGCGAGCAGCTTGCCGTGCCGGGCGCAGGCGTCGGCGAGGACGGCCAGGTGCTCCAGCTCCTCGGCCGCCTCCATGCCCTTGTCGCGCAGCTGCACGATGTCCACCCCGCCCGCCAGCACGGCGTCCAGGAACGCGGCGAGGTCGCCCTGCCGCTTGCGGGCGTCCGTGCAGAGGTAGACCCGGGCGTCGGCGAGGCGGGCTCGGGCGGCGGTGGCGGCGGTGCCGGGCATGGGGTCCCCCTGGGTGTTCGGTGGCGCACGGGTGCGCCCGCTCGGATCGTCGGCATGCCCGGCGGCCGCGCCGCTCGGGCAGGTGGCGTGCCGCGCGGATGCGCCCCGGTGCCGCTGCGGCCGCCCCGGGCACCTTACGCCCGCTCCACGCCTGCTCCCCGGACGGGGCACGGCCCGGGAAAGGGCATGGCTGGGAAAGGCACGGCCCGCCCCCGGGCCGTGGCCCGCGTGGGCCACGGCCCCACACCGGGGGGTCGTTCGGGCCCGGTTCCGCGCACGCGGCACCGGGCGGTTGTCGGTCGTCGAGGTCGGGTCAGACAGCGAGCGCCTGGGCGCGGCGCTTCACCTCCGTGCCGCGATTCTCACTCAGGGCCTGCGCGGGGGTGCCGGGCAGGCTGGGGTCGGGAGTGAAGAGCCACTCCAGCATCTCTTCGACCGTGAAGCCGTCGTCCCGCAGGAGCGTCAGGGTCCCGGACAGGCCCTTGACGACCTTGTCCCCGTCGATGAAGGCGGCGGGGACGTGCAGCGCGCGGTTCTCACCGCGGCGTACGGCGATGAGCTGGCCCTCCTTGACCAGCTGCCGGACGCGCGTCACCTCGACGCCGAGCATCTCGGCGATGTCGGGGAGCGTGAGCCAGGCGGGGACGAGAGCATCGATCTTTGCGTCAATCTCGGTCACGGAAACAAGCCTGCCATCCGCCACTGACAGTCGGAAACCGACCCGGTCCACTCGGGCCAACGCGCGGGGCCGATCCGGGCTCCGCAGCCCTACGCCGCGGCCGCCTTCAGGGGTCTTGCCGGGTCCGCCAGCAGCACCGGGTTCATCGGCGTGCCCGACTCGATCAGGCGCCGGCCCTGCGCCAGGTCCCGTGGCCGGCCCACCGCCAGCAGGGCGACCAGCCGTGCGCCGCGCAGCCAGCAGACCGTCCAGGCCGGGCCCGACGGGTCGCCCCGCCACAGCGTCCGGTCCGCACCCGCGTGGTGCCCGGCGTACTGCACGAACCGCCCGAACTGCTCGGACCAGAAGTACGGCACCGGGTCGTAGACCGCCGGGGTCTCCCCGGTGGCCCGGCCCGCGATGTTCACGGCGACCGTGCGCGGCCCCTGCAGGGCGTTGTCCCAGTGGTGCACCAGCAGGCGCTCGCCGTAGCGGCCCGAGGGGAAGGAGGCGCAGTCGCCGACCGCGTACACGTCCGGCACGGACGCGCGCAGGTGCTCGTCGGCCACGATCTCGCCGTGCGCGCCCAGCTCGACACCGGACCCGGCCAGCCAGCCCGTCGCGGGACGGGCGCCGATGCCGACGACGACCGCGTCCGCGGGCAGCCGCGAGCCGTCGTCCAGGTACACCGCGCCGGGCTCGACGCGCTCCACGCGCGCGTGCGTCCGCAGCACCGCGCCCGCGTCGGCGTACCAGCCGGCCATCGGGGCCGCGACCTCGGCGGGCAGCGCCCCGGCCAGCGGCCGGCCGGCGGCCTCCACGACGGTCACCGCGCAGCCCGCCTCCCGGGCGGCCGTGGCGAACTCCGCGCCGATCCAGCCCGCCCCGACGACCACGATGCCGCCCTGCGCGGCGAGCACCGGCCGCAGCCGCTGGGCGTCGTCCAGGGTGCGCAGCAGGTGCACGCCCGGCATGTCCTCGGAGCCGGGCAGCCGGACCGGCTCGGCCCCGGTGGCGGCGACCAGGACGTCGTAGGGCACGGGCCCGTCGCGGGTGTCCAGCTCGTGGTCGCCGGGGCGCAGGCCCAGCACCTCGCTGCCCAGCCGCAGTTCGATGCCGAGGGCCGCGAAGTCGACGTCGAAGGCGGAGCCCTCGGACTTGCCGAGCAGGACGGCCTTGGACAACGGCGGCCGGTCGTAGGGCTGGTGGGACTCGGCGCCGATCAGGACCACGTCGCCGGCGAAGCCCCGTTCGCGCAGGGCGACCGCGGTCTGCACCCCGGCCATGCCCGCGCCCGCCACGACCACGCGCCGCGGCGCGGAGGACCCTGGTTCCTGCGTCTGCTCGCTCACCTGATCACCATAGACAACTGACACTCCGTCAGTCAGTGCTCGTGCGCCGTGACCTGCTCCACAATGCTCGTCCCGCTGCCCTGCTGGGACTCCCACTCCCAGGTCTCCTCCAGCCGCACCCGCCCGTCGGGCAGCTCCACGACCGTCGACACGCAGTGCCCCGAGGAGGTGGACCCGTCCCGCTTGAGCTGGACGTACCGGAAATCCAGCCTGTCACCTTCCCGGATACCCACCAGATGCCCGCGTACGACGTCACCGCCCGCGTAGTCGGCCCAGATCCGCCCGTCCTGCTCGTGGTAGGCGAACCGGGTGCGGGTCCCGACCTGGCCCGGGGCCTGGTCGGCGACCGGGGCGAGGACGAGACCGTCGAGCGATCGGGCCATGGGCGAGGCTCCCTTACTGCGGTGTACCGGGGCGGGCTAGGGTGGCCAACGTAGAGCACTCGCGGGAGCCCGGACGCACCGGGCTGAGAGGGAGGCTGGCGGCCTCCGACCGTACGAACCTGATCCGGGTCATGCCGGCGAAGGGAGGGGCTGGACGCCCATGTCGCGTACGCCGACCTCAGACGTCCTCGTCATCGGGGGCGGGATCATCGGCCTGGTCACGGCCTGGCGGGCCGCGCAGCGCGGGCTCGCAACGGCCGTGCTGGACCCGGAGCCGGGCGGCGGCGCCGCCCAGGTGGCGGCCGGGATGCTGGCCGCCGTCACGGAACTGCACTACGGCGAGCAGACCCTGCTCGGTCTGAATCTGGCCTCCGCCCGCCGCTACCCGGACTTCGCCGCGGAGCTGGCGGAGCTGACCGGCCGCGACCTCGGCTACCGCCGCTGCGGCACGCTCGCCGTGGCCCTGGACGCCGACGACCGGGCCCATCTGCGTGAACTGCACGCGCTGCAGCAGCAGTCGGGGCTGGAGTCGCAGTGGCTGTCGGGGCGGGAGTGCCGCCGTCTTGAGCCGATGCTCGCGCCCGGCGTGCGCGGCGGGCTGCGGGTCGACGGCGACCACCAGATCGACCCGCGGCGGCTGGCCACGGCCCTGGTCGAGGCGTGCGAGCGGGCGGGCGTGGTGGTCCACCGGGAGTGGGCGGAGCGGCTCACCGTCGTACGGGACCGGGCCACGGGCGCCGTCACGAGCGCCGGGACCGAGCTGGCCGCCGGACGCGTCGTGCTGGCCGGGGGCAGCCTGAGCGGCAGGCTCGCGGGCGTCCCTCAGGAGGTGCTGCCGCCCGTGCGGCCGGTGAAGGGGCAGGTCGTGCGGCTGACCATGCCGCGGCGGCACGGGCCGTTCCTGAGCCGGACCGTGCGCGCGGTGGTGCGCGGCAGCCACGTCTACCTGGTGCCGCGCGAGAGCGGCGAGCTGGTGATCGGGGCGACCACCGAGGAACTGGGCTGGGACACCACCGTGACCGCCGGCGGCGTCTACGAGCTGCTGCGCGACGCGCACGAGCTGGTCCCGGGCATCACCGAGCTGCCGCTCACCGAGACCCGGGCCGGACTGCGGCCCGGCTCCCCGGACAACGCCCCGCTGCTCGGCCCGACCGATCTGGACGGCCTGCTGCTGGCCACCGGGCACTACCGCAACGGCGTCCTGCTCACGCCGGTCACCGGCGACGCCCTGGCGCACGCCCTGGTCACGGGCGAACTGCCCGAGGAGGCCCGGCCCTTCACCCCGCGGCGCTTCGGCGCCACCGCACTCACGGAGCAGCCCGTATGAACATCTCCGTCAACGGGGAGCCCCGGGACGTCCGGCCCGGCACCGCTCTCGACACCGTCGTGAGGTCGCTCACCGCCTCGCCCTCCGGGGTGGCCGCCGCCCTCAACGAAACCGTCGTCCCGCGCGCGCAGTGGCCCGCCACGCCCCTGTCCGAAGGGGACCGCGTGGAAGTCCTCACCGCCGTCCAAGGAGGCTGACCATGGCCGACGATCCGTTTGTCCTCGGTGGCACGTCCTTCACGTCCCGCCTGATCATGGGTACGGGCGGGGCACCCAGCCTCGACGTGCTGGAACGGTCGCTGGTGGCCTCCGGCACGGAGCTGACGACGGTCGCGATGCGCCGCGTGGACGCCTCCGTGCACGGCTCGGTGCTGTCGGTCCTCGACCGGCTCGGCATCCGGGTGCTGCCCAACACGGCGGGCTGCTTCACCGCCGGCGAGGCCGTCCTGACCGCCCGCCTCGCGCGCGAGGCGCTCGGCACGGACCTGATCAAGCTGGAGGTCATCGCCGACGAGCGCACGCTGCTGCCGGATCCGATCGAGCTGCTGGACGCGGCCGAGACGCTGGTGGACGACGGTTTCACGGTCCTGCCGTACACCAACGACGACCCGGTGCTGGCGCGGAAGCTGGAGGACGCCGGCTGCGCGGCGATCATGCCGCTGGGCTCGCCGATCGGCTCGGGGCTCGGCATCCGCAACCCGCACAACTTCCAGCTGATCGTCGAGCACGCGCGCGTGCCGGTGATCCTGGACGCGGGGGCCGGGACGGCGTCGGACGCGGCGCTGGCGATGGAGCTGGGGTGCGCGGGGGTGATGCTCGCCTCGGCGGTGACGCGGGCGCAGGAGCCGGTGCTGATGGCCGACGCGATGCGGCACGCCGTGGAGGCGGGCCGGCTGGCGTACCGGGCCGGGCGCATCCCGCGGCGGCATTTCGCCCAGGCGTCCTCTCCCGCGGAGGGCATGGCCGTCCTGGATCCGGAGCGGCCCGCCTTCCGGTAGGCGGTCGCCGGGCACGTCACAGGTCGGCTGCAGTCCCGCCCCGAATTCCGGCGGCGGGACCGGGGTGTCGGCGGTGACTCGTACACTCGCCTGCGTGGACACGACCCTTCAGGACCCCTTGGTCGGGCAGGTGCTCGACGGCCGGTACCGCATCGACGCGCGGATCGCGGTCGGCGGGATGGCCACGGTCTACCGGGCCGTCGACACCCGGCTGGACCGGGTCCTCGCGCTCAAGGTGATGCACCCCTCGCTCGCGGTCGACGGCTCGTTCGTCGAGCGGTTCATCCGCGAGGCGAAGTCCGTGGCCCGGCTGGCCCATCCGAACGTGGTGCAGGTCTTCGACCAGGGCACCGACGGCGCGTACGTGTACCTCGCGATGGAGTACGTCGCGGGCTGCACCCTGCGGGACGTGCTGCGCGAGCGCGGGGCGCTGCAGCCGCGCGCCGCCCTGGACATCCTGGAGCCGGTGCTGGCCGCGCTGGGCGCCGCCCACCGGGCCGGGTTCGTGCACCGCGACATGAAGCCGGAGAACGTCCTGATCGGGGACGACGGCCGGGTCAAGGTCGCCGACTTCGGCCTCGTCCGCGCCGTGGACACGGTGACGAACACCACGGGCACGGTCCTCGGCACGGTCTCATACCTCGCTCCGGAGCAGATAGAGAGCGGCACCGCGGACCCCCGCGTCGACGTGTACGCCTGCGGCGTGATGCTCTACGAGATGCTCACCGGCGACAAGCCGCACGACGGCGACTCCCCGGCCGTGATCCTCTACAAGCACCTGCACGAGGACGTCCCGCCGCCCTCGGCCGCCGTGCCCGGTCTGGCGTACGAGCTGGACGAGATGGTCGCCTCGGCGACGGCCCGCTCCCCGGAGATCCGCCCCTACGACGCGGTGGCCCTGCTCGCGCGGGTCCGGGACGGGCGCGGCCGGCTGAGCGAGGAGCAGCTGGACGCGGTGCCGCCCCAGGCGCTCGCGGCGGACCACGACAACGCCGACGACCGGACGAGCGTGATCCCGCGCGCGCTGACCACGCCCCGCCCCCTGCCGGTGGACGGGGACGAGGCGCCTGGGGCGGCGCTCCACCGCACGAGCCGCCTCGCGTCCCCGGCCCCGCCTCCCCCGTCCCGGAGCCGCGCGGGCTCGGGGCGCGGCCCGATGGCGATCGTCGCCGCCGTGCTGCTCGTGCTGGGGCTCGGCAGCGGCATCTGGTACATCAACTCGGGCCAGTTCACCAAGGTCCCCCCGCTGCTGACGAAGACCCAGGCGGAGGCCGAGGACCGGCTGGCGGACGCCGGGCTGGAGCTGGGCACGGTCGAGCACGCCTACAGCGACACCGTGGAGCGCGGGCAGATCATCAGCACCGACCCGGAGCCCGGGGCGCGCATCAGGGGCAACGACGCGGTGAGCATCACCGTCTCCGACGGCCCCGAGACGGTCCGGGTGCCCGCCCTGGCGGGCCGGGAGCTGGACGAGGCCCGTTCCCAGCTCAAGGAGGACGGGCTGGAGCCGGGCATGGTCACCCGGGAGTTCAGCGAGGAGGTGCCGCGCGGCTCGGTCATCTCGGCGCGGCCGGCGGACGGCACGAAGGTGCGCTCGGGTTCGGCCGTCGCCCTCGTCGTCAGCAAGGGCAGCCCCGTCGACGTCCCCGACGTCACCGGATCCGACCTGGCCGACGCCCGGTCGGAGATGCAGGACGCCGGGCTCGAGGTGAGGATCGCCACCGAGCGGGTGCACTCCTCGGAGTTCGGCAAGGGCCAGGTCGTCCGCCAGACCCCGGCGCCGGGCGGCCGGGCGGCCGAGGGCGACACGGTGACGCTGACGCTGTCGAAGGGCCCCGAGATGGTCGAGGTGCCGGACGTGGTCGGCGACAGCGTCGACGACGCCAGGCAGGCGCTGGAGGGCGCCGGATTCCAGGTCGACGAGGACCGCGGACTGCTCGGCCTGTTCGGCGACACCGTCAAGGGCCAGTCCGTCGAGGGCGGCGAGACCGCGCCCAAGGGCTCGACGATCACCATCAGGATCAGGTGACGGCTAGTGGCCCGTGGACGGGGCGGGGCCGGACGCATGACACCCTGAACGGGTGAACCATCAGCTGTCCGGCCCGTCCCGCAACCCTGTGGGCAGCCATGTCCCCGTGGCCGGCGGGCTCCACCGCGTCGGCCTGTCGTACGCCCGTGACCTGAAGGCGGAGACCGTCCAGGTCTTCGTCGCCAACCCGCGCGGCTGGGCCACACCGGCCGGGAACCCCCGGGAGGACGAGGCGTTCCGCGCGGCGTGCGAGGCCGGGTCGATCCCGGCGTACGTGCACGCCCCCTACCTGATCAACTTCGGCTCGCACACCGAGGCGACCGTGGAGCGGTCGGTGGAGTCGCTGCGGCACTCGCTGCGGCGCGGGCGGGAGATCGGGGCGCGCGGCGTGGTCGTGCACACCGGCAGCGCGACCGGGGGCCGGGAGCGGGCGGTGGCGCTGAGGCAGGTCCGGGAGCGTCTGCTGCCGCTGCTGGAGGAGCTGACCCACGACGACGACCCGTTCCTGCTGCTGGAGTCGACCGCCGGCCAGGGCTCCTCGCTGTGCAGCCGGACCTGGGACTTCGGCCCGTACTTCGAGGCCCTGGACGCCCACCCGATGCTGGGCGTGTGCCTGGACACCTGCCACGTCTTCGCCGCCGGGCACGACCTGACCGGACCGGCCGGCATGCACCGGACACTGGACCTGCTGGTGGACACGGTCGGCGAGGGCCGGCTGAAGCTGATCCACGCCAACGACTCCAAGGACGTGGTGGGCGCCCACAAGGACCGGCACGAGAACATCGGCGTCGGCCACATCGGCGAGGACCCGTTCCGGGCCCTGATGACCCACCCCGCGACCGAGGGCGTGCCGCTGGTCATCGAGACGCCGGGCGGCAAGCAGGGGCACGCCGCGGACGTGGAGCGGCTGAAGAAGCTGCGCGACGGCTGACCGGCCGGAGCCCTCCGGGTGCCTGCGGCGGCCTCAGAGGTCGGGGCCGTCCCCCGGCTGCTCCTGGTAGGAGTAGCGCTGCTCCCGCCACGGGTCGCCGATGTTGTGGTAGCCGCGCTCCTCCCAGAAGCCGCGCCGGTCGGTCGTCATGTACTCCACGCCGCGCACCCACTTGGGGCCCTTCCAGGCGTACAGGTGCGGCACGATCAGGCGGAGCGGGAAGCCGTGCTCGGCGGTGAGCAGTTCGCCGTCCTTGTGGGTGGCGAACAGGACGTGCTCGGAGGCGAAGTCGGACAGCCGGAGGTTGGAGCTGAATCCGTACTCGGCCCAGACCATCACATGGGTGACGTCGTCCGCGGGCGGGGCGAGGTCGAGGATGGTGCGGGCGGGAACGCCTTCCCACTCGGCGCCCAGCATGCTGAACTTCGTCACGCAGTGCAGGTCGGCCACGACCGTGGTGTGGGGCAGGGCCGTGAACTCCTCGTGGGTCCAGCAGTGCTTGCCGCCCTCGGCGGTGGCGCCGAAGACCCGGAACTCCCAGCGCTCGGGCCGGAACTTGGGGACGGGCCCGTAGTGCGTGACCGGCCAGCCGCGCTGCAAGCGCTGTCCGGGGGGCAGCCCGGGCTGCGTCGCTCCTGCCGAATCGCGCCCTTCTCCCGATTCGTGTCCCAGCGGCTGACCCATGACTCCATCCTGACAGACCCCGGGTGATGCCCCGGACCAGGGTCACCCCAAAGCCGGACAAAAAGAACTAAGCATGCCCTTACTTACTAAGTGAACACTTACTGGACGATCTTCGCGCCCAGTGGAATCATGCGGCGCAACCTGCCAGTCCCCCGCGTTGGAAGGAGCCTCTGCGATGCAGGGCGACCCCGAGGTCCTCGAATTCCTGAACGAGCAGTTGACCGGCGAACTGACGGCGATCAACCAGTACTGGCTGCACTACCGGATCCAGGACAACAAAGGCTGGACCAAGCTCGCCAAGTACACGCGTGAAGAGTCCATGGACGAGATGAAACACGCGGACAGGATCACCGAGCGCATCCTGATGCTCGACGGCCTGCCCAACTACCAGCGGCTCTTCCACGTGCGGGTCGGGCAGACGGTCGCCGAGATGTTCCAGGCTGACCGGCAGATCGAGGTGGAGGCGATCGACCGCCTCAAGCGCGGGATCGAGGTCATGCGCAGCAAGGGCGACATCACCTCGGCGAACATCTTCGAGGAGATCCTCGCGGACGAGGAGCACCACATCGACTACCTGGACACCCAGCTGGAGCTGATCGAGAAGCTCGGTGAGGCGCTGTACATCGCGCAGCAGATCGAGCAGCCGAGCTGAGACCGCCGTCAGGCGGCGTCCTCCAGCCCCGCGAGCACGGGCCGGCCCTGGTCGGCCGCCTCGCGGCGGGGGCAGGCGCCCCTGCCGAGGATCGCCTGGATCCGGCGGACGCAGGACCCGCAGTCCGTGCCCGCCTTGCAGGCCGAGGCGATCTGGCGCGGAGTGCAGGCACCGCCGTCCGCGTGCTGCTTGACCTGCTGCTCGGTGATCCCGAAACAACTGCAGACGTACACGCGGTCCACCTCCCGACGGGGTCGTTCTGTGATGCCGTCCCCGTTGATCGGTGAGGCTAACCTAACCTTACCTGCCGGCTCGGGGCCGCAACAGTGGAGAGGGGCGCGGATCGTGTGATCCGCGCCCCAGTCCGTGCCCGTGTGAGGGGCGGACCCGTCACTGGTCCCGGTACATCTCCGCCACCAGGAACGCCAGGTCCAGCGACTGGCTGCGGTTGAGCCGCGGGTCGCAGGCCGTCTCGTAGCGCTGGTGCAGGTCGTCGACGAAGATCTCGTCGCCGCCGCCCACGCACTCGGTGACGTCGTCGCCGGTGAGCTCCACGTGGATGCCGCCCGGGTGCGTCCCGAGCGCCTTGTGGACCTCGAAGAAGCCCTTGACCTCGTCGAGCACGTCGTCGAAGCGGCGGGTCTTGTGCCCGGAGGCCGCCTCGAAGGTGTTGCCGTGCATCGGGTCGGTCACCCAGGCCACGGTGGCACCCGAGGCGGTGACCTTCTCGACCAGCTCGGGGAGCTTGTCGCGGACCTTGTCGGCGCCCATGCGGACGATGAAGGTCAGCCGGCCCGGCTCCCGCTCGGGGTCGAGGCGCTCGATGTACTGCAGCGCCTCCTCGGCGGTGGTCGTCGGACCCAGCTTGATGCCGATGGGGTTGCGGATCTTCGAGGCGAACTCGATGTGCGCGTGGTCCAGCTGCCGGGTGCGCTCACCGATCCACACCATGTGACCGGAGACGTCGTACAGCCGGCCGGTGCGCGAGTCGACCCGGGTCAGGGCGGACTCGTAGTCGAGCAGCAGCGCCTCGTGCGAGGCGTAGAACTCGACCGTCTTGAACTCCTCCGGGTCGGCCCCGCAGGCGTGCATGAAGTTGAGCGCCTGGTCGATCTCGCGGGCCAGCTGCTCGTAGCGCTGCCCCGACGGGGACGACTTCACGAAGTCCTGGTTCCAGGCGTGCACCTGGCGCAGGTCGGCGTAGCCACCGGTGGTGAAGGCGCGCACCAGGTTCAGCGTGGAGGCGGAGGCGTGGTACATCCGCTTCAGCCGCTCCGGGTCCGGGACGCGGGCCTCCTCGGTGAACTCGAAGCCGTTGACGGAGTCGCCGCGGTACGTCGGCAGCGTCACGCCGTCGCGGGTCTCGGTCGGCTTGGAGCGCGGCTTGGAGTACTGGCCGGCGATGCGGCCGACCTTGACGACCGGCACCGAGGCGGCGTACGTCAGCACGGCGCCCATCTGGAGCAGCGTCTTCAGCTTGTTGCGGATGTGGTCGGCGGACACCGCGTCGAACGCCTCGGCGCAGTCGCCGCCCTGGAGGAGGAACGCCTCTCCCTTGGCGACGGCCGCCAACCGGGCACGCAGCTGGTCGCACTCGCCCGCGAAGACGAGCGGCGGATACGACTCGAGGTCCGCAACGACTGCGCGCAGAGCCTCGGGGTCGGGGTACTCGGGCTGCTGCGCCGCGGGCAGGTTTCGCCAGGTGTTGCCAGCACTCGTGCTGGTCTTAGCGTTCACGGTCACGACGCCAACACTACGGGGTCCCGTCGGGCGTCCCGAGCCCATGCCCAGGAAGTGAGACACGCCGTACACCCCTCGGACATGGGATAGGGTGCGTCGCATGTACGCGCACTCGATCCAGACCTGGTGGTGGACCGCTCATCCGGCGGCCCGCTGACTGCGCGTATCCCAGACTTCGCGAAGGCCGCCCGAGGGGCGGCCTTCGGTGTTTCCGGGGTCCGTTCCTCTCTCCCCGAGAAGGAGCACGGACCCATGAACCTGCTCGGCTTGCTGGACGACCCCCGTCCGTTCGCCCTGCTCCGCCGCCGTACCCCCGGCCACGACCACGCGCTGGTCGAGGTCCTGGTGGGCCCGGTCACCACCCACGAGCGGCTCGCCGACCTGCCCGGCGAGAGCCTCGCGCTCGTCCCCTTCCGGCAGATCCGCGAGCGCGGCTTCGACGTCCGCGACGACGGCACGCCGCTGCTGGCGCTGACGCCCGAGGAGTCGTACACCGTCCCGCTCGCCGACGCCCTGGAGCAGCTCCCTGCGCACGAGGTGCGCGTCAACGGCGGGCACTTCGACATCACCGACGAGGAGTACGCGCGGATCGTCGGCCGGGTGCTGGAGGAGGAGATCGGCCGGGGCGAGGGCGCGAACTTCGTGATCCGGCGGACGTACCAGGGGGAGATCCCCGGGTTCGGGCGGGCCGACGCGCTGGCGCTGTTCCGGCGGCTGCTGGAGGGCGAGCGGGGCGCGTACTGGACGTTCGTCGTGCACACCGGAGATCGCAAAGGGCCCGAAGGATCTTCCCCGGAAGGGCGGGGGCGGGAGACGGGCGGGCGGACGCTGGTCGGGGCGAGCCCGGAGGTGCACGTGCGGATGTCCGGCGGCACCGTCGTCATGAACCCGATCAGCGGCACCTACCGCTATCCCGCCGAGGGGCCGACGCCCGGGCACCTGCTGGACTTCCTCGCCGACGGCAAGGAGATCGAGGAGCTGTCGATGGTCGTCGACGAGGAGCTCAAGATGATGTGCACCGTCGGCGACCGGGGCGGGGTCGTGGTCGGGCCCCGGCTGAAGGAGATGGCGCACCTCGCGCACACCGAGTACGAGCTGCGCGGCAGGTCCTCGCTGGACGTGCGGGAGGTGCTGAAGGAGACCATGTTCGCGGCGACCGTCACGGGCTCGCCGGTGCAGAACGCCTGCCGGGTGATCGAGCGGCACGAGACCGGCGGGCGGGGCTACTACTCCGGGGCGCTGGCGCTCGTCGGCCGGGACGCGGGCGGGGCCCAGACCCTCGACTCCCCCATCCTGATCCGCACCGCCGACATCGACGCCGACGGGCGGCTGCGGGTCGCGGTCGGCGCGACCCTGGTGCGCGGCTCGGACCCGGCGGGCGAGGTCGCGGAGACCCACGCGAAGGCGGCCGGAGTGCTGGCGGCGCTGGGGGTCGGCCCCTCCCGGCCGCGCGACGGGGCCGCACGGCCGCGGCTGGCCGACGACCCGCGGGTCCGGGCGGCGCTGGACGGGCGCCGCGCCTCGCTCGCGCCGTTCTGGCTGCGGATGCGGGAACCGTCCGGGGAGCCGGCGGGGCACGCCCTGGTGGTCGACGGGGAGGACACCTTCACGGCGATGCTCGCGCACGTGCTGCGCTCGGGCGGGCTGCAGGTGAGCGTGCGGCGGTACGACGAGCCGGGGCTGCGCGAGGCGGTGCTGGAGCACGAGGGGCCGGTGGTGCTGGGGCCGGGGCCGGGCGATCCGTCCGACCCGGCGGATCCGAAGATGCGGTTCCTGCGCGCCCTGACGGCCGAGGTGATCCGGGGCGGGAGGCAGGGCGTGCTGGGCGTCTGCCTCGGGCACGAGCTGATCGCGGCAGAGCTGGGCCTGGACATCGTGCGCAAGGACGTGCCCCACCAGGGGGCGCAGACGGAGATCGGGCTGTTCGGGCGGCGGGAGACCGTCGGTTTCTACAACAGCTTCGTGGCGCGCTGCGACGACGAGGCGGCGGCCGGGCTGACGGCCCGCGGGGTCGAGGTCTCCCGCGCGGCGAACGGGGAGGTGCACGCGCTGCGCGGGCCCGGCTTCGCGGGGGTGCAGTTCCACCCGGAGTCGGTGCTGACGCTGAACGGGGCGCGGATCGTGCGGGAGTTGATGGGGCAGCTGCGGGGCGCGGGCACGCCCGCGGTGTAGGCGGGTCCCGGCCGGGGTCTCGCGGGCACGCCCGCGGTGTAGGCAGGTCCCGGCCGGGGTCGCGCGGTCCCGGCCGGTCCCACCGCGACCGGACCCGGCGTGCGGCTCACTCGTCGTCGAGGCCGCGCTCTATCGCGTACCGCACCAGCTCCACGCGGTTGTGCAACTGCAGCTTGCCCAGGGTGTTCTGGACGTGGTTCTGCACCGTGCGGTGGGAGATGACCAGGCGTTCGGCGATCTGCTTGTAGCTCAGCCCCTTGGCGACCAGGCGCAGCACCTCGGTCTCGCGGTCGGTGAGGCGGGGCGCCTTCGGTTCGTCGGTGTCGGCGGCCGGGGCGGGCTCGGAGGCCAGGCGGCGGTACTCGCCCAGGACCAGTCCCGCCAGGCCGGGGGTGAAGACGGGGTCGCCGGCGGCCGTGCTGCGGACCGCCTCCCGCAGTTCCTCGGTGGAGGCCGACTTCAGCAGATAGCCGGTCGCCCCGGACTTCACGGCCTCCAGGACGTCGGCGTGCTCGCCGCTGGCGGACAGCACCAGCACGCGCAGGGCGGGGTCGGCGGCGACGACCTCCTTGCAGACCTGGACGCCGGGCTTGCCCGGCAGGTTCAGGTCGAGGACGAGGACGTCGGGTCCGGCGGCCCGGGCGCGGCGCACCGCCTGCTCGCCGTCGCCCGCGGTGGCGACCACCTCGAAGCCCGACTCGGCCAGGTCCCGGGCGACCGCGTCGCGCCACATGGGGTGGTCGTCGACCACCATGACCTTGATCGGGCCGTCCTGCCGGTCCCGGCTGGTCTCCGTCATCGCTGCTCCGCCTTCCCCCGTGCGTCCTTCGTGTCCTTCATGTCCTTCGGCACCTTCAGCTCGACCTCCGTGCCCTGGCCCGGCACCGAGATCAGCTCCGCGCTGCCGCCGAGGTCGCGCAGCCGGCCGCGGATCGACAGGGCGACCCCGAGCCGGCCCTCGCCCTCGGCCTGGGCGAGCCGGCCCTCCGGGATGCCGGGGCCGTCGTCGCGGACCGTGACGATCACCTCGTCCGGCTCGTCCTCGACCAGGATCCACGCCCGCGCCTGTTCCCCGGCGTGCTCGCGGACGTTGTCCAGGGCGGCGCCCACCGCGGCGGCCACCTCCCGGGCGGCGGCCGGCGCCAGCGGCACGGGCGCGCCGGGCTCGGCGAGGCTGACCCTGGCCCCGGCGTACGGCGCGAGCAGGGCCCGCAGGTCGACCGGTCCGCCCTCCTCGGGCTCCTCCTCCACGGCACGGACGACCGCGCCCTGGGCGGCGTCCTCCGAGACCCGCGAGACGGGCACGAGTCCGCCGGAGACCAGGGTGCGCAGCGCGACCTCCTGCTCGCCGGCCATCCGGCCCAGCTCGGCCGCCTCGCCGCCGATCACCGCGCCGCGGCGCTGCACCATGGCCAGCACCTGCAGCACGCTGTCGTGGATGTCCCGGGCGAGCCGCTCGCGCTCCCGGGTGGCGGCCTCGATCTCCAGGGCGCGGGCGAGGGTGCGCTCGGAGGCGCGGGCGACCTCGACGACGTAGCCGATGGCGATGGAGGCGATGCAGACCAGGATGACGTTGTGGACGGTGTCGCGGGCCGGGGTGCCGCGCTCGACCAGGTTGGCCACGGCGACCAGGCCGGAGGCGAGGGCCGCCCAGCGCCAGCCGCCCTTGATGGCGAAGGCGAGGACGGCGCCGGCGGTCCAGATCGACGGCAGGGTCGGGCCGCCCGCCTGGACCCGCTCGTGCGCGTCGGCGACCGGCGTGAGGAGGATGCCGGTGAGGGCGACCGTCAGGTCGGCGGCGAGGAACCGCTTGGTGCAGCGGGCGGCGCTCGCGACCCGGGGCAGGGTGGCCAGGGTCCACCCGGCCAGCACGACGTAGTAGGCGACGGCGATCCAGGGGCGGGGGAACTCGTCGTGGGCGGTGGCGAACAGGCCGACCGCGTACAGCATGGTGAGCACCCGGTAGGCGGTGAGGGCACGCCACAGCGGCTGCTCGACCGACATCCTCATCACACGCTCGCGCCTGGCCATGTCCCCCACCCCCGGCCGAGCCCGACTAGGGCTCGGTCCGCCCCTGTTCCGTCTCGGCCCGTTCCCTCTCGGCCCTGTCCTTCTCGGCCTTGTCCCTCTCGGCCCGTTCCTTCTCCGCCCGTGCCTGCGCGGCCCGGGCCGCCTTCTCGGCTTCCCTCTCCGCCTTCGCCGCCTCCGCGAGCTGCCGCTTCATGGCCGTCGCGTACATGTCGACGTACTCCTGGCCGGAGAGCTTCATGATCTCGTACATGACCTCGTCGGTCACCGCGCGCAGCACGAACCGGTCGTGCTCCATGCCCTGGTAGCGGCTGAAGTCCAGCGGCTTGCCGATCCGGATGCCCGGCCGCATCAGCTTGGGCACGACCTTCCCCGGCGGCTGGATCTTCTCCGTGTCGATCATGGCGACCGGGATGACGGGCGCGCCGGTGGCGAGGGCCACGCGCGCCAGGCCGCCCGGCTTGCCGCGGTAGAGCCGGCCGTCGGGTGAGCGCGTGCCCTCCGGGTAGATCCCGAACAGCTCACCGCGCTCCAGCACGTCGATGCCGCTCTTGATGGCGGCCTCCCCCGCGCCGCGCGCACCGGAGCGGTCCACGGGCAGCTGGCCGACCCCCTTGAAGAAGGCGGCCGTCAGCCGGCCCTTCACCCCGGGCGTGGTGAAGTACTCGGCCTTCGCGATGAACGTGACCTTGCGGTCCAGCACCGCGGGCAGGAAGAACGAGTCCGAGAAGGACAGATGGTTGCTCGCCAGGATCGCCGGGCCCTCGGCGGGAACGTTCTCCAGGCCTTCCACCCAGGGCCTGAAGGCGACCTTGAGCGGTCCCCCAACAGCGACCTTCATCGCGCCGTACAACAACCGAGTGCCTCCTGTATGTGTCGGTCAGACCTTAACCCGGAGCGCCGTCAAAGGCGCCGACGGCCCTGGTCGGTGTCAGTGCGGTCGCGTACGGTGAAGGTCCCGCGAACGCCGTGCGACCCCTTCCATGACGTTCCGTGACATCCGTGATCGTGTCCGTCCCTTCTCACGACCTGGAGGCCGAAGGTGCCGGTCCTCGCCGGAGCCGAGCCGTTTCACCACGAGGGCGGGGAGGTCGCCGTCCTCCTCTGCCACGGCTTCACCGGTTCCCCGCAGTCACTGCGCCCCTGGGCGGAGTACCTCGCCGACCACGGCCTGACCGTCTCCCTGCCGCTGCTGCCCGGGCACGGCACGCGCTGGGAGGACCTGCGGATCACGGGCTGGCAGGACTGGTACGCGGAGGTGGACCGCGCGCTGCGCCTGCTGCTCGAGCGCCGCGAGAAGGTCTTCGTGGCCGGCCTGTCGATGGGCGGCGCCCTCGCCCTGCGGCTGGCCGCGAAGCACGGCGACGCCGTGAGCGGCGTGGTCGTCGTCAACCCGGCGAACAAGGTGCACGGCCTGGCCGCGCACGCCCTGCCGGTGGTGCGCCACTTCGTCCCGGCGACGAAGGGCATCGCCAGCGACATCGCCAAGCCCGACAGCAGGGAGCTCGGCTACGACCGGGTGCCGCTGCACGCGGCGCACTCCCTGCGGCAGTTCTTCCGGATCGTCGACGGCGAGCTGCCGCAGGTCACCCAGCCGGTGCTGCTGCTGCACAGCCCGCAGGACCACGTGGTGCCGCCGGCCGACTCGGCCCGGATCCTCGGCCGCATCTCGTCGACGGACGTGAGGGAGGTCCTGCTGGAACAGAGCTACCACGTCGCCACGTTGGACCATGACGCGGACCGGATCCACGAGGAGAGCCTCGCGTTCATCGGCCGGCTCGCGTCCGGCCTCGTCAAGGAGCCCGGTCTCGGCAAGGAAGGGACGACCGCAGGTGGCTGAGCACGACTCCGACCGCGAGGGCCGCGAGCCGGACGAGAAGGGCGTCCCGATCGACGAGGAGGCCGCGTGGGCGGCGATCGTCGCCGGGTACGGCGAGGAGCCGCCGGACCCGCCGGGTGCCAAGCCGTTCAAGTCGGTGGAGGACCTCGCGCTGCTGGAGTCCCCGACCAACGACGACCGGCCCGCCCCGGCCGCGGGCGCCGGACCGGCCGCCGGTGGCGCCCGCAAGCCGGGCGAGCCGGACGGTCCGGAGGCCAAAGGCGCCCAGGACGCCGGGGCCACGGCGGACGAGCCGGTCAGGCCGCTGGGCGGCTCGGTGTCCTTCGCGCCCGGTGTCGGCCCGCGCGACTACACCGCGCCCGAACCCACCGAGGACGACTTCGACGCGGACGACGAGGGGCACTTCGTGCCGCCGGAGCCCCCGCCGCTGCCGACCGCCGACGCCACCGCGAAGTTCGCCTGGCTCGGGGTGCTCGGCGGCCCGGTGCTGCTCCTGCTGGCCGTGCTGCTCGGGTGGGAGATGACCTGGTGGCTGGCGACCCTGGGCATCGGCGGCTTCATCGGCGGGTGCGCCACGCTGGTGATGCGGATGCGGACGGACGACGAGGAGGACGACGACCCGGGGCGCGGAGCGGTCGTCTAGGAAGCCGTCCGGGAAGCCGGCACCCTGAGGGCGGCCAGGACCGGGAGATGGTCCGTGGCCGCCCTCAGGTCTGCCTCGCTCACCCCGGGATGGCCGAGCGGGACGCCGCAGCCCAGCAC
This sequence comes from Streptomyces sp. NPDC006624, assembly GCF_040611555.1. Taxonomy (NCBI): domain Bacteria; kingdom Bacillati; phylum Actinomycetota; class Actinomycetes; order Kitasatosporales; family Streptomycetaceae; genus Streptomyces; species Streptomyces sp. NPDC006624. Next base: position 375,309 of record NZ_JBEXOM010000001.1, on the reverse strand, counting down.
CTCGATCCCCCCGGTCGCGAAGATCGCGTCGATGCGCTGGTAGGGGTCGGCGGGGGTCCAGGTGTGCTCGCCGCCCCAGGGCGCGGCGGCCCGGCAGTCGGTCAGGCGCCCGGACAGCCGGCAAAAGGCGGGGCCCTCGGGGCGCTCGTTCAGGTCGCCGCCGGCGATCGCGTGCTCCACGCCCAGGCCGGCCAGCCGGTCCAGGAGCAGACCGGCCTGTTCCTGGCGTTCGTCCTTGTCCAGGGAGAGATGGCAGCTCAGGACGCCGAGGCGGGTGCCGGCGAAGCGGACGACGGCGGTGGCGAAGCCCCGGCGGTGCAGACCCGGGGTCAGGGGCAGGAGCACGTCCTCGGTCCGCTCGGCGGCCGCCCGCAGGGAGCACAGGATCGCGGGGCCCGCGGCGGTGGCGCCGCCGGTGAGGACCACCAGGTCGGACGCACGGGCCAGCCGGGCGAGTTTCTTGCGCCAGCGGAAGAAGCGGGGGGCCTCCTGGACGAGGACCAGGTCGGGCGCGCAGGCCCTGATGACACGGGCCAGGGCGGCCGTGTCGTCCCGCATCGACCGGATGTTGTAGCTGAGGACCCTGATGACCGCGGAACCGTCGGGTTCGGTACGGGAGTCGGGGAGCAGCGGCATGTGATCAATCTACGCCCGAGAGCGCGGGGCGCGGGGTCTGTACGCGAGTACCGGCCGTGTGCGGCCGGTCGCGCGTCCCCGCGCCCCCAGGAGCGCGAGCAGGGCGTCACATGATGGGGTCGGGCTCCCTGGCCAGGTCGGCCGCGCCCACCAGGCCCGCCTTGTTGCCCAGTTCCGCGGCGCGGACCTCGGCCACCGGGCGCCAGTTGCCGCCCACCAGCCAGCGCTTGTAGGACTTGCGGATCGGGCCCAGGACCAGTTCGCCCTCGTCGGAGAGGCCGCCGCCGACGATGAACGCCGAGGGGTCGAAGAGGGAGGCGAGGTCGGCGAGGCCCGCGCCGACCCAGCGGGCCAGCTCGCGGTAGGAGTCGACGGCCACGCGGTCGCCCTGGCGGGCGGCCATGGAGATGTGCTTGCCCTCGATGCCGTCGGGCGTGCCGTCGCCGAGGCTGAGCAGCGTCTCGGCGTTCTCCGGGGTGGCGTTGGCGCGCTGCTTGGCGTACCTCACCAGCGCCCGGCCCGAGGCGTACTGCTCCCAGCAGCCCTGCGAGCCGCAGCCGCACAGCAGGCCGTCCGGCACCATGCGGATGTGGCCGAACTCGGCGGCCACGCCGAAGTGCCCGCGGCGCAGCTTGTTGCCGATGATGATGCCGCCGCCGAGGCCGGTGCCGAGGGTGATGCAGATGACGTTGCGGTGGCCCTTGCCCGCGCCGAACTTGTACTCGCCCCACGCCGCGGCGTTGGCGTCGTTCTCCACGACCACCGGGAGGCCCACACGGGCCTCGACCTTCTGCTTGAGCGGCTCGTTGCGCCAGTGGATGTTGGGCGCGAAGTACACCTCGGAGCGCTGCCGGTTGACGTAGCCGGCGGCGCCGATGCCCACGCCGACGATGTCGTGTCCGACGCGCGCTCCGTCCACCGCCGAGGCGATGGCGTCCACGATGCCCTCGGGCGTGCCCGGGGTCGGCACCTTGTGGGTCGAGAGGATGTTGCCTTCCTCATCGACCACGCCGGCCGCGATCTTCGTGCCGCCGATGTCGACGCCGATGGTGAGTCCCATGAATCCCTCAGTTTCGGTCGAGCCCCGCTAGGGGCAACGGTACCCGAGGCCCTGGGGTCGGGTTCCTGTCGTCCGCACGCTGGGCACGTCCGGGGGCGGTGGGCCGGGGTCCGCCCGCCGGGGTCTGAGGGGGCTCAGTCCGGTCCGAGGGGGCTCAGTCCAGGTCGAGGGGGCTCAGTCCAGGTCGATGCGCTCCCCGGGACCGGCGTCGTCCCCGGGGTCGCGTCGTTCGTCCTGGTCGCGGGGGTCGTCCTGGTCGTCGCGGCCGGTCCAGCGGCGCTCCTGGGCCTGGACGGCGGAGCGGTAGGCCGCGAGCAGTTCGCTGCCGGCGCTTGCCAGGTGGTCGAAGACGTCCGGGTTGCGTTCGATGACCGGGTCCACGGCGGCCTTGGCCTGCTGGACGACCTGCCGCACGACCTGCTGGGCCGCGGGTCCGGCGACCGCGCCGAACAGCGGGGACTGCAGGGTGGACAGCTTGTCCGCGACGGCGTCGACGAACTTCTTCAGCTCCTCGGCCGCCGAGCCGGGAGGCTGGCCGTACTGGGTGCGGCGGCGGGCCTTCTCCGCTTCGAGGTCCTCGGCGCACGCGGTCGCCCAGGCGTCGGCGTCGGCGGCCCGCACCTCGTCGACGGCCTCTTCGCGGGCGTCGCCGGACGGGGGGAGCTCTTCGCTCATGACGGACTCCTGACTACGGTTCGTCCCTACGACGTTACCCGAACGGGCGTACCGGCCTCCGTCACCGGGCCTGCGGCCAGAGCTTCGGGTCGGGTGCGAAGCGGACGCGCAGCTCGCCGTCGCGCAGGGCGGCGCCGTCGACGGTGCAGCGGCGCAGCGCGGAGGGCAGCGGGACGATCCTGCGGAACGGGCCGGCGCCCACCACGAGTTCGTCGCCGCGCCGGACGAGGTCGAGTTCGTCGCGTATGGCCCCGGGCAGGGGGATGTGCCAGACCAGCACGCCCTCCTCCGCGATCCGGTCGGTCACGGGCCAGGCGACGGCCGGGGCCGGCCCGGCCGCGCCGGGGACGTCGAGGGCGGTGAGGTCGTCGGCGCCGCGCGGGTCCCGGCCGAGGTGGGCGACCGTGCGGACGTCGTGCGTCTCCCGCCACTCCTCCAGTGTCTTGCGCTGCTGGGCGACCGGTCCGGCCAGCCAGGCGTCGGGGGAGGCCTCCGGCAGGACCCGGTTGGCGATCACGACGTCGGTGCGCAGCCCGCGCAGGGCGAGGCCGAGGCCCGCGGTGCGCAGGGCGTCGTCGCCGGCCGGGCCCGGCTCGGCGACCAGCCGGACGGCGGTGTCCCGGTCGGCGAGGACCGCCTCGACGGCGGCCAGTTCGGTGTCCCAGCGGGCGGCCGTCTCGTACAGCCACTCGGCGGGCATGGGGACGCCGGCCAGCCGGCCCAGCACGGGGCGCAGGGCGCGGGCCGCCTGGCGCTCGGGCGGGAGCAGGCGGCGCAGGTAGCGGCGGAGTTCCTCCGGCAACGCGAGCAGGGCCAGCGCCCGCGGCACCGGGGGCAGGTCGACGACCAGGAGGTCGTGCCGCTCCGACAGCGCGGCGTCGCGCAGGGCGCGCAGCAGGGCGAGTTCCTCCGCGCCGGGCAGGGCGGTCAGCTCCTCCGTGTCGAGGCGGGAGGCGCCGAGGAGGTCCAGGGCGGAGGAGGCCCGGTCCTGGAGGGCGGTGAGGTCCTCGCGGAAGTCCCGGGCGGCGTCGGGGCGCCAGGCGGTGAGGTGCTCGGCGGCCCGGACCGGGACGGGGCCGGTCGGCACGCCGAGGGCGGCACCGAGGGTGTCGGCGGGGTCGGTGCCGAGCACGAGGGTGTTCGTGCCCCGCGCCGCCGCGGCCAGGGCGGTCGCGGCCGCGAGCGTGGTACGACCGCTGCCGCCGGGGCCGGTGATCAGGAGGGTGCGCATGGGTCGGAACGGTACCCGGCGTGCGACGAGGGACCCGGTGTCGCCGCCGGGGCGGTCACACGCCCGACTCGACGCGCTTCTTCAGCCCCGCCAGCGCCCGGTCGATGATGACCTTCTCCGCCTTGCGCTTGATCATGCCGAGCATGGGGATCTTGACGTCGACGGTCAGCGCGTAGGTGACCTCCGTGCCGCCCGTGCCCGCCGGCTTGAGCAGGTAGGTGCCGTCGAGGGAACGCAGCATCTGGGACTTCACCAGCGTCCAGGACACCTCGTTGTCACCGGTCCAGGTGTAGGCGAGCACCTGGTCGTCCTTGATCGCGCCGGCGTCCATGACGAGGCGGACCTGCTCGGCGCGGCCCTGGGCGTCGGTCTTGAGGACCTCCGCCTCCTTCACCTCGCCGGTCCAGTCCGGGTAACGCGCGAAGTCGGCGATGACCGCCATGACATCGGCCGGGGCCGCCTCGACGGTGATGCTCGAGCTGGTGTGTTCCGCCATCGCTGTGGCTCCTCCAGATGCGGGCCGGTATGAGGTGGTGCTGCGCGGTGTGTGCAGCGTGAAGGCTACCGCGCACGGGACCGGCCGATCTCACCCCACCTGGGGCGTCCTCACCATTCCAGCGCCCACGGCGTGCCGGTCCCCGCGAAGTGCCCCACGTTCACACACTCGGTTGCCCCGATCCGCATCCTGCGCACCAGCGGCTGGTGCACGTGTCCGAAGAGGGAGTAGCGGGGGCGGGTGCGGTGGATGGCGTCCAGCAGGGCCCGGCTGCCCCGCTCGAAGCGGCGCGCGACGGTGTCGTAGACCAGTTCGGGCACCTCGGGCGGGATGTGCGTGCACAGCACGTCGACCTCGCCCACCGCCTCGATCTTGGCCGCGTACTCCTCGTCGCTGATCTCGTAGGGCGTGCGCATCGGTGAGCGCAGGCCGCCGCCGACGAAGCCGAAGACCCGGCCGCCGATCTCCACCCGCTGGCCGTCGAGGACGGTCGTGCCGGGACCCGCGTACTCCTGCCACAGGCGCGGGATGTCGACGTTGCCGTAGGTGGCGTACGTCGGCGTGGGGAAGGCGGCGAACATCTCGGCGTACTGCCTGCGGACCGCCTTCTCGATGACCGAGGCGCGGTCCTCGCCGATGCCGGCCCACAGCCGGGCGCCGAACGCGCGGGCCTCCTCGAAGCGCCGGGCGGTGCGCAGGGCGACGATGCGGTCGGCGTTCTCGACGCCGAACAGGTCGGGGAAGATCCCGCGCGAGTGGTCGGCGTAGTCGAGGAAGAGGACGAGGTCGCCCAGGCAGATCAGCGCGTCGGCGCCCTCCCCGGCGCGCGCCAGGTCACGGGCGTTGCCGTGTACGTCGCTGACCACGTGCACGCGCGTTTTGCTGTTTGCGGCTGGTGTGGGTGCCATGGTGATCAAGGGTAGGTCCGGCGCGCCGCCGGTGAACAGAGGCGGCCCTACCTGCGGTTACTGGCCACTGTTTCCGTGCGTGGACTACTGTGCGCGAAGGAATACCCAACTGTGTGACGCAGCGAACATCTCGACGGGACCCCCTGTCGGAGAAGCCATACCGGCGGGTAACGTCCGGGCAGTCCAGTCGTGCTCTGCATTTCAACAAGTGAATGCCGGAGCACCTGCCCGAGCCTTGGACCGCACCGTCGCAGCACACAACGTCGTGGCGCCGGCGCCCTATGAGGAGCAGCAGTCTTGCGCGAGTTCAGCCTTCCGGCCCTGTACGAGGTCCCCGCGGACGGGAACCTGACGGACATCGTCCGCAGAAACGCCGCGCAGCACCCGGACGTCGCCGTGATCGCCCGCAAGGTCGGCGGCAGCTGGCAGGACGTCTCGGCCACCACCTTCCTCACCGAGGTGCACGCGGCGGCCAAGGGCCTGATCGCCGCCGGGGTCCAGCCGGGCGACCGGGTGGGCCTGATGTCCCGCACGCGCTACGAGTGGACGCTGCTCGACTTCGCGATCTGGAGCGCGGGAGCGGTCACCGTGCCGGTGTACGAGACCAGCTCGCCGGAGCAGGTGCAGTGGATACTCGGCGACTCGGGCGCCACCGCGTGCGTCGTGGAGTCGGAGGCCCACGCGGCCGCCGTCGAGTCGGTGCGCGACCGGCTGCCGGCGCTCAAGCACGTGTGGCAGATCGAGGGCGGCGGCCTGGACGAGCTTCGCCGGCTCGGCCAGGACGTCACGGACGAGACGGTCGAAGAGCGCGGCTCGATCGCCCGGGCCGACGACCCGGCGACCATCGTCTACACCAGCGGCACCACGGGCCGGCCCAAGGGCTGCGTGCTCACCCACCGCAGCTTCTTCGCGGAGTGCGGCAACATCGTGGAGCGGCTGCGTCCGCTGTTCCGCACCGGCGAGTGCTCGGTGCTGCTCTTCCTGCCCCTCGCGCACGTCTTCGGCCGGCTGGTGCAGATCGCGCCGATGATGGCGCCGATCAAGCTCGGCTGCGTCCCGGACATCAAGAACCTGACCGACGAGCTGGCCGCGTTCCGCCCGACCCTGATCCTCGGTGTGCCGCGCGTCTTCGAGAAGGTCTACAACTCGGCGCGCGCCAAGGCCCAGGCGGACGGCAAGGGCAAGATCTTCGACAAGGCGGCCGACACGGCGATCGCCTACAGCAAGGCGCTGGACACCCCCTCGGGCCCGTCCCTCGGCCTGAGGATCAAGCACAAGGCGTTCGACAAGCTCGTCTACGGCAAGCTCCGCGCGGTCCTCGGCGGCCGGGGCGAGTACGCCATCTCCGGCGGCGCCCCGCTCGGCGAGCGTCTCGGGCACTTCTTCCGCGGCATCGGCTTCACGGTCCTGGAGGGCTACGGCCTGACCGAGTCCTGTGCCGCGACCGCGTTCAACCCCTGGGACCGGCAGAAGATCGGCACGGTCGGGCAGCCGCTGCCCGGCTCGGTGGTCCGGATCGCCGACGACGGCGAGGTGCTGCTGCACGGCGAGCACCTGTTCAAGGAGTACTGGAACAACCCGGGCGCGACCGCGGAGGCGCTGGCCGACGGCTGGTTCCACACCGGTGACATCGGCACGCTGGACGAGGACGGCTACCTCCGGATCACCGGCCGCAAGAAGGAGATCATCGTCACCGCGGGCGGCAAGAACGTCGCCCCGGCGGTGATCGAGGACCGCATCCGGGCGCACGCGCTGGTCGCGGAGTGCATGGTCGTGGGCGACGGGCGGCCGTTCGTGGGCGCGCTGATCACCGTCGACGAGGAGTTCCTGGGCCGCTGGTGCGCGGACCACGGCAAGCCGGAGGGTTCGACGGCGGCCTCGCTGTGCGACGACCCGGACCTGCTGGCCGCGATCCAGGCGGCGGTCGACGACGGCAACGCCGCGGTGTCGAAGGCGGAATCGGTACGGAAGTTCCGTGTTCTGCCCTCCCAGTTCACGGAGGACTCGGGCCATCTGACCCCCTCGCTGAAGCTGAAGCGGAACGTGGTGGCGAAGGACTACGCGCACGAGATCGAGGCGCTGTACGCGAAGTGACCCTCCGGGCCCCCAGGGCGCGGTGTCCTCGGCGAGGACCCGCGCCCTCGTGCGTTCGGCGGGCGCGGTCGTCCCTCGGCCGGCGGGTACCGCCCAATGGGGTGCCGCGCACGCGCCGTGGGCGGGTGCCGGTACGTCGTGGCTGGTCGCGCAGTTCCCCGCGCCCCTGAGCACGGGGTGCCGCGTATGCGTCGTGGCTGGTCGCGCAGTTCCCCGCGCCCCTGAGGGGCCGGCCGTTACAGCAGGGTCTTGAGGCGCTCCGCCAGCAGGTCCCAGCGCCACTTCTCCTCGACCCAGGCCCGCCCCCGCTCCCCCATCCTGCGGCGCAGCTCGGCGTCGCCCAGCAGGGCGACGACGCGGTCGGCCGCCTCCTCGGGGGAGCCGCCCCTGACCACCCAGCCGGTCTCGCCGTCCAGGACCGCGTCGGGGGCGCCTCCGGAGTCGCCGGCGACGACCGGCAGGCCGGTCGCGGAGGCCTCCAGGTAGACGATGCCGAGTCCCTCGACGTCCAGGCCGCCGCGTCGGGTCCGGCAGGGCATCGCGAAGACGTCGCCGGCGCCGTAGTGGGCCGGGAGTTCGGACCAGGGCACGGCGCCGGTGAAGCGCACGGCGGAGCCGACGCCCGTCTCGTGCGCGAGGCGCCGCAGGTCCTTCTCGTACGGGCCGCCGCCGACGATCAGCAGCACGGTGTCCGGCTCGGCGGCGAGGATCCTGGGCATGGCCCGGATAAGGGTGTCCTGGCCCTTGCGCCGCACCAGCCGGGAGACGCACACCACGACCGGGCGGTCCGTCAGGCCGAGGCGGGAGCGCACCTCGTCGCCGCCCGAGCCGGGGTGGAAGGTCTTCTCGTCGACTCCGGGCGGCAGCTGGACCATGCGCGCGGCCGCCCCGGGCGTCAGGGCGGAGGCGATCCGCGAGCGCGTGTACTCGCCGAGGTAGGTGATCGTGTCGGTGGAGTCGCCGATGCGGCGCAGCAGTTGCCGGGCGGCGGGCAGCTGCGCCCAGCCGGCCTCGTGGCCGTGCGTGGTGGCGACCAGCCGCTCGGCGCCGGCGGCGCGCAGGGCCGGTGCCATCAGCCCGAGCGGGGCGGCCGCCCCGAACCACACCGCGGTGCACCCGTGCTCGCGCAGCAGCCCGACGGCCCGCCGGGTGGCGCCCGGGGTCGGCAGCAGCATGGTCGTACGGTCCCGTACGACGGGGAAGGGCTGCTCGGCGTCGAAGGCGGCGGTCGCCTCGGCGCCCTCCCTGCCGTGCTTCCAGGTCGAGGCGTAGACGACGAGCCGCTGCGGATCCAGCCGCAGCGCCATGTTGTGCAGGAACGCCTGGATGCCCCCGGGCCGGGGCGGGAAGTCGTTGGTCACGATCAGGGTCTTGCGCACGGCGACGACCCTACCGAACCGCCCCTCGGCGTCCCGCGCGGCGGCTCGTGTGGCACGCTCACAGCCGGCGGGCCCATCATGGCCCTTCGACACGGCGCGCGAACGGGCAGGGATCAGGTGGAGACGACGGGCACGAGGCGGTCCACGGCATGGCTGCCGGCGATCTGGTGTCTCACGAGGCTGGTGCTGCTGCTGTTCGTGCTGAAGGTGTACGTCTTCCCGGGCCCGGACGTCACGAGCGACGTGCACGTGATCTACCAGGGCTGGTACGACGTACTGCGCACCGGAACGTTCCCTCAGCAGGACGTCACCTGGCAGTACCCGCCCGCCGCCGCGCTGGCGATCCTCTCCCCCGGCCTGCTGCCCTTCTGGGACTACGCGACCGCCTTCTTCGCCCTGATCTGCGTCACCGACCTGGTCGTGCTGGCGCTGCTGGCCCGGGCGGGCCGGCGCCCGGGCCGGACGCCGCGCGGCGCCTGGGTGTGGGTGATCGGCGTGCCGCTGCTGGGGCCGACGGTGTACGCGCGCTACGACGTGATGGTCACGGCGGTGGCCGTCGCGGCGCTGCTCGCGGGCGCCCGGCACCCGAGGGCGCTCGGCGCCCTGGCGGCCTTCGGCGCCCTGCTGAAGGTCTGGCCGGCGATGCTGCTGCTGGCCGCCCGGCAGCGCAGCGCCTGGGTGTCGGCGCTGGGCACCGGTCTCGTGGTGACGGCCCTGTTCCTGCTGACCATGCCGGGACCGTTCGCCTTCCTGACCTTCCAGCGCGACCGGGGCACCGAGGTGGAGTCGCTGGGCGCGCTGGTCTTCCACGTCGCCCGGCACTTCGGCTGGCAGGGCGAGGTGCTGCTGAACTACGGCTCGATCGAGTTCCTCGGGCCGTACGTGACCGAGGTGAGCACGGGCGCGCTGTTCCTGACCGGGGCGGCGTTCGCCTGGCTGGTGCTGTGGCGGCTGCTGGCGCGGCGGTTCGAGGAGCACACGCTCGCCGACGCGGCCTTCGTGGCGGTGCTGCTGTTCACCACCACGAGCCGGGTGATCAGCCCCCAGTACATGGTGTGGCTGGTCGGGCTGGCGGCGGTGTGCCTGTGCTTCCCGGGCAGCCGGATGCGGCTGCCGGTCGCCCTGGTGCTGGTGGCGTGCTTCGTGACGGTGCTGGAGTTCCCGCTGTACTTCGCGAACGTGGTGGCGAGCGACGGCCTGGGTCTGACCCTGCTGTTCGTGCGCAACGGCCTGCTGGTGGCCGCCTCGCTGATCGCGGCCCGGGCGCTGTGGCGGGCGTCGGTGCCGCGCACGCTCCCCGCCCCCGAGCACCCTGAGCCCGCCGCCCGTACCGGCGAGACGCCCGTCTCCTCCTGAGCCGGGACCCGCCGGAACAGCGGTCCCTCCGGCGCGAGGCGGACACCGGGCAGCCCCGGCCCCCTCAGCGCGTGGCCGGGTTCCAGCCGCACGGCCGTCCCGCACCCGGCCGTCCCGCACCCGGCCACCCGCACCCGGCCACCCGCAGCAGCGCCGCCGCCGTTCGAACGCCCCGCCCCGTGCTCTGCGGTCGCCCGTGCGACGGGCGAGGCGGGACGCGCCCGGCTGCGGGAGGCCGTCGACCCGCTCGACCGCTCGCGCCGGTCCCCGCCGCCCCTCCCGCACGGACGGCGCCCGTCAGCCCAGCCGGTCCCGCAGGTACTCCCGCCACTGCCGGGTGAAGTCCTCCGGGGTGGTGCCCAGCACGTCCCGCATCGCCTCTTCCACGGCTCCGGAGCGCTCCCGGTGCTCGCCGACCGCCCGGTAGAAGTCCCGCAGCCCGGACTCGCCCCAGCGGTCGGCGATCATCAGGCAGGCCGTCCAGCCGCTCTCGTAGGCGCGGGCCAGGCGGCTCGCGTCGCCGGTGAAGCCGAAGTCCTCGTCCGCGGGGAGACCGGCCGGGAGTTCTCCCCGGCCGGCGGCACGGGACAGCTCGGGGGCGGCCTCGGGTGGCGTGCGGCCGGCGGCGCGGTAGCCGGCCCAGTCGGCGTAGCCCTCGGACAGCCACAGCGGGGTGGCGGCGGTGGTGTGGGCGCGGGTGGCGACGTGGGCCGTCTCGTGGGTGACGACGACCTGCTCGCCGACGTCGCCGAGGAGGGCGAAGGCGTCCGGGTTGACGATGATCCGGTCGGCGGGTGACCGGTCCCGGGCGCCCGTCTCGCCGGTGGTGACCGCCGCGATCCCGCGGTAGGAGGAGGCCGGTGAGCCCAGCAGCCCGGCCATGCCCTCCAGCGACTTCGGAACGAGCACGACGACGCGCCGGCTCCAGTCCGTGCCCCACGCCTCCGACACGGCGGGCACCGCACGGTCGGCCAGGCCGGCGAAGCCGCGCAGCGACCGGGCCGACTGCCCGACGCCGAGGACGAGGCTCCGCGTGCCCCGGGCGAGCCGCACCTCGCCCTGGTCCCACAGCTGCTGCGCGGACTTCCTCGCGGGCCGGTCGGCGTCGACGGACCAGTGCCCGGCCGCGTCCCGGCTCAGCCGCAGGGTGCGGCCGGCCGTCACGGGGGCGCGGTCGTACCCGGCGACGCGGTAGCGCAGTTCGGCGTCGGCGGTGGCCGTGTCGCCGGTGCGGCGCAGCCCGGTCACCCGGTACGACCAGGAGGCCAGAGGCAGCGCGCGCAGCCGGGCGAAATCGGCGTCCGTGCCGGTCCGTTCGTAGGCCCGCTCGTCACGGCCGAGGACCGCCGCCGCCCGCCGGTCCAGCAGCCGCTGGACGTCGGCCGTGGCGCTGTCGGCCGCGGTCGGCCCGCCGCACCCCGTCAGGGCGACGAGCGGCAGCACCAGCGCCACCACCGCGGACCCCCACCTTCGACCAGCCACGTTCCCGATCGTACGGGCGCGGGCCGGTCCCGGTCAGACCCTGGTGACCGACGAGACGGGCATCATCCCGACCGGGTCGTAGCGCACGGGCGCGCCCGGGTAGGGCGCGTGGATGACCTGGCCGTTGCCCATGTACATCCCGACGTGGCTGGCGTCGGCCCGGTAGACGACCAGGTCCCCGGGGCGCGCCTCGGACAGCGGGATCTGCCGGCCGGCGTACCGCTGGGCCTGCGAGGTGCGCGGCAGGGCCACCCCGGCCTGGGCGTACGACCACTGCATCAGGCCCGAACAGTCGAAGCCGGTGGGACCGTTGGCGCCCCACACGTAGGGCTTGCCGAGCGCGCTGCGGGCGGCGGCCACGGCGGCGGCGCCGCGGCCCGAGGCTGCGGTGGCGCCGCCGAGGTCGGGCAGGCCCGTGCGGCCGGAGCGGGAAGCCCGGTCGTAGGGCCCGCGTTCGCCCTCGGGCAGGGAGTCGAGCAGCCGCCGGGCGGTGGCGAGCTTGGCCTCGACGGTCTTCTTGTGGGCGGCGACGGCCTTGCGGCTGCGCTCCAGTTCCCGGAGCCTGCCCGCGGCCTCCTCGCGTTCCTGGGCGAGTTCGCGCAGGGCGCCCCGGAGGTCCTTGAGTGCGCCGGCCTGGCGGGCGGTGAGGCGGTCGAGGCGGGAGGCCTTGTCGAGGTAGTCGTCCGGGTCGTCGGAGAACAGCAGGGCCAGGGACGGGTCGAGGCCGCCCGACCGGTACTGGGCGCCGGCCACCGAACCGAGCGACTCCCGCATGGAGTTGACGCGCTGCTGCTGCCGGGCGATCCGGTCCTGGGCGGTGCCGACCTGGCGGCGCAGCGCGTCGGCGCGCTCGCCGGCCGCGTTGTAGGCCTCGGTCGCCTTCTCGGCCTGCTCGTAGAGCCGGTCCACCGTGGCCCGGGTGTCGTCGTGCGGCGCGGCCAGGGCCGGTACCGCGCCCAGGGCTGCGGCCGCGACGGACAGGAGGCTGACGGCGGCGCTGGCGCCCCGGTCGAACCCGGGCGATGCAAGGCGGCGATGGGACCCCACGGGAAACCGCTCTCCTTCCGCTGGCGGACGGTGGAAACGCGGCAGACAGTAGCCCCGCGGCGGGGGGCCGCCAACGACCGTCCGTGGGAGCGCAGCAGGACGCCCCGCCGCTGACGCAGGTCAAGGGCGGGGCGTGGGCTCACTCGGGGCCGCCGTGATTCGCCCGATCGGCGGAACGGCGTCCCGGTCGCGGGGGCGGCCGGGGGGGTGGGTCAGACCCGGACGCCGAACATGAAGGGGCCGCCGATGGTGTCCATCGACTCGTAGCGGACGACCGTGCCGGTGCGCGGGGCGTGGATGATCTGCCCGTTGCCGGCGTAGAGGCCGACGTGGTGCAGGTCGTTGAAGAAGAAGACCAGGTCGCCGACCTTGAGCTGGCTGACCGAGTAGATCTTGGTGCCGGCCCCGGTCTGGGCCTCGGAGGTGCGCGGGATCTGGACGCCGGCCGCGGCGTACGCCCGGGAGGTGAGGCCGGAGCAGTCGTAGGAGCTCATGCCGGTGGCGCCGTAGACGTAGGGCTTGCCGAGCTGGCTCTGGGCGAAGGCGAAGGCGGCGGCGGCGCGGCCGGAGCCGGGCGGGGTCTTGGCGGTGAGGGCGTCGCGCTCGGCGGTCCGGCTGGCGCGGTTCTCCTCTTCCTTGAGCTGCGCCTTCTCGGCGGCGGTGAGGGTGTTGAGCAGCCGCTGCGCGGAGGAGAGCTTGCCCTGGACTTCCTTCTTCTTCTTGCCCAGTTCGGCGCGGGTGGAGGCGAGGTCCTTGAGCTTCTCGGAGGCCTCGGCGCGCTGCTGGGCGAGTTCGCGCTGCTTCTCCTGGACCTTCTTCAGCGCCTCGACCTGCTGGCTGCTCAACTGGTCGAGCGTGGAGGCCTTGTCGAGGTAGTCGTCCGGGTCCGAGGAGAGGAAGAGCTGGACCGAGGGGTCGATGGAGCCGGTGCGGTACTGCGACGCGGCGGCGAGGCCCAGGCTGTCGCGCAGCTCGTTGAGCTCCTCCTGGCCGCGGGCGACGTTGTCCTGGATCGTGGAGATCTCCTTCTGGAGCTTCTCCTGCTTCTCCTTGGCCCCGTTGTACTTCTCGGTGGCGTGCTCGGCCTCTTCGTAGAGCTTGTCGACCTTCGCCTTGACCTCGTCCTTGCTCGGCTTCTCGCTGGGGGCCGCGTTGGCGGCCTGCGAGCTGAAGGCGACGGCAGCGGCGGCGGCGGTGGTCAGCACGGTCACACGTGCGCGGCTGGGCTGCTTCGGACGACGGTGGGACGCCACGGGTGAAAAGCTCCTTCTGGCCCCTCCGCCGTCTCTCCCGATGAGTGATCACCCGAGCGGAGGTTCGGGGCCTGACCCTAGTGACCTTCCTGTGATCAGTTCAAATCCTCAGATGAAAAATCGCGTCACAGGAGGCGAACTTTTTCCCCGGACTCACAGGCGGTGCGCCGCACTTGACTTAACGTGGCCCACAGGTCCCATCAATTCGGGCATCACGCCCGGACGTTACGCATCGCCCGTTACGGTTCCTAGGCGCGCGAAAGACGCTTGAGGAGCATCGCCGAGGCCACGGGCCGGGCGCCCGCCCGCGCCACGCCGTCGGCGACCTCGCGGTCGGTGGAGGCCACGATGACCGGGCGGCCCGGCGGTTCGGCGCGCACCAGCTGGCGGATGAGCTCGTCGGCGGTGACGCCCGGCTTGGAGAAGAGCACCCGGACACCGCGCGGCGGCGCGAGCAGCACCGGCGCGACCAGTTCGGCGCCGTCGAAGACGCAGGTCACCTCCGCGCCGCTCTGCGCCGCGAGCTGGGAGAGCTGGCCCAGCAGCCGGAGGCGCTGCTTCTCCAGCGGCATCTGCGGATAGCCGGTCTTGGTGACGTTGTAGCCGTCGACGACCAGATGGGCCTGCGGCAGCGCCAGCAGCTGGTCCAGGACCTGCGGGTCGTTCTCGGACAGGGCGCGGGCGGCGATGTCCTTGGGGGACATCCGGCCCGGCTCGACGGCGTCGACGGTCTCGGCGGGCCGGACCGACACCGGCGGCAGGGCCAGCTCGCGGCGGAGCCCCTGGGTGGCGTCCAGCAGGGTGTCCAGCAGCAGCCGTACCCGCATGTCCTCCACGCTGCGGCCCTCGCGTGCCGCCCGGCGCGCGGCCTCCAGGGCGGCCTCGCTCTCGCCCAGCCGGGCCTTCAGGCGCCGGGTCTCGCTCTCGGCGGCGGACACCTGGGCCTGGCCCTCGGCGCGGACGGCCTCGATCTCGCCCTGCGCCTTGCGCAGGGCCGCCTCGCCGCGCTTGACGTCGCTCAGGGCGGCGCGCAGCTTGCGGTGCAGGGACTCGGTCTCCTTCTTGGCCGCTTCCAGCTCCGCGCGCAGCCGCTCGGTCTCGGCGCGGGTGTGGTCGCGGGCCCGGGCGAGCTCGGCGCGCAGCCGCTCCAGCTCCGCCCGGCTCTCCTCGTCGGCGCGCTCGGCGTCGGCCCGCTGGGCCTCCTCGCCCGCGGCCGTCACGAGCTTCACCCAGCCCGGCGGCCGCAGTACGTAGGCCGCGGCCGCCACGTCGAGCGGGTCCGCGGCCGGGGGCGGGGAGCCTGAGTCGAGGGCGCCGGCCAGTTCCGGCTGGGCCTCTCTGAGCTTCTCCCCGATGCGCTGGCGGAACAGCGGATCGGTCTCCAGGGCCGCGGCCATGGCGTTGCCGGCGAACTTGGCCCGGCGGTTGGGGGCGAACCGGGCGTACTGCCGCAGCTGTGCGGGCAGCTCGCCGACCGTCAGGGAGCCGAAGCCGTCCGAGACGATCTGCACGACCCTGCGGCGCACGCCGTCGGGCATCGGACGGTCGAGCACCTCGGCGGCGCCGTCGCCCGGCCCCCCGCCCGTGGTCTCCGCCATCCGTCACACCCCAATGCCTGTGCGGGGCCCGCTCCCGTCAGGAGCCGGCGCCCGGCCTGTCCACGAGTTCCACCTGGTCCACCGCGTTGCACCAGCGGCAGCGCACCGACTCGATGGTCTCACTGAGCACCTCGCGCTCCTCGACCTTGGGCTCTCCGGCCAGGTCGAGGTGGACGTACTCGACGACCTTCGACGAGCGGGTCACGTCGAACCGCGTGAGGTTGCCGCAGAGGGTGCAGCGCCACCGCGTCTCGGCGGTCGGCAGGGGAACCGTCATCGTGACCTGTTCTCTTTCCTTCTAGTGTCCGTGACGCCACCGGCTTCCCCGGTGCGTGTGGTCCGTAACCCTACGGCCTGGCGGGTCCTCGCCGCCCGCCCGTCCACGGCGGCGAGGCGGTCTGCGCGGTTGCGTCCGGTTACGTCATGCTCTGTGTCCATGATCAGAAGGTGGAGCGCGTCGATCGTCCGGGCCTGCAGACCGGCCGGGGGGTCGGCGGCGCCGGTGACGTACGCCCTGATCGCCCTGTGCTGCGCGGTCTTCCTGCTCGGGCCCGCCTCCGGCCTGAATCCGGTGTACGGCTCGGGCGACGAACTGCTCGCCGCGCAGCGGGCCTACTTCCGCCGCTGGGGGGTGATCCCCGCAGAACTGTTCGACGGATCCGGGGGGCCCGGGGCCTCCGCCCTGACCCCGGTGACCGCTCTGTTCGTCCACGGCAGCTGGGTGCACCTGCTCGGCAACATGCTCTTCCTCTACGTCTTCGGGGCGATGACCGAGGAGCGGATGGGACGGGTGCAGTTCACCCTGTTCTACGTCGGCTGCGGCTACCTGGCCCTGCTGGGCTACGCCGTCGCCAACGCCCACTCCGCGCAGTCCCTGGTCGGAGCCTCGGGGGCGATCTCGGCGGTCCTCGGCGCGTTCCTGTACCTGTTCCCCCGGGCCCGGGTGACCAGTCTCCTGCCGTTCCTGTTCTTCCTGCCGGTGCGTTTCCCGGCGTGGATCGTGCTGCCGTTCTGGGCGGCGCTGCAGTGGCTGGCGGCCGGGCGGGCCTCGGACGGCCCGGGCGTGGCCTACCTGGCCCATCTGATCGGCTTCGGGCTGGGCTTCGGCTACGCGTCGGTGCGCTACGGCCGCCCGACCGGCCCTACTAGAGTGAAGACCGCCCCTGCTCCGGCCCCCGAGGGAGAGAACCAGCCGTGATCACCGCGATCGTCCTCATCAAGACCAGCGTGGACCGGATCCCCGAGATCGCGGAGTCGATCGCGGCGCTGGACAGCGTCAGCGAGGTCTTCTCCGTCACCGGCACCTACGACCTGATCGCGATGGTCCGGGTCAAGGAGCACGAGGACCTGGCGGAGGTCATCCCCGGCCGGATCAGCAAGATCCCCGGCGTCGAGGGCACGGACACCCACGTGGCGTTCCGCACGTACTCGCAGCACGACCTGGAGGCGGCGTTCTCGATCGGCCTGGACAACTAGGCCGCCGGGTCCGGGCCCGTCCCGGATGAAGGGTTCTTCATCCGGGCTTCATGCCGCCGTCCGGGTTCCGGCCGCAGGATCGGGCCCATGGCATTCTCCCGTCGTATGGCCGGCCTCTCGGCGGTCGTGCTGATCCCGCTGGGCATCGCCGCGACCAGCTACGCCCTGGCGGACGGTCCTCCCCCGCCCGAGGTCCCCTCCCAGCGGGTGGAGCTGGACCGCACCCCGCCCACGCCCTCCGCCACGCTCGCGCCCTCCCCGACGCCCACGCCGGGCGGCAGCGCGCCGGGCGACGAGGTCGTCTCGCGGCCCCCGGTGACCGACAGCCCTGCGAGTGACGATGACGACGACGACCGCGGCCGGGACACCTCGGACGACGGGCCCGGCGACGACGACGGCCCCGGCACCGACACCTGAGACCGGCCGCCGGCGCGTCTCCGCCCGGGTCCGCATCCTGCTGTGGCTGCTGCTCGTGATGACGGTGGCGCTCGCCTCGGTCGCCATGACCACCCGCTCGTTCCTGCTGCGCGACGTCGACAACCGGATCAACGGGCTGCTCACCCAGGAGACCGGCGAGTTCGCCAACTTCGAGGAGCGCGGCGGGGATCCGCAGACCGGCCGCCCGTTCACCGACGCGGACCGGCTGCTGACGGTCTTCCTCGAACGGCAGTACCCGGACACGGACCAGGAGCTGATCGGCCTGGTCGGCGGGGCGGGCGGCGCTCCCCGGCAGATCCGCCAGCCGCATCCCCTGCCCGTCGCCCTGCCCCTGCACCGG
This sequence comes from Streptomyces sp. NPDC006624, assembly GCF_040611555.1. Taxonomy (NCBI): domain Bacteria; kingdom Bacillati; phylum Actinomycetota; class Actinomycetes; order Kitasatosporales; family Streptomycetaceae; genus Streptomyces; species Streptomyces sp. NPDC006624. The sequence continues at coordinate 357,840 of NZ_JBEXOM010000001.1, read as the reverse complement.
GACCCCGGCGCGCGGCGCCTCATCTTCGCCTCGCCGGACTCCTCCGGCGTGCTGCGGCGGCCGCAGGGCGAGATCCGCTGGGCCAAGGTCACCGTGGGCCGGCCGGGCCGGGAGCCGGACGCCGCGTTCGTCGTGGCCTTCCACCCGGAGCGGGAGCAGGCCCGGGTGAACACCGTGTTCCGCACGCTGCTCGGCATCTCCGGGGTGGCGCTGCTGCTGACCACCGGCATCGCCTGGGCGGTCGCCGGGCGGATCCTCAGGCCGGTGCGGGTGGTGCGCGCCGCGGCCTCGGACCTCACCGAGCAGGACCTCACCCGCCGGATCCCGGTGCACGGCCACGACGACATAGCGGCGCTCGCCGAGACGTTCAACGGCATGCTCGACCGGCTGGAGCGGGCCTTCGCCGCGCAGCGCGAGTTCGTCGACGACGCCGGGCACGAACTGCGCACGCCCATCACCATCGTGCGCGGCCATCTGGAGGTCATGGGCGACGACCCGGCCGAACGCGAGGAGACGGTCCGGCTGGTCACCGACGAGCTGGACCGGATGAGCCGCATCGTCGAGGACCTGCTGCTGCTCGCCAAGGCGGAACGACCCGACTTCGTCACGCCCGAGCCGGTCCAGGTCGCCGAACTCACCGCCGACGTCTACGTCAAGGCCCGCACCCTCGGCACACGCGACTGGCAGCTCGCGGAAGTCGCCGACCTGGAGGCCGAGCTGGATCCGCAGCGCATCACCCAGGCCATGGTGCAACTCGCGCAGAACGCCGTGCAGCACACCACCACCGGCCAGACCATCCGCATCGGCTCCCGCGCCGAGGGGCCGCACCTGCAGCTCTACGTCGCCGACTCCGGGCCGGGGGTGCAGCCGCAGGACGCCGAGGTCATCTTCGAACGCTTCCGGCGCGGCACCGCCCGCCGCGGCACCCGCGGTTCGGGGGCCGGGCTGGGGCTGTCCATCGTCAAGGCGATCGCCGAGGGGCACCGCGGGCGGGTACGGCTGCACGCCACGCCCGGGGGCGGCGCCACCTTCGCCCTCGTCCTGCACGCACACCGGGCACCGGAAGGGGACCCCACGTGAACCGCATCCTGATCGTCGAGGACGAGGAGCGCATCGCCTCCTTCGTGGAGAAGGGGCTGCGCTCCAACGGCTTCACCACGACCGTCGCCGCCGACGGGGACGCGGGCTTCGCGTACGCCCTGACCGGCGGCTTCGACCTGGTGGTGCTGGACATCGGGCTGCCCGGCCGGGACGGTTTCACCGTCCTGCGCGAGCTGCGGGAGGCGCGGGTGTCGGTGCCGGTGATCGTGCTGACCGCGCGGGACTCCGTCCGGGACACCGTGGCCGGCCTCGAGGGCGGCGCCGACGACTGGATGACCAAGCCGTTCCGTTTCGAGGAGCTGCTGGCCCGGGTGCGGCTGCGGCTGCGCACGGCGGCGCGGGCGCCGGAGGTGACCGTGCTCAGGTCGGGCTCGCTCAGCCTCGACCTGCGCACCCGCCGGGCCCGCTCCGGGGAGCGGACCGTGGACCTGACGGCCCGTGAGTTCGTGCTGCTGGAGCTGTTCCTGCGGCACCCGGGGCAGGTGCTCTCCCGCGAGCAGATCCTCTCCCACGTGTGGGGCTACGACTTCGACCCCGGGTCCAACATCGTGGACGTCTACGTCCGCACGCTGCGCCGGAAGCTCGGAGCGGAGCGGGTGGAGACGGTGCGCGGGATGGGGTACCGGCTGCCCGCCGGGTGAAGTTCCCTTCATGTGCGGCTCATCGGCGGCTCACCCCCGGGGCGGAGCCTCGAAGGCGTGACATGGAACCCACGAGCTCTCGCCGCCCTGTGCGTGGCGCTGTCGCTGTGCGCCCCGCTGGCGGTCCCGCACGTCGTGCCCGGGCTCGGCGGCGACGCCCGGCTGACGCTCGCCGTGTTCGCGCTGGCGACCTGCGCGTGGATCGGGACGCCCATCGACGACACCTACATCGCGCTGGGCGCCGGGCTGGCGCTCACGGTGACCGGGGTGATCAGCAGCGACACCCTGTTCGGGACACTCGGGGACGCCACGGTCTGGCTGCTGATCTGCGCGTTCGTGCTGGCGGCGGCCGTGAGCCGGACCGGGCTCGCGGGGCGGGCGGCGGTGTTCCTGGTCGGCGGGGCGCGGACCGTACGGCAGCTCGTGCACCTGACGACGGCCGCCCTGGTCGTCTCGGCGTTCGCGGTGCCGGCCACCTCGGGCCGGGCCGCGCTCGCGCTGCCGGTGTTCCTGGCCCTCGCCAAGGTCCTCGCCGACCGGAGACGACTGGTCGTGATGCTGGCGCTGCTGTTCCCGACCGTGATCCTTCTGTCGGCGCTGGCGACCCTGATCGGCGCGGGCGCGCATCTGATCACGGTGTCGGTGCTGTGGGAGACGACGGGGCAGCAGATCGGCTTCACCCGGTGGCTGCTGCTGGGGCTGCCGCCGGCCGTGGTGTCCTCGCACCTGGCCGCCGAGCTGGTGCTGCTGACGACGACCCGGCGGGCGGACCGCACCGGCCCGGTGCACATCACCCCCGGGCAGATCCAGGAGCACAGCGAGCAGCCGGTCACCGGCCCCTGGAGCCAGGCCGAGAAGCGCTGCGTCCTGCTGCTGGCCACCGTGGTCCTGCTGTGGTGCAGCGAGCCGCTGCACCGGGTGCCGCCCGCCCTGGTCGCGCTGATCGGCGCCGTCATCGCCTCCTCGCCGGCGCTCGGCACCGTGCGCCTGAAGGACGCGCTGAGGACCGTGCCGTGGTCGCTGCTGCTGTTCATGGCCGCGACGATGGCGATGGGCGTGGCGCTCGCCGACTCGGGAGCGGCGGCGTGGCTGGTCGGCGGGGCGCCGGCGGGCCGCTCCCCGGTGGTGTTCCTGGCGATCGTCATCGCCGTCAGCACGGCGGCCCACCTGGTCCTGCAGTCCCGCTCGGCCCGCTCCTCGGTGCTGGTGCCGCTGGTGGTGGCCGCCGCGGCCGGGGCCGGTGTCAACCCGGTCGCCGCCGCCCTCGCCTCCACCGCCGCCGCGGGCTTCTGCCACACCCTGCCCGCCTCCGCCAAACCGGTCGCGCTCTTCGCGCAGATCCCCGGCACCCCCACCTACACCCCGCGCGACCTGCTGCGGCTGTCGGCCGTCCTGGCGCCGCTGACCGCCGCGCTCGTGCTGTTCTTCGCCGTCGCGGTGTGGCCGCTGCTCGGCGTGTCCGTCACCCGCTGACGTCAAGGAGCCCTCCATGCTGACCCGTGTCCTCGTGGCCCCCGGCGGCTTCAAGGAGTCGCTGTCCGCCGAGTCGGCCGCCGACGCCATCGCGGCGGGCGTGCGCCGCGTGCTGCCCGGCGCCGAGATCGACCTCGCCCCGCTGGTGGACGGCGGCGAGGGCACCGCGGCGGCCCTGGCCGCCGCCACCGGGGGCAGGATCGTCACCGTTCCCGCGACCGGCCCGGTCGGGGAGACCGTCGCCGCGCACTTCGCCCTGCTGGGCGGCGGGGACACCGCGGTGGTGGAGATGGCGGCGGTCGCCGGTCTCGCCCTCGTGCCGCACGGCCTGCGCGACCCGGGCGCCACGACGACGTACGGCGTCGGCGAGCTGATCCGCGCCGCCCTCGACAGGGGCGTACGGCGGATCCTCGTCGGCTGCGGCGACTCGGGCACGTCGGACGGGGGCGCGGGCGCCCTGCAGGCGCTGGGGGCCCGGCTGCTGGACGAGGACGGCCGGGAACTGGCCCGCGGCGGCCGGGAGCTGACCCGGCTGCACCGCGTCGACCCCACCGGCCTCGACCCCCGGCTGCGGGGCACCGAACTGCTGGTCGCCTGCAACCCGTTCAACGTGCTGTGCGGCGAGCGCGGTGTGGCCCGGGTCTTCGGGCCGCAGAAGGGTGCCACGCCCACTCAGGTGGAGGAGCTGTCGGCGGCCCTGGAGCACTGGGCGTCCGTCCTCACCCGCGACGCCGCCGTGCCCGGCACCGATCTCCGCTCGGCCCCCGGCACGGGCGCCTCCGGCGGCCTGGGAGCCGGTCTCGCCGCCCTCGGCGCCCGGCTCCTGCCCCGCTTCGACGTGCTGCTCGGCCACCTCGACCTGGACGCCCGGCTGGCCCGCGCCGACCTGGTCGTCACCGCCGAGGGCGCCCTGGACCACCAGACGCCGCACGGCAAGGTCCCGGCCGAGGTGGCCCGCCGGGCCAAGCTGCACGGCCGTCCGGTCCTGGCCCTGGCCGGCACGCTCGGCGAGGGCGCCCACCAGGTGCCGGGGGTCGACGCCTGCCACGGCATCCTGCCCGCCCCGATGGACCTGGCCGAGGCCCTGCTCCGGGCGCGCGAGCTGCTCACCGACGCCACCGAACGCGCCCTGCGGATGATCGTCCTGGGCACCCGCCTGCCGGTCGCGGCCGCGGCGGCTCAGGCGGAGGTGTCCGGCACGCAGCGCCCGTCCACGGTGCGGTAGGTCCACCGCGCCCCGTTGCCCACCAGCTCCCTGACGGCCCGCACGAACCGCTCCACGTGCTCGTCCGGGGTGCCCGCGCCGAAGCTGACCCGGATGGCGTTGAGCGACTTCTCCCCCGGCGCGGCCTCGGGCGACCCGCACGCGCCCTGCGTCCGCGGGTCGCTGCCGAGCAGCGTGCGCACCAGCGGATGGGCGCAGAACAGCCCGTCGCGCACCCCGATGCCGTACTCGGCGGACAGGGCGGCGGCGAAGTGCGAGCTGTTCCAGCCCTCGACGACGAAGGAGAGCACCCCGACCCGTGGCGCGTCGTCCCCGAACAGCGACAGGAACCGCACCTCGGGCACGTCGGCGAGGCCCTCGCGCACCGTGCGGAGCAGGTGCCGCTCGCGGGCGACGAGGGTGTCGAAACCGGCCTCGGTCAGCGCCTTGCAGGCCGAGGCGACGGCGTAGGCGCCGATGACGTTGGGCGACCCGGCCTCATGGCGGGCCGCGCCGTCGTGCCACGCCACGTCCACTCCCCCGTCCGCGCGCCGGCTGACCGTGCGGCTGGCACCGCCGCCCGCGAGGTACGGCTCGGCCTCCCGCAGCCAGTCGGCCCGCCCGGCCAGCACGCCGGAGCCGAAGGGCGCGTACAGCTTGTGCCCGGAGAAGGCGACCCAGTCGACGTCGAGGTCCTTCACGGACACCGGGTGGTGCGGGGCCAGCTGGGCGGCGTCCAGCACGATCCGCGCGCCGTGCGCGTGCGCGGCGGCCGCGAGTTCCCGTACGGGCCACAGCTCGCCGGTGACGTTCGAGGCGCCGGTGACGCAGACCAGGGCCGGACCGTGCGGCTCCCGCCCGGCGAGGGCCCGCTCCAGGGTCTCGACCGCCTGGCGGGGGCTGCGCGGAGCGTCCAGGCAGGTGACGCGGGCGGAGCGCCAGGGCAGCAGGGAGGCGTGGTGCTCGGTCTCGAAGACGAAGACCTGGCAGTCGGCCGGGAGGGCGGAGGCGAGGAGGTTGAGCGAGTCGGTGGTGGACCTGGTGAACACCACCTGGTCGCCGTCCCGGCAGTCCAGGAAGTCGGCGACGGTCCGGCGGGCGTTCTCGAACAGGTCGGTGGAGAGCTGCGACAGGTACCCGGCGCCGCGGTGGACGCTGCCGTAGTAGGGCGCGTAGGCGGCGACGTCGTCCCAGACCCGCTGGAGCGCCGGAGCGCTGGCCGCGTAGTCGAGTGCGGCGTAGGTGACCTCACCGCCCGTGACGAGCGGCACGGTGACGTCCCGTCCCAGAACGGGCAGCGGGGCACAAACGGACTGGACGGTGGCAGCGGTGGAGACGGACATGGCTGAACTCCCGTGAGACCAGGGGGTGAAGAGAACAAGGGGGTGCGGAGGCGGGGCTCTGCGGCCCTAGCGCATTCGCTTGCTCACGGGAGACTCCTCGACGACCAGGACCCCTGGTTCCGCGAGGGGTCCGCGCTTGCCGTGGACCTTGCTGACCACGGCCTGGTCCTCACCCGGGGCACCCCGCCACGGACGGAGGGTTGCCGGACAGTCGGCCGGGGCCTCATGACTGTCACTCATGACCTGGTACAGGAACGTACGTGAAGTGATCGGCGCCCCGCAACCCGGATCCGGATCGCGGGACGCACCTCACCCGTCGCCCGTCACGCGTTGCTGGCGGCCACCCAGCGCTCCAGCACCCGCTTGGCGGCACCGGAGTCGATCGACTCGGCCGCCTTCGCCATCCCGGCGCCGATCTGCTCGGCGAGCGGTGCCGCGCCCGGCTCCAGCGCGACCAGGGCAGCCGCCGAGTTCAGCAGGACGGCGTCGCGCACCGGGCCGGTCTCGCCGTCCAGCAGCCGCCGGGCGACCTCCGCGTTGTAGGAGGCGTCCGCACCGCGCAGGGCCTCCACCGGGACCAGTTCGAGGCCCACCTCGCGCGGGTCGAAGGCCTCCTCGGTGACCTTGCCGTCGCGGACGGTCCAGACCCGGGAGGTGGCGGTGGTGGTCAGCTCGTCCAGGCCGTCGTCGCCCCGGAAGACCAGGGAGGAGTGGCCGCGCTCGGCGAAGACGCCGGCGACGATCGGCGCCATGCGCGGGTCCGCCACACCGACGGCCTGGGCGCGGACCTTCGCGGGGTTGGTCAGCGGCCCCAGCACGTTGAAGATCGTCCGGATGCCCAACTGGCCGCGCGCCGCGCCCGCGTACCGCATGGACGGGTGGAACTTCGCCGCGAAGCAGAAGGTGATCCCGGCCTCCTCGGCCACCGCGGCCACCCGGTGGGTGGGCAGTTCCAGGTTGACGCCGAGCTTCTCCAGGACGTCCGACGCCCCGGACGCCGAGGACGCCGCGCGGTTGCCGTGCTTGACGACCTTGGCGCCCGTGCCGGCGACGACGATCGCCGACATCGTGGAGATGTTGACCGTCTTCGCGCCGTCACCGCCCGTGCCGACGATGTCGACGGCCGGGCCGGGGACCTCGATCACGTTGGCGTGCGCGTACATCGCCCGGACGAATCCGGCGATCTCCTCGACGGTCTCGCCCTTGGCGCGCAGCGCCACCACGAACCCGGCGATCTGCGCGTCCGTCGCCTCGCCCCGCATGATCAGGTCCATCGCCCAGGCGGTGTCGTCCGCGGTGAGGTCCCGGCCCTCCAGCAGGCCGTTCAACAGCAGGGGCCAGGAGCGGCCCGCCGCGGTGTCGCCTCCAGCGGGGGTCACAGCGCTCATAAGCCGCTCCAGGATCAGGCGTCCCGCACTACGGGACGAGAGTCTCAACGAGGTCCACCCTATCCAGCCGCAGGGCATGGCGAAGGGCCCCGTCCGAACACCGGACGGGGCCCTTCGTGTGGCGTGGCGAAGCAGTGATCAGTGGTGGCCGTGGCCGCTCGTGATCTCCCGGTACTCCTCGACGGTCGGCTTCGGGATCTGGGCACCCTCGCCGTAGTAGGCGTCGCTGAGCTTGGCGCGCAGCTTCTCGGAGCCCTTCAGCTTGCGCTCGACACCGTTCTCGTCGACCGTCGGGCCGAGCTCGACCGGCTCGTACTGCTCGTGCGCCGTGAGCGTGTACATCTGCTCCTGGCTGAGCGGCTCGTGCACCTCGATGAACTCACCGTGCGGCAGGCGCTTGATGATGCCCGACTCGCGGCCGTGCAGCACCTTCTCCTTGTCCCGGCGCTGCAGGCCGAGGCAGATCCGCTTGGTGACGATGAACGCGATGACCGGCCCGAGGAAGAACCCGATCCGGACGAACCAGGTGACCGCGTTGATCGACAGGTGGAAGTGGGTGGCGACGATGTCGTTGCCACCGCCGATCAGCATGATGATGTAGGCGGTGATCCACGCCACACCGATGCCGGTGCGCGTCGGGGCGTTGCGCGGCCGGTCCAGGATGTGGTGCTCGCGCTTGTCCCCCGTGATCCACGACTCGATGAACGGGTACAGGGCGATGATCGCGAGGAAGACGCCGAAGAGCACCAGCGGGATGAACACACCCAGGACGAGCGTGTGACCCCAGAAGTTGATCTCCCAGCCCGGCATGGCCCGGATGAGACCCTCGGCGAAGCCCATGTACCAGTCGGGCTGGGCACCGGTCGACACCTGGTCGGCCCGGTAGGGGCCGAGGTTCCAGATGGGGTTGATCGTGGCGATGCCGGAGAGGGCCGCGATGAAACCGAAGACCAGGAAGAAGAAGCCTCCGGCCTTGGCCATGTAGACCGGCAGCAACGGCATGCCGACGACGTTCTTGTTGGTCCGTCCCGGACCCGCGAACTGCGTGTGCTTGTGGTAGAAGACCAGGATCAGGTGGCCGACCACGAGCCCGAGCATGATGCCCGGCAGCAGCAGGATGTGGATCGAGTAGAACCGGGCGATGAAGTCGGTGCCCGGGAACTCCCCGCCGAACAGGAACATCGAGATGTACGTGCCGACGATCGGCACGGACAGGATCGCGCCCTGCGTGAAGCGGACACCGGTGCCGGAGAGCAGGTCGTCCGGGAGCGAGTAGCCGGTGAAGCCGGTGAACATGCCCAGGACGAACAGCAGGAAGCCGAACAGCCAGTTGATCTCGCGCGGCTTGCGGAACGCGCCGGTGAAGAAGACGCGCATCATGTGCACGAACATGCCGGCGAGGAAGATGATCGCCGCCCAGTGGTGGATCTGCCGGATGAGCAGACCGCCGCGGACGTCGAAGCTGATGTCCAGCGTGGAGGCGAACGCCTCCGACATCAGCTGCCCCTGCATCGGGACGTAGCTGCCGTGGTACTCCACCTCGTTCATCGACGGGTGGAAGAACAGCGTCAGGTACACACCCGTGAGGATGATGATGATGAAGCTGTAGAGGCAGATCTCACCGAGCATGAAGGACCAGTGGTCCGGGAAGATCTTGCGCATGTTGGCCTTGGCCAGGGAGTAGATCCCCAGGCGGCCGTCGGCCCAGTCGGCGACCCGCTCTCCGGCGGGCGCCTTACGGCGGTCGTCCTTGTTACTCATCCGCGCTCCCAGAAGGCAGGACCGACGGGCTCTTCGAAGTCGCCGAGCGCCTCGAGGTAGCCCTCGTCGTTCACGCCGATGCGCAGCTGCGGCAGGGCGTGACCGGCGGGACCGAAGATCACTCGGGCACCGTCGGACAGGTCGAAGGTGGACTGGTGGCAGGGGCAGAGCACGTGGTGCGTCTGCTGCTCGTACAGGGAGATCGGGCAGCCGACGTGGGTGCAGATCTTCGAGTACGCGACGATGCCTTCGTGCGACCACTCGAGTTCGCGCTTGTCCTTGATGTCCTCCGGCTGGATCCGGACGATCATCAGGGCGGCCTTGGCGATCTCGTTCTGGAAGCCGTGGTCGTGCTCCTCCAGGCCCTCGGGCTTGGCGAAGGTCAGCGAACCGACCGCGACGTCGGAGGGACGCAGCGGCTCGTTGGTGTTCATGTTGACGAGCAGCTTGCCCTTGGACCACAGCGTGTGGCGGAGCTTGGTGCCGGGCAGCGGGCCGAGGTCGCGCAGCAGCACGATCCCGGAGAGCGGCACCAGCGTCAGCGCGCCGAGCATGGTGTTGCGGATCAGCTTGCGGCGGCCGAGCGCCGACTCCTTGGCGCCCTGCTTGAAGTCGGCGAAGACCTTCTCGCGGACCTCGGGCTCCGCCTCGATCGGGTGGCGCTCGTCGGCGATCTCCACGTCGGACATCAGGGTGCGCGCCCAGTGGACGGCGCCCGCGCCGATGCAGAACAGCGCGATGCCGAGCGTCAGGCCCAGCGCGAAGTTCAGCGCGCTGATGCGGCCCAGCGGGAAGATGTAGACCGCCTTGTCGACCGGGATCGCCACGAACGCGGCGATGAAGGCGACGGTGGCCAGCATCGACACCGTGAACAGCAGGGCGACGGTGCGCTCGGACCGCTTGGCGGCCCGCTCGTCGACGTCCTGGATCCGGTGCTCGTGGGGCGGCAGGCCCGGGTCGGCGAACGGGTGCTTCTCGTCCGCGACGCTCACCACGCCGTGCTCGTCGTGTCCTGCGGACTGCGCGGCGGGCAGGTTCTCTTCTGGAATGTCTTGGCTACTCATGACTTCTTGGCCTTTGCGGTCCGGGCGGCGACCCACACGGCGACGGCGATCAGCCCGCCGAGACCGAAGATCCAGCCGAACAGACCCTCGCTGACCGGCCCGAGACCGCCCAGCTCGAGGCCGCCGGGGCTCTCGGTCTTCTCGCTGTTGACCGCGTCGAGGTACGCGATGATGTCCTTCTTGTTCTTCTCCGACAGCGTGGTGTCGGGGAAGGACGGCATGTTCTGCGGGCCGGTCTGCATGGCCTCGTAGATGTGCTTCTGGGAGACGCCCTCGAGCGACGGCGCGTACTTGCCGTGCGTCAGCGCGCCGCCCTTGCCCGTGAAGTTGTGGCACTGCGCGCAGTTGGTGCGGAACAGCTCACCGCCCTTGGCGATGTCGGCCCCCTCGGGGCTGTACTGCTCCTCCGTCGGAACGGACGGACCGGCGCCCAGCGAGGCGATGTACGCCGCGAGCTGGTCGATCTCGGCCTGCGAGTAGATGTTCTTCTTCTTCGGGACCTGCGGGCTCTGCGAGGTGGCGGCCGGCATCCGGCCCGTGCCCACCTGGAAGTCGACGGCCGCGGCGCCCACACCCACCAGGCTCGGCCCGTCGGAGGTGCCCTGACCGCCGGTGCCGTGGCAACTGGCGCAGCCGACCGAGTAGAGCTTCTTGCCCTCCTCGATGGCGAGGGACTGGGCGGTTGTGTCGGCCTCGGCCTTGCTCGTGGGTGCGAACACGGCGTACAGCCCCCCGCTGAAGACCAGCGCGAGGATTAGGACGACGAGTGCCGCCATCGGGTGGCGTCGTCGTGCGGAGAGCTTTTTCACGGATTACCCCGGTGTCAGGATCTTCTGCGTCGATGCTTCTGGGATGCGCCCCGGAGGGCGCGTGGATGCGGGCCCTGCTACTTGATCATGTAGATCGTGGCGAAGAGGCCGATCCAGACGACATCGACGAAGTGCCAGTAGTAGGACACGACGATCGCGGCCGTCGCCTGCTCGTGGGTGAACCTCCGGGCCGCGTAGGTCCGGCCCAGGACCAGCAGGAAGGCGATGAGACCGCCTGTCACGTGCAGGCCGTGGAAGCCGGTGGTCAGGTAGAAGACCGAGCCGTACGGGTCGGACGAGAGCGACAGGCCCTCGTGCTTGACCAGCTCGGTGTACTCGAAGACCTGACCGCCGATGAAGATCGCACCCATGATGAAGGTGACGATGAACCACATCCGGAGCTTCTTCACGTCACCGCGCTCGGCGGCGAAGACGCCGAGCTGGCAGGTGAGGGAGGAGAGCACCAGGATCGTGGTGTTCGTCGCCGAGAACGGGAAGTTCAGGGCGTCGGCCTTCTCGTGCCAGAAGTCAGGCCCGGTCACCGATCGCAGGGTGAAGTACATCGCGAAGAGGGCCGCGAAGAACATCAGCTCGGAACTCAGCCAGATGATGGTTCCGACGCTGGTGAGGTTCGGCCTGTTGACCGACGGGTGCGCGTGCCCGGTTTCTACTGTCGTTGCTGTCGCCACGACCGACATTATGTCGGTCGCTTATCCCGCCCTCACTCCGGGGGGTGCCGTTCGGAGTGTTGAAGCCGGTCGTACCGGTGTTGACGTGGTGTTCCAGGGAGTAGCATCCGCCCCACAGGCCTGTCCTTACGACGCTGACGTCACGGAGGAACAATGCAGCCGACCGCCACGGTGCTGGTCTACAGCGACGACTCCAACACCCGCGAGCAGGTACGGCTCGCGACCGGCCGACGGCCGGCCCCGGACGTCCCTGTGGTGGAGTTCCTGGAGTGCGCGACCCCGGCGGCGGTGATCAAGGAGCTGGACCGGGGCGGTGTCGACGTCTGCGTCCTGGACGGCGAGGCGGTGCCCATGGGGGGCATGGGCCTGTGCCGGCAGATCAAGGACGAGGTGTTCGACTGCCCGCCCGTGCTGCTGCTGATCGGCCGGCCGCAGGACGCGTGGCTGGCGACCTGGAGCCGTGCGGAGGCGGCGGTGACGCTGCCGGTGGAGCCGGTGGAGTTCGCGGCGGCCCTGGCTTCCCTGCTGCGGGAGAAGGCGGCCCTGAACGCCTGAGAGCCCGGCGCCGCCGGTGGTGCGGCGCCCGCGGGGGCGTGGGACTCGTCCGCGCCCCCGCCCCTGGTGGTCAGACGCCTTGCGGCCGTAGACGGGCCCGGTCCGCCTGGGTGGGGCCCTCCGGGGTGCCGCCCAGCAGGGCGCTGCCCGTGCGCCACTTCGCCCAGTCGAGGTTCCAGTCGCCGAAGCCGTTGCCGAAGGGGGGCATGGTGTCCCCGCCGGAGTTCTCGACCTTGACGATGTCGCCCTCGCGGATGTTCTCGTAGAACCAGGCGGCGTTCTCGGTGCTCATGCCGATGCAGCCGTGGCTGACGTTGGCGGAGCCCTGGGAGCCGACGGACCAGGGGGCGGCGTGCACGTACTCGCCGCTGTTGGTGACGCGCACGGAGTGGTGCACGATCAGGTCGTAGAAGTCCGAGGCGCCGATGCTGGCGCTGGTCATGCGGACGGTGCCCTCCTTGGCGAGGACGACCTTGACGCCGTTGCGGGTGTCGTAGCCGGGCATGCCGGTGGTGACGGGGATCTCCCGGACGGCCTCGTCGTTCTTGTAGACGGTCATCCGGTGGGCCGCGGCGTCCGTCACGGCTATGACCTTGTCGGCGGTGCTGATGGTCAGCGGCTTGGCCTTGCCGCCCCACATCCGGTCGCCGATCTTGATGCCCTGCAGGTTGCTGCGGACCTGGACCGTGGCCTGCGCGGGCCAGTAGTCCTTCGGGCGGTAGTGCAGCTTCTTGTCGTCCACCCAGTGCCAGGCGCCGTCCGTGGCGGGGATGGAGGAGACCTTGAGCGCGCGTTCCACGACGGCCCGCTGGGCCTTGTCCTTGACGGGCTGGCTCAGCTCCGCCGTGATGGGCTGGCCGACGCCGTAGGTGCCCGCCTTGGGGCCGAAGGTGACGTCCAGGCGCTTCTGGGTGGCCGGCTTGCCGGTGTCGAAGGTGAGGACCTTGCGGCCGGGCGCCCCGTCCTCGTCCTCGGTGCTCACCCGGACCGTGTAGCGGGCGTTGGCGGCGAGCGGCGAGGTGCTGTGCCAGCGGCCCCCGTCGGCGGCGAGTTCGCCCGCCACGTGGCGTCCTGAGGCGTCGTAGGCGGTGACGTCGGTGATGCGCCCGTCGGAGTCCTCGACAACTTCCAGGGGCTTGTCCGGGTCGGCCTTCTCGCGGTCGCCGTCGGGGGCGTTGACGGAGACCTGGTCCGCCGCGTCGAAGGGGCGGGCGGCGAGCGGGTTGCCGTCCGAGCCGCAGGCGGTGACGCCCGCGCAGAGGGCGATGACCAGCAGCGTGCAGCTGACGGCGGTCCGGGGGCGGGATATCGCTGTGTGGCTCATGACCTCACGCTAGGAAGGCCGGTCAACAGCGGCACGCCGACTGACTCGTTCGAGTGACACGTATTGCTGCGCCCGCCGGACACGGACAGGGGCCCGGACGCTCCTTGCGGAGTGTCCGGGCCCCTGTGGCGCTCGGCGTGTGCTACTGGGTGCGGTTCTCACCGCGGTAGTACTCGAAGACCCAGCCCCAGATGCCGATCAGGATGATCGGCAGCGAGAAGTACATCAGCCACCAGCCGATGGCGACGGCCAGGAAGGCCAGGGCGCCACCGATGGCCAGGGAGAGCGGCTGCCAGCTGTGCGGGCTGAAGAACCCGACCTCGCCGGCGTCGTCCGCGACGTCCGCCTCCTTGTCGTCCTGCGCGCCGACGTCCACCCGCTTGGCCGTGAAGCCGAGGTAGAAGCCGATCATGATCGCGAGGCCGAAGGCCAGGAAGAGGGCTGTGGTGCCGGCCGGCTCCTTCGACCACACGCCGTAGACGATGGCCATGATGAGCAGGAAGGCGCTCAGCCACATGAACATCTTGCCCTGGATCTTCACTTGCCGGCCTCCTTGCCGCCAGCGAGGGCCTTGTCGCCGTGGCCCACGTTCTCGAGCTGGTCGAGAGCAGCGATCTCAGGGTGGTGCAGGTCGAACGCCGGGGATTCGCTGCGGATCCGCGGCATGGTGATGAAGTTGTGCCGCGGCGGCGGGCAGGAGGTGGCCCACTCCAGGGAGCGGCCGTAGCCCCACGGGTCGTCGACGCCGACCGGCTTGCCGTACTTGGCCGTCTTCCACACGTTGTAGAAGAACGGCAGGATCGACATGCCGAGCAGGAACGAGCTGATCGTCGAGATCGTGTTCAGCGCGGTGAAGCCGTCGGCGGCGAGGTAGTCCGCGTAGCGGCGCGGCATGCCCTCGGCGCCCAGCCAGTGCTGGACGAGGAACGTGCCGTGGAAACCGATGAACAGCGTCCAGAAGGTGATCTTGCCGAGGCGCTCGTCCAGCATCTTGCCGGTGAACTTCGGCCACCAGAAGTGGAAGCCGGAGAACATCGCGAACACCACGGTGCCGAAGACGACGTAGTGGAAGTGCGCCACCACGAAGTACGAGTCCGAGACGTGGAAGTCCATCGGCGGCGAGGCCAGGATGACACCGGTCAGACCACCGAAGGTGAAGGTGATCAGGAAGCCGGCGGCCCAGAGCATCGGCGTCTCGAAGGACAGCGAGCCCTTCCACATCGTGCCGATCCAGTTGAAGAACTTCACACCGGTCGGGACCGCGATCAGGAACGTCATGAAGGAGAAGAACGGCAGCAGCACACCGCCGGTGACGTACATGTGGTGCGCCCACACCGTCACGGACAGACCCGCGATCGCGATGGTCGCGCCGATCAGACCCGTGTAACCGAACATCGGCTTGCGGGAGAAGACCGGGATGACCTCACTGATGATGCCGAAGAACGGCAGCGCGATGATGTACACCTCGGGGTGACCGAAGAACCAGAACAGGTGCTGCCACAGCAGCGCACCGCCGTTGGCCGGGTCGAAGATCTGCGCCCCGAACTTGCGGTCCGCCTCCAGCGCGAACAGCGCCGCGGCCAGGACCGGGAAGGCCAGCAGGACCAGCACACCGGTCAGCAGCACGTTCCACGTGAAGATCGGCATCCGGAACATCGTCATGCCCGGAGCGCGCATGCAGATGATCGTGGTGATGAAGTTGACCGAGCCCAGGATCGTGCCGAAGCCGGAGAAGGCCAGACCCATGATCCACATGTCGGCGCCGATGCCCGGGGAGCGGACCGCGTCCGACAGCGGGCTGTAGGCGAACCAGCCGAAGTCGGCCGCGCCCTGCGGGGTCAGGAACCCGGCCACCGCGATCAGCGAGCCGAACAGGTACAGCCAGTAGGCGAACATGTTCAGCCGCGGGAACGCCACGTCCGGCGCGCCGATCTGCAGCGGCATGATCCAGTTCGCGAAACCGGCGAACAGCGGCGTCGCGAACATCAGCAGCATGATCGTGCCGTGCATCGTGAACGCCTGGTTGAACTGCTCGTTCGACATGATCTGCAGACCAGGCCGGGCGAGCTCGGCGCGCATGAACAGCGCCATCACGCCACCGATGACGAAGAACGCGAACGACGTGGCCAGGTACAGCGTGCCGATCGTCTTGTGGTCCGTCGTCGTCAGCCACTTGACCACGACACTGCCGCGGTTCTGGCGCCGGACCGGCAGCTCGTCCTCGTAGTGGGACCCAGCTGCCGCGGCACCCTTGGGGTCATTCAGGATGCTCACAGTACGTTCGACTCCCGGTTCTTCTCAGGTCCCGCCTGCTCGATGCCGGCGGGAACGTAACCGGTCTGCCCCTTCTTCACGAGGTCCTTGAGGTGCTGCTCGTAGCGCTCGGGGGAGACGACCTTCACGTTGAACAGCATCCGCGAGTGGTCGACGCCGCAGAGCTCGGCGCACTTGCCCAGGAAGGTGCCCTGCTTGTTGGGGGTCACCTCGAAGGCGTTGGTGTGGCCCGGGATGACGTCCTGCTTCATCAGGAACGGCACCACCCAGAAGGAGTGGATGACGTCACGCGAGGTCAGGACGAAGCGGACCCTCTTGCCCTCGGGGAGCCAGAGCGTCGGGCCCGGGTTGTTGGTCTGCGGGTTCCGGGTGCCGGGGGTGCCGCAGTCGTAGGTGCCGCCGGCGTTGGCCGGGAAGTCCTCCTTGTAGCGGTCCGGGATCGCGTCCAGGTCCTTGGAGGTCTTGGCGTCACCGGAGGAACCGGCGACGGGCTCGATGTAGTTGAAGCACCAGCTCCACTGGAAGCCGACCACGTTGACCGTGACGTCGGGCTTCTTCTTGAGGCTGAGCAGCTCGGACTCGTCGCGGGCGGTGAAGTAGAACAGCACCGAGACGATGATGAGCGGGACCACGGTGTACAGCGCCTCGATGGGCATGTTGTACCGGGTCTGCGGAGGTACCTCGACCTTGGTGCGACTGCGCCGGTGGAAGAAAGCACTCCACAGGATCAGACCCCACACCAGCACGCCGACGGCGAGCGCAGCCGCCCAGGACCCCTGCCACAGGGAGAGGATCCGCGGAGCCTCTTCCGTGGTCGGGGTGGGCATACCAAGGCGGGGGAAGTCTTCCCAGTTGTACGAGCAACCGGTGGCTGTCGCCAAGACCAGGCCCGCGGTCAGTGCCTGCAGCAGCTTCCGCCGCATCGGGCGCCGCGGCGAGCGGTCGGAGCCGTTGGGACTCACGTAGCGCCTTCCCGAGAGTCTCGCCCGCGCGGTTCGGCTGCGGCCTGGCCTTCTCGCTGGTCGGTCGCCGCCCTGCGTCGGGCAGGGGTTTGGATGTTTATGCGGACCAAACCCTAGCCGACGCCTTCCGGGGGTTCCCCAGGAGGGGTGCCTATGAGGTGGGGTGGTTCGCTGGTTTGGCGGCGGCGGCCCTCGTCGCGGCCCGTCGCGCCCTTGTCCGCGGCCCCTTGGGGCGTCTTCGCGCCGGACGTTCTAGCGTTGCCGTGTGCCCTACTTCGACGCTGCTTCCGCTGCTCCGCTTCATCCCGTCGCCCGCCAGGCGCTGCTGGCCTCTCTCGACGAGGGGTGGGCGGATCCGGCCCGGCTGTACCGGGAGGGGCGGCGGGCGCGGGTGCTGCTGGACGCGGCCCGGGAGGCCGCTGCCGAGGCGGTGGGGTGCCGGCCTGACGAGCTGGTGTTCACCTCGTCCGGAACCCGTGCCGTGCACACCGGGATTGCGGGGGCGCTGGCCGGGCGGAGGCGGGTCGGGCGCCACCTGATCGTGTCAGCGGTCGAACACTCTTCGGTACTCCATTCGGCCGAGCTGCACGAGGCGGACGGCGGATCGGTCGACCGGGTGGCGGTGGACCGGGGCGGGGCGGTGGCCCCCGGCGCCTACCGCGACGCCCTGCGCGCGGACACCGCGCTGGCGTGTCTGCAGTCGGCCAACCACGAGGTGGGGACGGAGCAGCCGGTCGCGGCGGTGGCGCAGGAGTGCCGGGAGGCCGGGGTGCCGCTGCTGGTGGACGCCGCGCAGTCGCTGGGGTGGGGGCCGGTGGAGGGCGGCTGGTCGCTGCTCACGGCCAGTGCGCACAAGTGGGGCGGGCCGTCGGGGGTCGGGCTGCTGGTGGTGCGGAAGGGGGTGCGGTTCGCGCCGCAAGGGCCCTCGGACGAGCGGGAGTCGGGGCGGGCGCCCGGCTTCGAGAACATCCCGGCGATCGTGGCGGCGGCCGCGTCGCTGCGGGCCGTCCGGGCGGAGGCCGCCGGGGAGGCCCGGCGGCTGAGGGAGCTGACGGACCGGATCCGGGCCCGGGTGCCGCGGCTGGTGCCCGACGTCGAGGTGGTCGGCGACCCGGTGCGGCGCCTGCCCGGGGTGGTCACCTTCTCCTGCCTGTACGTCGACGGGGAGGCGCTGCTGCACGAGCTGGACCGGGAGGATTTCTCCGTCTCGTCCGGATCGTCCTGTACGAGCAGCACGCTGACGCCCAGCCATGTGCTGCGGGCCATGGGGGTGCTGAGTGAGGGGAACGTGCGGGTCTCGCTGCCGCCGGGTGCGGCCGAGGAGGACGTGGAGAGGTTCCTGGCCGTCCTCCCCGGGGCGGTGGCGGCGGTCCGGGAGAAGCTGGGCGCGCCGGCCGGTACCGAGGTCGCCCGCGAGGCGGACGTCCTGGTCGTGGACTCCCTCGGCAAGCGCTGCCCGATCCCCGTCATCGAGCTGGCCAAGGTCATCGGTGACGTGCCGGTGGGGGGCCTGGTCCGGGTGCTGTCGGACGACGAGGCGGCACGGCTGGACATCCCGGCGTGGTGCGAGATGCGGAACCAGGAGTACGTGGGCGAGGAGCCCGCGCGGCGGGGAACGGCGTACGTGGTCCGCCGGGCGAGCTGAGCGGCCCGGGGCGCGGAGACGCCGAGGGCGCGGAGACGCCGAGGGCGCGGAGACGCCGAGGGCGCGGGGAACCGCCATCGGCCCCCACGCGCCCGCAGCCGCCCGCGATCAGGGGCGATCAGGACAGGTGCGCCTGCACTTCCGTCGCCGCCTCGTCGCCGTAGGCCTTCGTGAACCGCTCCATGAAGTGCCCGCGCCGCAGCTGGTACTCCTGGGTGCCCACCGTCTCGATGACGAGCGTCGCCAGCATGCAGCCGACCTGCGCGGCACGCTCCAGCGAGACGTCCCACGCCAGGCCGGAGAGGAACCCGGCCCGGAAGGCGTCGCCGACACCGGTCGGGTCGGCCTTGCGCTCCTCGTCCGGCGTGCCGACCTCGATCGGGTCGGCGCCGTCCCGCTCGATGCGCACGCCGCGCGCCCCGAGGGTGGTCACCCGGTGGCCCACGCGGGACAGGATCTCCGCGTCCGTCCAGCCGGTCTTTGTCTCGATCAGGCCCTTCTCGTACTCGTTGGAGAAGAGGTACGTCGCCCCGTCCAGCAGGATGCGGATCTCCTCGCCGTCCATCCGCGCGATCTGCTGGGAGAAGTCGGCGGCGAACGGGATGTTCCGGGAGCGGCACTCCTCGGTGTGCCGGAGCATCGCCTCCGGGTCGTCCGCGCCGATGGAGACCAGGTCGAGACCGCCGACCCGGTCCGCGACGGTCTTCAGCTCGATGAGGCGGGCCTCGCTCATGGCGCCCGTGTAGAAGGAGCCGATCTGGTTGTGGTCGGCGTCGGTGGTGCACACGAAGCGGGCGGTGTGCAGGGTGTCGGAGATGCGCACGGAGTCGGTGTCGACGCCGTGCCGCTCCAGCCAGGCCCGGTACTCGTCGAAGTCCGCGCCCGCGGCGCCGACCAGGATCGGCCGGGTGCCGAGCTGACCCATGCCGAACGCGATGTTCGCGGCGACGCCGCCGCGGCGCACGTCGAGCTTGTCGACCAGGAACGACAGCGAGACCGTGTGCAGCTGGTCCGCTACGAGCTGGTCGGCGAAGCGGCCGGGGAAGGTCATGAGGTGGTCGGTGGCGATGGAGCCGGTGACTGCGATGCGCACGGCGTGGATTCTCCTGAGGGAGGCGGACCTTGACGCTTCACGCTATCGGGTGGGCGGGCCGCCCTGAAGGCAGCGAAACTACCCGATAGTAGATCTTTCTTCGTGGGCTCGTGCGTGCCTACGGTGCGGCTATGACGAACCTCAAGGTCCAGACCCCCGTTCCCGTCGACCTCGAAGGCGACCTGGCGTCACTGCCGGGCTTCGGCGCGCGGATGGCTCCGCACTGGGCCGCACCCGACCGCACGGCCTCCCGGCCGGTCTCCCCGGCCCTGATCCACGGCGTGACCGTGCCCCCGGCGTCGGCGCGGCTGCTCGACGCCATGTCGGACTACGGGGACTGAACGGCGCACACCCGGGAACCGTGAGCTCCCCCGCTGCGTCCCATCGCTGTCCCCCGTAAAGGGGAGGCGGGATACGACCCACCAGCGGCCCGGAACCGACCGGGCCGGGTCCCATGGGACAGCTGTGCAGCCGAAGGAGCGATGCGGTGAACACCGAGCGACCCGATCACGACGACGACAGCAGGGAAGCGGGCGCCGCCGGAACCGCCGACGCGCCGGAGGCCGGGGCCTCGGGTACGGCTTCGGCGGAGGCTTCTTCCTCCGCCGGGGCGAGGGCTTCCACCTCCGCCGAGACCGAGGGGTCGACGGGTGCCGCTGAGCCCGGGGAAGCCGGTGAGCCGCAGGATGCCGCTGAGGCCGATGAGCCGCAGGACGCCACTGAGGCCGGGGAGACTCGTGAGGCCGGGGAAGCCGGTGAGCCGGAGCAGCGCGCCGAGCCCGAGAGGGCTACCGAGCCCGAGAAGGCGGCCGAGCCCGCAGCCGGGGCTGCCGAGCCCGGAGCCGGGGCGGCCGGGGCGGAGCAGGGTGCCGGGGCGGCCGGGGCGGAGCAGGGTGCCGCCTCCGCCGCTGCCGAGCAGGCGGAGGAGGCCGGCGCCGAGGCCGGCGGCGGCAAGGAAGGCCCCGCCGGCCCGGCGCCGCGCCCGGGCCTCCGCGACGACGAGGACCCGGCCCGTCACCCCGGGCGTTCCCGGACGCCCGCGATCATCGCCTCCGTCGCCGCCGCCGTCCTGCTGATCGGCGGCGGCGGGGCCTGGCTCGCCTCCCACGCCTCCGGCGGGTCGGGCGAGGACACGACGTCCGGCGCGCCCGGCGGGGACGGCACTCCCCCGCCGCTGGCGCTGGACGGCTACTCGGACTCCACGGGCGAGGACGGCAACGGCATCGCGCCCGGCGAGCCCAACCCCTACGGCGCCACCTACCGCGTCGGCGGCCCGCTGCCCACCGGCCCCCGGGACGCCCCGGTGTACCGGGCGCAGGGCGAGGTCGGCAAGGACGACGTGGCCCGGCTGGCGAAGGCGCTCGGGGTCGAGGGCACGCCGGTGGCGCAGGGCGAGGTGTGGAAGATCGGCGGCCAGGACGGTTCGGGGCCGGCGCTGCAGGTGAACAAGCAGGCGCCGGGCGCCTGGTCGTTCAGCCGGTACGCCCCGGGCACGGACGACTGCAAGGGCGTCGACACCTGCGACAAGGCCCCGCGCACCGGCGGCGAGACGGTGAGCGAGGAGGAGGCGGAGAAGGCCGCCGCACCCGTGCTGGAGGCATTGGGTCAGGACGACGCGAAAGTCGACGCGCGTCAGGTGATGGGCGCCCAGCGGGTGGTCAACGCCGCTCCCGTGGTCGGCGGACTGCCCACGTACGGCTGGACGACCGGCGTCACCGTCGGCTCGGACGGCGAGGTCGTCGGCGGCAGCGGTCAGCTGAGGACGCCGGTCGAGGGCGACACGTACCCCGTGGTCACCGTGCAGAAGGCGCTGGAGCTGATGAACGGGCAGCCGAAGAGCGACGGCCGGGTGGGCATCGGTGGCTGCACCGGCCCCGTGCCGCTGGAGGGCGAGGACCGGCCGGAGCAGCCCTGCGAGTCGCCGGCGAGCGGCGCGCCCCAGCGGGACACGGTGACGGTCGAGAGCGCGGTGTTCGGGCTGGCCGCGCACGTCGTGGACGGGCGCCAGGCGCTGGTGCCGTCGTGGCTGTTCGAGGTGACGGCGCCGGGCGCGAAGGAGCCGTTCACGGTGACCTATCCGGCGGTCGACCCGAAGTTCCTGGCCTCCCCCGAGCCGGGCGGGCCGGGTGACGAGCCGACGTCGAAGCCGCAGCCGCGCGAGGTGCAGGTCGAGGGCTACCGGGCCGAGGGCGCGGAGCTGACCGTCACGTTCACGGGCGGGGTGTGCGCCGACTACGACGTCCGGGCCACCGAGAAGGGCGACGAGGTGACCGTCACGGTGACCTCGACGCCGTGGCCGGACAAGGTCTGCATCATGATCGCGAAGAAGTTCGAGAAGACCGTGCGGCTGGACGAGCCGCTCGGGGACCGCCGGGTCGTGGGCGCGGACGGCAAGGCGGTGCCGCTGGCCAAGGAGGGCGCGCGGCTGCCGGCGCCCCCGACGCGGGAGCGGTAGGACGCACGCCGCGGGACCTCTCACCGCGCGAAGGCGGCGGCCCCTTGCCGGGACCGCCGCCTTCGTCGTGTTCGCTGCCGCCTAGGGCGGCTCGGCGGCTCAGCTGAAGGAGTCGCCGCAGGCGCAGGAGCCCGTCGCGTTGGGGTTGTCGATCGTGAAGCCCTGCTTCTCGATGGTGTCCACGAAGTCGATCGTGGCGCCGCCCAGGTACGGGGCGCTCATGCGGTCGGTGACGACCTTCACACCGTCGAAGTCCTTCTCGACGTCGCCGTCGAGGGACCGCTCGTCGAAGAAGAGCTGGTAGCGCAGGCCGGAGCAGCCGCCGGGCTGGACGGCGACGCGCAGCGCGAGGTCGTCGCGGCCTTCCTGGTCGAGCAGCGCCTTGACCTTGGACGCGGCGGCGTCGGTCAGGATGATGCCGTCGGTGACGGTGCTGGTCTCGTCCGATACGGACATCTACATCTCTCCCGGGTTGTACGGAGACTGCTTGCCGACGGGTGCAACCGGCGGGGCCTCGGATTCATTCCGGGGCCGGGCGCTCGATCTCGGCTCCTTTTCATGCTCGCACACGCGCCGGGAACGGGAAAACGGCTCTTTCCGGGTCGTCCCGGGAATGAACGGAGCCCGGTGGGGATTCACGTCACACAGACGCTATGGCCATCGTCAAAGTGACGTGAAGCGGTTATGATAGATAGCGTCAAATCGACGAAAAGTCGCCGGAAACAGAAAGGGTGCGTGTCGTGACCACCGCCCAGACCCAGGAGCTCGACGTACAGCCGACGCCCCTCGCCCTGCTGCTCCTCGGCCGTGAGGCCGACCCGAGGAGCGAGCGCGGCGTGGAGTGTCCCGGCGACCTGCCCTCGCCGTCCGACCCGGACCTGGTGGAGCGCGCCCGCAAGGCGAAGGAGAAGCTCGGGGACAAGGTCTTCGTGCTGGGCCACCACTACCAGCGCGACGAGGTCATCCAGTTCGCCGACGTCACCGGGGACTCCTTCAAGCTGGCCCGGGACGCCGCCGCGCGTCCGGAGGCCGAGTACATCGTGTTCTGCGGTGTGCACTTCATGGCGGAGTCCGCGGACATCCTGACCTCCGACGACCAGAAGGTCGTGCTGCCCGACCTCGCGGCCGGCTGCTCGATGGCCGACATGGCGACGGCCGAGCAGGTCGCCGAGTGCTGGGACGTGCTCACCGAGGCCGGCATAGCCGAGCAGGTCGTGCCCGTCTCGTACATGAACTCCTCCGCCGACATCAAGGCGTTCACGGGCAAGCACGGCGGCACGATCTGCACCTCGTCCAACGCCAAGCGGGCCCTGGACTGGGCCTTCGAGCAGGGCGAGAAGGTGCTCTTCCTGCCCGACCAGCACCTCGGGCGCAACACCGCGGTCCGCGACATGGGCATGTCCCTGGAGGACTGCGTCGTCTACAACCCGCACAAGCCGAACGGCGGCCTGACCGCCGACGAGCTGCGCGCGGCGAAGATGATCCTGTGGCGCGGGCACTGCTCGGTGCACGGCCGCTTCAGCCTGGACTCGGTGAACGACGTCCGCGAGCGCATCCCGGGCGTGAACGTCCTGGTCCACCCCGAGTGCAAGCACGAGGTCGTGGCCGCGGCGGACTACGTCGGTTCGACGGAGTACATCATCAAGGCCCTGGAGGCCGCGCCGGCCGGTTCCAAGTGGGCCATCGGCACCGAGCTGAACCTGGTCCGCCGTCTGGCGAACCGTTTCGCGCCGGAGGGCAAGGAGATCGTCTTCCTCGACAAGACGGTCTGCTTCTGCTCGACGATGAACCGCATCGACCTCCCCCACCTGGTCTGGGCCCTGGAGTCCCTGGCCGAGGGCAACCTCGTCAACCGCATCGAGGTGGACAAGGAGACGGAGGCGTTCGCGAAGCTGGCGCTGGAGCGGATGCTGGCGCTGCCGTAACGCCGTCTCCCCCCTGCATGCACGGCGAGGGCCCACCCGGTGCACCGGGTGGGCCCTCGCCGTCCTGCGGGGTCAGACTCAGACCTGAGCAGGCTCCGGCTCCCGCGTGGTCTTCTCCTCGGCCGCGAAGCCCTTCTTCGCCGCGCGCTTCTTCGCCCGGCGCTCCTTGCGGAGTTCGACCATCGCGTACAGCGTCGGGACCAGCAGCAGGGTGAGCAGGGTCGACGTCACCAGACCGCCGATCACGACCACGGCCAGCGGCTGGGCGATGAAGCCGCCCTCGCCGGTGATGCCGAGGGCCATCGGCAGCAGGGCGAAGATCGTCGCCAGGGCGGTCATCAGGATCGGGCGCAGCCGGTGCCGGCCGCCCTCGACCACGGCCTCGACGACGCCGTGGCCCTGCCTGCGGTACTGGTTGATCAGGTCGATCAGCACGATCGCGTTGGTCACGACGATGCCGATGAGCATCAGCATGCCGATCATCGCCGGGACACCCATCGGGGTGCCGGTCGCCACCAGCAGGCCGATCGCGCCCGTGGCCGCGAACGGGATGGAGACCAGCAGGATCAGCGGCTGGATCAGGGACCGGAAGGTTCCGACCAGCAGCATGAAGACGATCGCGATGGCCGCCAGCATCGCCAGGCCCAGGTTGGCGAACGCCTCGTCCTGGTCCTCGGAGACCCCGCCGATCGACGCCGTGGCGCCGGCCGGGAGCTTCAGCGCGCTGATCTCGGACTGCAGCTCGGCGCTGACCGCGCCGGTGTTGTCGCCGTCCGGCTTGGCGGTGACGGTGGCCGCGCGCTGGCCGTCGATGCGGGTCATGGACACCGGGCCGTCGACCAGCTTCACCGTGGCGATGTCGCCGAGCCTCACCTTGCCGCCCAGGCGCAGGTCCTGAAGCTGCTTCAGGCTCTGCGCGGGCTCGGCGGAGCGGATGACGACGTCGCGCTCGGTGTCGTCCAGGACCGCCTTGCCCGCCGGGGTGCCGCGGACGGCCTGGCCGACGGCGGCACCGAGGGTCTGGTCGTCGAAGCCGGCCGCGGCCGCCTTGGCGTTGGCCTTGACCGAGATGCGCGGGACGCTCTGCGCGAGGTCGCTGGTGACGTCCGTGACGTCGTCGAGGGAGGCGACCGTCCTGCGGACCTCCTCGGACGCCGTGCGCAGGACGTCGGCGTCGGCGGCCTTCACGACCACGCTGAGGTCCTGGGCGCCGAAGCCGTCACCGGCGGTGAGGGTGGTCGTGCCGATGCCCTTCAGCCCGGCCAGGCCCTTCTCGATGCGGTCCTGGACGTCCTCGGCCGACGCCGAGTCCTCCAGGGTCACCTGGTAGGACGCCTGGTTGGTGTCGGTGCCGCCGCCGAAGGCGGCCATGAAGCCGGACGAGCCGACCGTGACCTGGTAGTTCTTCACGCCCTCGGTGCCGGCGAGGAGCCGCTCGACCTTCTTGGCCTGGGCGTCCGTGGCCGCGAGGCTGGTGCCGGGCTTCAGCTCCTGCTTGACGGTGAGGACCTCGACCTCGCCCTGGTCGAAGAAGTTCGTCTTCAGCAGCGGGGCCATCCCGAACGTGCCGATCAGGACGACGACCGCGAGGGCCACGCTGGTGAGACGGCGGCGGGTCGCGAACCGCAGCACCGGGACGTAGATCCGCTGCAGCCGGCTCCTGGCCTCCTTCTCCTCGGCCAGCCGGCGGGCCTCGGCCGCGTCCTGCGGGGTGCCCTTCGGCGGGCGCAGGAACCAGTACGACAGGACCGGTACGACCGTCAGGGAGACGAGCAGGGACGCCAGCAGGGCGGCCGTGACGGTGAGGCTGAAGGAGCCGAACAGCTCGCCGACCATGCCGCCGACCAGACCGATCGGC
This sequence comes from Streptomyces sp. NPDC006624, assembly GCF_040611555.1. Classification (NCBI taxonomy): domain Bacteria; kingdom Bacillati; phylum Actinomycetota; class Actinomycetes; order Kitasatosporales; family Streptomycetaceae; genus Streptomyces; species Streptomyces sp. NPDC006624. The sequence goes on along the minus strand of NZ_JBEXOM010000001.1, from coordinate 332,276 downwards.
AGGAACACGGCGACCGTGGTGAGCGTGGACGACGTCACCGCGCCCGCGACCTCGCGGACGGCCTGGAGGATGGCCGACCTGCGTTCCTCGCCGTAGCCGAGGTGGCGCTTGATGTTCTCCAGGACCACGATCGAGTCGTCGACGACCCGGCCGATGGCGATGGTCAGGGCGCCCAGGGTGAGGACGTTGAGCGACAGGTCCCGGGTCCACAGCACGATCAGCGCCAGGACCACGGACAGCGGGATGGACACCGCCGTCACGAGGGTGGAGCGGATCGAGGCCAGGAAGACGAGGATCACCAGGACCGCGAAGAGCAGTCCGAGTCCGCCCTCGGTGGTCAGGCCCTTGATGGACTTCGACACGGCCGGGCCCTGGTCGCTGACGACCGTGAGGTCCGCGCCGGAGCCGAGGTCCTCGCGCAGGCCCGGGAGCTTGTCCTTGACCGCGTCGGAGATCGCGACCGCGCTGCCGTCGCGGTCCATGGTGACGGCGACGGCGAGGCTGGGCCTGCCGTCGGTGCGGGTGATGGAGTCCGCCGGGGCCTCCTGCTGCTTCACCGCGGCCACGTCGCCGAGGCGCACCGGCCGGCCCTTGCCGGGCTCGCCCGTGACCCTCAGGTCCCGGATCTGCTCGACGGAGGTGAAGCCGCCGCCGACCTGGACGGTGCGGTTGGCGCCGCCCTCGTCGAAGGATCCGGCCGGGACGGTCACGCCGCCCGCCTGGAGCGCCTGGGCGAGGGACTGCGAGGTCAGGCCCGCCTTCGCGAGCTCGGCGTCGTCGGGCGTGACGGTGACCTGCAGGTCGCGCACGCCGTCCACGGTGACCTGGCCGACGCCGTCGATGCTCTTCAGGTCCGGTACGACGGTCTTGTCGAGCTGGTCGGCCAGGGCCTGCTGGTCGCGGTCGGAGGTGACGGCAAGGACGACGGTCGGGATGTCGTCCGTCGAGCCGGCGACGACCTGCGGGTCGACGTCGTCCGGGAGCTGCACGCGGGCCCGGTTGACGGCCTGCTGGACGTCGGCGACCAGCTGCTCGGTGTTGTTGCCGTAGTCGAAGGACGCCATGATCACGGCGTTGCCCTCGCTGGCGGTGGAGGTGACGCCGCTGATGCCGTCGACGGCTTCGAGGCTGTCCTCGATGGGCTCGACGACCTGCTTCTCGACCACGTCCGGGGACGCGCCCCGGTAGGGCGCCAGCACGGACACCACGGGCAGTTCGATGGTGGGCAGCAGCTGCTGCTTGAGCTGGGGTATCGCGATCGCCCCGAAGACGAGCGCGATGATGGACATCAGCCCTATCAGGGCCCGTTGCGCGAGGCTGAATCTCGACAGCCAGGACATGGGTCAGGGTCTCTCTTCTGTTTAGCGGCAGAAGCGGCAGCGGACGCGCAGACGAGCGCCCGCCCCTACACCCTGGGCCATGGGCGGAGCCGGTTTCGTAAGCCCCAGGTCCCGTTCCTTATCCGGCGCATACTCCCGCCGCAGTACGACCGGGCCGGGTTCACTCCACCCTTGGACGGACCAGGCCGGACTCGTACGCGGTCACCACCAGCTGGGCCCGGTCGCGGGCGCCGAGCTTGGCCATGGCCCGGTTGACGTGCGTCTTCACCGTCAGCGGGCTGACCTCCAGCCGCTCGGCGATCTCGTCGTTGGAGAGCCCGCCGGCGACCAGGACGAGCACCTCGCGCTCCCGGACGGTCAGCGAGTCCAGCCGCTCGCCGCGGGCCGGGTCGCGGTCCTCGCCGGCCGGGTCGCCCTGGGCGAGGAAGCGGGCGATCAGACCGGTGGTGGCCGCCGGGGAGAGCAGGGCCTGGCCCCCGGCCGCGATGCGGATGGCGTTGAGCAGTTCCTCGGGTTCGGAGCCCTTGCCGAGGAAGCCGGAGGCGCCGGCGCGCAGCGACTGCACGACGTAGTCGTCGACCTCGAAGGTCGTCAGGATGACCACGCGGACGCCGGACAGCTCCGGGTCGGCGCTGATCATGCGGGTCGCGGCGAGTCCGTCGGTGCCGGGCATGCGGATGTCCATGAGGACGACGTCGGCGCGCTGCTCCCGGGTCAGCCGCACCGCCTCCGCGCCGTCGGAGGCCTCCCCGACCACCTCCATGTCGGGCTCGGAGTCGACGAGCACGCGGAAGGCGCTGCGCAGCAGCGCCTGGTCGTCGGCGAGCAGGACACGGATGGTCATGCGGGGCCCTCCCCGGTCGCGGTGGGGTTCTTGACGGGCAGGATCGCATGCACGCGGAAGCCGCCGCCGTAGCGGGGACCGGTGGTGAGGGTGCCGCGCAGGGCGGTGACGCGCTCGCGCATGCCGAGCAGGCCGTGGCCGCCGCCGCCCGGGGCCCGGTCCTCGCCGCTGCCGTCGTCGAGCACGGTGATCTCGATGTGCGGCCCCACCCGGACGACGCTCACCTCGGCCTTGGCCCGGGGCCCGGCGTGCTTCTGCACGTTGGTGAGGGCCTCCTGGATGATCCGGTAGGCGGCCAGGTCGACGGCTGCGGGCAGGGTGGTGCCCTGGTCGGCGCGGGCGACCTCGATGTGCAGGCCGGCGTTGCGGAAGGTGCCGGTGAGTTCGTCGAGGCGGTCCAGGCCCGGGGCCGGTTCGGTGGGCGCCTCGGGGTCGCCGGACTGCCGGAGCAGGCCGACGGTGGCGCGCAGCTCGTTGAGGGCGGAGCGGCTGGCCTCGCGCACGTGCCCGAGGGCCTCCTTGGCCTGGTCGGGGCGCTTGTCCATGACGTGCGCGGCGACCCCGGCCTGCACGTTGACCAGGGCGATGTGGTGGGCGACCACGTCGTGCAGGTCCCGGGCGATGCGCAGGCGCTCCTCGGCGACCCGGCGGCGGGCCTCCTCCTCACGGGTGCGCTCGGCGCGCTCGGCGCGCTCGCGGATGGCCTGGACGAAGGCGCGGCGGCTGCGCACGGCGTCTCCGGCGGTGGCCCCGATGCCCGTCCAGGCGAGGGTCGCGAGGTTCTCCTGGGCGTACCAGGGCAGGCTCCCGGCGGCCATCGCCGAGCCGGTCAGCACGGTCATGGTGAGCAGGCCGACGCGCCAGGTGGTGGGGCGGTCGGTGGTGGCGGCGACGGTGTACAGGGCGATGACCGCGGACATCGCGACGGGGGCGCGCGGGTCGCCGGTGACGGACTCGACCACGGAAAGGGCGCCGGTGAGGGCGAGGACCGCCAGGGGCGCGCGGCGGCGGAAGACCAGGGCGGCGGCGCCCAGGGTCATCAGGACGAGGCTGAGGGTGTCGGGGGTGCGCAGGGCCCAGCTGACGCTGTCGCGGTGGCGGGGTTCGACGAACGAGCCGGCGACCATGCAGACCAGGACGGCCGCGGCGAGGACGGCGTCCACGGCCAGGGGATGCGCCTTGGCCCGGCATCTGGCCCGCGCGAGGGTGCTCACGGGGGTTCACGGTAGCCGGGGCGGGTGTGCGGGGGTATGGGCGGCCCGGGCCGAGTGGCCGGTTGTGCGGTGTCCGGCAGCGGGCCGGGGCGCGCTGGGTCCGCCGTCCGGCGTAGGTGCGGCTACGTCATCCGGGGATCAGGCCGTCGTCGCTGAGCAGTTCCCTGACCTCCTCCAGCGTCGCGTCCGGAGAGGGCAGGATCAGCTCCGACGGCTCCAGGGAGTCGTCGGGGAGGGGGTCGCCCAGGTCGCGGACCTGGGTGAGGAGTGCCTGGAGGGTGCGGCGGAAGCCGGGGCCGTCGCCGTTCTCCATTTCCGCGAGGAGCTCGTCGTCCAGCTTGTTCAGCTCGGCGAGGTGGCTGTCGGCCAGCCTCACCTGGCCCTCCCCCATGATCCGTACGATCATGTCGCCCTCCTAGGCGTGGACCCCTACTGCCCGTCTACTGCTTGTCGAAGCGCGGAGTGTCCTGCGGCTGCTGCTGCGACTGCTGCTGGGTGCCGCCCTCGATGGCCTGCTGTCCGCTGCCGGAGCCGCCGGCCAGCTCGGCCTTCATGCGCTGCAGCTCCAGCTCTACATCCGTACCACCGGAGAGCCGGTCCAGCTCGGCCTGGATGTCGTCCTTGTGCATGCCGGAGGGGTCGTCGAGGGCGCCGGAGGCGAGCAGTTCGTCGATCGCGCCGGCCCGGGCCTGGAGCTGTGCCGTCTTGTCCTCGGCGCGCTGGATGGCCAGGCCCACGTCGCCCATCTCCTCGGAGATGCCGGAGAAGGCCTCGCCGATCCGGGTCTGCGCCTGGGCCGCCGTGTACGTCGCCTTGATGGTCTCCTTCTTCGTGCGGAAGGCGTCCACCTTGGCCTGGAGCCGCTGGGCCGCGAGGGTGAGCTTCTCCTCCTCGCCCTGGAGCGTCGCGTGCTGGGTCTCCAGGTCGGTCACCTGCTGCTGGAGCGCGGCCCGGCGGGAGAGCGCCTCGCGGGCGAGGTCCTCCCGGCCCAGCGCGAGCGCCTTGCGGCCCTGGTCCTCCAGCTTGGTGGACTGCGACTGCAGCTGGTTCATCTGGAGCTCCAGGCGCTTGCGGCTGGTCGCCACGTCGGCGACGCCGCGGCGGACCTTCTGGAGCAGCTCCAGCTGCTTCTGGTACGAGTAATCGAGGGTCTCGCGCGGGTCCTCGGCCCGGTCAAGGGCCTTGTTCGCCTTCGCGCGGAAGATCATCCCCATACGCTTCATGACACCGCTCATGGGCTTCGCGCGCCCCCTTCTGACCGACTCCGGCTCCAGCTCCTGCGACAGAACCCACAGTACGGGCCCTGCATCCATTACCGCACTGTTCGGGGACGGATGCGCTCATCCCCAAGGACGACTGCGTGCGCCGCCGCTCCGGCGTAGGGAGTAGGTGGTCCCCGGGGTCACCGGGTGCCCGTCCCCCGGGGAACGACCGGGTGCGTACACAACGTCCCCTCTGTCCCCTTACTGACGACTGGTGTTGCCGGATCGTTCCCCACGGGGCTTCGGTCCATGCCGGGAAGCCCTTACCCTTGGGTTTTGTGTTCCGTAGCCGTGCGAAGGATGAGAAGGCCCAGGCAGCCGACAAGGCGCCGGTGACCGACTCCAGTCAGCCCCGTCACCCCGAGGCCCCCAAGGGCCGCCCCACGCCCAAGCGCAGTGCGGCCCAGTCGCAGCGCCGCAGCGTGGCCAACACGTCGACGACGCGCAAGGACGCCGCCAAGCGGCAGCGGGAGGAGCGCCGTGCCGCGCTGGAGCGGCAGCGCCAGGCGCTGGCCTCCGGCGACGAGCGGTACCTGCCCGCGCGTGACAAGGGACCGGTCCGCCGGTTCGCGCGCGACTTCGTCGACTCGCGGTTCAACATCGCGGAGTTCTTCCTGCCGATGGCGGTGGTCATCCTCGTGCTGAGCATGGTGCGGGTGGCCTCGCTGCAGAACATCGCGCTGCTGCTGTGGCTCGTGGTGATCGTGCTGATCGTGCTCGACTCGTTCGTCACCGCCTTCCGCCTGAAGAAGCAGCTGAACGAGCGCTTCGCCGGGGAGAACAAGCGCGGCGCCGTCGCCTACGCCCTGATGCGCTCCCTCCAGATGCGCCGGCTCCGGCTGCCGAAGCCGCAGGTCAAGCGCGGAGAGCGGCCCTGACCACGACGCCGCTGCCCGGGGGTGCGGCCCACGCCCGGCCGGCCGCGCCGGAGGGGGTGCGTGAGGTCGTCCGCCGCGAGCTGGTGACGCGCCAGCTGGACGAGCAGATAGTCGGCCGGTTCCCGGTCGGGCGGCGGCTGCGCGTGCTCGACGTGGGGATGGGCCGGGGCACGCAGGCGCTGCGGCTGGCCCGGGCCGGGCACCAGGTGACCGGTCTGGAGCAGGACGTGTCGATGATCGCCGCCGCCCGCGAGTGCCTCGCGGGCGAACCGGAGGGCATCCGCAAGCGGATGCGGATCATCGAGGGCGACGGCCGGGACACCGGTGTGCACTTCCTGCCGGGCAGTTTCGACGTGGTGCTGTGCCACGGCGTGCTCATGTACGTCGAGGAGCCCGACCCGCTGCTGGCGGGGCTGGCCCGGATGCTCGCGCCGGGCGGGCTGCTGTCGCTGCTGGTGCGCAACGGCGACGCGCTGGCGATACGGCCCGGCCTGTCCGGCGACTGGGCGGGCGCGCTGGCCGCGTTCGACACGGTCTCCTACCGCCCTCACAGCCGGACCGACTCGGACGGCGGGATCCCCGACCGGCCGGGGCTCGACGTACGGGCCGACCGGCTGAAGGACCTGACGGCGACGCTCGCGGGGATCGGGGCGCCGCTGCACGCCTGGTACGGGGTGCGCGTGTTCACCGACACGGCGGCCGACGGCGCCGAGGTTCCGGCCGACGTCGAGACGCTGCTCGCGGTGGAGGAGAAGGCGGGGCGGACGGATCCGTACCGCGGGGTGGCCGCGCTGCTGCACCTGTGCGGCGTACGGGGCTGACGCACCCGGTGAGGGAGGGCGAGGGCCGTCGGCCCCCGCCCCCCGGGCTCACGCCTCGGCGGCGTGCAGGCTCATCGGCCCGTAGATCTCCGTGGCGTCCTCGAACAGCCGCACCTGGTCGGCGCCGCCCTCCTTCAGGGCCTTCCAGTGCTCCCCGATCCAGGACTCGGCGTCCCCCTGCGTGGGGAACTCCTCCGGCGGCACCGCGGGCTGGACCTCCGTCCCGTCCGTCTTCTCGAACCGCCACGACCATGCCGCCATGTACGCCTCCCATGTGTGAGCACACTGCACAGCGAAAAGCCGGATCCCGGTCCGGCTCCCGACCCGAGCCTATGCGCTTGGCCGGGTGGGGCGGGACACGTGGTCGGGAGTGCGGGTCATCGGGTCGGTGCGGCCGTGAGGGCTGGTCGCGCGGTTCCCCCGGGCCCCTGTGGGGACGGTGCCGACACGCGTGTCACATGGTCACGGGTGAGAATCGGGGCGTGGAACTGACTCTGCTCGGCACCGGCGCCCCCGCGGGCCTGCCCCGCCCCGACTGTCCCTGCGCGGCCTGCGCGTCCGCGATCGGCCCGGACGCCCGGGCGGCCGCCGCGCTGCTCGTGGACGGGGCGCTGCTGCTCGACCTGACGCCCGGGGCGGCGTTCGCGGCGGCGCGTGCCGGGCGTTCGCTGACCGGCGTACGGCAGGTGTTGCTGTCGCATCCGCACGACGGGCCCGCGGTGGAGGTGCCGGCCGGGCTGCCGCAGCCCGGGCGGGTGCCGGACGGGCGGGAGCTGACGCTGCTGACGGGACACCGGGTGCGGGCGGTGGCGCTGGACGCGCCGGGCACCGGTTACGCGGTGACCGGGCCGGAGGGGCAGCGCCTGCTGTATCTGCCGCCGGGCGGCGCGCCGGCGGGGCTGGAGGAGCCGGCCGAGCCGTACGACATGGTGCTGCTGGACGTGGTGGGGCGGCCGGACGCGCTGGCGAAGCTGCGGGCGGTGGGCGCGGCCGGGCCGACGACCGACGTGGTCGCCGTGCACCTGGACCACGACGTGCCGCCGGGCCCGGAGCTCGCGCGGCGGCTCGCGGCGGCCGGGGCGCGGGCCGTGCCGGACGGGACGACGCTGGCCGTGGGCGCCTACGAGGACGTGCCCGACGTGCCGCGGCGGACGCTGGTGCTGGGCGGCGCCCGCTCGGGGAAGTCGGTGGAGGCCGAACGGCGGCTGGAGTCCTTCCCGGACGTGCTGTACGTGGCGACGGGCGGGTCGCGCAACGGGGACACCGAGTGGTCCGTGCGGGTCTCGGCGCACCGGGAGCGGCGGCCGGGTTCCTGGCAGACGGTCGAGACCTGCGATCTGGTGCCGCTGCTGCAGGCGGAGGGGCCGCCGCTGCTCATCGACTGCCTGTCGTTGTGGCTGACGGACGCGATGGACGCCGCCGGGGCGTGGGACGACGCGGTGTGGGCGGAGCGGGGCGAGAAGGTGCTGCGGGAGCGGGTGCGGGAGTTGACCGAGGCGGTGCGGGCGACCCGGCGGACCGTGGTCGCGGTGTCGAACGAGGTGGGGTCGGGCATCGTGCCGGCGACCGCGTCCGGGCGGCGCTACCGGGACGAACTGGGGCGGCTGAACGCGGGGTTCGCGGACGAGTGCGAGCACGTGGTGCTGGTGGTGGCGGGGCAGGCGATGGTGCTGCGGGGGTGACGGGCGACCCGGCTCGCCGGTGCGGCTAGGCGGTCCTGCGGGCGATCACCCGGTAGGTGTTCGCGAAGCGGGTGCGGCGGGCGAGCGGGGCGATGAGGTGGTCGGCCGCCGCCGCCAGGGCCACCAGGGGGACGCCGGCCCGCAGCAGGACCGTGCGCAGGTGCTGGTGGGAGCGGGGCGGGGGGACGGCCCGCCAGGGGGCGTCGGGGGCCGGGAGGCTGTGGGAGAGGGCCAGGGCCGTGGCGCCCGCGAGGTCGTGGGGGACGTGGACCGGACGGTGGTCGAGCGTCAGGATCGCGCAGCCGGACGCCTCCAGTTCCGCGCGGAGGTTGTGCGGGGGCAGCAGGTGGAGGTGGCGCGGCTGGTCGTAGGGCAGCCACCAGCGGCCCAGGAGCGCGGCGAACAGGCTGCGGGGGTCGAGGGTCTCCACGAGGAGGTGGCCGCCGGGGCGCAGGAGGCCCACAGCCGCGCGGAGTTCGGCTCGGGGGTCCGCCGTGCCCTCCAGGTGGTGGAGCATGCTGACCACGTCGTAGCGCTCGCGCAGCGGGGCCGTGATCCGCGGGTCGGTCAGGCGGCCCACGTGGGCCTCCTCGACGCGGTCGGCGGAGCGGGCGCGGACCACGCGCGGGGTGGGGTCCAGTCCGTCGAACGCGGTGTAGGGGAAGAACTCGCGGGCCGCGGCGGGGAAGCCGGCGTGGCCGGTGCCCACGTCCAGCCAGCTCTCGGGTTCGCCCAGGCGCCGCATCGCGCGGGCGGCCGAGCGGTGGCGGCGGTGGCCGGCGCGCAGGGCCAGCAGGCCGTCGCAGGCCGGCTCCCTGGGCGCCCCGCGCACGATCCGGTGGTAGCGGGCCAGGCCCTCGGCGGTGAGGCGGGGGTTCTGGAAGGTGTGGCCGCAGTCGCGGCACTCGTCGACGGTGAAGCTGCCCGGCTGGAACTGCCGCAGGTCGCCGGTGCGCAGCCGGTTGCGCAGCCGGGCGGAGCCGCACCAGGGGCAGTCCTCGCGACGTGGTTCGTGGACCCGGGTGGTCGCCTGGGGGACGGGGGATGCGGACGGGGCGGGGTGGAAGGGGCGTGCGGGCATGGGCGGCTCCCGGGCGAGGGCGTACGGCAGGGGACGTACGGCGGGACGGCGAGCGAACCGGGTACGACAATCCGCTGCAAAACGGAACGTATGGGATGCCGATGCCGGGTGCAACGACGTCGCCTCGGCGGAGTGGTCATGTGGCGCCCTGCCGTTCGACCGGTGCCGGTACTGTTCGGCGAATGAGCTCGCTTAATCTCGACGACTTCACCGATCTGATCGAGCGTCCGGACGGCGGGGTGCGCCGTGACGCGGAGGCGCGCCGGGAGCGGCAGGTCGTGCCGCCCGGGTCACTGGGCCGCCTCGACGAGCTGGGTGAGTGGCTGGCGGCGGCGCAGTCGGCCGTGCCGGTGCGGCCGGTGGAACGGCCGCGGGTGGTGCTCTTCGCCGGTGACCACGGCATCGCCGAGCTGGGCGTCTCGGCCCGACAGGCGGGCAGCGCCGCGGAGTTGGTGCGCGAGGTGCTGGAGGGCGGCCGGCCGGTGTCGGTGCTCGCCCGGCGGCAGGGCGTGCCGGTGCGGATCGTCGACATGGCCCTGGACTGCGACCCGAAGACCCTGCCGGAGGACGTCGTACGGCACCGGGTGCGGCGCGGCAGCGGGCGGATCGACGTCGAGGACGCGCTGACGCAGGAGGAGGCCGAGGCCGCGTTCCGGGCCGGGGTCGCGGTGGCCGACGAGGAGGCCGACTCCGGTACGGACCTGGTGGTGTTGGGCGATGTGAGCGTCGGCGGGACCACGGCGGCGGGCGTGCTGGTCGCGGCGCTGTGCGGGGTCGACGCGTCGGTCGTCACCGGGCGCGGCGGGCTGGCGATCGACGACCTGGCGTGGATGCGCAAGTGCGCGGCGATCCGTGACGCGCTGCGCCGGGCCCGGCCCGTGCTCGGCGACCAGCTGCGGCTGCTGGCGACGGTGGGCGGCGCCGACCTGACGGCGATGACGGGCTTCCTGCTGCAGTGCGCGGTGCGCAAGCTGCCGGTGGTGCTCGACGGGGTGGTGGCGGCGGCGTGCGCGCTGGTCGGGCAGCGGATCGCCTTCCGCGCGCCGGACTGGTGGCTGGCCGCGCACGACAGCGGTGAGCCCGGCCAGGCGAAGGCCCTGGACCGGATGGCCCTGGAGCCGCTGCTGCACCACGGCGTGACCGTCGGGGAGGGCACCGGCGGCCTGCTGGCGCTGCCGCTCGTGCAGGCGGCCGCCGCGCTGGCGGCGGAGCTGCCCGAGAAGCCCGTCAAGCCCGAGAAGCCCGGCGAGCCGGAGGAGCCCGGGGATCAGGAGACCGCCGGGGCGGCACAGGCGCCCGACGGGCAGGAGGCCGCCGGGGTTCCCTCCGAGCGCTGAGCCGCCCGGAGATCCTGGTCACGCGCGTCCGGCTCAACTTCGTCCCGTCCGGGCCGGTCTTGGAACGTGGTGCCGGCCCAACCGAGTGGCGGGCATCGCGGACGGACCGACGCACGGACGAGGACGACCCGATGAGCACGCTCGCCCGCTGGGCCCGCGCGGAATGGGGGCCGCTGTGCGCGGCGGTGCGCGGGCCGCTGGTGCGGCGGCGGTGGCGGGCGGTGCCCCTGGCCGTCACGGCCGTGTGCCTGACGGCCGCGCTGCACGCCGCGCACACCCAGCCGTGGGGCCACCGGTTCGTGCAGGACGTGGGCACGGTCCGGGCCGCGGACCCGCTGTGGCTCGTGCTGCTGCGGACGCCGCTGTCGCTGTTCGTGCCCGCGCTCGATCTGCCGGTGTGGGGCGCGCTGGCGCAGCTCCTGCTGGTGTTCGGCCTCGCGGAGCTGTGCCTGGGCCGGTGGCGCACACTCGCCCTCGCCTACGCCGCCACGCTCGCGGGCACGATGTACGCGCGGCTGGGCGTCCGGCTGGGACCCGGATCTCCGCTGGGACTGCCCGCCTCGGACCGCTGGGTCGTGGACACCGGGCCGTCGGCGGCGGTGGTGGCTCTGGCCGTCTTCCTGGGCGTGCGCCACCGCGCGTACGTCACGGCCGCGCTGGTGGTGGCCGCGATGGTGGCCGAGGTCGTCCTCAAGGAGAACCTCGCGGGCAAGGAGCACCTCGCGGCGATCGCGGCGGTGCTGGTGCTGTGCGCAGCCGGCGAGGTGCGTCAGCGGTGTTCGAGGGAGCGGGTCCGCTCGGGGTCGGGGGCGCCGCCGATCCAGTCCTGGAAGGCGCGTCTGGGTCCGGCCCAGCGGCGGTCGTGGTGGTACGCGCGCAGGGCGGACCGGGCCCGGGCCTTGGGGCGGTTGCGGTAGAACCGCTTGGCCCACAGCGAGGTGGGACGGGCCAGCCGCACGGCGCCGACCACGGCGACGAGGGGGATGACCACGCCCAGGACGGCCATGCGGACCTTGCCCTTGAACAGGGCGACGAGGGCGAGCGCGAAGTTGGCCAGGATGTTCGCCAGGACGACGGCGCGGTTCTGCTGCTGGTCCTCACTGAGGTCGTTGACGCCCAAGGGCGAGAAGCCGATGAGGAGCAGGCCGACCAGGGAGGCGGTGAGGACGACCATCTCGACGCTCTTGCGGCCGTCCTCGGTCCAGTAGACGTCGGCGAGGTGCAGCACCAGGGCGAACTCGTCCAGGACGAGTCCGGCGCCGATGCCGAAGACCACCGCGGCCAGGTAGGAGCCCCAGCCGTACTGGCCGCCGGCGACCGCGCCGAAACCGCCGACGATCGTCAGGATGACCCCGGGGACCACGTGGTGGACGTGGACGCCGCCGGTGCTGATGTTGCCGAACGGGCCCTTGCCCGCGCGGATCAGGCGGGTGATGCCCCGGGTGATCAGGAAGGTCAGCACGAAGGCGACGAGAGCCAGGAGCAGGGGCAGTTTGCCGGGTTCGATGATGTTCCGCTCCAGCCATCCCATACGTGCACTTTATCCGCGGCCGCCGGTCCCGCCCTGCCGACCGGCGGGTAGCCTGCGCCGGTGCCCAGAACCTCTTCCCTCGACGGACTGCGCTTCGCCTTCGGCACGCTCACGGTGATCCCCGTCCGGGTGACCCGGTGGGACAGGGAGGCGGCGCGCGGCGGCATGCTGTGCGCTCCGGTGGCCGGGCTGGCGGTCGGCGCCGCCTCGGCCGCCGTGGGGCTCGTACTGCTGTTCCTCGGCGCGGGCGCTCCGCTCGCCGCCGTGGCCACCGTCGCCGTGCCGGCGGCGCTCACCCGGGGGCTGCATCTCGACGGGCTGGCCGACACCGCCGACGGGCTGGGCAGCGGCAAGCCCGCCGAGGACGCGCTGCGGATCATGAAGCAGTCGGACATCGGGCCGTTCGGTGTGATCACCCTGGTCCTGGTCCTGCTCGCGCAGGCCGCCGCGCTCACCCAGGCCTACGGCGCCTCCTGGGCGTGGGGCGCCTTCGCCGCCGTCGTCTCCGCCACGGCGGCCCGGCTGGCCCTGACCCTGGCGGCCCGGGCCGGGGTGCCGGCGGCGCGGCCGGAAGGGCTGGGCGCGGCGGTGGCGGGCGTGGTGCCGCCGCGCCGGGCGCTGGCCGCCGCGGTCGCCGTCGTGGGCGTGACGGCGGCGGTGGGAGCCCTGTCCGGGGCGTACGGCGCGGTCCGGGCCGTGCTCGCCGTCGTCCTCGCCCTGGCCGCCGCGGAGGCACTGCTGCGGCACTGCACGCGCCGCTTCGGCGGGGTGACCGGGGACGTCTTCGGCGGCCTGGCGGAGACGGCGGCGACCCTCGCGCTGGTCGTTCTGTCACTGGGCTGAAACGATCTCCCCGTCCCCCTCCTGCCCGCCCCGCCGAGCCGCTAGTTTCCTGCCCCGGACACACAAGTGATCGGGGGACGTCCATGCCGAAGCTGCGCCGTGCCGTGGCCTGGTCCGTCGACTTCGCGCTGGTGGTGGCGCTCGCCTCGGCGCTCGCGGTGCTCACCTTCCACCGGATCTCGGCGCTCGTGACCGACGTGCCCGAGCTGGCCACCCGGGGCGGTTTCGACCTGCTGACCTCCCGCGGCGACGTGGTCGGCGCCTCCCAGGACCTCGGGCTGCGGCTGTGGGACAAGTCGGTGCTCTACGTCGAGCAGGCCTTCGGGCTGCTGGTGCTGGCGGTGTTCCTCTACCAGTGGGCGTGCCTGGCGCTGGCCGGGCGCACGGTGGGCAAGGCCGTGGCCGGGCTGAAGGTCACCTCGGGCCTCCCGCGCCGGGTCAGGGCCGCGCGGCGGGCCGCCGTCACCACCGCCGTGGACGTCGCCGTGTACGCCGTCGCCTGCGTGCTGCTGGTCGAGGGGCAGGTCGTGCTGTCGGTGCTGGTGTGGGCGGTGGCGGTGCTGCTGTTCCTGCTGAACGCGCTGCCGGTCCTCTCCCCCGCCCGGCGGTCGCTGGCCGACCGGGTGGCGGGCACGTCGGTGACGGGGATCGAACTCAGCATGCCTGCCGCCACGCCCCCAGTTCGTACTTCTTGAGCAGTGAACTCAGCTTCAGGCGGCGGGAGTCGGCGCAGAAGCGGCGGACGGGGACCTCGTACTCGACGTGGAAGACGGCCTTGCCCGCCGCCACGAACGGCTTCAGGGCCGCGCACTCGCCGTACTGGGCGCACTGCTCGTTGACCGCGAAGTCGAAGTCGCCGACCAGTTCCGGGATCTGGTCCAGGTCGTTCTTCAGCCCGACGGCGAGGCCCCGGTCGTGGGCGAGGCGGGCGATGAGGCGGTTGTAGCGGAGCTGGTCGGCGGCGGTGAGCGGGAAGCCGGTGTCATTGCGGTAGCCGTCCATGTTGTCGGGCTCGACCGCGTCGAAGCCCTTGTCGCGGCACATGTCGATCCGGGCCGCCATCAGCGGCTCCAGGACGTCGGTGCGGCGGATGTCGAGCCAGCGCTCGCCCTTCCAGCCGTTGCCCCGGCCCAGGACCTCCTCCGGGAACTTCCCGGCGTCCGGGCGGAACTCCTCCCAGGCGCCGGTCGACAGGTAGCAGATGACCTTGCGTCCGTCGTCGTGCAGCCCGGCGACGGTGTCCGCGGAGTGGTCGAAGCCGTCGATGTCGTAGACCGGCACGTCGACGGAGGTGTCCAGGCGTCCGCTGAGCTGCCACTGCCAGGCGGTGCCCGGGCGGGGCTGCCAGCGGGGGCCGGGCTTGTCGTCGGGGGCGCCGGTGCAGCCCGCGAGCAGCAGGGCGAGCAGGGCGGCGACCAGCGGGGCGGGGCGTCTCACGGGGTGTTCCTCGTGTTCTTCAGGGTGTACGGCAGGGTGCCCCAAGGATGGTCCCCCGTGCCGGGGACCGCGCAGTGCACCGCCGCTCCCCTCGCCCGGGCCAGGGCCGCCGGGTCGGCGTCGGGCGGGACGCCGTGGACCAGGTGGCACAGCCGGACGTCGGGGCCTCCCGGCCACGGCTGCGGGGGCAGGGCGCGGTACGACGCCCAGGTGCCCTCGAAGGTGACGAGGACGTCGGCGATGCGGCCGTAGCAGGGGTGGGGTGCCGTGCCGTGGTTGAGGACGAGGGTGCCGCAGCCGACGCCCCAGGCGGCGACGGCCAGTCTCTGGTAGTGCTCGAACTCCTCGGGCCCGGACGGGACCTGGTCGAGGAAGGCGCCGTCGGCGCGGTACCAGTCGCGGTGCCGGGTGAGGTCGCGTACGACGTCGCCGGCGGCGCGGCGGCCGTAGCCGGTGTCGGCGTAGCCGAGGACCCGTACGCCCGCCGAGCGCAGCCGGGCGGCGACCTCGGCGAAGGCCGGGTCGGGGCGGTCGCCGGGGCCGCTGGCCGGGTTGAGGACCACCCCGTAGAGGCGGGGTGCGGCGGCGACGATGGCGTCCCATTCGGCGGGGCGGACGGACGGGTGCTCGTAGTACGGGACCAGGAGAGTGCTCATCGGTGGGCGGTTGCCCTTCCCAGGAGGGTGCACACCAGGGCCGCCTGGACGGCGGCGGCGGTGCCGTACACGAGCGCACCGGACGCGTGCGGATCGCCGGTGCGGGTGACGAGGAGCAGCGTCTGGGCGAGGGCGGCGGCGCAGCACACCGCGGTCGCGCCGGTCACCGCGCCGAACGACTGGAGCAGCAGTCCCGTCCACAGGACGGCACCGAGCAGCAGCAGCCCGGCCAGCCGGACGCCGCCGGGGACCGGGGCGTGCGGCCACAGGGCGGAGGCGGCGAGGCTCAGCGCGAGCAGGGCGGCGAGGTAGGCGGCCAGGCACTGGACGACGGTGAGGACGGTGACGCGCCGGAAGTCGCGGGCGCTGCCGCTGGCGCGCAGTGCGGCGAGGCTGTCGCTGCGGAAGCGGTACAGCAGCCACTCGGCGGGTCCCATGCTGAGGGTGAGCGCCACGGCGGCCGGCGCGGCCACGGCCGTGGCGCTCCCGCCCGCGAGGACGTCGCCGAGCGCCGCGTGCAGCACGAGGACGCCGGTGGCCAGCCCGAACAGCGCGTACGGCAGGGAGCCGGTGAGCCGGCGCCCGGCGGGGCGGTGCCGGGCGGGTGCGGTGCCGGACGCGCCGAAGGGGAGCAGGGCGGCGAGGCCGGCGATCCAGCCGCCCTCGTCCCGCAGGGTGGGCGCCACCTCGCGCAGCGCGAGCACCACGACCGCGGCCAGGGAACCCAGCAGCAGCACCGCGCCGGCCGGTTCGGGCAGCGGGTCGACCAGGGACAGCACCGCGCCGAGCGCCATCGGCCCCAGGGCGGCCAGCAGGAGCCGTTCGCGGCCCATCACCAGCAGGACGGTCGCCGCCGCGAGGTAGCAGGACTGCCCGGCGGCGAAGGCCACCACGGCCGGTCCGGCGCCGCCCGCGCACAGCAGGGCGACCAGGGAGCCGAGCAGCGCGCCCGCCGGGGCCCCGAGCAGCAGGGCGCGCCGGGCGGCCGGGCGGTCGCCCAGCCCCAGCCACGCGTACGCCCGGTGGGCCAGGCCCTGGTTCCAGCTCCAGCCGCACAGCGCGCCGGCCAGGAGCGGGACCGTGCCCGCGGGGAGGCCGAGGTCGCCCGGGCCGGTGAAAAGCGGCGACCCGAGGACGTAGGCGAGTCCGGGCAGGGCGAAGACCACGCCGCGCAGCAGGCAGCCGAGCAGGCCGATCCGCCAGGGGTCGCCGGCGGGGCCGTCGGGCTCGGGGTAGCGGCGCTCGACGCGTTCGTAGAGGGTCTCGGCGAGGGCGAAGGAGTTCTTCACGCCGTACCGCTCGCGGATCCTCTCGTCCGAGAGGCCGTCGGACTCCAGCAGGGCGGCGATCTCGTCGGGGTGGACGGCCGCGGCTACGAAGTCCTCCAGCCGGTCGGCGAGTTCGTCGACCGGGTCGGGCAGCGCCCAGCTCGGGGGGTGCGGCCGGGGGATCTCCGGGAGTGCGTCCGGGCGGGAGCCCGGGGGGAGCCAGACGCTTCCGCTCACCAGCCGGCCCCGTCCGCGGCGACGGACGCGTACCAGGGGTCGCGCAGCTCCAGGGTCCAGTCGGCGACGGTCTCCAGGGTGGGCTCGTACACCTCGTCCTCGCCCGCGAGTTCCTTGTAGATGGTGCGGAAGGCGTCCACCGAGCGGCGCAGCGTGAACCGGTCGATGACGCGCTGGCGCGACAACCGGCCCAGTTCCAGCCGCCGTTCGTCGTCCTTGAGCAGGGTCAGCGCGGCGGCGGCCATCCTCTCCGGCTCGCGCGGCGGGACCACCAGGCCGGTGTCGCCGACGGCCTCGCGCACCCCGCCGACGTCCGTGGACACCGTCGTACGGCCGCACGACATGGCCTCGATGAGGGAGAACGGGAAGCCCTCGGAGATCGACGACAGCATGACGACGTGCCCGGCCGCGTACGCCCGCCAGACCTCCTCGATACGGCCCTCGAAGGTCAGTCCGTCGGTGACGCCCAGTTCGGCGGCGAGCTTCTCCAGGCGGGTGCGGTAGGCCTCGCCGCCGGGCGGGACCGGGCCGAAGAGCCGGAGCCGGGTCGCCGGGACCTCGGCCCGGACCATGGCGTAGGCGCGGATCAGCGTCTCCAGGTCCTTGATGGGGTCGATCCGCCCGCACCAGGACAGCGTGGGGACCTCGGGTTCGGGGCCGGCGTGCGGGAAGGCGGCCGGGTCGACGCCGTTGTAGACCGTGCGGATCTTGCCGGCGTCGGCGCCGCCGCGCTCCTCCCAGCGGCGGTTGTACTGGTTGCACGGGGTGATCAGGTCGGCGGCGCGGTAGCCGTAGGAGTTCAGCTCGCGGTAGAAGCCCAGCATGAACGCCTTCACGGGCCAGCGCTGGCCGCCCCGGCGGTGGCCGAGGTAGCGCTCGCGCAGGTAGATGCCGTGCTCGGTGAGCAGGAACGGCACGCCGTCCAGGTGGCGGGCGGCGAGCGCGGGCAGGGTGGCGAGGCCGCTGCTGACGGCGTGCGCGACGGAGTCCTCCGGGATGCGGACGCCGAGCGGGCGCAGGGCGTGCTCCAGCAGGTCGGTCGCGGTCAACGCGTCGTGCACCGTGGGGCGGGCCGCGGCCGTCGGCAGATGCGGCATGGTCCAGATCCCCATCAGGGACCGCAGCGCCGACTCGGTGCGCAGCGCGGCGGGCAGGCGTCCGTCCCGGGCGAGTGCGGCGAGTTCCTCCAGGGACTCGCCGAAGTCGGCCTGCGAGCCGGGGTCGAGGAAGGACAGCAGGAAGCGCTCGTGGGTCTCGGTGAAGCGGCGGCGGGCCCTGCCGTACGGGGGCCTTCTGCGGCCGGGGCGCGGGCCCCAGGTCGGGACCGGGGTGTGCCGGCGGACGTTGGGCGGCAGCTCCCAGGCGACGGGTTCGCGGCCGCTGCCGGTGAGCGAGACGATGTGGAAGTCGACCTCCGGCATGCCCTTGACGAGCTGGTCGCACCAGGTGCTGACGCCGCCGTGGACGTGCGGGTAGGTGCCTTCCGTGAGCATGGTGACATGCCGGCCTGTTCGCCTCATGCGGTGCTTCCCCCCTGTGTTGCGGATGTCGTGCGGGGAACTGCATGCCCGGATGCCGAGTGCGGGCGTCGTGTGGGCTGGTCGCGCAGTTCCCCGCGCCCCTTCGGGCGCTCCCCCTAGGGGAGTTTCAGCGTCAGGGCCGGCTGGAGCGCGGCCGGGGTCGTCCAGGCCGAGCGGGCTCCCGCGTACGGGGTCCCGAAGGCGGTGGTGCCCAGGACGAGTTGCTTCGTGGTGCCCTCCGGGGCGGTCATCGGGATCTGGGTGCCGGACGGTGCGGTGACGGTGACCGTGCCGCCGATCCGGTACGCCGTCACGCGGTTGTCCGCCAGGGCCTTCTGCCAGGCGGCGCGGCGCTGCACCTCGGTGCCGATGGCGCTGTGCCGGGGGTTCTCCAGCGGGGTGTTGCCGGCGAACAGCGCCCCGTAGTCGTCGAGCACCTTCTCCATCACCGGGTAGAGCAGCCGGTCCTCGGCCAGGTTGGACTGGTGCGCGTAGTGCGGCCGGGGGTCGCCCGCGAGGACGTGCCCGAGCGCGGTGCGGGCCTCCTGCGGGACGATGTGCCCGGTGTAGCCGGTGGTGACGTCCAGCGGTGCGTCGAGGCAGGTGGAGGCCGGGTCGTCCTCGCAGACGCCGCTGCCGCCGTCGGCCCGGGAGGTGTAGATCCAGTTGTACTCGTCGGCCATCTCGGCCGCCGTGCCCACGTTGTAGTACACGTTCATCGGGTGGCGCGGGACGGTCAGGGCCCGGCCGACGGCGCGCTGCCCGGGCTCGCGGGAGTTGTCCGAGGCGATCCACCGGATGCCGGTGCCGGCGAGCGCGCCGGCCAGGTTCGGATTGTCGTCCGGCTGCTGCGGCAGCGTCCTGAGGCCCGAGTGCTCCCCGGTGACCAGCTCGGCGCGGTCGACGGGCAGGCCCTTGCGCACGGCCCAGTCGTGGTTGTCGCGGATCTGCGCGGCGATCTCGGCGCGGCTCATGTACGTCGTCGAGCCGTCGGCGTTCTTCGCGCAGCTCCACGGCACGGTGGAGGTGTCCTGGACGCAGCCGAGGAAGGGGTGCGTGTAGGTGTGGTTGACCCAGCGGTACTGCGCCTTGTCGGCGAGCAGCCGTGCGGTGAGGGCGTCGGTGCCGCCGTGCTCGGCCTTCCACTCCTCGCCCGAGCCGGCGTTGAAGACCATGTCCATGGTGAAGCCGTGCTCGCGCTGCCACTGGGCGGCGTAGGCGGCGTCGGCGGCGGTCATGCGGATCGGCGCGGTGCCCTCGCCGTCGCCGCCCGCGCAGTCGAAGTCGCCCGGGGTGCAGTTGCGTTCGGTGTCCCAGCGGCTGTCCGGGGCGAACACGTCGTCGACGTGGACCGCGAAGGAGTTGCGGGTCCGGCCCAGGTGCACGCCCTGGGTGAGCCACTCGACGATGCCGCGGGCCAGCAGCCGGAACTGCTGCTGGCTGCCGTTGCAGGCGAACGTCACGACGAGTTCGCGGCGGCCGTCGTGGGCGTACTCGCCGACCAGGCTGCCGCGGCCGGTGCCGCCCGGCACGGGGATGTCGACGTAGCTGGTGAAGCCGGCGCGGGGGCGGGCGGCGTAGCCGTAACTCTCCTGCACGGAGGGGGCGTTGTCCTCGAAGCGGAACGCGCCCTCCAGATAGCCGAACCAGCCGGCCTTCCCGGCCGGGGTGACGGAGGCCTCCCGCCCGTCCAGGGCGCCGGCCCAGCCGCCCTCACTGGTGTAGTCGAGGCCGACCCCGGGGTGTGCCCAGGTGTAGGCGTCGACCTGCGGGATGCCGTACGTCCTCTCGTACGCCTCCAGCGCGGCCTGCTCGGCGGAACCCGCACCGAACGGGGCCTCGTTCGGCAGGACGACGCCCTGGTACCGGGCGCGGGGCCGGCCGTCGACCGTGTCGCTCAGGAACGACTCGGTGATCCTCGGGCGGGCGGCGTCGTTCAGGTCGATCGTGGTGTACGGGACGCCCGTGCTCCTGAGCTGTGCGGTGACGGCCCGGACGGGGCTGTCGCCGTTGTCGACGACCAGCACCCTCAGGTCGATGCGCGGGTCCTCCGCGGCGGCCGCGCCGGGCGCCACCGCCCCGGCCATGATCACGCCGGCCGCCGTCATCGCGGCGGTCGTGTTTCTCCATCTGCGCGCACGCAGCGCCATGGTGCCCCCCACAGAAGATCCGCGGGATCCCCTTGCGGTCGAACAGAGGAGGATCCATGGAAATCATGCAAAGCGGCGAGCAGGGCGCTCACCGGATCGTGACGAGTGTGACTCAGCTCACCGGTGTGAGGGATCAAGAAGTGGCCACCATGCCATCGACCGGTGAACGCCCGCAGGAATGAGCGAACCGGGCCACGCGCGTAGTCTCGTCGTCGAGTGTTCGCCGCACCGGGGACGGCCCCGCTGAAACCGCGCCCTGAGGTCCGCATAGGGTCGGCTGTCGGGCCCGGTCGACCCACACCGCTCGACCACCGCAACTTCACATCGGAAGCGAGATTTCACCACCGTGACTGCTCTCACTCTCAGCACCGCCGCGGCGTCCGGTCTGCGGGCCGACGCGATCGTGATCGGTGTCGCCAAGGGTGCCAAGGGGCCGGTCGTCGCACCGGGCGCCGAGGCCGTGGACAAGGCGTACGACGGCAGGCTGGCCGGCGTCCTGGAGACTCTCGGCGCCTCCGGCGGCGAGGGCGAGGTGACGAAGGTGCCGGCACCGTCCGGCTTCAAGGCCCCGCTCGTGCTGGCGGTGGGGCTGGGCGCGGTGCCCGAGAAGGACGCCGGCTACGACGCCGACGTGCTGCGCAGGGCCGCCGGCGTGGCCGCCCGCGCCCTGGCCGGCTCCCGGAAGGCCGCCTTCGCCCTGCCCCTGACCGACGCGGCGGACGCCGGCGCGGTCGGCGAGGGCGCGCTGCTCGGCGCGTACGCCTTCGACGCGTACAAGGCCAATGGCAAGGACCCCAAGGCGAAGAACGGCAAGGCCCCGCTCGCCGAGGTCGCCCTGCTCGGCGGCAAGCCCCGCGACAAGGCGTACAAGGCGGCCGTCGAGCGCGCCGTCGCCGTGTCGGAGGAGCTCAACCGCGCCCGCGACCTGGTCAACACCCCGCCCAACGACCTGAACCCCGAGTCGTTCGCCGCGATCGCGCAGGCCGCGGCCAAGGAGCACGGCATCAAGGTGCAGGTGCTCGACGAGAAGGCCCTGGCCAAGGGCGGCTACGGCGGCATCCTCGGCGTCGGCGCCGGCTCGGCGGCGACCCCGCGCCTGGTGAAGCTGTCCTACACCTCCTCCAAGGCCAAGAAGCACCTGGCCTTCGTCGGCAAGGGCATCACCTACGACTCGGGCGGCATCTCGCTGAAGCCGGCCGGTCACAACGAGACGATGAAGTGCGACATGAGCGGCGCGGCCGCGGTGTTCGCCGCCGTCGTCGCCGCCGCGCGCCTGGGCCTGGAGGTCAACGTCACCGGCTGGCTCGCCCTGGCCGAGAACATGCCCTCCGGCTCCGCCACCCGTCCGGGTGACGTGCTGCGGATGTACAGCGGCAAGACGGTGGAGGTGCTCAACACCGACGCCGAGGGCCGGCTGGTGCTGGCCGACGCGCTGTGGGCCGCCTCCCAGGAGAAGCCGGACGCGATCGTGGACGTGGCGACGCTGACCGGCGCGATGGTCCTGGCGCTGGGCAACCGGACGTTCGGGATCATGGGCAACGACGACTCCTTCCGCACGGCGCTGTACGAGGCGGCCGAGGAGGTCGGCGAGCCGGCGTGGCCGATGCCGCTGCCGGAGCACCTGCGCAAGGGGATGGACTCGCCCACGGCCGACATCGCGAACATGGGCGAGCGGATGGGCGGCGGGCTCGTCGCCGGGCTCTTCCTGCGCGAGTTCGTCGGCGAGGGCATCACCTGGGCGCACCTCGACATCGCCGGACCGGCCTTCAACGAGGGCGGCCCGTTCGGCTACACGCCGAAGGGCGGCACGGGCAGCGGCGTGCGCACGCTGGTGCGGCTGGCGGAGCTGACGGCCGCCGGGGATCTGGGCTGACCGTCGTCTGAGAGCCCGGTCTCGCCCGTCGTAGGGCGAGTGCGGGGGCGCGGGGGCCCGGCCGGGCGGTTCCCCGCGCCCCTTCGGCGGGACCGCGCCCCTGCTCGCGCGGCCCGTCCGGACGTGGGGCGTCTCACACAGCAGCCCGGCGTCTCGTTGTGTGCCGACAAGTGCGAAGATGGGGCACGGCAGGACAGGGCCCCACCGAAGGGCCGAAGAACGAGCGGCCGGACACCAGCCGCCTGCCGGTCAGTGACGACCGGCGTACGGCGCACATGCATGGAGGACGTGACGTGGCGAACGACGCCAGCACCGTTTTCGACCTAGTGATCCTCGGCGGTGGCAGCGGTGGTTACGCTGCGGCCCTGCGCGGGGCGCAGCTGGGCCTGGACGTCGCCCTGATCGAGAAGGACAAGGTCGGCGGCACCTGCCTGCACAAGGGTTGCATCCCCACCAAGGCCCTGCTGCACGCGGGCGAGATCGCCGACCAGGCCCGCGAGAGCGAGCAGTTCGGTGTGAAGGCCTCGTTCGAGGGCATCGACATCGCCGGGGTCCACAAGTACAAGGACGGCGTGATCGCCGGTCTGTACAAGGGCCTGCAGGGCCTGATCGCCTCCCGGAAGGTGACGTACATCGAGGGTGAGGGACGCCTGTCCTCCCCGACCTCCGTCGACGTGAACGGGCAGCGGATCCAGGGCCGCCACGTCCTGCTCGCGACCGGCTCGGTGCCCAAGTCGCTGCCCGGCCTGGAGATCGACGGCAACCGGATCATCTCCTCCGACCACGCCCTCGTGCTGGACCGCGTGCCGAAGTCCGCGATCATCCTGGGCGGCGGTGTCATCGGCGTCGAGTTCGCCTCCGCCTGGAAGTCCTTCGGCACCGAGGTCACGATCATCGAGGGCCTGAAGCACCTCGTCCCGGTCGAGGACGAGAACTCCTCCAAGCTCCTGGAGCGCGCGTTCCGCAAGCGCGGCATCAAGTTCAACCTGGGCACGTTCTTCCAGAGCGCCGAGTACACCCAGGACGGCGTCAAGGTCACCCTCGCCGACGGCAAGCAGTTCGAGGCCGAGATCCTGCTGGTGGCCATCGGCCGCGGCCCGGTCTCCCAGGGCCTGGGCTACGAGGAGCAGGGCGTCGCGATGGACCGCGGCTACGTCCTGGTCGACGAGTACATGCGCACGAACGTGCCGACCATCTCCGCCGTGGGCGACCTCGTCCCGACGCTGCAGCTCGCGCACGTCGGCTTCGCCGAGGGCATCCTGGTGGCGGAGCGCCTGGCCGGTCTGAAGACCGTCCCGATCGACTACGACGGTGTCCCGCGGGTGACGTACTGCCACCCCGAGGTCGCCTCCGTCGGCATCACCGAGGCCAAGGCCAAGGAGATCTACGGTGCGGACAAGGTCGTCGCCCTGAAGTACAACCTGGCCGGCAACGGCAAGAGCAAGATCCTCAACACCGCGGGCGAGATCAAGCTCGTCCAGGTCAAGGACGGTGCCGTCGTCGGCGTCCACATGGTCGGCGACCGTATGGGCGAGCAGGTCGGCGAAGCCCAGCTGATCTACAACTGGGAGGCGCTGCCCGCCGAGGTCGCGCAGCTCATCCACGCCCACCCGACGCAGAACGAGGCGATGGGCGAGGCCCACCTGGCCCTGGCCGGCAAGCCGCTCCACGCGCACGACTGACCCCTCGGTCGACGAACGCGACGACACAGACTTCCGCACTTTCCGTAAGGAGCAACCGAAACCATGGCGGTTTCCGTAACCCTTCCGGCGCTCGGCGAGAGCGTCACCGAGGGCACTGTCACCCGCTGGCTGAAGGCCGAGGGTGAGCGCGTCGAGGCCGACGAGCCGCTGCTCGAGGTGTCGACCGACAAGGTCGACACCGAGATCCCCTCGCCCGCGTCCGGCGTGCTGTCCTCCATCAAGGTCGCCGAGGACGAGACGGTCGAGGTCGGCGCCGAGCTGGCCCTGATCGACGACGGCTCCGGCGCCCCCGCGGCCCAGGAGGCCCCGGCCGCCGAGCAGGCCCCGCAGGCCGAGCAGGTCGCCGAGCCCGCCCCGGAGCCGGCCGCGGCCGCGCCCTCCACCGAGCAGGCCGCCCCGGCGCCCGCTCCCACCGCCGAAGCCGCCACCGGCGGCGGTTCCGCCGAGGGCACGGACGTCGTCCTGCCCGCGCTCGGCGAGTCCGTCACCGAGGGCACCGTCACCCGCTGGCTGAAGTCGGTCGGTGACACCGTCGAGGCCGACGAGCCGCTGCTCGAGGTCTCCACCGACAAGGTCGACACCGAGATCCCGGCGCCCGCCTCGGGCACGCTGCTGGAGATCGTGGTCGGCGAGGACGAGACCGCCGAGGTCGGCGCCAAGCTGGCCGTCATCGGCGAGGCGGGTGCCGCTCCGGCCGCCGCCCCCGCGCAGGAGGCCCCGGCCGCCCCGGCCCAGCCCGAGCCCACCCCGGCTCCGGCCCCGGCGCAGCCCGCCCCCGCGCAGCAGGCCCCGGCCCCGCAGGCCCCGTCGGCTCCGGCCCCGCAGCAGCAGGTCACCCCGGCTCCCGAGCCGGCCCCGGCCGCTCCGGCGCCCGCCCCGGCTCCGGCCCAGGCACCGGCCGCTCCGGCCGCCGCCAAGCCGGCCGACGACGGCGCCTACGTCACCCCGCTGGTGCGCAAGCTCGCCGCCGAGAACGGCGTCGACCTGTCCACCGTCAAGGGCACCGGCGTCGGCGGCCGCATCCGCAAGCAGGACGTCGTCGCCGCCGCCGAGGCCGCGAAGGCCGCGGCCGCCGCTCCGGCTCCGGCCGCCGCCGCTCCGGCCGCCTCGAAGAAGGCCCCGGCGCTGGAGGCGTCCCCGCTGCGCGGGCAGACCATCAAGATGCCGCGGATCCGCAAGGTCATCGGCGACAACATGGTCAAGGCCCTGCACGAGCAGGCGCAGCTGTCCTCGGTCGTCGAGGTCGACGTCACGCGTCTGATGAAGCTGCGCGCCCGGGCCAAGGACGCGTTCGCGGCGCGCGAGGGCGTCAAGCTCTCCCCGATGCCGTTCTTCGTCAAGGCCGCGGCGCAGGCGCTGAAGGCCCACCCGGCCGTCAACGCCAAGATCAACGAGGCCGAGGGGACCATCACCTACTTCGACACCGAGAACATCGGTATCGCGGTGGACTCCGAGAAGGGCCTGATGACCCCGGTCATCAAGAACGCCGGTGACCTCAACCTCGCCGGCATCGCCAAGGCCACGGCCGATCTGGCGGGCAAGGTCCGCGCCAACAAGATCACCCCGGACGAGCTGTCCGGCGCGACCTTCACCATCTCCAACACCGGTTCGCGCGGCGCGCTGTTCGACACGATCATCGTGCCGCCGGGCCAGGTCGCGATCCTCGGCATCGGCGCCACGGTCAAGCGCCCCGCCGTCATCGAGACGGAGGAGGGCACGGTCATCGGCGTCCGCGACATGACGTACCTGACCCTGTCCTACGACCACCGCCTGGTGGACGGCGCCGACGCCGCCCGCTACCTGACGGCGGTCAAGGCCATCCTGGAGGCCGGCGAGTTCGAGGTCGAACTCGGTCTCTGACCTTCCGCGGTACGGCTGTGCGGTGCCCCCGCTCGGATCATCTCCGAGCGGGGGCACTTCGCTTGGGGGCGCGGGGAACCACGCGATCGGCCACCGACGGCCCGTGGCCGCCCACCCGCCGGGCACGCCGGGCACGCCGGGCACGCCGGGCACGCCGGGCACGCCGGGCACGCCGGGCACCAAGGCGCCACCCACCCCGTGTGCAACTGGTCTCACCTGCGTGCAAGCACCCTCGTCGGTCCCACCCGCGGAGCGAACCAGCCGTATTGTCTAAACGTCGATCCCGACCGAGGAGCCTCCATGACCGCGCCCGTCGTCCACTCGCTGCGCGAACAGATCCGCGAGCACATCCTGGAAGGGATCATCAGCGGACGCTGGCAGCCGGGCGAGCGGATCGTGGAGCGCCGGATCGCCACCGAGCTGGAGGTCAGCCAGACCCCGGTCCGCGAGGCCCTGCGCGAGCTGGAGTCGCTGCGCCTGATCGAGTCCGCCCCGAACAAGGGCGTGCGCGTGCGCAACCTCACCGCGGCCGACCTGGAGGAGAGCTACCCGGTCCGGGCCGGTCTGGAGGCCATCGCGGCGGAGCTGGCCGCCCCGGTCCTCGCCGAGGACTGCTCGGCCCTGGAGCCCCACGTGGGCGCCCTGTACGAGGCCGACCGCATGGCCGACGGCACCTCCCAGGTCCGCCACACCGTCGCCTTCCACCGCGAACTGGTCCGCGCCGCGGGCAACTCGGTCCTGTTGCACACCTGGGAGGGCCTGGGCATCGAGGTGTTCACGGCCCTGTCGATCCGCTGGCTGGGCACGCGGCAGCAGTCGTACGCCGAGGAGCACGAGGAGCTCGTCGCCGCGTTCAAGCGCCGTGACCCCCGGATCGCGGAACTGGTGAAGGCGCACGTCCTGGGCTGCGCGCCCCGGGCGTGACACCCGAGCGCACCCTCGCTCAAACGCCTCCGACCTGCGAAAACCGTTCGAAAACCCGTCACCGCGTGCCACCGTCGGAGGCACCGCGTGCCTACTTTCTCGTGATCAAGAGGTTTTGCCCCTCAACCCTTTGATCGATCATCGATCAGCGAGTTACAGTCGCCGACGGGCTTCCACCCGAGCCCCAGCCCTGTCCTGCCAAAGACCAAGGGCACCCCGATCCCCTTATGTGAGGGAACCCCCTTCGACTGAGGAAGGCGGCGACATGACCGACCCCAACGCCATCCAGCCGAGCGAGCTCGACCAGCTCCCCGACCGGGACCCGGAGGAGACCGCCGAGTGGCAGGCCTCCCTGGACGCGGTCGCCAAGGCAGCCGGGCCGCACCGTGCCGCATACCTGATGCGCCGCACGCTGGAGCGCGCCGAGGGCGCCGGCATCGCGCTGCCGAAGCTCCTCGAGACCGACTACGTCAACTCCATCCCGACCTCCGCCGAGCCGGCCGTGCCCGGTGACGAGGCGATGGAGCAGCGGATCACCGCCTGGAACCGCTGGAACGCGGCCGCGATGGTGACCCGGGGCAGCAAGTACGGCGTCGGCGGCCACATCGCCACCTTCGCCTCCGCCGCCTGGCTCTACGAGACCGGCTTCAACCACTTCTTCAAGGGCAAAGAGGCCGACGGCTCCGGCGACCAGCTCTACATCCAGGGCCACGCCTCCCCCGGCATCTACGCCCGCGCGTTCCTCGACGGCCGGCTCAGCGAGCAGCAGCTCGACAACTTCCGCCGCGAGTCGGGCGGCGACGGCCTGCCCTCCTACCCGCACCCGCGCCGCCTGCCCTGGCTGTGGGAGTTCCCGACGGTCTCCATGGGCCTCGGCCCGCTGTCGGCCATCTACCAGGCGCGGTTCAACCGCTACCTGACCAACCGCGGCATCAAGGACACCTCCGCCTCGCACGTGTGGGCGTTCCTCGGCGACGGCGAGATGGACGAGCCCGAGTCGACGGCGGCCCTCGCGCTCGCGGCCCGTGAGGAGCTGGACAACCTCACCTTCGTCATCAACTGCAACCTGCAGCGCCTGGACGGCCCGGTCCGCGCCAACTTCAAGATCGTGCAGGAGCTGGAGGCCCAGTTCCGCGGCGCCGGCTGGAACGTCGTCAAGACGCTGTGGGGCACCGCCTGGGACGAGCTGTTCCAGCTCGACACCACGGGCGCGCTCGTACGCCGCCTGCGCCAGGTACCGGACGCGCAGATCCAGACGTACCAGACGCGCGACGCGGCCTACATCCGCCAGGACTTCTTCGGCGCCGACCCGGCGCTGGCGGAGATGGCGAAGCTGCTGAGCGACGACAAGATCCTGGAGTGCTTCCACCTCTCGCGCGGCGGTCACGAGGCCCGCAAGGTGTACGCCGCGTACAAGGCGGCCGTCGAGCACAAGGGCGCGCCGACCGTGATCCTGGCCCAGACGGTCAAGGGCCACACCCTGGGCGAGGGCTTCGCGTCGAAGAACGCCAACCACCAGATGAAGAAGCTCTCGGTGGACGAGTTCAAGAACATGCGCGACCTGCTCGGCCTGCCGATCAAGGACAGCGACTTCGTCGACGGCGTGGTCCCCTACGGCCACCCCGGCGCCGACTCCCCCGAGGTCCGCTACCTCCAGGAGCGGCGCGCCGCCCTCGGCGGTCCGGCCCCGGCCCGCCGCGTGCACCCGGTCGCCCCGCTGCCCGCCCCGGCGGAGAAGGCGTTCGCCTCCTTCGACAAGGGCTCCGGCTCGCAGAACGTGGCCACCACCATGGCGTTCGTCCGCCTGGTCAAGGACCTCGTCCGCGACAAGGAGACGGGCAAGCGCTGGGTGCCGATCGTCCCCGACGAGGCGCGCACCTTCGGCATGGAGTCGCTGTTCCCGTCGCTCGGCATCTACTCGCCCAAGGGCCAGACGTACGAGCCGGTCGACCGCGACCAGCTGATGTACTACAAGGAGGCCAGGAACGGCCAGATCCTCAACGAGGGGATCACCGAGGCCGGTTCGATGGCCGACTTCATCGCCGCGTCGACGTCGTACGCGACGCACGGCGAGACGATGATCCCGTTCTACATCTTCTACTCGATGTTCGGCTGGCAGCGCACGGCCGACCAGATGTGGCAGCTCGGCGACCAGCTCGGCCGCGGCTTCCTGGTCGGCGCCACGGCGGGCCGCACCACGCTGACCGGCGAGGGCCTGCAGCACGCCGACGGCCACTCCCCCGTCATCGCCGCGACCAACCCGGCGGCGCTGACGTACGACCCGGCCTTCGCCTACGAGGTCGCGGCCATCGTCAAGGAGGGTCTGCGCCGGATGTACGGCGAGGCCGCACCGGGCGAGGACCAGGACGTCTTCTACTACCTGACCGTCTACAACGAGCCGCTGCCGCAGCCCGCGAAGCCGTCCGTCGCCGGGATCGACGAGGGCATCGTCAAGGGCCTGTACCGCTTCAACACGGCGGAGTCGGCGGGCATCACGCCCCCGGCGAACGCCCCGCGGATCCAGCTGCTCGGCTCCGGCACGGCGATCCACTGGGCCCTGAAGGCGCAGCGGCTGCTGGCCGACGAGTGGGGCGTGGCGGCCGACGTGTGGTCGGCGACGTCCTGGAGCGAGCTGCGCCGGGACGCCCTGGAGGCGGACGAGGCGCTGCTGCGCGGCGAGGAGCGGGTGCCGTTCGTGCGGCAGGCGCTGCAGGGCGCCGAGGGCCCGGTGCTGGCGGTCTCCGACTACATGCGCCAGGTCCCGGACCAGATCGCGCAGTGGGTCGAGCAGGACTGGTCCTCGCTGGGCGCCGACGGCTTCGGCCTCTCGGACACCCGCGAGGCGGCCCGCCGCCACTTCGGTGTCGACGCCGAGTCGATCGTCGTCGCGGCCCTGGCCCAGCTGGCCAGGCGCGGCGAGGTCAAGGCGGCGGCCGTGAAGGAAGCGCGCGAGAAGTACGGTCTGTAGTCCTCCCCGAGAACGGACCGTTGATCGGCAGGCCCCCGCCCCGGCGGGGGCCTGCTGCATGATGTGGACATGCGTGCTGCCCGGCTGATCAAGATGGTGCTGCTGCTCCAGTCCCGGCCCTCCATGACGGCCGCCGAGCTCGCCCGGGAGCTGGAGGTGTCGGAGCGGACGGTGACGCGGGACGCGCAGGCGCTGTCGGAGGCCGGAGTGCCGGTGTACGCGGACCGGGGCCGGGCCGGCGGGTACCGGCTGGTCGGCGGCTACCGGACGCGGCTGACCGGGCTGCACCGCGGCGAGGCCGAGGCGCTGTTCCTGTCCGGGGTGCCGGGGGCGCTGCGCGAGATGGGGCTGGAGGACGCGGCCTCGGCGGCCCGGCTGAAGGTGTCGGCGGCGCTGCTGCCGTCCCTCAGGGACGCCTCCCGGACGGCGGCGCAGCGGTTCCACCTGGACGCGCCGAACTGGTTCAGGGAGCCGAAGACGCCGGCGCTGCTGCCCGCGGTCGCGGACGCGGTGTGGGACGACCGGCGGATCAGCGCGCGCTACCGGCGCGGGGAGGACGAGGTCGTCCGGGAGCTGGAGCCGTACGGGCTGGTGCTCAAGGCGGGCGTCTGGTACCTGTGCGCCCGGGTGACGGGCGGGGCGTCCTTCCGGGTGTACCGGATCGACCGGTTCACCGCCGTGGACCCGGGAGCGGAGCGCTTCGAGCGGGAGGCGGACTTCGACCTGCCGGCGTTCTGGGAGGAGCGGGCGGAGCAGTTCGCGCGGTCCCTGCTGCGGGCGCGGGTCGTGGTGCGGCTGTCCCCGGACGGGGTGCGGGCCCTGCCGTACGCGCTGGACCCGGTGTCCGCCCGGGAGGCGCTGGCGCAGGCGGGTGATCCGGACGGCGACGGATGGGTGAGGGTCTGCCTGGCCGTGGAGTCCGAGGAGGTGGCCCACACCCAGCTGGCGGCGCTGGGCCCCGAGGCGGAGGTGCTGGAGCCGGAGGGCCTGCGCGAGCGGTTCGCCGCGGACGCGCTGCGGCTGGCCCGGCTGTACCACCCGCGGCAGGGCGCGTGACGGTGTCCGTACCCCCGGGGCGGCGCATAACGATCCCGCGCACTCCGGGTGCGCCCCTGTGCCCCAGGGCCGATGCTTGACCCGTGATGGACGAGACGGAGTTCTGGGAGCTGGTGGACGACGCCCGGGAGGCCGCCGAGGGCGACCCGGAGGAGCAGGCCGACGTGCTCGTGGACCGGCTCGCCCAGCTGGACCCGGACTCGGTCCTGGACTTCGCCCGTCATTTCGAGTCCCGCTACAACCGGGCCTACCGCTGGGACCTGTGGGGCGCCGCCTGGGTGCTGCTGGACGGGGCGAGCGACGACGCGTTCGACTTCTTCCGGTGCTGGCTGATCGGCCAGGGCCGCGAGGTCTTCGAGGGGGCGCTGCACGACCCGGACGCGCTCGCCGATCTGCTGGACGACTTCGACGAGGAGATCGACGGCGACGGCGAGGATCTGGGCTACGCGGCGGACGAGGCCTACGAGCAGCTCACCGGCCTGGTCGCACCCGATCTGGAGCTGCCCGCGGCGCCTGCTGAGCCGGACGGCACGCCGCTGGACTTCGAGAACGAGCGGCTGCTCGCCGAGCGCTATCCCCGGCTGTGGGAGCGTTTCCGGAGCTGATCGTCAGGGCGCCCGGTGGCCGCCCGGGTGCGACGGCGGGCGGGGCTGCGTCCGGTCCGCCTCCACCGGGTGGTGCAGCGGGGCGGCGTTGGCCTGGTCGAGGGCGGAGGCGGTGGCAGCGGCCGGGCCCAGCACCACGGTCAGGGCCGCGCGGAGCACCGCCCAGGGGCCGCGTGCGGTCCCGGCGTACGTAGCGGGGTTGTCCGTCGGCTTCTTCGCCGGGTTCTTCGTAAGGCTGTCGTTCATGGTCCCCACCTCCGGTCGGCTGCCTGTGCCGGCGACCGTAGGCGGCCGGCATCGGAGGACGCTGCGCGCTCGCTGTGGCCTTCCTGTGCGCCGGCGGAGCGGCCCTGCATCCGCGCGGCGAGCCGTCTGATCTCGGGCAGGCGGGCGTGCAGGGCGGCGCCCGGGCAGCTGGTCATGTAGCCGTCGCTGTGGCCGGCCAGGGCGGGCAGCTCGGCGGTGGTGCCGGCCGCGTACCGGCTCAGGCCGTTGCTGGAGACCAGGCGGACGTGCGCCCGCGGGTCGGTGCCGGTCAGGCCCAGCTTCCAGGCGGACAGCGCGGCGATGGAGTGGATCAGGGGCCGCGGGACGGGCATGCCCTCGGTGAAGGTGCCGAGGGCGGCGATGCCGGTGGTGCGGTGGTTGAAGCCCTGGGTGTGGGCGCCGGTGACGGCCCGGTCGACGCCGCCCGCGCGGCCCTCGTAGATGGTGCCGCAGCGGTCGACGACGAAGTTGTAGCCGATGTCGTCCCAGTCGCGGGTGCCGGTCTGGCCGCTGTACAGGTCGCGCAGGATGCGGGGCGCGTCGGCGCAGTCGTAGCCGTTGGGCGAGTCGGTGTGGTGGACGAAGACGGCGGCGACCCGGTCGTCGTAGCGCGGGCGGGGCTGTGCGCGGGCGGCGTCGCCCAGCCAGCGCGAGCGGGGCACGATGGGCGGCCGGGGGGCTGCGTGGGGCGTGGCGGAGGGGCGGCGCGCGGCCGGGGCGGCGCCCGTCCCGGCGGCGTTCTCGACGCCGTAGGCGCACAGCAGCAGCGCGGCGACGGCGGCGGTGCCCGGCAGGCAGCCGAGCACTACGCGGGCCGCGCGCGGCATACCGGGTGCGCCGGGTGTTCCGGCGGCGCGGTGCCGGTGCGCACCCCGCCGTCTTCGGAAGACACGCATGAGCCCACTGTCGGGCGGTTCCGCTCCGTCCGCGATGTGTGATGTGCCACCCGGTGGAACCATCGTCACGGTCCGCGACGTTTCTCCGGGTGCAGGGGGCGCGTGTGGCCGGTTCCGGCCGACCCGCGCGCGTGCGACTGATCACCGGACCCGTCCCCCACGTACTAGGGGTTCCGAGAGAAAGGCGGCGTGCGTGGACCTGCTCGACATCCTGCTGTTGCTGGTCGTCCTGGCCTACGCGGCGTCCGGGTACCGTCGCGGGCTGCTGGCCGGCTGCGTGTCGCTGGCGGGCTTCGTGGGCGGCGCGGTCGCCGGCGTGTGGATCCTGCCGTGGGTGATGGACCTGGTCGAGCCGGGCACGACGCGCGCGACGGTGGCGGCGGTGTTCACGGTGCTGCTGCCGGCGGTGGTGGGGCACGAGCTGGCGGGCCGCCTGGCCCTGCGGCTGCGGCGGGAGCTGGACCGGGGGCCGCTGCGCGTGGCGGACGGCATCGGCGGGGCGGTGGCCAACGCGGTGGCGGTGCTGATCGTGGCGTGGGTGGCGGCGAGCGTCCTGGGCGCGTCCTCCTCGCCGCTGGTGACCTCCGCGATCCGGGACTCGCGGCTGCTGGGCGCGGTGCAGCGGACGATGCCGGACACGACTCCGGCGTGGTTCTCGGAGGCCACGTCCGCGCTCACCCAGGCGGGCTTCCCGCAGGTGTTCAACCCCTTCGAGAACGAGTCGACGGCCGAGGTCGCCGAGCCCTCCGGCGACAGCGTCACGGCGGCCGCCACCGCCGCCGCCCAGCGCAGCACGGTGAAGGTCGAGGGCGTCGCGGGCACACAGGGCCGCGAGGGCAGCGGGTTCGTCTACGCACGCCGGCACGTGATGACCAACGCCCACGTGGTGGCCGGCATCGACGAGCCGACCGTGCAGATCGGCGGGGTCGGGCGGACGTACGAGGCGCGGGTGGTGCTGTTCGACCCGCAGAAGGACGTGGCCGTGCTCTACGTGCCGGGTCTGCGGGCGCCGGTGCTGCGCTTCGACGACACCGCCCGGCGCGGCGACTCGGCGGTCGTGGCGGGCTATCCGCAGGACGGCGACCTGAACCTGCAGGCGGCGACGGTCGCGAACCGGGTGCGGGCGACGGGCCAGAACATCTACAACGACGACACGGTCACCCGCGAGATCTACTCGATCCGCTCCACGGTCCGCCCCGGCAACTCCGGCGGCCCGCTGCTCACCACGGACGGCCGGGTCTTCGGCGTGGTCTTCGCCCGTTCCACCTCGGACGCCGGGACGGGCTACGTGCTGACGGCGGCGGAGGTCGCCGACGAGGCGAAGCGGGCGGCGGGCGAGACGGCCCCGGTGGACACGGGGGAGCCGACGGCGTCGTAGGCGGGGCCCGCCCGGCTCACAGGAAGCGGCCCATCAGCACGTCGTCGACGTAGGCGCCGTCGAGCAGGAACTCCTCGGGCAGGACCCCCTCCACGGCGAACCCCTCGGAGGCGTACAGCGCGCGGGCGGGGGTGTTGTGGGCGAGGACGCGCAGGGTGATGCGGCGGGCGCCCTCGCGGCGGGCGGCGTCGACGGCCGCGCGCACCAGGGCGCGTCCGACGCCCTTGCCGCGGGCCGGGTCGAGGACGGCGAGGCCCTGTATCTGGCGGACGTGCTCGTTGACGGCGAGACCGGTGGGCGGGACGAGGCGGACGTATCCGAGGAGGACCCCCCCGGACTCGGCGACGAGGTAGTCCTCGGGAAGGTGGCGCTCGTCGAAGAAGGGCTCGTCCGGGGCCGGCCGGGGCATGACGGCGTGCAGGGTCGACCAGGTGTGCCGGTCGATGAGGGCGAGCGCCTCGTCGTCGGCGGACCGGGCGGCGCGGATGGTGACGTCATGGTCGCGGGACTCTGGCATGGGCGTCACCCTAGAACGGGCGGGCCGTGGCCCAGCGGGGTTTTTGTTCGGCCGCGGGGCAGGATGGACCCATGCAACGCATCGCGGTGGCCGGCGCGTCCGGTCTGATCGGCAGCGCCCTGGTGCGGTCCCTGACCGCCGACGGACACGAGGTGCGCCGTATGGTGCGCCGGGCTCCCCGGGGGGCCGACGAGGTCCGCTGGGACCCCGAGGCGGGGCAGGCGGACGCCGCGGGGCTCGCCGGGTGCGACGCGGTGGTGAACCTGGCGGGTGCCGGGGTCGGCGACCGCCGCTGGACGGACGCCTACAAGCAGCGGATCCACGACAGCCGGGTGAACGGCACGTCGGCGCTGGCCCGCGCGGTCGCCTCGCTGGACGACGAGGACCGGCCGCGGGTGTTCGTGAACGGCAGCGCCATCGGCTACTACGGCGAGACCGGCGACCGCGCCGTCGACGAGAGCGCGCCCGCGGGCGAGGGCTTCCTGCCCGAGCTGTGCGTGGAGTGGGAGGCCGCCGCGGCACCCGCCCGGGAGGCCGGGGTGCGCACGGTGTTCCCGCGGACCGGACTGGTCGTGTCCCGCAAGGGCGGGGCGTGGGGACGCCTGTTCCCGCTGTTCCAGGCGGGGCTCGGCGGGCGGATGGGCGACGGGCGGCAGTACTGGTCGTTCATCGCGCTGCACGACGAGGTCGCGGCGCTCCGGCACCTCATCGACACCGAGGGTCTGTCCGGGCCGTTCAACCTCACCGCCCCGAACCCGGTGACGAACCGTGAGATCACGGCGGCGATGGGGCGGGTGCTGCGCCGCCCGACGCTGTTCCCCGTGCCCGCGCCGGTGCTGCGGTCCGTGCTCGGCGAGATGGCCGGGGACGTCCTCGGCAGCGCGCGGATCCTGCCGACGCGGCTGCTCGAGTCGGGTTTCCGGTTCGCGTTCCCGGACGTCGAGGGGGCGATCCGGGCGGCGTTGTGACGGTCCCTCCGCGACGCCCGCCCCTCGCGACGGGCGTCGCGCGGACGCCCCGCCGCTCCGCGCACAAACCCCCTGCGACCACTTCGTGCGCACAAGGCCTCCGTATGCGACCGCCGTGCGACCGTGCCCTGTCGATGCGCGACTCCCGCTGACCGATCACGGCCCTACCCTCGACCAGAACTCGCGTATCCCTGCGGCCTGTTGAGGGCATGACGTCTCCAGCGCCCGCGCAACCTCGAGGAGGGGCACGTGCTTGAGCCCGCGTACCAGGCGGACGTGGTCGTCGTGGGGGCCGGGGTCGCCGGACTCTCGGCCGCGCACCGGCTGACCAGCGCAGGAGTGACGACCATGGTCCTTGAGGCCGCCCATCGTGTCGGCGGCCGCATGACGACGGAGAAGGTCGATGGCTTCCGGCTCGACAGGATCGGCCAGTTGCTGTCCACGGCGTACCCGGAACTACGAAGGACACCCGGCCTGGGCGGCCTCGTGCTGCGCCCGTTCGCGCCCGGGGTCCTGCTGCACGGCGACGGCCGCCACCACCGGGCGGGCGTCCAGCCCGGCGCGAGGGGCGCACGGCGCGCACGGGGCGCACTGCACGCGGTGCGCACCCTGGCGAGCGCTCCCCGGCCACCGGCCGCGCCCAGGCCGCCCAGGCGGCCGGTGGCCGTGCCCGGACGGCAGGTCTCGGTGCCCCGCAGCCGGTCCGGCGCCCCGCTGGGCACGGCCGTCGACCAGGCCCGCCTGGGCGCCGCCCTGACGCGGCTGGCGGGCACCCCGGCCGAACGGCTGCTGGCCCGCCCGGAGCTGCCCGCCGGTGAGGCCCTGGCGGTGCGCGGACTGCCCGCGCGGACGATCGACGGCTTCCTGCGCCCGCTGCTCGCGGCGCTGCTGTGCGACCCGGACCTGACCACGTCCAGCCGGTGCGCGGACCTCGCCCTGCGCGCCTTCGCGAGCGGCCGGCTGTGCCTGCCGGAGGGCGGCGCCGAGGCCCTGCCCGAACTGCTGGCGAGGAGGCTGCCGGCGGGCACGGTGCACACGGGCGTGCGGGTCACGTCCGTCTCGACGACCTCGGTGACCACCGCCGAGCACGGGGAGATCCGCTGCCGGGCGGTGCTGGTGGCGACGGACGCCCGGGCCGCGGCGGAGCTGCTGCCCGGGTTGCGGGTGCCGGAATTCCATCCGGTGACGGTGGTGCACCACACGACCGACGAGCCGCCCGGGACGGGGTCGTCGCTGCTGCTGGACGCGGACCTCGGCGGGCCGGTCGCGCACACGGCGGTGGTCAGCCGGGTGGATCCGTCGCGCGCACCCGCGGGGCGGGCGCTGATCTCCTCCACGGTGCTGGGGCGGCCGCCGGCCGATGTCGACCGGGCCGTGCGGATGCATCTGGCGCGGCTGTACGGGATGCCGACGGCCCGCTGGGAGACGCTGGCCGTGCACCACACGGCCGAGGCGGTGCCCGCGATGCGGCCGCCGCACGATCTGCGGCGGCCGGTGCGGCTGCTGGCCGGGCTGTACGTCTGCGGGGACCACCGGGACACCAGTACGGCGCAGGGCGCCCTGCACTCGGGGTACCGGGCGTCGGCGGCGATCCTGGCCGATCTCGGGGCGGGGCGGTCGCTGCATGTCGCCGATCCGGTGCCGACGGTGCCGCGGGCGGCGTAGCCGGTGGGGAGGTGAGCGGGGGCGCTCAGACCGGGTGCCGGGTGTCGTGCGTCGGGTGCGGGTGTCGGGTGTCGGGTGTCCGGTGTCGGGTGCCGTGCGCGGGTGTCGGGTGCGGGTGCGTGAGGGCTGGGCGCGCAGTTCCCCGCGCCCCTGAGTACCTCGACCCGAGGCCCGGACCACGGCGCCCGCGCCATGCGTCACTCAGACCGTGCCCCGGGTGCGGGTGCGGGTGCGTGGGGGCTGGGCGCGCAGTTCCCCGCGCCCCTGAGTACCTCGACCCGAGGCCCGGATGACGGCACGCGCGCCTGCGTGACTCAGACCGTGCCCCGGGTGCGGGTGCGTGAGGGCTGGGCGCGCAGTTCCCCGCGCCCCTGAGTACCTCGACCCGAGGCCCGGACCACGGCGCCCGCGCCATGCGTCACTC
>NZ_JBEXOM010000001.1:0-294974 GCF_040611555.1 Streptomyces sp. NPDC006624 | reverse complement strand
CTCAGACCGTGCCCCGGGTGCGGGTGCGGGTGCGTGGGGGCTGGGCGCGCAGTTCCCCGCGCCCCCTGAGTACCTCGACCCGAGGCCCGGATGACGGCACGCGCGCCTGCGTGACTCAGACCGTGCCCCGGGTGCGGGTGCGTGGGGGCTGGGCGCGCGCAGTTCCCCGCGCCCCTGGGCACCTCCACCCGGGACCCGGACGGCGGTACCCGGGTCGGAGGGCGCTCGGGGGGGTCATCCCAGGGTCGAGACCTTGTCCCGGTACGTGCGTACCGGGGCCGCGTCCTTGTAGGGCTCCAGGCGGCGTTCGAAGTCCCTGACGTACTCCACCGCCCTCACCGAGCGCATCTCCGCCGCCTGGCCCGCCGCTTCCGCCGCGAGCTGGCAGGCCTGGTCCAGTTCGCCCAGGCCCAGGCGGGCGGTGGCCAGGACCACGCGGCAGAAGAGACGGCTGCGGGCGTAGGAGGGGTTGCGGAGCTGGAGGGAGCGTTCCGCGTGCTGGGCGGCGGCGCGGAACTGCTGCAGGTCGCGGTGGCAGTGGCCGAACTCGTCGGCGAGCTGGGCCTCGTCGAAGAACCGCGCCCAGTGCGGGACGTCGTCCCCGGGGCGGGCCGTCTCCAGGGCGCGCTCGGCGCGGACCAGGGCAGCCGTGCAGGCCCGTACCTCGCCGAGCACGCCGTGGCCGCGCGCCTCGGAGGCGTGCAGCAGGGCCTGCAGGACGGGCGGGCCGGAGGTGCCGACGCCCTGCTGGGCCACACGGGCCAGCTGGACGGCTTCCCGGCCGTGGCCGAGGTAGACGGCCTGCCGGCTCATGGTGACCAGCACGTACGCCCCGAACGCGCGGTCCCCGGCGGCCTGGGCGAGACGGAGCGACTGCACGAAGTAGCGCTGGGCGAGGCCGTGCGCCGCGATGTCGTACGACGTCCAGCCGGCGAGCCGGGTCAGGTCGGCGGCGGCGGCGAACAGGCGGCGGCCGGTCTGCTCGCCGTAGGTGCCGCGCAGCATGGGCTCGCACTCGTGCTCCAGGTAGCGCACGAGGGCCTGGCGGGCGTGGCCGCCGCCGTAGGCGTCGTCGAGGGTGCGGAACAGCTCGCCGACCGAGCGCAGCGCGGCGATGTCACCGGCGGTGACCCGCTGCCCCGGGGCCCGCTCGGCGTGGCCGCGCTGGCGGGGCAGGAGCGGGACGCCCTGCTCGGCGGTGGCGGGGAAGCGGGCGGCGGGGCGGCCCTGGGCGGGGATGCGGGCGGCCGGCGGCTCGCCCCGGGCGACCTTGTCGTCGGCCCGGCCGATCAGCCAGTCCCGGCTGGGCACGACGAGCCCGGCCGGGGTGAAGGCGATCTTCCGCAGCTCGGCGTGGCTGCCGGAGTCCTTGCGCCACAGCCCGCTGACGATGTCCACGGCCTCCTCGGGGGTGGAGGCGAACTCCAGCCCCGCGTAGACGGGGGCGCAGGCGTCCAGGCCGAGGTCCTGGGCGGTGAGGCGGCGGCCCAGGCGCCGGGTGAAGACCTCGGCGATGAGGGCGGGCGTGGTGCCCCGGGGCTGCTGACCGCGCAGCCACCGGGTCACGGAGGTCTTGTCGTATCTCAGGTCGAGCCCGTGTTCGAGACCGAGCTGGTCCACGCGACGGGCGAGTCCCGCGTTGGAGAACCCCGCTTCTGCGATGAGCGCGGCGAGCTGTCGGTTGGGGGTGCGCTGCGCGGGTCGTTCCGTCATCTGCGGTGCGGTCTCCTGCCTTCCGGCCTTGGTGAGGTGCGCCGGTCGCCTGTGAACAGGCCTTATGCCTTGCTGGACGGCGCGAATGTAGCGGAGAGTAAGCACCCCCTCACACATTCCCCCGGACATTCATCCGATCGTGTGAGGATTGGCCTCAGGACTGACGCGTCCGGGCCGGACGTACAGTGGCTTGGGCGCGCGACGTGCCTTACACATCCGTTCGAGGAGGCGCTTGCCGTGAGTGAGTTGCGGTTCGTCCGCATGGGGTTCGGTGACCAGGCCGTCGAGTACCAGGAGGCGTGGGACGAGCAGCGCCGGGTGCACGCGGCGCGCTTCGCCGACGAGGTCCCCGACACCGTACTGCTCCTGGAGCACCCCCCGGTCTACACGGCCGGACGGCGTACGGCGGACAACGAGCGCCCCCTGGACGGCACGCCGGTCATCGACGTGGACCGCGGCGGCAAGATCACCTGGCACGGCCCCGGGCAGCTGGTGGGCTACCCCATCCAGAAGCTCCCGCGCCCCGTGGACGTCGTGGCCCATGTGCGCCGCCTGGAGGAGGCCCTGATCCGCACCTGCGCGGAGTTCGGCGTGGAGACCACCCGCGTCGAGGGCCGCAGCGGCGTGTGGGTACTCGGCGACCCGGTCGAGCGGCGCCCCGCGCTCGGCGGCCTCTCCCTGGACTTCGACCCCCGCCTGCAGGACGAGGAGTTCGACCCGCGCCTGAACGGCCCGGAGTACGCGCCGTCCAACGCGGGCCAGCGCCGCGAGGACCGCAAGATCGCCGCCATCGGCATCCGCGTGGCCAAGGGCGTCACCATGCACGGCTTCGCCCTGAACGTGAACCCCGACAACAAGTGGTTCGACCGCATCATCCCGTGCGGCATCCGCGACGCGGGCGTCGCGTCCCTGGCCGGCGAGCTGGGCCGGGACGTGACGATCGGGGAGGTCCTGCCGGTGGTCGAGCGGCATCTGCGGGACGT
Source organism: Streptomyces sp. NPDC006624 (assembly GCF_040611555.1). NCBI lineage: Bacteria > Bacillati > Actinomycetota > Actinomycetes > Kitasatosporales > Streptomycetaceae > Streptomyces > Streptomyces sp. NPDC006624. The sequence goes on along the minus strand of NZ_JBEXOM010000001.1, from coordinate 292,278 downwards.
CCTGGAGAACGCCGAGCTGAAGCCCCGGGAGATCGAGAAGACGCCGGCGGCATAAAACGGGCCGTGGAGGGGCTGGCACCCACACAGGCATTCAAATCAACGGGCGTACCCTTGAGGACGCCGAAGAATCAATCGCTAGGGAGCCGGTCGTGTCCGCAGTCGCACCCGACGGACGCAAGATGCTGCGCCTGGAGGTCCGCAACAGCCAGACCCCCATCGAGCGCAAGCCCGAGTGGATCAAGACCCGGGCGAAAATGGGTCCCGAGTACTCCAAGATGCAGAACCTCGTGAAGAGCGAGGGCCTGCACACGGTCTGCCAGGAAGCCGGCTGCCCGAACATCTACGAGTGCTGGGAGGACCGCGAGGCGACCTTCCTCATCGGCGGTGACCAGTGCACCCGGCGCTGCGACTTCTGCCAGATCGACACCGGCAAGCCCGAGGCGCTCGACCGTGACGAGCCGCGCCGCGTGGGCGAGTCCGTGGTCACGATGGACCTGAACTACGCCACGATCACCGGCGTCGCCCGCGACGACCTGGAGGACGGCGGCGCCTGGCTGTACGCGGAGACCGTGCGCCAGATCCACCAGCAGACCGCCGGCCGCGCGGACGGCCGGACGAAGGTCGAACTGCTGGCCCCCGACTTCAACGCGGTCCCCGAGCAGCTGGAGGAGGTCTTCTCCTCCCGCCCCGAGGTCTTCGCGCACAACGTGGAGACGGTCCCGCGGATCTTCAAGCGGATCCGCCCCGGCTTCCGCTACGAGCGCTCCCTGAAGGTGATCACCCAGGCGCGCGACTACGGCCTGGTCACCAAGTCGAACCTGATCCTCGGCATGGGCGAGACCCGCGAGGAGGTCAGCGAGGCGCTGCGGCAGCTGCACGACGCGGGCTGCGAGCTGGTCACCATCACGCAGTACCTGCGGCCGTCCGTGCGGCACCACCCGGTGGAGCGCTGGGTCAAGCCGCAGGAGTTCGTGGAGCTGCAGGAGGAGGCCGAGCAGATCGGCTTCTCCGGTGTGATGTCGGGCCCGCTGGTGCGGTCCTCGTACCGCGCCGGGCGGCTCTACCGGATGGCCATGGAGCAGCGGGACGCGCACCCCGCGGCCCCGGCCGTCTGACGCTCCGTCACCGGCCTTACCCCCTGCGGGCCGGGCCAACGTGTGAAGTCGCGCACAAGACGCTACCGGCGGGTAGCGACCGATATGACGCGGTCCCGACCGTCCTCGCAGATGAGGGCACATGTCGGGACCGCGTCGGCGTTCCGCCGCTCCCCGCCAGGGCTTCATGGGTGTTTGACCGGTCGGTCACGCCCTGGTAACACCAGTGAGTGACGCTGAACTCACTGCACGTACACCCGTATCGAGGGGGGACCTCACCCATGCAGGCCGCGCCCGTCCGCGCCACCGCCATTCCGTCCTTCGCGACCGCCCTTCGCGCGGTCGAGTCGCTGCTGATGAGCAGTGGTCAGCGCACCGCCCGCCGCAACGCCTGGACCTCCGTGCTGGAGGACCGCCGTCGCGCCAAGGACCGGGTCGAGGCGCAGCGCGTCCTCGAGCAGTCCCTGTCCGGCTCCGTCTCCGTCCGCCCCTGACCCCCGGCCCCTCCCCCGCCGGCGCCCGCGGACACTGCCGTCGTCCGCGCTTGTGGGGCCACGTAGACTTCGTGGCATGGCGAGGAAGGAACCTGCAGCGGACGCTGCGAATCCCGGGCGACTGAAGCAGATCGCCCTGACCTACAAGATGACCCGCAGGGCCGACAAGAAGATCGGTCTTGTACTCGCGGCTGTCGGAATCGTCACCTTCGGTGTCTTCCTCGCGATCGGTTTCTTGATCGGTCACCCCATCTATCTCGGCATCCTGGGCCTCCTGCTCGCCTTCCTCGCGACGGCGATCGTGTTCGGGCGCCGGGCCGAGCGGGCCGCCTTCGGGCAGATGGAGGGACAGCCCGGTGCCGCTGCGGCGGTGCTCGACAACATCGGACGGGGGTGGACGACGACCCCCGCGGTGGCGATGAACCGCAACCAGGACGTGGTGCACCGCGCGGTCGGCAAGGCCGGCATCGTGCTGGTCGCCGAGGGCAACCCGAACCGTGTGAAGCCCCTGCTCGCGGCCGAGAAGCGGAAGATGAACCGCATCGTCGCTGACGTCCCCGTGCACGACCTGGTCGTGGGCACCGGCGAGGGCCAGGTCGAGCTGAAGAAGCTGCGCACGACCATGCTGAAGCTGCCCCGCGTGCTGACCGGCCCGCAGGTCACGGCCACCAACGACCGGCTGCGCGCGCTCGGCGACCTGATGAGCAACATGCCGCTGCCCAAGGGGCCGATGCCGAAGGGCATGCGCCTGCCGAAGGGCGGGCCGAAGGCTCGCTGACCCCGCACTCGACACGGCGAAGGGGCGCCCGGACCACTCCGGGCGCCCCTTCGCCGTACGTGTTCGCCGGCAGCCCGGCTAGATGCGGACCTCGACGGTGCCGGCCAGCCGGTCGTGCAGTCCGCGGCCGTCGCGGTCCCAGATCAGGGGCGGGATCGCGAGGAACAGCAGGACCGTGCGCAGGGCGGAGCGCCAAGGGCTGACCCGGCCCGTGCCCAGGGCGAGCACGCGCAGGCCGAAGAGGCGCTTTCCGGGCGTGCAGCCGACCGTACCGACCGTGAGCACCATCAGGGCGAACATGATGAGGGGCGCCCAGATCTGCGCCGCCTCGTTGTAGCTCTGGGTGATGAGACCGTATGCGATCAGCAGACTGAGGCCCCAGTCCACGGCCAGGGCGCCCAGCCGGCGGCCCGGGCGGGCGATAGAGCCGGGGCCCTCCTCGGGCAGACCGAGCTGCTCGCCCCGGTATCCGAAGTCGACACCGGCCTCCTCCGCCGCCGCGCGGGGCCCGGAAAGCCACGATCCGAGTGCTTGCCTGTTGTCCACCCGTCCACGGTACTGCGCCCGTATATGACCGGGGCACGGCGGGGTGCGTCGGGGCTACCGTGGGAGGAGGCCCGGTTAACTTGTGCGAAACAAATGAGTCACGCCCGAGAAACCACCCGTCCCTAGGGTCGAGACCAGCGTGTGCCACCCGCACTGGCCGCACGAACGAACTACCACCCCGGCGGGACGGTCGGGAGTAGGAGGAGCTGGATGTTCCAGAACGCCGACGAGGCCAAGAAGTTCATCGCGGACGAGGACGTCAAGTTCATCGACGTCCGCTTCTGCGACCTGCCGGGTGTGATGCAGCACTTCACGATCCCCGCATCGGCCTTCGACCCGGCCGAGGAGCTGGCCTTCGACGGCTCCTCGATCCGCGGCTTCCAGGCCATCCACGAGTCCGACATGGCGCTGCGCGCGGACCTGTCGACCGCCCGGGTCGACCCGTTCCGCCGTGACAAGACGGTCAACATCAACTTCTTCATCCACGACCCGATCACGGGCGAGCAGTACTCCCGCGACCCGCGCAACGTGGCGAAGAAGGCCGAGGCCTACCTCGCGTCCACGGGCATCGCCGACACGGCGTACTTCGGCCCCGAGGCCGAGTTCTACGTCTTCGACTCCGTCCGCTTCGCCACCAGCGCGAACGAGTCCTTCTACCACATCGACTCCGAGGCCGGCGCCTGGAACACCGGCGCCCTCGAGGACAACCGTGGCTACAAGGTCCGCTACAAGGGCGGCTACTTCCCGGTCCCGCCGGTCGACCACTTCGCCGACCTGCGCGCCCAGATCTCCCTGGAGCTGGACCGGGCCGGTCTGCAGGTGGAGCGCCAGCACCACGAGGTGGGCACCGCCGGCCAGGCCGAGATCAACTACAAGTTCAACACGCTGCTCGCCGCGGCCGACGACCTGCAGCTCTTCAAGTACATCGTGAAGAACGTGGCGTGGCAGAACGGCAAGACCGCGACCTTCATGCCGAAGCCGATCTTCGGTGACAACGGCTCGGGCATGCACGTCCACCAGTCGCTGTGGGCCGGCGGCCAGCCGCTCTTCTACGACGAGGCCGGTTACGCGGGCCTGTCGGACACCGCCCGCTACTACATCGGCGGCATCCTCAAGCACGCCCCGTCGCTGCTGGCCTTCACCAACCCGACGGTGAACTCCTACCACCGCCTGGTGCCGGGCTTCGAGGCGCCGGTGAACCTGGTGTACTCGCAGCGCAACCGCTCCGCGGCCATGCGCATCCCGATCACGGGCTCGAACCCGAAGGCCAAGCGTGTCGAGTTCCGCGCGCCCGACGCCTCCGGCAACCCGTACCTGGCCTTCTCGGCCCTGCTCCTCGCGGGCCTGGACGGCATCAAGAACAAGATCGAGCCGGCCGAGCCGATCGACAAGGACCTGTACGAGCTGGCTCCCGAGGAGCACGCGAACGTCGCGCAGGTCCCGACCTCCCTCGGCGCGGTCCTGGACCGCCTGGAGTCCGACCACGAGTTCCTGCTCCAGGGTGACGTCTTCACCCCGGACCTGATCGAGACGTGGATCGACTTCAAGCGCGCGAACGAGATCGCCCCGCTGCAGCTGCGTCCGCACCCGCACGAGTTCGAGCTGTACTTCGACGTGTGATCGGCGCCTGATCGAGGCATCACGCCCGCGCCCCCGCTGCCGTACGGACAGCGGGGGCGCGGGCGTGTGTTCTATTCTGTGGGCAAGGAGCGCACACGGGGGTGGAGCGGCGATGCCCGAGCACGGACAGGACGGTCAGGAGCGCGAGTTCGACCTGAGATGGGCGGACGACGCCGAACACAAGGAGCCCTCGGCGCGCGCCCGTATGCTGGCCGCGCGCTGGAAGGACAACCCTCCCGGTCCGGTGCCGTTCCGGCCCGACCCGGAGCACGTGGGGTCCCGTCGGCGGTCCTCGTGGATCTCGACGGCGGTGGTGCTCGGCTGCGTGGCCGCGGTGATCGTGCTGCTGGGGTACGTCAACTTCCGGGCGCCTTACTGATCGTTTCAGCATGAGACGCTTGGCTGGAGAGTTGCGCGCTGCGATGAGGCGGACTCGGCCCTGTTGTCGTACAGCTGCGGCGAACGAACATGTAGCGCTGTGTGATTGCCCTGGTGCTCGTTACGGCCAGGGCGGTGCCCGGCCCGCGCAGCCCGGGGTGATGGGGCATCGTCCAGAAGGTGACGCCGCGGTTCCCGGTGTGGGCAGTCGGAGAGTTTCGCCCAAGGCGCGCGCCGTCTGTGTGCGGCGGTGGAGGGGTGCAGGGCGTGGCCCTGTCGAGGCCCGTTTCGTCAGGCGGGCGTGCCGGCCGTGAGCTGGTCCATGATGTCGGCCAGGTTGTAGTGGGCCCGCTTCTCGATGATCTTCCCGTCCTTGAACGTGAACAGGTTGAACATGGAGAAGCGTACGTGTGCTCCGCGTGGGGGGATGCCGTAGTAGTCGCCGCCCTGGTCTCCTTCGACCACGACGTAGGCGCCGACCTTGTCGGCTTCGGTGACGGTGTCGAGGACCGTCAGGCGGATGCCGGTGAAGGCGTCGACGTGCTTCTTCTCCGCGTCGATGAACCCTGCGGCGCCGGGCCGGGGGCTGTCGATCTGGGGGTAGAAGACGAAGTCCGGGTGGAACATGCCGGTGAGCGTGTCGTAGTCGCCCTGCTGAAGGGCCTGGTAGAAGCGGTGTACGAGGTCGGCGTTGGTTCCGGTGGACATGTGAGCGGGTCCTTCTCTGTCGTTCTGGCACGGCGCAGGGGACGCCGCGAAGGGTCGTGCCGGGGTCGGGACTCGACGTGCTGCGGGCCCCGACCCGGGCACAACGTCTCGGTTCCTGAGTGGCGGTCCGGGCTCAGGCGCGCTGCGCCCAGTCCTGGTCCAAGCGGTCGGTCAGGCCCGCGGCGGCGAAGGCGGCCTCCAGCGCGTCGCGGCCCTCGGTGAAGTGGGCCCAGCTGTCGTGGTGGACCGGGACGACGCGGCGGGCGTCAAGAATCCGGGTGGCCTCGGCCGCCTGCGCACTGTCCAGGACGACCGGTCGGCCGTCGAAGAGCACGGGGAAGCGGGGTGCTCCGGCGAACAGGAGGGCGGTGTCGATCGGGGCGAAGCGCTCGGCGATCTCCCTGACCGCCTCGAGCGAGGCGTTGTCGCCGCTGACGTAGACCGTCGGCAGGCCCTCGCCCGTCAGGACGAAGCCGACGACCTGGCCGGCGAAGGGCTCGACCTCGTCACGCGCTCCGGGGCCGTGGATGGCCGGGACCCCGGTCACCGTGATGGTGCCGCCGCCCGGACGCTCCAGCTCGACCGTCTCCCAGTCGGCCAGGCCCTTGGCCTTCGCCCCGAGGCGCTTGCCGCCGCCGGGTGTGGTGAGGGTGAGGGGGACGTCGGCGAGCAGGGCGCGGCCGGACGTGTCGAGGTTGTCGGCGTGCTCGTCGTGGGAGAGCAGGACCACGTCGATGGGGCCGAGGTCGGCGGGTGTGGTGGTGGAGGGGGCGGTCTTGACCAGGGTCGGGCCGCCGGGCGCGGGGTAGTCGCCGGGGCCGTCGAAGGTGGGGTCGGTCAGGAAGCGCAGGCCGCCGTACTCGAACAGGGCGGTCGGACCGCCGAACGTGCGGACCGGGAACTGGTTGGCGTCGAGCTGGGACATCACGTCTCCGTTTCTCACGAAAAAAACCTGCGGTTAACGTGATGCCAGGCTAGGCAGGTGTCACGGAAAAACGCAAGCGCTACCATGAGAGGTATGGATGACACCCTGGCCGCCGACGTGGCGCCGACCGCTCTGCCCCCGGCACCGGGTGCCGACCGGTACCGCTCCCTGGACTTCGCCGACACCGCCGCCACCCTGCCCGCCGGCCAGAGCTACGACCTGCTCGCCGCCCCGGAATCCGCCATGCGCTGGCTCGCCGCTCACAACCTGACCACTCCGGACGTGCAGCTGTACGAGGTGTGCGCACAGCGGATGCGCACCCTGCGCGGACACATCCGTGCCCTGTTCGCCGCCCGCGTCGACACCACCACCCCGCCCGAGGCATCCCTGCGCGCGGTGAACGAGGCCCTCACGGCCGTGCCCACCGCCCCCCTCCTCGCCTGGGACGGGGCCCGAGGACTGCGCCGCGTCCAGGCGCACCCCACCGACCAGGCCGTCAACCACGCACTGGCGACCCTCGCCGCCGACGCCGCCGACCTGCTCACCGGTTCCGACGCCGACATCCTCGCCGCCTGCGGCTCCGCCCCCTGCGACCGGTTCCTCCTGCGCACCCACGGTCGGCGCCACTGGTGCTCCACCCGCTGCGGCGACCGCGTCCGTGCCGCCCGCGCCTACGCCCGGCGCAGCGGCGCCTCGGGCTGACGCACCACCCCCAGGGCTCTCTTGCGGACCGCCCGGTGGCCACGCACGCGCACCGCGACCAGTCCAGCTCGCCCCGAGCGCCGAGTTCGTCGAGAACGACCCGGTGCAGTCGGGCCCACACCCGTTCCTGGCTCCACTGGGCGAATCGCCGGTAGACCGTGGGCCAGGCCGACCCGAACAGCGGCGGCAGCGGCCGGCCGGTGCAGCCCGAGGTGGCGACGAAGAGAATCGCTGGGCACCGCCCCGCGGCGGCCCGGGCGGGCCGGGCGGCCCTGCCGTTCCTGGCCGACCGGTCGGCCCTGGTGCGGGCCTGTGCGCGGTACGTCGTGCGGCAGCACGGGGCGGATCCCGTGTGCTGGTACCGGTGGCGGTGCGCCGATCCGGGCGATCCGGCGCTGCCGCCCGGTGCGGTCATCGGGCCGGCCGAGTCCGGCGGGCGCGGGGACGCCGACGCGCTGTGGCCGCTGCTCTCGCACCCCGTGCCGGCGGTGCGGGGCCGTGGCGGGGCTGCGCACGCTGGACGTGGCGGTCGCGGAGGAGCTGTGGCCGCCGCTCGACGACCCCGCGCCCGGTGTCGTGCGGCAGGCGGCGGCCGCGCTGCTGCCGTCCGCGGGGCTGGTGCCCGGGGCGTGGCTGGCGGAGCGACTCGCGCCGGACCGGCCCCGGCACGTGCGGATCGCCGCGTACCGGTTGTCGGTCGCACGAGGTGAGCCCGTACCGCCGCCCACCGGTCCCGGTGTGCGGTCCTGACGCGCGGCGGCGGCCGGTCGGGCGTGCCGGGGCTGCTGCTAGCGTCCGCCCCGTGAGCGACAGCGTGTACGTGGGGAACGCCGGTGCGGACGCGGTGCCGGACCGCGGGTGGATCCTCGGGCACTTCAAGGAGGCCGGGGATCCGCGGCACAGCGAGGCCGTGGAGATCAAGTGGGGGGTCCATCCGCGGGGCGACGAGCGGGCCGCGTGGGTGCGGGGCGAGGAACGGACCGCGCTGCTGGTGCTGATCAGCGGGCGCTTCCGGGTCGAGCTGCCGGGGCGCAGTGTGCTGCTGGAGCGGCAGGGGGACTACGTCGTGTGGGGGCGCGGCGTGGATCACTCGTGGGTCGCGGAGAAGGAGTCGGTGGTGCTGACGGTCCGGTGGCCGTCCGTGCCCGGCTACGCGGTGCCCCCGGGCGGCTGACGCCTCCGCCGGTACGGGGGCCGATCAGCCCCTGTCCACGGGCGCGGGCGGGTGCACACTGGCAGTGGGACGAGTGCCTGACTGCGGGGTGAGGCAGATGCACAGCCGCTTCCGGAGCGACCGGCGGTTGACCGCCCGGATGGGGATCACGCTGTTCCTGCTCGGGTTGCTGTACGTGGGGTTCGTCGCCGCGCTGATCGTGCTGCTGAAGTCGTGGGTGCTGGTCGTGGTGGTCGCGGCGGCGCTGCTCGGCGCCCAGTACTGGTTCTCGGACCGGATCGCGCTGTACGCCATGCGCGGCCGGGTCGTGGAGCGGGAGGAGTATCCCGAGCTGCACGCGGTGGTCGACCGGATGTGCGCCCTGGCCGACATGCCCAAGCCCGTGGTCGCCGTGTCGGACATGGACATGCCGAATGCGTTCGCGACCGGGCGGAACGCCGACCACGCGGTGGTCTGCGTGACGACCGGGCTGCTCAGACGGCTGACACCGGCCGAGCTGGAGGGCGTGCTGGCGCACGAGTTGTCGCACGTGGCGCACCGGGACGTCGCCGTGATCACGGTCGCGTCCTTCCTCGGGGTGATCGCCGGGCTGATCGTGCGGTTCGCCTTCTACTCGCAGCTGTTCGGCGGCGGCCGGAGGGACCAGAACACGGCGGTGATCTTCGCGGCGGTGATGGGGGTGTCGGCGGCCGTGTACGCGATCAGCTTCCTGCTGATCCGGGCCCTGTCGCGCTACCGGGAGCTGGCCGCTGACCGGGCGGCGGCCCTGCTCACCGGCCGGCCCTCGGCGCTGGCCTCCGCGCTCACCAAGGTCTCCGGCGACATCGCCCGCATCCCGACGAAGGACCTGCGCACGGCCCAGGCCTTCAACGCCTTCTACTTCACGCCGGCGCTGGGCCGCGACCCCGTGGTCGCGCGGATCTTCTCGACCCACCCGAGCCTGGAGCAGCGACTCGACCAGCTGGGCCGGATCTCCGCCGAGCTCGGCGAGGCGGCGGCACCGGGAGGAGTGTGAGCGGCACATGGGGCTGCTGGACATCCTGCTCGGCCGGACGAAACCGGTCGCGGCGGATCTCGACCGGCTCTTCGCCCTGCCGTCGGCGGCCGTGACCCTGGAGGCCGCGACCGGCTTCACCCCGACCGGCGAGGGCGCGGTGTGCTTCGCCACGGTCGAGGGCGCGGCCTTCGAGCAGACCCACCGCGAGGTGCGGGCGCTGCTGGACGCCGACACCGGCCGCGACGGCCCCCCGGTGGAACTGCGGCGGGACGGCTACGGCTACTCCTGGCTGGTCTCGCGCCGCGCCCCCGACCAGCTGACGGCCCTGGTGACCGACCTGCACGCCGTCAACAGCCAGCTGGAGGCCGACGGGTTCGGCCCGCAGCTGCTGTGCTCCCTGGCCGGCTTCCGGGACCGCTCGGGCCGGCGCCTGGCGCTGGTGTACCTCTACAAGCGCGGCACCTTCTACCCGTTCGCGCCCCTGCCCGGCGGGACGGAACGGCGGGACGGCGCGCTGGAACTGCAGGTGCGGGCCGCCCTCGCCGGCGACCTGCGCATCGAGCAGGACCTGAGCCGCTGGTTCCCGGTGTGGGGAGCGCCCGGCCTGTGACCGCGTGTGGGGAGCGCCCGGCCTGTGACCGCCCTCGGCGGAAACGGCCGCAGGGGTGTGCGGCCGCGTGAGTCAATGGCCGGATGAGCGAGCTGATCCCCTTCACCCACGAGGCCGACGGCGAACGACTCAGCGGACTGTACGGCGGCCCAGGCCCGGGCGGGTACGGCGGCCCAGGCCCGGGAGGCACGGCCGCAGCCACCGCCGTCCTGCTGCACGGCGCCGGCAGCGGCGGCAAGGAGCGGCTGGTGCCGCTGCTGGAGGAGTTCGCCGCGCACGGCTGCCACGCCCTCGCGTTCGACTTCTCCGGGCACGGGGAGAGCACCGGCCTGCTGAGCGAGCTGAGCCTGCGCCGCCGCCTCGGCCAGGCGGTCTCCGTCATCGACGCGCACGCGCGCGGGGACGGGCCGCTGGTCCTGGTCGGCTTCAGCATGAGCGGCCAGACGGTGGCCGACCTCGTGCGCCACTACGGCGACCGGGTGGCGGCCCTGGGGCTGTGCGCTCCGGCGGTGTACACGGGCGAGGCGTGGGACGTGCCGTTCGGCGCGGGCGACGGGCGGTTCAGCCGGCTCATCCGCCGCCCCGGGAGCTGGCGCGACTCACCCGCGCTGGACGTGCTGCGCGCCTACGAGGGGCGGGCGGTGCTCGCGGTGCCGGGCACGGACGAGGTCATCCCGCCCGCCGTGACGGAGGCCGTCTCGGAGGCACTGGCCCGGCGGGCCCAGTTCACTCACTGGGAACTGCCGGACGCGGGGCACCGGTTGGGCCTGTGGTTCGGCGACCACCCCGAGGACCGGCGGGCGTTCGCCACCGCCGTCCTCACCGGACTCGGCGAGCAGGGCTGGACGGCCACGCGCGCGTGGGTCGCCAAACAGCTCCCGCAGGGCCGTACGGTCCACAAGGAGTCCTTCCTGACGGGCGGCTGGAGCGCCCAGATGCGGCGGCTCACCCTGGACGACGGCTCCGAACTGGCGCTGCGCACCTTCGTGAAGCCCTTCTTCCGGCGGCACGCCCCCGGGCTGCTGGCCCGTGAGGCGGGGATCCTCGGCCTGCTGGCGGACCAGGACGGCATCCCGGCCGCCCGGCTGATCGGCGTGGACGCGACGGCCGAGCACTGCGACCACCCGTCCCTGCTGATGTCCGTGCTGCCGGGACGGGTCCGGGTCGACGAGGAGGATCTCGCCCCGCGGCTGCAGCTGCTGGCGGCGCAACTGGCCCGGATCCACCGGGTCGTGCCGCGTGAGCGGCCGCGGGTGTACCAGGCGTGGACCTCCCCGGAGCGGGTGAACGCGCCGGGTGGCGCGATGTGGCAGCGGGCGGTGGACGTCATCCGCCGCGATCCCCCGCCGTACGCGGGCTGCTTCCTGCACCGGGACTACCACCCCGGGAACGTGCTGTTCACGGACCCGGCGGGCGACGGCCCGCGGATCGGCGGGGTCGTCGACTGGGTGGAGACCTCCTGGGGCCCCGCCGACCTGGACGTCGCCCACTGCTCCACCGCGCTCGCGCTGCTGCACGGCCCGGAGCACGGCCTCGCGTTCCGGGACCACTACGAGGCCCACGGCGGCCACCCGCTGGCCGACGGCCCGGACCACCTGTACTGGCGGCTGCTCGACACGCTGGCCTACGTCCCCGACGCGGCGAAACTGGCGGGCCCGTGGCGGGAGCTGGGGCGGACCGATCTGACACCGGAGGTGCTGGGCGGGCGGCTGGAGGCGTATGTGGCGGGGTTGCTGGAGCGGTACGCCGCACGCCGGTGACGGCCGGTTGTCAGTGGCGTGAGCGATGATGCGGTCGGGTCCGGGACGTGCGAGGGGTGGAGGCGTCATGGGTGCGCGGCGGTACATCGGCGCGGCGGAGCGGCGAGCGCGGCTGGCGCTGCGCCATCGGCTGGCCGGGCCGGCCCGGGCGGCGACGCCAGAGGAGGTCGCCGCGTCGCTGGTCGCCCTGCACGGCACGGACCCGGCCACCGTGTACCTGGCGGTGGGCGCCCGGCTCGCAGACCCGGCGAAGACGGTGGACGACACCGGGCGGGCGCTCTACGAGGACCGGTCCCTGGTGCGGATGCACGGCATGCGGCACACGGTGTTCGTGTTCCCGACGGCCCTGACCGCCGTGGTGCACGCCTCGACGGGTCTGGCCGTCGCAGCGGCGGAGAGGGCGTCGCTGCTGAAGCACATGGCGGCGGCCGGGGCGCCGGACGTGGCCTGGCTGAAGGAGGTCGAGGAGTCGACGCTGGCGGCCCTCGCCCGGCGCGGGCAGGCGACGGCCGCCGAACTCGCCCAGGACGAGCCGCGCCTGCGGGAGCAGTTCGTGTACGCGCCCGGCAAGAGCTACGAGGGGGTGCACACGGTCTCGACCCGTCTGCTGCGGGTGCTGGGCGTGGAGGGGAAGGTCGTACGCGGCCGGCCGCTCGGCTCGTGGACGTCCGGCCGGTTCCGCTGGGCCCTCGCGCCCGAGCACCCGGAACTGGACGGCGCCGGGGCACAGGCGGAGCTGCTGGGGCGGTGGCTCGCCGCGTGCGGTCCGGCGACCGAGGCCGACCTGAAGTGGTGGACGGGGTGGCGGGTGACGGACGTCCGCAGGGCGCTGGCCGCGATCGGGGCGGAGGCGGTGGAGCTGGACGGGGGCACGGGCTTCGTGGCCGCGGGCGACAGCGACCCGGTACCCGGGCCGGACGAGCCCTGGGCCGCGCTCCTGCCCGCTCTCGACCCGACGGCGATGGGCTGGCGACAGCGCGACTGGTACGTCGCACCCGAGCTGCGGCCCCGGCTGTTCGACCGCAGCGGCAACGTCGGGCCGACGGTGTGGTGGAACGGACGGGTGATCGGCGGCTGGGCGCAGCGCTCCGACGGGGAGATCACGTGGCGGATCCTCGACGAGGAGGGCGTCGGCCGGGAGGCCCGGGCGGCGATCCGGGCAGAGGCGGAACGGCTGGGCGGGTGGCTGGGAACGACCCGCGTCACGCCCCGCTTCCGCACGCCGCTGGAGAGGGAACTGGCGGCGGGTTAGGGTCCGACGGCACCACGGGGACCGCGGTCGTCTCGCGCCCGGTCTCCGCCGCCCCGCTCCGCCGCTACGCCTGCTCCCCTCCACGCCGGCCCTCCTTTCCCCGTACGAACACCCCCGCCCGCGCCGCGACCGCGGCCGCCTCCGCCGCCCGGTCGGCCAGGGCCTCGTCCAGCCGGCCCCCGCTGATCAGCAGGTGGTAGTAGAGCGGAGCGGAAACGGCCCGGATCACTTCCTGGGCGTCCGTCCCCTCGGGCACCTCGCCCCGGTCGACGGCCTGCCGCACGCAGGGGGCCCACTCCCTGACGCGGAGGTCGTAGAAGCGGTGCAGGGCCGCGGCCGTCTTCGCGTCGCCGGTCGCGGCGGCGATGAGCGCCGTGAACAGCGGGCCCTGCCGCGGGTCCGTCAAGGTCCGCCACACCAGCCGGGCGTTGGCCGTCAGGTCGCCGAGCAGCGAGCCCGTCTCGGTGCGCGGCACGGACTGCTCGGCCATGTCGGCGAGCAGGTCCGCGACCAGCCCGGCCACCGTCCCCCAGCGGCGGTAGACGGTCGTCTTGCCCACATCGGCACGGCGCGCGACGTCGGCCAGGTCCAGGCCGCTGAAGCCCAGTTCGGTCAGGGCGTCCTCCGCCGCCCGCAGCACGGCCTCCCGCACCCGGGCGGTCCGGCCCCCGGGCCGTACGGTCCCGGGCTCGCCTCCGTCAGCCATAACGGCACTCCTGTTCCATTAGCAGCTCCCCCCTGTTACCTTAGTGACCACTAACGGAACCACAGACCCGTTAACAGTATCGAGAGGGGACCGAGATGGAATACAGGCGCTTGGGCGCTTCGGGGCTCGTGGTCCCCGCGCTGAGCTTCGGAGCCGGCACCTTCGGGGGCCGGGGCCCGCTCTTCGGCGCGTGGGGCACGACCGGTGCGCAGGAGGCGCGGCGCCTGGTGGACATCTGCCTGGACGCCGGGATCACGATGTTCGACACCGCCGACGTCTACTCCGCGGGCGCCTCCGAGGAGGTGCTGGGCGAGGCGATCAAGGGCCGCAGGGACCGGGTGATCATCTCCACGAAGACCGGCCTGCCGACGGGCGACGGCCCGGACGAGGCGGGCACCTCCCGATCCCGGCTGATCCGCGCCTGCGAGGACGCCCTGCGCAGGCTGGGCACCGACCACATCGACCTGTTCCAGCTGCACGCCTTCGACGCCGGGACCCCGGTCGAGGAGGTGCTGGACACGCTGGACACGCTCGTCCGGGCGGGCAAGGTGCGCTACACCGGCGTCTCCAACTTCTCCGGGTGGCAGGTGATGAAGTCCCTCGCGGCGGCGGACCGGCTCGGCCACCCGCGCCATGTGGCCCACCAGGTGCACTACTCCCTGGTCGGCCGGGACTACGAGTGGGAGCTGATGCCGCTGGCGCGCGATCAAGGGCTCGGCGCGATCGTCTGGAGCCCGCTCGGCTGGGGCCGCCTCACCGGCAGGATCCGCCGCGGCTCGCCGCTCCCGCCCGGCAGCCGGCTGCACCGCACCGCCGAGTACGGCCCGCCCGTGCCCGACGAGCACCTCTACGACGTGGTCGACGCGCTGGACGAGATCGCCGAGGAGACGGGCCGGGCCGTGCCGCAGGTAGCCCTCAACTGGCTGCTCCGGCGGCCGACCGTCTCCTCCGTCATCATCGGCGCACGCGACGAGCGGCAGCTGCGCCAGAACCTCGGCGCCGTCGGCTGGAGCCTGACGCCGGGGCAGGTGGCCAGGCTCGACGCGGCGAGCCACCGCCCGGCGCCGTACCCCCACTTCCCCTACGAGCGCCAGGAGGGCTTCGCGCGTCTCAACCCGCCGATGATCGCACCGCCGGACCGGGCGGCATGACGAAGCGCCGGGCACCCCGCGGAACAGGGCACCCGGCGCCCGGGATCGGCTCGCGTCGGCCGGATCGGCTCGCGCACGGCCGGGCCCAGTCGGGTCGGGTCAGCGCGCGTACCGCATGAGCGCCCGCACCATGTGGCACGTCGTGTCCGACGGCGGGTGGACGCCGATCGTCTCCGCCGCGTCGCGGATGGTCTCGTTGCGCGCCTGGTTCGGCATGTAGACGCCGGAGTCGAGCAGGGCGATGGCCAGGCGCATGGCCTTCAGGCGGCGGTTGTGCGTCACGTACCACTCGCGCGGCCGGCCCGGCGGCAGCGGGCGCTTCCGCACGGGCGCGTACGGCAGGTCGAGCAGGACGGGGCGCTTCGCGGTGGACTGGGTGGGCAGCGGCTTCGGCTTCAGGGCGGCAGCGGGCACAGGCATCCTCCTGTCGCGGTCGGGTGGCACACGGAGACTTCCGCATCCCCGGCGCCACCCTCGACCACTGCTTACAGTCTACCGCCGGGCACTGACAACCGGGAGGCCGCACGGTCCGGCAAATGCCCAGGTGGAGAGGGAAATTGGCGGTGCGTCACCGGAGCTGCGCACGGGGCGGGTGAGTCGTCTAGAAATCGAACAGAGCCCGGGGCGCGTACCGTGTGCCGCATGGAGATCTGGATCAATCCGGCCTGCTCGAAGTGCCGCAGCGCCGTGCAGCTGCTCGACGCCGAGGGCGCCGACTACACCGTCCGCCGCTACCTGGAGGACGTGCCGGGCGAGGACGAGATCCGCGAGGTGCTCACCCGCCTCGGGCTGGAGCCGTGGGACATCGCCCGCACCCAGGAGGCGGCCGCCAAGGAGCTCGGGCTCAAGGAGTGGCCGCGGGACGCCGGTTCACGGGACCGGTGGATCAGGGCGCTCGCCGAGCACCCCAGGCTGATCCAGCGGCCGATCATCACCGCCGACGACGGCACGGCCGTGGTGGCCCGTAGCGACGAGGCCGTACGGGACGCCCTGTCCCGCACGTGAACACCCGCGTGACACAGGTCACCTGAGATGACTCCTGTCACCACTGAGTCACCGCGTTCGGTATCTCGTACATAGCGGCGTACGCTCCCCTACCTCTTTCAGGAGGCGCGCATGTCGCGCAGGAGAACTCTCGGCCCGAAGAAGAAGAAGATCGCGCTGCTGGTGAGCGCGGCGACGGTGGCGGGAGGCGGGGCCTTCGTCATGGCCAGTACGTCGAACGCCGCGCCGACCCCCAAGACGGCCTCGGAGTCGACGGCCTGCCTGGGCCTCGCCACCGCCCTCGGGAACAACCAGAAGTTCATCGCGGACCAGCGGGCCAACCCGGACGCCCAGTCCGAGGCCCGGATCGCGAACCGTGAGGCGGTCATCGCCGAGATCCAGCGCAAGCAGGAGGCGTCGGGATGTGAGGTTGGGGAGTCGGCTCAGGACTCCCAGACCGCGCAGCCCTCGCAGCCCGCACAGGGCGGCGGTCAGCAGGCCGGAGGCGGCCAGCAGGCGGGAGGCGGCCAGCAGGCCGGGGGCGGTCAGCCCTCGCAGCCGGCGCAGTCCGCCCCGGCCGACGACGCCGACGACGCCGCCGGCGGCGCCGCCGCGGGCCAGCAGGTCTGCAACGGCTCCACCGTCACGCTCTCCGGCGAGGGCGGTGCCCCCGCCGCGTCCAGCAACCAGTTCCCGGCCGGCACGAAGCTGAAGGTCACCAACCTGGACAACGACAAGTCCACGACGGTGGAGGTCACTTCGGTCTCCGGCAGCTGTGTGCTGCTCAACAACGCGGCCTTCGAACAGGTCCGTGAGCCCGGCAAGTTCCTGATCCGCCGGGCCGTGATCGAGAAGGTGGGGTGAGGCCGGAGGAACCACCGGGTCACTGAGGCGGCGGCCCACCCCTCGGCCGCCCCCTCGTACGTGTCAGCGGTCCTGCCACCCCCGGCCAGGGGTGGCAGGACCCGGCACGTCCCGGGCCCGCCGACGGGAGCGGCTCCGGTCACCGGCTTGACGGAGGGAAGCCGGTGACCGGAGCCGTTCCGCTCTTCCGGCGTGACGTGGGGCACAGCGGCCCCAGGTAACACGGGGTTCACATACGGGCAATGGCCGGGAAATCGCCTGTTGCCAGGCTGCCGGGCAGCACCGCGCGGCGCCTCAGTGCCGCAGCGCCGCAGCACCCGCGATACGCGCCCAGACACACCCCCGAAGGATGTGGCCCGTGACCTTCAAGGCTGAGTACATCTGGATCGACGGCACCGAGCCGACGGCCAAACTGCGTTCCAAGACCAAGATCATCACGGGTTCCCCCGCCGGTCTGGACGCGCTGCCGATCTGGGGCTTCGACGGGTCCTCCACCAACCAGGCCGAGGGCCACTCCTCGGACTGCGTCCTCAAGCCGGTCTTCACCTGCCCGGACCCGATCCGCGGCGGCGACGACGTGCTGGTGCTGTGCGAGGTGCTGAACATCGACCTCACCCCGCACGCCACCAACACCCGTGCCGCGCTGGCCGAGGTCGCCGAGAAGTTCGCGGCGCAGGAGCCGATCTTCGGCATCGAGCAGGAGTACACCTTCTTCAAGGACGGCTACCCGCTCGGCTTCCCCAAGGGCGGCTTCCCGGCCCCGCAGGGCGGCTACTACTGCGGTGTCGGCGCCGACGAGATCTTCGGCCGTGACGTCGTCGAGGCGCACCTGGACAACTGCCTGAAGGCCGGTCTGGGCCTGTCCGGCATCAACGCCGAGGTCATGCCCGGCCAGTGGGAGTTCCAGGTCGGCCCGCTGGCCCCGCTGGAGGTCTCCGACCAGCTGTGGGTGGCCCGCTGGCTGCTCTACCGCACCGCCGAGGACTTCGACATCGCCGCCACCCTCGACCCCAAGCCGGTCAAGGGCGACTGGAACGGCGCCGGTGCGCACACCAACTTCTCCACCAAGGCGATGCGCGAGTCCTACGACGCGATCATCACCGCCTGCGAGTCCCTCGGCGAGGGCTCCAAGCCGCTCGACCACGTCAAGAACTACGGCGCCGGCATCGACGACCGCCTGACCGGCCTGCACGAGACCGCCCCGTGGGACAAGTTCTCCTACGGCGTCTCCGACCGCGGCGCCTCGGTGCGCATCCCGTGGCAGGTCGAGAAGGACGGCAAGGGCTACATCGAGGACCGCCGCCCGAACGCCAACGTCGACCCGTACGTGGTGACCCGCCTGCTGGTCGACACCTGCTGCACGGCGCTGGAGAAGGCCGGCCAGGTCTGATCCGGCCCCGGCACGGCTTTCGAGGGGGCGCCCGCCGTTCGCGGCGGGCGCCCCCTCGCGTTGCCCGTTCGCGTTGTCAGTGGGGCGTGCCATCGTGGGGGCATGGAGAACGACGGGGGCCTGGCGGTCAAGGTACGGACGGAGAGCGGGCGGACGCACGCGCGGATCGCGGAGCGCGAGCTGCGGCGGCTGGTGGAGCGGATCGGCGGCGAGGACGACCACTTCCTCGTGGTGCAGCGGATACCGGACCGGCCACTGGTCTTCATCCAGACCGCCCGTGACGAGGGCGGGGTGTACGACCTCCAGCACCGCACGGGTTCCGTGCCCCACCTGTGGGTGGCCCGGGTGGCCGACCCGGAGCTGGTCGCCGGGGTGATGGTGCGCTGGGCGCGGCAGGAGGACGGCTGGGACGCCGGGATCGCCTGGGAGCGCGAGGAGTTCGGGCTGCCCGAGCCGGCGCCCGCGCTCGCCCCGGAGCCGGCCGGGCGGGCGGAGGGTCATGTCCGCGAGATGCTCCGGGACGGCTGTCCGGACATCGAGACGATCATCCGCGAGACGGTGCACCTGATGCAGGGCGGCGCCGGCTCCTCCCCCGTCTCCCCCGCACAGGCCCGCGAGATCGTCGAGCGGCTGTGGCTGGAGCGCGTCGAGGAGCAGCAGGCGTGGACCGCCCCGACCGATCCGGACCGGCTGGAGCGGGCCTTCGCGGCGCTGGAGCGGGCAGGCGTCGTCGCCCGTGAGAACTTCACCTGCTGCCGGAGCTGCGGCATGACGGAGATCGGTGCCGAGGTGGACGACCCGTCGCAGGTGCGCGGGTTCGTCTTCTTCCACCGGCAGAGCACCCGCAGCGCGGCGGAGGGTCATGGACTGTCGCTGTACTACGGCGGTTTCGACGGCTCCGAGGAGACGACCGCCGCCGTCGGGCACGAGGTCGTGGCGGCCCTGACCGCGGCCGGGCTGCCCACGACGTGGGACGGCGATCCGGGCCGGGCGATCGAGGTGACACCCCTGGAGTGGCGCAAGCGCCTGGTGGGATGAGGCGGCGGCTGGGCAACCCCTTGACGCCGGCTGGGCGGGCCCGTCCTCTGCTGAGAGCAGATCGCGTTCCGTCCCGCCGTGTGACCGGGCAGAGTCCTCCGCATGAGGCTGCTGACGCTGGGTGGTACGGAGTTCGTGGGGCGGGCCGTCGTGGAGGCGGCGCTGGGGCGGGGCTGGGATGTGACCGTGCTGAACCGGGGGCGGCACCCGGCGCCGCCCGGTGCGCGGGCGCTGACCGGTGACCGCACCGCGCCCGGGGGCCTGACCGCGCTCGCCGAGACCGGCGGCGAGTGGGACGTCGTGGTCGACACCTGGTCGGCGGCGCCCCGTGCGGTGCGGGACGCGGCGCGGCTGCTGCGGGACCGTGCCCGTCGGTACGTGTACGTGTCGAGCTGCTCGGTGTACGCGTGGGCGCCGCCCGCCGGATACGGGGAGGACGCGCCCCTGGTGGAGGGCGCGTCGGCCGACGCGGAGCAGACCGACTACGCCCGGGACAAGCGGGGCGGCGAGCTGGCCGCGCTCGAGGGCTTCGGCGCGGACCGCTCGGTGCTCGTACGGGCCGGGCTGATCCTCGGCCCGTACGAGAACGTCGGCCGCCTGCCCTGGTGGCTGACCCGGACGGCCCGCGGCGGCCCGGTCCTGGCGCCGGGACCGCGGGACCTCCCCCTGCAGTACGTCGACGCCCGGGACCTGGCCGAGTGGATGCTCGGCGCGGCCGAACAAGGGCTGAGCGGGCCGTACAACCTGATGAGTCCTCAGGGGCACGCCACGATGGGGACGCTCCTCGACGCCTGCGCGCGGGTCACGGGCGGTGCGGCCGAGCTGCGCTGGACCGACCCCGGGGTGATCCTGGAGGCGGGCGTCGAACCATGGGTCCAGCTGCCGGTGTGGGTGCCGCCGGGCAGCGACATGCACGACGCCCTGCACGCCTCCGACGTCTCCCGGGCGCTCGCCACCGGTCTGCGCTGCCGGCCCGTCGAGGAGACCGTGGCCGACACCTGGAACTGGCTGCGCGCCATCGGCGGGGTCGCGCCCCAGCGGGCGGACCGGACGCGGAAGGGGCTGGATCCGGAGCTGGAGGCGAAGGTGCTCGCGGCCGGCGCGGGCTCCTGAACCACCGGCCGCCGCCGGGGGGGGTGGAGGTAGCACCACCCCGCGGCCGGGTGCCCGGCCCCGTGACCACGCTCCCCGGCTCGACCAGACTGACGCCATGACCATCGACACGAAGACCGGCTCGGCGAAGACCGGCTCGGCGCGGACGACGGGGCGGGGCATGGGGCTCGCGGCGGTGCGGGGGCTGGCGCTGGCCCTCGTCTCGCTGCCCGGGGCGGTGCTGTGCTTCTGTCTGTCCCTGCTGTCCATGGCGCTCATCCCGATCGGGGTCGGGATCGTCACGACGCCCTATGTCCTCACCGGCGTACGGTTGTTCGTGAACTGGCGGCGGGTGCTCGCGGCGGAGTGGGGCGGAGTGCGGATCCCGCCGGCGTACCGGCCGCTGCCGGAGGACGCCAACCCCTGGGGGCGCACCTTCGGCATGCTCGCCGACCCGGCGACCTGGCGGGACCTGAGGTGGCTGCCGGTCGACATGACCGCGGGGTTCCTCACCGCCCTGCTCCCGGCGGTGCTGCTGCTCTATCCGCTGCAGGGGTTCGCGCTCGCGGCCGGGCTGTGGCGGACCGTCCCCGACGGGTACTGGTACGGGTTCGTCCCGGTGAGCGGGCAGTGGTCGGCGCTCGGGGCGGCCGCCCTGGCCGTCGTCCTGCTGGTCCTCGCGCACTTCCTCACCCCGCGGCTGCTGGACGTCCACTTCCGGCTCACCCGGGCCGTGCTCGGCAGCGACCAGGAGGAACTGGCCGCGCGGGTGCGGGTCCTGACCGAGACCCGGCGCGACGCGGTCGACGCCTCCGCCGCCGAGCTGCGGCGCATCGAACGGGACCTGCACGACGGGGCCCAGGCCCGGCTGGTCGCCGTCGGCATGGACCTGGGCACCATCGAGGCCCTCCTCGACAAGGACCCGGACCGGGCCAAGGAGCTGATCGCGCAGGCCCGTACGTCCTCGGTGGAGGCCCTGGCCGAGCTGCGCGAGCTGGTGCGCGGCATCCACCCGCCGGTGCTCGCCGAGCGCGGCCTCGGTGACGCCGTACGGGCGCTGGCGCTGCGGCTGCCCGTGCCGGTGGAGGTGAGCGTGGACCTGCCCGGGCGGGCGGAGGCGCCGGTGGAGTCGGCCGCGTACTTCGCGGTGAGCGAGGCGCTCACCAACGCCGTGAAGCACTCCGGCGCCGACCGGATCTGGGTCGACCTGCACCGGGCGGACGGCCGGCTGCGGGCCACCGTCACCGACAACGGCAAGGGCGGTGCGGTGATCGGTGCCGGTTCGGGGCTGGCCGGGGTCGAGCGGCGACTCGGTACATTCGACGGCGTCCTGGCCGTCAGCAGTCCCGCGGGCGGCCCCACCATGGTCACCATGGAGATCCCTTGCGCGTAGTCCTGGCCGAAGACCTCTTCCTGCTGCGCGACGGACTCGTCCGGCTGCTGCGGGCGCATGGCTTCGAGATCCTGGCGGCCGTCGAGTCCGGGCCCGAACTGGCCGCCGCCCTGGCCGAGCTGGACCCGGACGTCGCCGTGGTCGACGTCCGGCTGCCGCCCACGCACACCGACGAGGGCCTGCAGTGCGCGCTGGACGCCCGCCGGAAGCGGCCCGGCCTGCCGGTGCTGGTGCTCTCCCAGCACGTGGAGCAGCTGTACGCGCGGGAGCTGCTCGCCGACGGCACCGGCGGGGTCGGCTATCTGCTGAAGGACCGGGTGTTCGACGCGGAGCAGTTCGTGGACGCCATACGGCGGGTCGCGGCCGGGGGCACGGCGATGGATCCGCAGGTCATCCAGCAGCTGCTGGCGCGGCAGTCGGGTGACGACCGGCCGCTGGCGCGGCTGACGCCCCGGGAGCGGGAGGTGCTGGAGCTGATGGCGCAGGGCCGGTCCAACGCGGCGATCGCCGGGAAACTGGTGGTGACGGAACGGGCGATCGCGAAGCACACGGCGAACATCTTCGCCAAGCTGGGCCTGGAGGTCTCCGACGACGACAACCGGCGCGTGCTGGCCGTCCTCGCGTTCCTCGACCACGGCCGGTGATACCGAAAAGCCCTCCTTCACCCTCGGTGCGGGATCAGCAACTCCCGGTACTTCAGGGGCTGTTGAGCGCACAGAGTCCACACGTGTCCCGCATCAATTTCCGTGACCTCTGAACGCCCGTGGGGCGCCCTCCGTATGGAAGGGAGCCGCTTCACTCCTGTCGGGCGCCTCGATGCCCCCGAAAAAGGAAGTCAGAGGAGTTCCATGGGACGCAACACAAGAAAACGCCGGACGCCGATGGCCACCAAGGCCATAGCCGCATCGGCGGCCCTAGCGCTCGGTGGGGGCGGGCTGATCTGGGCGAACTTCTATGCCTCGGCGCATGAGGAGAACTCGGCGAACCAGACGAAGTCCGCGGGCGCGCAGATCGCCACGATCCAGTGCCCGGACGTCGGACAGAAACTGACCGATGTGCCGAACCGCGCCCGTCGGGGGGTGGACAAGGAGCTGGCGAACCTCGACAAGCAGATCAGCGAGGCCTACTCCCGGCTCGCCTCCACGCGCCAGGCTCAGGCCGGCGACTCACGCTTCGTCGACAACGCCATCCTCGGCCCGCTGAAGTCCAAGCGGACCGCCGTCATCGATCGCATCGGCATCAACATCCGGCGGGTGGGCGGCAAGGCCCCGGCCAACCTGGAGCAGCTGGCCCGGTGCAAGGGCATGGCGGCCGACGCCGACACCAACGACGGCCAGGCCGGCGACGGTCAGAACAACGACGGTCAGAACAACGACGGCCAGAACGACGGCGGTCAGGACCAGGGCCAGGACAACGGAGGCCAGGACAACGGCGGTCAGGACAACGGCGGCCAGGACCAGGGTCAGGGCGGCAACGGCGGCCAGGCCGGCAACGGCCCGGTGGCGGCGGACTTCATCAACATCGAGGACGTCCAGCCGAACTCCCGCAACCTGCCGAACGGTCTCGCCGCGAACGGCGACGGCGGTTCCACGGGCTCGTTCACCACGAACTGCGGCACCAACCAGAACGAGAACCGCAACTCCGACAACGTGATCGTGGCGCCCGGCGTGTCCAACGGCGCGCAGCACCAGCACGACTACGTCGGCAACCAGAGCAACAACGCCTTCGCGAGCGACGAGGACCTGGCGAACGCCGAGACCTCCTGCCAGAACCAGGGCGACAAGTCCTCGTACTTCTGGCCGGTCCTGCGCATCCAGGACGGTTCGCAGGACATCGACCAGGGCCAGCCCGGCGGTGGTCAGGACGGCAACGTCGGCAAGATCGTCGAGCCGGCCGAGGCGCAGCTGAAGTTCGTCGGCAACCGCACGAGCGACGTCGTCGCGATGCCGAGGGCGCTGCGCATCATCACCGGTGACGCCAAGTCCTTCACCAACGGCCTGAACAACGCCAACACCTCCTGGAGCTGCACCGGCTTCGAGGACCGGCAGGTGACGGACAAGTACCCGATCTGCCCCGAGGGCAGCAGCGTGGTCCGCACGTCCAACTTCCAGAGCTGCTGGGACGGCCAGAACATCGACAGCGCCAACCACCGCACCCACGTGGACTTCGTGGAGGCGGACGGCAGCTGCTCGAACGGCTTCCAGGCCATCCCCCAGCTCCAGGTCCGCCTGGTCTACGACGTGCAGGCACCGCAGATCAACAACGGGCAGGTGCAGAACGCCTTCGCGGTGGACTCCTTCCCGGAGCAGCTGCACAAGGCGATCACCGACCACAACGACTTCATCAACTTCTTCGACGAGAACGTGATGAACGAGATGGTCCAGTGCATCAACAGCGGCCAGGACTGCCAGTAGTCCCCGGGTCGTGAGGAAAGCCGGCGGTGGGAGTTCCCACCGCCGGCTTTCCGCTGACGTGGCCCGGGCGCTCAGCCGTGGTGGCCGCTGCCGCCGTCGTGACCGCCCTTGTTGTGGCTGCCGCCGGGGTTCATGTGCTCGGACCCCTCCTCCATGGTCCCGCCGAGCGTGCTCTGCAGCGCCGTGACCGTCTTCTGCTCGCCGACCGCGACCCACTTGCGGCCGACGAGGTAGTAGCCGCCGTAGTCCTTGGCGCTGTTCAGCCACTCGCGCTGGCCGCGGTCCGTGGCGAAGGTCGCGAGGACGTACTTCTCCTCGCCCTTCTTGCAGATGGCCTGGCGGATGGTGTCGGCGTCGGTCTGCATGTTCGGCTTGCACTCGGCCTCGGCCGCGATGTGCTCCAGGCTGCCGGTCACCGCCTCCGGCACGGCCGCCGCCTCGTCCTCGCCGCCGGATCCGCAGCCGGCCAGCGCCAGTATCGCCACCGCGCCGCTCAGCGCGAGCATCGGTCGGGTCACCCTCATCTGTTCCTCCGGTCCTTGTCACGGCACGGTCCGGACGCATGCCGCACGGAGCCCTGGCAGGAGGCTCTCGCCTTCGATACGGCCGCGGAGCCCGCCGTGCTCAAAAAGCGCCTGCTTCCGTGGGCACGGGCGTGCGAGAGTGGGCGGGTGGACCAGGACTGGGAAGACCGCGTGACCGCCCTGTGGGACGGCTTCGGCGACTACGCCGAAGAGGAGGAGGACCAGGCCCGCTTCCGCGCGGCCGTGGACGCCCTCGTCGCCGAGCTGCCCGAGGGCAGCCCGCTGGGCCCGTTCGAGCAGGCCTGCGCCTGGGACTCCACGGGCCACTCGGACAAGGCGGTTCCCCTGTACCGGGAGGCGCTGCGGCGCGGGCTCGCCGACGTCAGCCCCTACAAGGCCCGCCGCACCAGGATCCAGCTGGCCAGCTCGCTGCGGAACACCGGCCGGGCCAAGGAGGGCATCGCCCTGCTGACGCCCGAGCTGGACGCCCCCTCCGACGAGCTGGACGACGCCGTGCGGGCCTGCCTCGCCCTGTGCCTGTCCAGCGCGGGCCGTGATCGCGAAGGGCTGTCGCTCGCGCTGGGCGCCCTGGCCCCGCACCTGCCGCGCTACCAGCGGTCGATGGCGAACTACGCCCGGCTGCTCGTGGCACCCGGGCGGCCGCCGCAGGTGTGAGGCCGCGTGGTCAGGTGACCATCCAACGATTCGCTCGTTCTGCTGAACGTGCAGTCACAGGATGTCGCCCAGCGCCCCGCACCCCCTTCGTCCACCGGCCCGGTCGTCGACGTCGAGCAGGCCGAGGCCGCCCTCGTCGAGCACTATCCGCGACTCGTCCGGCTGGCCTATCTGGTGCTGCCGCCCGGACTGGGCCGCAGCAGGAGGGTCCTGACCGCACACGCCCTCACGCAGCGGGCCCTCCCCCGCAACCGCACCCCCGCCCCGGTGATCCCGGCCCAGTCGACCGGCCGTGACGGCGACCCGGGTTACGCCGTGGTCCGCCTCAAGGTGCTGCGCACGGCGCTGGAGGCGGGGCTGCCGCTGAAGCGGAAGGCGTGGCCGAGGCGCTCCCAGCTGCCGCCGGTGCTGCCGCAGGTGTGGGGCCTGAAGCTGTTCCCGCGCTCCGGCGGCGCCGACGAGCTGGCGCTGGACCAGCGGCTGTCCACCCTGTCCGGACCGGCCCGGGCCGCGTACGCGCTGCGGGGCGTGGAGCGGCTGCCGGACGAGGGCGCGCTGGAGGTGCTCACGGCGGTGGGCGTCGCCGACCCGGAGGGCGCGCTGCTGGAGGCCGGCGGGGTGCCCGCGCAGTACGGGCTGCTCGACTCCCCGGAGTTCGACCCCTGCTCGCTGCAGGCCCGCCCCACCGACCTGATGCGCCGCCGCCAGCACCTGAAGGCCGCGCTGGCGGCCGGGGCGGCGCTGCTGGTGTGCGGGGCCCTGCTCGGTCTGCCCGGTGAGGGCTGGGGTCCGGACGGTGCCGCCGCGCCCCCGTACGCGCGCAACCCGTCGGCCCAGGCCGCCCTGGACCCGGCGAAGCTGACCCGGGTCTCCCCCGCCGCGTGGCGCAGCTCGGCGCGCACCGACTTCTCCGTGTGGCCGGCCCGCGGCGATCTCACCGGCGACGACGCCCTGCTGCGCCGCGCCCTGGCCGTCTGGGCACGCCCCGGCGGCACGGTGCAGGTCTCCGCGACGCCCGGCACCCCGTCCGGCGGCCCGCCCGGCCCGCCCCAGCTGCTGTACGCGGGCACGGTCGACGCCGCCCGGGTGGTGCTGCTCCACGACGGTCTGCGCATCGTGCGCTACGCGGAGCCGAAGGACGGCGCCGAGGGTGCCGCCCTGGACTTCGCCCGGGTCGACGGGGCCACCCGGGCCGAGGCGGGCGCGGTGGTCCTGGGCCGGGCCGACGGCAACGTCCGCTATCTGACCGCGCCCTGGGTGAGCGAGGCGCGCGAGCGGGACCTGATGAAGCCGGGCTCCGGCGCGATGGACCTCACGCTCACCGACGGGGTGACCGCGCCGCTGGCCGGCCCGGCGCTGCGGCCGGGCCCGTGCACCTCGTGGAACGTGCTGCAGCTGACCGACGGGGACGGCATCAGGCTGCTGACCGACCTCGGCGAACTGGTCCCGGCCCGGCTGACCACCGGCCGGCCGGGCGCCGCACGGGACGCGTCGGGTGCGCGGGCGGCGCACACCTGGCAGCCGTTCGCATGCTCGCTGGGCACGGTCCGCTCCGCGGGGGTGCGCAGCGTCAACGCCTGGGCGTTCAACGAGCAGCCGCTGCCCGACGCGAGCGGCTCGGCGGCCTGGGTGTGCACGCGGGCGGAGACCTGGCGGGGTGGCGGGGCGCGGGTGCTGGCGCAGTTCCACACCCCGGGCGGGAGGTACGGGGCGGTGGCGGCGAAGGCGGAGAACGTCCCGGCGTGCGGGCCGCGCGACCCGCACGTGCTGGCCGGGGTGTTGTGGAAGGCGGAGGAGGGTGGCTGGTATCTGCTGGCCGCCGGCAGCCGGCGGACCGCGTCGATCCGTGCGGCGGGCGGCGTCGAAGGAGCGGCGCGGGGCAGTCTGCTGACCGTGCGGGCCGAGCAGGGGGCGCAGGCGGAACTCAAGGGGACGCTGAAGGACGGGCGTTCGCTCGGCGGGCTGCAGTGACGGACCGGTGCTCGTGACCGTCCGAAGATCTCAGGTGCACATCGGCGATCGGTCCGGCCCGTTCGAGGCTGGAATCGATCGGTAAGGTGTTCGCATGACTACCGGGGTACGCCGCAGAATGGGAGTCGAGGAGCGGCGGCAGCAGTTGATCGGCGTCGCCCTCGAACTGTTCAGCCGCCGCTCGCCCGACGAGGTCTCGATCGACGAGATAGCCTCCGCCGCGGGGATATCGCGCCCGCTGGTCTACCACTACTTCCCCGGCAAACTCAGCCTGTACGAGGCCGCGTTGCAGCGCGCCTCGGACGATCTCGCGGCGCGCTTCGTGGAGCCGCACGAGGGTCCGCTGGGCGCCCGGCTGCTGCGCGTGATGCGCCGCTACTTCGACTTCGTGGACGAGCACGGCCCCGGTTTCTCCGCCCTGATGCGCGGCGGACCGGCGGTCGGCTCGTCGACGACCAACGCGCTGATCGACTCCGTACGGCAGGCCGCGTATGTCCAGATCCTTTCGCACCTGGGCGTGACCGATCCGCCCGCGCGTCTCGAACTGGTCGTGCGGTCCTGGATCTCGCTCGCCGAGTCGACGGCGCTGATCTGGCTGGACGGCCGGCGCATCCCGCGCGAGGAGCTGGAGCCGCAGCTCGTCGACGACTTCGGCGCGCTCGCCGCGGTCGCCGCCTCCTACGACCCGGAGATGGCGGCCCTGCTGCGCCGCATCGTGCGGGACGAGCCGGCCGACGGCCCGTTCGCGCACCTGGCCGGCCGGCTCACCGCTCTGGCGACCTGAGGGCGCTCAGCTCTCGAACTTGGCGTACGAGGGGTCCAGGTCCCGGACCTCGGCGGAGGCGTGCAGCGCGACGCCCCCGGCGGGGCTCAGGTGTGTGCGCAGCAGGTCCAGCGCGGCCTGGGTGAGGCGGGCCTTGGTGTCGTCGGTGCGGCCGGCGAGCAGCGCGATGTGGACGTGCACATGGGCGTGCCCCCGGGTCTCGGGGCCGACGACGATGTCCTCGGTGGGGCGGAACCGGGTCTTGCAGGCCGGCGGCTTGGCGGCCGCGATCTCGACCGTCGCCTCGTGCAGCGCCTTGGCGAATCCGGGCCGGTCGAAGCCGTCCGCCAGGTCGGCGGAATAGTCGACGGTGATCTGCGGCATCAGCACTCCTGTCTCGGGTCCAGGAGGCTCACCCTAGCCGCCGGAACGCGGACGGGGCGGACCGCCTGACGCGGTCCGCCCCTGGGGGTGCCGTGTGTTATCCGGCGGTCCGGGTGAAGACCGCGACCGTGCGGCCGGGGACGGCGAAGGTGCCCGACCCCTCGGCGTACGAGGAGGACTTGACGGTGGTGTCCGCCCCCGCCGCCTGCACCGGGTGCAGCCGGTAGCCCGTCCCCGCGAGTGCGGGCACGGTCTGCTTCTGCTGCTCGGGTGTGGCGTTGAAGACGACGACGAGGTCACCGAGCCGCATGGTGATCACGCCGGGCGTCTCGTCCTTGCCGGACAGCGGGAAGGACAGCCGGGACTGCACCTGCTCGGTCGTGCCGAGGGAGAAGTCCTTCTCGGTGCCGCGGATCTTCAGCAGGTCGCGGTAGGCGGCCGAGGCCCCCTCGATCTGCTCGCAGCCCACCTTCACCTTGGTCAGCAGCGGCTTGGCGTACGGCCACTTGTCGGCGTTGTCGGCCGCCATGGGCAGTCCGCGGCCGAAGCCGTTGCCGTCCTCGCAGTTCCAGTGGACGGCGTTGAACCAGTCGCCGCTGTCGTAGGAGTTGCGGTCAAGCGACTTGGAGCGCAGCAGGTCGGTGCCCGCCTGGGAGAGGGCCGGGCCCTGGGAGAGGGTGGCCGTCGCCATGGCGAGGACCTGCATGCGGGCCCGGTCGGTGGCGTTCACCGAGGCGGGCAGCTTGAAGGCGAGGGCGTCGAAGAGCGACTCGTTGTCGTGCGCGTCGGCGTAGGCGAGGGCGTCGCCCGGGGCGTCGGCGTATCCGGCGGGGGCGCCGTTGTAGTCGACCTCGGAGCCCTTGACCTCCTTGCCGTCGGTGTCGGTGAACCGGTAGCCGGCCAGGTTGCCGGAGAGCCCCACCTTGATGAGGTCCTGGTAGTGCAGCAGCCGGGCCTTCTGCTCGGCCGGGGTGCCGTTGCCGTCGGAGGCGTTGGGCTCGATGTACAGGCCGGAGGCGAAGCCCTGGACGCCGGGGTCCTCGTCGAAGGGGCCGCCGCCGCGCACGGCGTCACGGGCCCGGTCGGAGAAGGTGGCGATGCCGGTGCCGGCCATGTTCTTCTGCGTGGCCTGCTCGAAGCGGGCGTCATCGGCGACCTCGCCGAAGTTCCAGCCCTCCCCGTACAGGATGATCTTCTTGCCGTCGACGCCGTCCTTCGCGGGGGTCAGCGCGTCGAGGGCCTTCCTGACGGCGAGGATGTTGGCCTTCGGGTGGTGGCCCATGAGGTCGAAGCGGAAGCCGTCGACCTTGTACTCCTTGGCCCAGGTGACGATCGAGTCGACGACCAGCTTGCCCATCATGGCGTTCTCGGTAGCCGTGTTGGCGCAGCAGGTGCTGTTGGCGACCGAGCCGTCGGCCAGGAGCCGCTGGTAGTAGCCGGGCACGATCCGGTCCAGGACGGAGGTGTCCGCCTGGCCGCTGGCGGCGGTGTGGTTGTAGACGACGTCCATGACGACCCTGAGGCCGTCGTCGTTGAGCGCCTTGACCATCTTGCGGAACTCGACCGTGCGGGCCGTGCCGTCGGGGTCGGTGGCGTAGGAGCCCTCGGGAACCGTGTAGTGGTAGGGGTCGTAGCCCCAGTTGTAGGCGTCCTTCGCGGCGATCTTCCCCACGCACTCCTGCTGCTTGTCGGAGTCGGCCGGGTAGGAGGCCAGGTCGCAGTCGGTCTTCGCCTGGTCGGCCTTGCGCTCGGGGATGGTGGCGATGTCGAAGGCCGGCAGCAGGTGCACGTACGAGGTGCCGGCCTTCGCCAGCTCGCGCAGGTGCTTGGAGCCGTCGCTGTCCTTGGCGGTGAAGGCGAGGTAGGTGCCGGGGTGCTTCGCCGTGCGGTCCTCGACGGAGAAGTCCCGGATGTGCAGCTCCTGGATCTGGGCGTCCCGCAGCGGTACGGCCCTGGGCTTGGTGTACGTCGACCAGCCGGCGGGCTTGAGGGCCTTGTCGCGCAGGTCGACCACGAGGCTGCGCTCGGAGTCGGCGGTGAGGGCGACGGCGTAGGGGTCGGTGACCTTGTTGGTGACGACCTTGCGGACGCTGGGCGCCCAGACCTTCACGACGTAGCGGTAGGGCTTGCCCTTCCAGGACGCGGGGCCGGTGACGGACCAGACGCCGGTGGCGGAGTCACGCTTCATGGCGGCGGTGGAGCCGCCGATCTCCAGGGCCACGGACTGCGCGGTCGGCGCCCACACGGACAGCGTGGGGCGGCCCCGGGTGAAGGTCGGCCCGAGGTCGGCCTTCGTGGCGTCGTAGAGGTCGTCGAGGACTCCGGCGATCTGGACGCCGGTGGCCGCGAGGACGGCCCCGTTGGCGGCGTGCTGGGTGGCGACGACCTGGCCGCGCAGGGCGGCGCGGACCCGGTCGCGGTCGCGCGGGTCGACGCTGAAGGCGTCGTACTCCTTCAGGTGCGGGAAGGCGGCCTTCTGGGCGTCGCTGAGTTCGGTCTTGGACAGCCGCAGCCACTTCGCGTCACCGGTGAGGGCGCCGTCCCGCACCGCGATCGAGCCGTCGCGGGAGTACAGCAGCTGGGTGGAGGCGGCGGCGTCGGAGCCGTTCCAGGCGACGGTGTTCCGGTCGATCCAGACCGCCTTGGAGGTGGTCAGGTCGAGGGCGGCGGCCGAGCCCGCGGGCTGCGGGAGCAGGTACTTCTCCTGGCCGCTCACCAGCCACACCTCGTGGCCGTTCGCCTTGAGGTCGAGCGACTGGTCGCCGGGCAGGTCCTTCTCGTCGCCCTTGTGCAGGATGTAGCTGAGGCTGGTGGCACCCTCGGTGAGCGGCACCTCGAAGACTGCGCCATAGGTATCAGTCTCGACCGGCTTCAGGGGGTTCGACCAGTCGGTGGGGTTCGCGGCGCCCGTCCACACGTGCAGGCCCCAGCCGTCGTAGTCCCCGTCGGCGCGGTGGTAGTGCAGGACGGCCTTGCTCTTGTCGGGCGCCGGGTAGTCGGGGCGCTCGGTGGTGACGGTGTCCTTGCCCTGCTCGATCCAGACCTCGCCGGTCTTGGTGACGTCGATCGTGCGGTCGGTGGAGACGTCCTTGTTGCCGTCCTTGTCGATGACGAGGAAGCCGACGCCGGCGGCTCCGGGCTTGAGCTTGACGTAGGCGAAGGCGCCGTAGGCGTCGCGTCCGACGAAGGGGTGGCTCTTCGGCCACTCGGTGGCCTCGCCCTCGGCGAGGTCGCCCCAGGCGTACAGGCCCCAGTCGGCGTAGTCGCCGTCCGTGCGCTTGTAGTGGACGATCGCGTAGTCGCGGGAGGAGGCCGTGGGCGGCTCCTCGACGGGCGGGGTGCCGGTGGTGGACGCGGCCAGGGCGCTCGCGGTGCGGCCGGCCGAGTCGATCACGACGGCCTTGTAGCGCAGGGCCGTGCCGGGCGGCACGTCCTTGCCGACGGTGTGGGTGACCTTGTACGGGGCGTGGTCGGCGGAGCCGAGGGTCCGCCACTTGCCGTTGCCGGTCTGCGCGGCGAAGACGACGCGGTTGAGCTGCCCGCCGTCGACGTCGGCGGTGACCTCGACGGTGCCGGTGGCGCCGGCCGCCGGGGCCTTGAGGGCGATCGTGGGCGCGGTGGCGGGCTTGGCGAGCTTTCCGGCCGCCTTGAGGACGATCGCCGAGCCGGCCGGGACGGTGACGGTGACCTTCTTGTCCCCGTCGCTCTTCACGGAGGCGCCGGTGCCGTGGATGCCCTTGAAGGTCATGCCGGCCGAGCCGGTCGCGAAGGTCGCGGTCTTCTTCTCGGCGGCGTTGTTGAAGGCGACGACGTACTCGGTGCCGGTCTTCGCGTCCGTGCGGGAGAAGGCGTAGACGCCGGGCCCGTCGGCCGCGTAGCGCTGCTGCTGGACGCCGTCGGTGAGTGCCGGGTTCGCCTTGCGGAGCTTGGCGAGCGCGCTGATCTGCCGGTACAGCGGCGCCTTGGTGTCGTAGGCGTCCTCGGCGTGGGTGGCGTCGGTGCCGATGCGGTCGTCGTCGAGGTAGTCGGCGGTGCGCGAGGCGAACATGGTCTGCCGGGCGTCCTTGTCGCCGCCCGGGCCGGCGAAGCCCTGTTCGTCGCCGTAGTAGACGACGGGGTTGCCGCGGCTGAGGAACATCAGCTCGTTGGCGAGCTTGTCCTTGGCGAGGAGCTCGGCGTCGGTCGCCTTCGGGTTGTCCTGCTTGAGGAACGACCCGATGCGGCCCATGTCGTGGTTGCCGAGGAAGGTGACCTGCTCGTAGGCGTTGGCCTTGCCGGTCGTGTACTTGTAGTCGTCGCCGAAGACCCCCGCGAGCTTCTGCGCGCTGCCGCCCTGGGAGGCGTACTGGCGGGCCGCCTCCTGGAAGGGGAAGTCGAGGGTGGCGTCGAGCCGGCCCTGGGTGACGTACGGGGCGGTGACGTCCGTGTCGGCGGAGTAGACCTCGCCGAACATGAAGAAGTCGTCCCGGCCCTTCTTCGCCGCGTAGGCGTCCAGGGCGGTCGCCCACTGCGTCCAGAACTCCATGTTGACGTGCTTCACGGTGTCGATCCGGAAGCCGTCGATGTCGAAGTCCCGCACCCAGCGCTGGTAGATCTTCTCCATCCCGCTGACGACCTCGGGACGCTCGGTCCACAGGTCGTCGAGGCCGGCGAAGTCGCCGTGGGCGGAGCTCTCACCGGCGAAGGTGGAGTCGCCGCGGTTGTGGTACATCGTCGGGTCGTTGAGCCACGAGGGGACCTTGTTCCGCTGCGCGGCCACCGGTGTGCGCGGGAACGAGTCGCGGTCGACCTCGGGGAAGTCGCGCCGCCCGTCGGCGTAGTCGGCGTCGTCGAACGGCACGCCGTCCTTCGTCAGGTACGGGAAGGCGCCCTTGGAGAGGTAGTCGTAGGACTTCTCCTCGTAGTCGACGACGTCGGCCGTGTGGTTGGTGATGACGTCGAAGAAGACCTTCATGCCCTTGTCGTGGGCCTTGTCGATGAGGGTCTCGAGGTCGGCGTTGGTGCCGAAGTGCGGGTCGACCTGGGTGAAGTCGGTGATCCAGTAACCGTGGTAGCCGGCCGAGGCGTCCTTGCCGGTGCCCTGCACGGGCCGGTTCTTGAAGATCGGCGCCATCCACAGGGCGGTGGTGCCGAGGCCCTTGATGTAGTCGAGCCTCTTGGTCAGGCCCTTGAGGTCGCCGCCCTGGTAGAAGCCCTTGTCGGTGGGGTCGTAGCCGGTGGACAGGCGCGAGCCGGTCAGTCCGCCCTTGTCGTTGCGCGGGTCGCCGTTGGCGAAACGGTCCGGCAGGACGAAGTAGAACTGCTCACGGGTGGCGTCGTGCCGGGCGGGCTCGGCGGCCAGCCTGGCGTCGGACGGAGGCGCCGGGGGCGTGGCCGCCCCGGCGGCGAGCGGCTGGACGAGCGCTGCGGCCAGCGCGGTGGCGGTGACCGCGGCGACCCGTCCGGCACGGGCGGTTCGGCGCCGGGGAGGCGCCGGCCATCTCGGTATCACTGACGTGGTCTCCTTGCGATTGCGGCTCTCTCGGGTCCGACCCCGCGCGACCGTATCGCCGCAGAAACGCTTACAGCAAGAGTCCTGAAAGCATTGGAAAGAACTTTCAACAACCGGAGTTGACCCGGAACGGCGGCCCCCCTGGCCACACGGACGTCACCGGAGGGGCCGCTCGCACCGCGAACGCCCGTCTAGCAGCTGGACTTGCCCGCGTAGACCGCCAGGGCCGTGT
Organism: Streptomyces sp. NPDC006624; assembly: GCF_040611555.1. NCBI lineage: Bacteria > Bacillati > Actinomycetota > Actinomycetes > Kitasatosporales > Streptomycetaceae > Streptomyces > Streptomyces sp. NPDC006624. The sequence goes on along the minus strand of NZ_JBEXOM010000001.1, from coordinate 258,168 downwards.
TGGCGCCCAGGGTGGCCGTGAGCTGGCCGCCGGCGTTCACCGTCACCGTCGTGTTGTTCTGCACGTTGCAGTACGTCCCGGCGGGCAGCGAGGTCTGGTACGTCCGGTTCAGCGAGCCGGACTCGTGGTTGATGGCCACGAAGCCCTTGCTGCCCCGGCCGAAGGCGATCGCGTCGCCCCCGTTGTCCCACCAGTTGGTGACGGCCTGGCCCCGCGTGGCGTTGCGGAAGCCGACCATCGACTTGATCTCGGGCCAGTTGTGCTGGCACTTCCAGCCGTCCTGCCAGCAGGCGTTCACCTGACCGCCGTTGGGCGGGCCCGCGTCGTGGTCGGTGAACTCGTAGCCGGAGTTGATGTCCGGGGCGCCGTAGGGCCAGGCCAGCATGAAGACGTTGGCCAGCGTGTAGTTGGCGCCGTCCTTGTAGCTGAGCGTGGAGCCGTTGCGCTCGGTGTCGTGGTTGTCGACGAAGACACCGGAGACGCCGCTGCTCATGTAGCCCCAGCCCTCGCCGAAGTTCTTCAGGTAGGCGAGGTTCTCGTTGTTGAAGACCCGCTTGAGGTCGTAGGCGTAGCGGAACTCCTGGACGTCGCCGTTGCCCGTGTACTCGCTGGGCTGGACGGCCTCGCCGGCGCCGTGGATGGCCTCCTGCTTCCAGTAGACCGACGGGTTGCTCAGCCGGGACTTGATGTTCGCGAGGTCGGCGGCCGGCATGTGCTTGGCCGCGTCGACCCGGAAGCCGTCCACGCCGAGCGAGAGCAGGTCGTTCATGTACCGGGCGATGGCCCCGCGGACGTACTCCTCGCCGGTGTCGAGGTCGGCCAGGCCGACCAGTTCGCAGTTCTGGACGTTGCCGCGGTCCTGGTAGTTGGTGATCTGCGCGGTGCAGTTGTCGAAGTCGTACGAGGAGTACAGGCCGGGGTAGTTGTACTTCGTGTACGACGAGCCGCCGGTGCCGGTGCCGCTGCCCGCCGACATGTGGTTGATCACGGCGTCCACGACGACCTTCACACCGGCCGCGTGGCAGGTGTTCACCATGTTCTGGAAGGCCGTGCGGTCACCGAGCCGGCCGGCGATCTTGTAGCTGACCGGCTGGTACGAGGTCCACCACTGCGAGCCCTGTATGTGCTCGGCGGGCGGCGAGACCTGGACGTAGCCGTAGCCCGCGGGACCGAGGGTGCTGGTGCACTCCTTGGCGACGGAGGCGTACTTCCACTCGAAGAGGACGGCCGTGACGTCCTTGGTGCCCGGAGGGGAGGCCTGGGCACCGGTCGGGGTCATGACAACCGAAGCCGCGGCGAGCGCGACGGCGGCGGAGAGGTATCTGCGTGCCATGTGGGGTTTCCTTCTTCGTTGAAGGCACTTGCTGCAAGGTTCAGAAACCCTTGCAGTGACGCAGATATTAAAGGCCCGCCACCCGAAAGGGCAGCGGGCCGTACGAAATTCACAGGAAAATCAGCCGGCGACCGCGGTGGTCCACCACACCGTGGTGTCGGCGGGCACCTTCGCCTCGTCGTCCACCTCGGTGATCTCCCCGCTCGCGACCAGCACCCGGCCGTACGCCGGCATCGCCACCGACTCCCCGGTGGTGTTCGCCACGCACACGAACTCCCCGCGCCGGAAGGCCAGTACGCCCTCGGGCGCCCGCAGCCACTCCACCGACGAACCGGCACCGAGGTCCGGCTGCTCCCGGCGCACCGCGAGCGCGGCCCGGTACAGCTCCAGCGTCGAACCGGCCACACCGGTCTGCGCCTCGACGCTCAGCTCGCCCCAGCCCTCCGGCTGCGGCAGCCAGCTGCCGCCGTCACCGAAGCCGTACGACGATCCGGTCCGGGTCCACGGGATCGGCACCCGGCACCCGTCGCGGAAGCCGTCCTGGCCCGCGCCCCGGAAGTACGCCGGGTCCTGGCGCACCTCGTCCGGCAGGTCGACGACGTCGGGCAGGCCGAGCTCCTCGCCCTGGTAGATGTACGCCGAGCCGGGCAGGGCCAGCATCAGCAGGCTGGCGGCGCGGGCCCGGCGCAGCCCCAGCTCGCGGTCGCCGGCCAGGCGGATCTGGGTGCCGAGGCCGGGCGGGTTGGCGAACCGGGTGGCGTGCCGGGTCACGTCGTGGTTGGACAGCACCCAGGTGGCGGGGGCGCCGACCGGGCGCATCGCCTCCAGGGTGCGGTCGATGACCTCGCGCATCTCGGCCGCGTCCCAGTGGGTGCTGAGGTACTGGAAGTTGAACGCCTGGTGCAGCTCGTCCGGGCGGACGTAGTGGGCGGTGCGCTCGATGGTGGGCGTCCACGCCTCGGCGACGAAGATGCGCTCGCCGGCGTACTCGTCGAGGATGAGGCGCCACTGCCGGTAGATCTCGTGCACGCCCTCCTGGTCGAAGAACGGCATGACATCGTTGCCCAGCAGCTTCACCTGGTCGTGGGACCCGAGGTCGGGCAGCCCGTCGGCCTTCACCAGGCCGTGGGCGACGTCGATCCGGAAGCCGTCGACGCCCATGTCCAGCCAGAAGCGCAGGATGGAGCGGAACTCGTCGCCGACCGCCGGGTGCTCCCAGTTGAAGTCGGGCTGCTCGGGGGCGAACAGGTGCAGGTACCACTCGCCGGGCGTGCCGTCGGGCTCGGTGACCCGGGTCCAGGCCGGGCCGCCGAAGATCGACTCCCAGTCGTTGGGCGGCAGTTCGCCGGCGGCGCCCTTGCCGGGGCGGAAGTGGTAGCGGTCCCGCAGCGGCGAGCCCGGGCCCTCGGAGACGGCCCGCTTGAACCACTCGTGCTGGTCCGAGGAGTGGTTGGGCACGAGGTCGACGATGATCCGCAGGCCCAGCTGGTGGGCGTCGCGGATCAGCGCGTCGGCGTCCAGGAGGTTGCCGAACATGGGGTCGACGGCACGGTAGTCGGCGACGTCGTAGCCGGCGTCGGCCTGCGGCGAGGCGTAGAAGGGGCTGAGCCACACGGCGTCCACGCCGAGGTCGCGCAGGTACGGAAGCCGGGTGCGGACACCCTCCAGGTCGCCCATGCCGTCGCCGTTGCTGTCGGCGAAGCTGCGCGGGTACACCTGGTAGATCACCGCGTCCCGCCACCAGTCGCGGCGCTTGGCGACGGCGACGGCGGACGCGGGGGTGGGGGCAGGTGCAGCTGAGTGCTGGCTCATGTCGTCCTTGATGCGTAACTGGGGTGTGGTCATGGGAGACGTGGGCGGGGGTGACGAGGCGGCCGCGGCACAGCGGGGTCGGATGGGCGCCGCGGCCGCCTCGGGCTGGTGTGCGGTTCGGCAGGGGCCTTGGATCAGCCCTTCGTGCCGCCCGCGGTGAGGCCGGTGACCAGGTTCTTCTGCACGAGGTAGAAGAACGCCGAGACGGGTATCGCGATGAGAACCGCGGTCGCGGCCATCAGGTTGCGCTGGGCGTCGTGCTCGCTGACGAAGCTCTGCAGACCGACGGCGAAGGTGTACTTCTCGTCGTCCAGCATGAACACCGTGGCGAAGGCGACCTCGCCGAAGGCGGTGATGAAGCTGTAGAACGCGGCCACCGCCAGACCCGGCCGGGCGAGCGGCAGGATCAGCCGGAAGAACGTGCCGAAGGGCGAGAGCCCGTCGACGCGCCCGGCCTCGTCGATCTCGAACGGGATGGTGTCGAAGTAGCCCTTCAGCAGCCAGGCGCAGTAGGGCACCGCGGTCGAGCAGTAGACCAGGATCAGGCCGAGGTAGGTGTCGACGAGCTGCAGGCTCGACAGGATCTGGTACATCGGCACGATCAGCACGGCGATGGGGAACATCTGCGTGCACAGGAGGACCCACATGAACTTCTTGTAGCCCGGGAAGCGCATGCGGGACACCGCGTAGCCGGTCGTGGCGGCGATGACCACCCCGATGAGCGTGGTGCCCAGCGACACGATCAGCGTGCTCTGCAGCCAGTGGAAGAAGCTGGTCTCCTGGAGCACGAACGTGTAGTTGTCCAGGGTCATCTTCGACCAGATGCGCCCGGGGTGCAGGTAGTCGTCCTTGTCCGGGCCGAGGGACAGGAAGACCAGCCAGGCGATCGGGAAGAGCGCGATCAGGCTCGCGAGGATCAGCAGGCCGTGGGAGAGGAGGTTCCCGGCCGCGCCGCGGCCGCCGCGCCGGCGCACGGGGGCGGACGCGGGGGCGACGGCGGGGACCGGCGCCTCGCCGGCGGACTGCTGGACGGTCGTGGTGCTCATGGGGACTCCTGCCTCAGATCGCGAGCTGCTGCTCATCGCGGTTCAGCCAGCGGCGGTAGAAGGAGGTGAAGACGATCAGGATGCCCAGCAGCAGGATGCCGTAGGCGGCCGACTGCGCGAAGTCACGCGGCTGCTGCCCGAAGCCGAGCTGGTAGGCCCAGGTGACGAGGATCTGCGCGTCCGGGGCGGTGTTGCCGAACAGCAGGAAGATGATGGCGAACTGGTTGAACGTCCAGATCACGCCGAGCAGCACCACGGTGGAGCTGACCGACCTCAGGCCCGGCAGGGTGACGTAGCGGAACTGCTGCCAGCGGCTGGCGCCGTCCATCTCGGCGGCCTCGTAGAGGGAGGAGTCGATGGACTGCAGGCCGCCGAGCAGGGAGACCATCATGAACGGCACGCCGCACCAGGTGTTGACCATGATCGCGGCGAAGCGCTGCCAGAAGGTGTCCTCCAGCCACGCCGGGCCCGGCAGGTGCAGCATCTCCAGGGCGGAGTTGATGATGCCGGAGTCGGCGAGCATGAAGCGCCAGCCGAAGACGGTGACGAAGGTCGGCACGGCCCACGGCAGGATGAGGATCAGCCGGTAGAAGGTGCGTCCGCGCAGCTTCTGGTTGAGCAGCAGGGCGAGGCCCAGGCCGATGGAGTAGTGCAGGGCGACGCACGCGGCCGTCCACACGATCGTCCAGATGAAGTGGGACCAGAAGCGCTCGTAGGCGGTCTCCCCCCACAGGATGTCGGCGTAGTTGTCGAAGCCGATGTACTTGTAGGTGGCCTCGATCTCGTTGACGCCGATCGTCCGGGCCGTGTTGAGGCTGGTGGCGTCGGTGAGCGTCAGATAGAAGCCGTAGGCCAGGGGGTACAGCACGAGGACGCCGAGCACGACGGCCACGGGCGCGATCATCGCGTAGGCGTACCAGTGCTTCTGGTAGCTGTGCCTGAGGCGCCGGCCCAGCCCGGACCGGGGACCGCGGTCACCGCTCCGCTTGCCGGTCGCTCGGTCGATGGCGACTGTCATGTTCGACAACCTTCTTCGCGAACTGGAGATCAGCTGGAGATCAAGGGGTACGGCACACAGGCCGATGGCCGCCGGATCCTTCCCCCTCTGTGCTGCGGAGGATCCGGCGGCCACACGCGCTTACTTGCTGTAGTCCGGCAGCAGCTTGGCGATGGCGGTCTCGGCGCTGCTCAGCCCCTCGTCCAGGGACTTCTTGCCACCGGCGATGGCGAGCAGTTCGTCGTCCAGCGGCGTCCACAGCGAGCTGTACTCCGGCAGCTCGGGGCGCGGCTGGGCGGCGGCGAGCACACCCTGGTAGCCGGCGATGCCCGGGTCGGCCTTGACCTGGTCGGTGTAGGCGTCGTCGCGCGTCGGCAGCGTGTTGTTCTTGAGCGCGATGGTCTCCTGCGCCTTCGCCGAGGTCATGAACTTCACGAACTTCAGCGAGGCCTCCTGGTGGGCCTTGTCCGAGCCCGCGTACACGGAGAGGTTGTGGCCGCCGGTCGGGGCGCCCGCCTTGCCGGAGGAGCCGGCCGGGACGGTGGCGATGCCGAGGTTGGCCTTGTCCTTGAACGCCGAACCCTTGTAGAAGTTCGTGATCTCCCACGGACCCTGGATGATCGAGGCGACCTTGCCGCTGACGAACGCCTCCTGGATGTGGGCGTAGGCGTCGGCGGTGGTGTCGGCCTTGTGCAGGCCCTTGCCCTTGAACAGGCCCTGCCACGTGCCGTAGGCCTTCTTGGCCGCGGGCGAGGTGACGGTGATCTTCTTGGCGTCGACGTCGACGGTGTCGGCGCCCTCGCCGTAGAGGAACGAGTGGGCGTAGTAGGACTGGGTGGAGCCCCAGTAGCCGTCGACGCCGGTCTTGTCCTTGATGGTGGCGGCGGCCTTCTTCAGCTCGTCCCAGGTCTTGGGGGCCTCGACGCCGGCCTTCTCGAAGAGTGCCTTGTTGTAGACCAGGGCGAGGGTGTCCGTGGTGAACGGCGCGCCGTAGGTCTTGCCCTCGTACTGGGCCTGCTTGATCAGGTTGGGCTTGAACTTGTCCTGCTCGGCCAGGGCCTCGGTGCCGTCCAGCGGCAGGAAGAAGCCCTTCTTGGCGAACGCCGGGGTCCAGCCGACCTCGGAGCGCAGCACGTCGGGCGCGCCCTTGGAACCGGCGGCGGTGTCGAACTTGTTCTGCGCCTGGTCGAAGGGGACGTTGACGTACTTGACCTTGATGTTCTTGTTGGCAGCCTCGAACTCCTTGACGAGGGCCTTGTAGGTCGGCGCCTCGTTGGTGGCGTTGGAGGTGTCCCACCAGGTGATGGTCACGGGACCGTCGGCCTTGTCGCCGCTGTCACTTCCGCCGCACGCCGTCGCTGCCAGGGCGAGGGACGCCACCAGCGCGGTGGCCGCTATGCCACGCCGCATGAGTTCTCCTTGAGGGTGAAGCCCGTTTCGTGCTGCCGACTGCGCCGTTGGCCGCCGGGCGTCGGTGACATTAGCCCCGCCCGGTCGGCTTGCGAAAGACCTTGCAGCAAAAAGTTGCAAGGGATACGGAAGGTTATCCCGCCGTGACCTCCTCTCGACCGTCCCGAAGCCTGGATTCCGGGCTGATCGGCGGGGACTCGGACAGTTGTGCAAGACTCTGCAAGCACTTGCCATCCGTCTCCGCCGAGGGGAACATCCGTTGCGGAGCGGACACCGACCACGACTCGAGGGACCGCGATGACCAAGCCACCCGCTACGGGCCGCGCGACAGCGCGCACCAGGCGTCCCGTCGGTGTGCAAGGAGATCCACGGCCGCTACAGTCCAGTGCTGTGACCACACGGCTTGCCGACATCGCAGCGCAGGCGGGAGTGAGCGAAGCGACGGTCAGCCGCGTCCTCAACGGCAAGCCGGGCGTCGCCTCCACCACCCGCCAGTCCGTGCTGGCCGCCCTCGACGTCCTGGGCTACGAGCGCCCGGTGCGGCTGCGGCAGCGCAGCGAGGGCCTGGTCGGCCTGATCACCCCGGAGCTGGAGAACCCGATCTTCCCGGCCCTGGCCCAGGTCATCGGCCAGGCGCTGACCCGGCAGGGCTACACGCCGGTGCTGGCCACCCAGACCCCGGGCGGCTCGACCGAGGACGAGCTGACCGAGATGCTCGTCGACCGCGGGGTCGCGGGCATCATCTACGTCTCCGGGCTGCACGCGGACACCACCGCCGACATGCAGCGCTACGACCGGCTGCGCGCGCAGGGCGTGCCCTACGTGCTGGTGGACGGTTTCTCGCCGAAGGTGCAGGCGCCGTTCATCTCCCCCGACGACCGCGCCGCCATGTCCCTGGCGGTCACGCACCTGGCGTCCCTCGGGCACACCCGGATCGGGCTGGCCCTCGGGCCGAAGCGGTTCGTGCCGGTGCAGCGCAAGATCGAGGGGTTCGTGCGCGCCATGCAGGACCAGCTGGGCCTGGACGCCGGGACCGTCGAGACGGAGCTGGTGCAGCACTCCCTGTACACCCTGGAGGGCGGTCAGGCCGCCGCCACCGCCCTGATGGAGCGGGGGTGCACGGCCGTGGTGTGCGCCAGCGACATGATGGCGCTGGGCGCGATCCGGGCGGCCCGGCAGCACGGTCTGGACGTGCCGAAGGACATCTCCGTGGTCGGCTTCGACGACTCCCCGCTGATCGCGTTCACCGACCCGCCGCTGACCACGATCCGCAAGCCGGTGCCGGCGATGGGCCAGGCCGCGGTGCGCACGCTGCTGGAGGAGATCGGCGGGACGCCCGCGCCGCACAGCGAGTTCGTGTTCATGCCGGAACTGGTGGTGCGCGGATCGACCGCTTCGGCGCCCGGGGAGCGCGGCCGCTCCTGAGGCGCGCGATCACTCCTGAGGCGCGCCGTCGCTCCTGAGACGCGCGGCCTGATCCCGCCGTGGCACCCGCCCCAGAACTCGCGGTCCGGGGCGGGTCGCGGGATGATCGGTGGAGAAGTCCTTTTCTGGCAGACTCTGCGCCTATGGGTGAAACGACCGTAACGAAGCCGGAGGGCCTGGAAGCCGCCCTTCCGCACCCCGTTGCGGCCGAGACGGGTCCGGGTCCGCTGCGCCGGCTGCGCGCCCCCCGCCGGCCCCGTTTCTGGTTCGAGATCCTGCTGATCGCGGTGAGTTACTGGACGTACTCGCTCGTCCGCAACGCCGTGCCCGAGCAGAAGGCCGAGGCGCTGCGCAACGCCGACTGGATCTGGCGAGTGGAGCAGCAGCTGGGCATCGCCGTCGAGGAGTCGGTGAACCACGCCGTCAACTCGGTGACTTGGCTCATCATCACGATGAACTACTACTACGCGACGCTGCACTTCGTGGTGACCCTGGGTGTGCTCGTGTGGCTCTACCGCCGCCATCCCGGCCGCTACGCGGCGACGCGCCTGGTGCTGTTCGCGACGACCGCCGTCGCCCTGCTCGGTTACTACCTGTATCCGCTCGCGCCCCCGCGGTTGATGAACGGCGGCACGTTCGTCGACACCGTGCTGGTCCACCAGACCTGGGGGTCGATGGCGTCCGGCGACCTGAAGCACATGTCCAACCAGTACGCCGCGATGCCGTCCATGCACGTCGGCTGGTCGGTGTGGTGCGGCCTGACGATCTTCGCGCTGACGACGGTCCCCTGGGCGCGGGTGCTGGGGCTGCTGTACCCGGCGCTGACGCTGGTGGTCATCGTCGCCACGGCCAACCACTTCTGGCTGGACGCGGTGGGCGGTGTGCTGTGCCTGGCGTTCGGGTTCGCGGTGGCCGGGCTCTGGTACGGCAGGCAGCCGTACGCCCTGCCGCGGGCGGTACCGGACGAGCGGCCGGAGGCGACCGGGGCCGCGCACACGGCGGTGCCCCGGACCAGGGCCCACGAGGAGCACCCGGGGGCCCGCGGGGAGGACCGGCGGGCGGCCCGGGGCGAGGACCGGCAGACGGCGCGGGGCGAGGACCAGCGGGCGGCCCGGGGCGAGGACCAGCGGGCGGCCCGGGGCGAGGACCAGCGGGCGGCGCGGGGCGAGGACCGGCAGACGGCGCGGGGCGAGGACCAGCGGGCGGCGCGGGGCGAGGACCGGCAGACGGCCCGGGGCGACGGCGAAGCGGTGCCCCGCACCAGGGCGCACGGCGAGGACGAACCGATGGCGCGGACCTGACGGACCTTGGGGGGCGCGGACCCGACCGATCCGGAGGGCGCGGACCCGACCGACCCGGAGGGCGGGGAGGGCGGGGAGGCCAGCTCGGAGTGCGGGGAGGCCGGCTCGGAGGGCGGGGAGGCCGGCTCGGCTCTAGCGCTCGGCGATGCCGTAGAACAGTTCCTCCACCACGCCCCGGGCCCGGCGCGCCGTGCGCCGGTACGCGTCGAGCATGTCGCCCGCGTGGCCGGGGCCGTAGCCCAAGTACCGTCCGACGGCGGACAGTTCCCTCGGTTCCGTGGGGAACGTGTCGCCGGCCCGGCCGCGGACCAGCATCACCGCGTTGCGGACGCGGGTCGCCAGGACCCAGGCCTCGTCGAGGATGGCGGCGTCCTCGTCGGTGATCAGCCCGGCCGCGCGGGCGGCGCGCAGGGCCTCGCGGGTGCGGGTGGTGCGCAGGCCCGGCTCCCGCGCGCCGTGCCGCAGCTGCATCAGCTGCACGGTCCACTCCACGTCGGACAGACCGCCCGGCCCGAGCTTGGCGTGCAGCTTGGGGTCGGCGCCGCGCGGCAGCCGCTCGGACTCCATGCGGGCCTTCAGCCTCCGGATGTCGCGCACGGCGTCGTCCGCGAGGCCGTCGGCCGGGTAGCGCAGCGGGTCGACCAGCTCGATGAACCGGCGCCCGAGGTCCTCGTCGCCGGCGACCGGTTCGGCCCGCAGCAGCGCGTGCGACTCCCAGGTCAGCGACCAGCGGCGATAGTAGGCGGCGTACGAGGTGAGGGTGCGCACGAGGGGCCCGGACTTGCCCTCCGGGCGCAGGTCGGCGTCGATGAGCAGGGGCGGGTCGGCGCTGGGGATCTGCAGCAGCCGGCGCATCTCGGAGACGACCTTGCCGGCCGCCTGCGAGGCCTCCCGCTCCTGCACGCCGTCCTTCGGCTCGTGCACGAACAGCACGTCCGCGTCGGAGCCGTAGCCCAGCTCGTGACCGCCGAACCGGCCCATGCCGATGATCGCGAACCGGGTGGGCAGCTCGTCGCCCCAGTGCTCGCGGACGACCGCGCGGAGCGTGCCGGCCAGGGTCGCCGCCGTCAGGTCCGACACCGCCGCCCCGACCCGGTCCACCAGGGCGCCCTGGTCGGCCTCGGCGGGCTGCTCCTCGGTGCCGTAGGAGCCGACGATGTCGGCGGCGGCCGTGCGGAACAGTTCGCGGCGGCGCACCCCGCGGGCCGCCGTGACCGCCTGGGCCGCGTCGCCGGCCCGGCCCACGGCGGCGAGGATCTCCTGCTCCAGGTGGGCCCGGGAGCGCGGTTCCAGACCGCCGCCGTCCCCGTCGCCGAGCAGGGCCACCGCCTCGGGCGCCCGCATCAGCAGGTCGGGCGCGAGCCGCCCGGCCGACAGCACCCGGGCGAGGTTCTCCGCCGCGGCGCCCTCGTCCCGCAGCAGCCGCAGGTACCAGGGCGTCTTGCCGAGCGCGTCCGAGACCTTGCGGAAGTTCAGCAGGCCCGCGTCCGGGTCGGCCGAGTCGGCGAACCAGCCCAGCAGGACCGGCAGCAGGGTGCGCTGGATGGCGGCCTTGCGGGTGACGCCGGAGGCCAGCGCCTCCAGGTGGCGCAGGGCGGAGGCCGGGTCGGCGTACCCGAGGGCGACCAGGCGTTCCCGGGCCGCCTCGGCGCTGAGCCGGGCCTCGCCGGTGGCGAGCTGGGCGACCGCGTCGAGCAGCGGCCGGTAGAACAGCTTCTCGTGCAGCCGGCGTACGACGCCGGTGTGCCGCCGCCACTCGCGGCGCAGCTCGGCGACCGGGTCGGCGCGCAGCCCGAGGGAGCGGCCGATGCGGCGCAGCTCGGCCTCGTCCTCGGGGACGAGGTGGGTGCGGCGCAGCCGGAACAGCTGGATCCGGTGCTCCAGCGACCGCAGGAAGCGGTAGGCCGCGTCGAGCTGGGCGGCGTCGGCGCGGCCCACGTAACCGCCGGCGGCGAGGGCCCCCAGCGCGTCGAGGGTCGTACCGCTGCGCAGGGAGGTGTCGGCCCGGCCGTGCACCAGCTGGAGCAGCTGCACCGCGAACTCGACGTCCCTGAGGCCGCCCGGGCCCAGCTTGAGCTGGCGGTCGACCTCGGAGACGGGGATGTTCTCCACGACCCGGCGGCGCATCTTCTGCACGTCGGGCACGAAGTTCTCGCGCTCGGCGGCCTTCCACACCAGGGGCTGTACGGCGGCGACGTACTCCCGGCCGAGGTCGGGGTCGCCGGCCACCGGGCGGGCCTTGAGCAGCGCCTGGAACTCCCAGGTCTTGGCCCAGCGCTGGTAGTAGGCGAGGTGGCTGGACAGGGTCCGCACCAGCGGGCCGTTCCTGCCCTCGGGGCGGAGGTTGGCGTCCACGGGCCAGATGGAGCCCTCGACGGTGGTCTCCGAGCAGATCCGCATCAGGTGCGAGGCGAGCCGGGTCGCGGCCCGGATCGCCTTGGTCTCGTCGGCCCCGTCGACGGCCTCGCCGACGAAGATGACGTCCACGTCGGAGACGTAGTTCAGCTCGTGGCCGCCGCACTTGCCCATGGCGATGACCGCGAGCCGGCACAGGCCCGCGTCCTCGGGTGCCGCGGCCTCGGCGAGTCCGAGGGCGGCGCGCAGGGTGGCGGTGGCGAGGTCGGCGAGCTCGGCGGCGGACTGGGCGATGTCCGTCGTGCCGCACACGTCCCGGGCCGCGATGGACAGCAGGCAGCGCCGGTAGGCGACCCGCAGGGAGACCGGGTCGGTGGCCTCCGCGAGACCGGCCTCGAACTCCTCCACCCCCGGGTGCAGGTCGTGCGCCTCGTACATGACGAGGGCCTGCCAGTCCCCCGGGTGCCGGGTGAGGTGGTCGGTGAGGGCGGTGGAGGCGCCGAGCACACCGAGCAGCCGGTCGCGCAGGGGCTTGGCGGAGATCAGCGTGTCGAGCAGCTCCTGGCGGGCACCGGAGCCCTGCTGGGCCTCCAGCAGCCGCACGAGGCCGAGCAGCGCGAGGTCGGGGTCCGCGGTGGCACCCAGTGCGTCCAGCAGCACGGGGTCGTCGCGCAGGGGCGCGAGGTCGGGGCTGTCCAGCAGCCGCTCGGCGGCGGAGGCGTCGGTGAACCCGTGCCGCAGCAGCCGTGTGAAGGTACTGCTCCTGCGCCCCGGCGCCGCCGTCATCCGGGCCTCCCTCGCACGTGCTCTCGGATTTCCCTCGGATCAAGGTCGTACGGCTTTGAGCCTAACCGCACAGCCCGGGGCGGGCGCCGCGAGTTCGCCAGGCGGACGCCGGGCGGGCCGCTGGGCCGCCGGGAGGTCCGTGCGGTGGCGCCGGGCACCGTTTTCGGCTTCGGTGTGGGAGAGCCGTCGGTCCGGACGGGGCGGCGGCCCGCCTGACGCGATGCCCGCCGAACGAGCCTGACCATGCCCGACGAACTCGCCCGACGATGCCCGACGAAATCGGCTGACGCGGTGCCCGCCGAACTCCACTGATGCGATGCCCGCCGAACTCGGCTGATGCGATGCCCGACGAAGGAGTCACGCCATGGACGTCACCCTGGAAGTCATCCCGCTGCCCGTCACCGACGTCGACCGGGCCCGGGACTTCTACCGGGACAAGGTCGGCTTCCACGTGGACATCGACCAGGAGGTCATGCCCGGGATGCGGATCGTCCAGCTGACCCCGCCGGGCTCGGGCTGCTCCATCGCCCTGGGCGGCTCGATCTGGGAGATGACCCCGGGCCCCACCCCGGCCCCCGGTTCGTACCAGGGCCTGCAGCTGTGCGTCGCCGACATCGAGGCGGCCCGCGCGGAGTTCGTCGCCCGCGGCCTCGACGTCTCGGAACCGGTCCGGTACGCCCCGGACGACGGCGCCACGTTCATGCACTTCCAGGACCCGGACGGCAACGGCTGGGCCGTGCAGGAGTACCGCCGCAGGGCGACGGAACCGCTGCACGCGCTGCTGGCGGGCCTGAGACGGCAGCGGCAGGACTGAGCTCCCACCCCGTGGCCCTACCGGTCAGGAATCGAGAAGCCGGTCCCCGCGGCCGCGACTAGCGTCGTCGCCATGACTTCCATCGCGTGCGTCACCCTCGAGGCGACCGACCCCGCCGCCGCCGAACGCTTCTACTCCACCGCCTTCGGCCTGGGCGGACAGCTGCGCCTGCGGGCCTCGGAGGCACCGACCACCGGGTTCCGCGGGTTCACGCTGTCGCTCGTGACCGCCCAGCCCGCCGACGTCGACGCGCTGGTCGACGCGGCGGTCCGGGCCGGCGCCACGACCCTGAAGCCCGCCGCCAGGTCGCTGTGGGGCTACGGGGGCGTCGTCCAGGCCCCGGACGGGACGATCTGGCAGATCGCCTCGTCGTCGAAGAAGGACACCGGCCCGGCGACCCGCCGGTTCGACGAGATCGTGCTGCTGCTCGGCGTCGAGGACGTGAAGGCCAGCAAGCGGTTCTACGTCGAGCACGGCCTCACCGTGGGCAAGAGCTTCGGCGGCAAGTACGTCGAGTTCGCCACCGGCTCCGCTCCGGTCAAGCTGGCCCTGTACAAGCGCCGCGGCCTGGCGAAGGTCGTCGGCGTCTCCCCCGACGGCACCGGCTCCCACCGCCTCGTCATCGGCGCCGACACGGAACCCTTCACGGACCCGGACGGCTTCGCCTGGACGACGGCTTCCACGACGGCGTCGGTGCAGGGGGCGGGGAGAGGGACGGGCTTCCACCACCTGCCCCGTCACTCCGTCTGCACGGAGGCGATCGGCAGCTGCTCCCTGTACAGCCAGGTGAAGGTGCGGTCGGGTTCGAGGTGGGCGTCGCCCCAGTGGATGGCGTGGATGCCGTTCTCGACGTCGGCCGTGAAGAACACGCAGACCAGCCTGGTGGAAGCCCCGAGTTCCTCGAACGCTTCGCGCAGCCCCAGGTACTCCTCCGTCGCCAGGTCCTCGTCGACGTCGAACAGGGCCTCCGGGGGCTGCGGCCCGTGCGCCCGGAACAGCCGGTGCCGCGTGGGCGACGCGTTGGCAGGCAACCGGGCCCGGTCCAACGGCCTCGGCCTGTCCGCGTACCGGTACGGGAAGAGGGCGTGATCGTTGATCACGGCGTACTCGTATCCGCGCACGTCTCGCACGGCTTCCCCCAGCGCCCGCGCCGTCTCCGCCAGGTTCTCCCGCACCACCCCCGCGAGGGCGACCCCGTACGGACTCCGCTTCTTCAGCCCCGCAGCGAGATGCGCGGCATGCGCCTTCTCATGCGCGGCGGCCAGTTGCACCGGAACCGCAGCGGCCAGCGCGCCGGCATGCCGCCCGAACCGCTCGACGGCCCACCCGGACGCCCCGGCCCTCTCACCCACCACCGACATGCGATGCCCCCTCCCCCATGCCCCGCCTCTGACGTGTGTGACACGCACACGAAGGGCACACAAGGGGGCGATCCGGCCAGGGGGCGGTGCGGAGGACACTCTTGAGGAGGACGCTCTCAAGACGCCATGGGGCCGACGGTCAGTGACCGTCGGCCCCATGCGCCGCAGTAGCGGGACCTGCTGCGCACCGCCCTTACAGCGCGGGAAGGTTCTTCCGCAGCTCGAACGCCGTGACCTCCGAGCGGTACTCCTCCCACTCCTGCCGCTTGTTGCGCAGGAAGAAGTCGAAGACGTGCTCGCCGAGGGTCTCGGCTACCAGGTCGCTGCGCTCCATGAGGGTCAGGGCCTCACCCAGGTTCTGGGGGAGCGGCTCGATGCCCATCGCGCGGCGTTCCGCGTCGGAGAGGGCCCACACGTCGTCCTCCGCGCCCGGCGGGAGTTCGTAGCCCTCCTCGATGCCCTTCAGGCCGGCGGCGAGCAGGAGCGCGTAGGCCAGGTAGGGGTTCGCGCCGGAGTCGAGGGAGCGGACCTCGACGCGGGCCGAGCCCGTCTTGCCGGGCTTGTACATCGGGACGCGGACCAGCGCCGAGCGGTTGTTGTGGCCCCAGCAGATGTACGACGGGGCCTCGCCGCCCGCGCCCGCCGTGCGTTCCGCGCCGCCCCAGATGCGCTTGTAGGAGTTGACCCACTGGTTGGTGACCGCGGAGATCTCCGCGGCGTGCCGCAGCAGGCCCGCGATGAAGGAGCGGCCGACCTTGGAGAGCTGGTACTCCGAGCCGGACTCGTAGAACGCGTTGCGGTCGCCCTCGAAGAGGGAGAGGTGGGTGTGCATGCCGGAGCCGGGGTGCTCCGAGAACGGCTTCGGCATGAACGTCGCGTGCACGCCCTGCTCCAGCGCCACCTGCTTCATGACGAGGCGGAAGGTCATGACGTTGTCGGCCGTGGACAGCGCGTCGGCGTACCTCAGGTCGATCTCCTGCTGGCCCGGCGCGCCCTCGTGGTGGGAGAACTCCACCGAGATGCCCATCGACTCCAGCATGGTGATGGCCTGGCGGCGGAAGTCCATGCCGACGTTGGTCGGGGTGTGGTCGAAGTAGCCGGAGTTGTCGGCCGGGGTGGGGCGGGAGCCGTCCAGCGGGCGGTCCTTCAGCAGGAAGAACTCGATCTCCGGGTGCGTGTAGAAGGTGAAGCCGAGGTCGCTCGCGCGGGCCAGGGCGCGCTTGAGGACGTAGCGCGGGTCCGCGAAGGACGGGGAGCCGTCCGGCATGAGGATGTCGCAGAACATGCGGGCCGTGCCCGGGGCCTCCGCACGCCAGGGCAGGATCTGGAAGGTCGACGGGTCCGGCTTGGCGATCATGTCGGACTCGTAGACGCGGGCGAAGCCCTCGATCGCGGAGCCGTCGAAGCCGATGCCCTCGTCGAAGGCCTGTTCCAGCTCGGCCGGGGCCACGGCGACGGACTTGAGGAAGCCCAGCACGTCGGTGAACCACAGGCGTACGAACCGGATGTCGCGCTCCTCCAACGTCCGGAGCACGAACTCCTGCTGCTTGTCCATCTTCCGCTTCCCCATCCTTGCTGGTCAGGCCGCCTGTCTTCCGTACCACGGGAGGCGGTCGGGCACCTGAGCATCCCACCACACGACCATTTCGTACGCGTTGCGGACCATGATCGCCCGTCCGGCAGGGTTCGGACGACTCGCGTACGGCGGGTGGACTGCTCCTGCGCCCATAGTGCCTGCTCGCCGCGGCATCCGTAACGGCCGGTCCCCGGCGGCACCCCGGCCGCTTAATTTGCATCTCAGATGCAACTTTAATTACCGTACGCGCAGTCGAGCTTGAAGGAGCCCTGATGCTGTCCGAGCAGTCCGCCGTCACCGTCCGCGCCACACTCCCCGCCGTCGGCGCGGCCCTCGGCACGATCACCGAGCGCTTCTACGCCGGCCTCTTCGAGGCCCACCCCGAGCTGCTGCGCGACCTGTTCAACCGGGGCAACCAGGCCGCCGGCACCCAGCGGCAGGCGCTCGCCGGCTCCGTCGCCGCCTTCGCGACGCACCTGCTGGACCACCCGGAGCAGCGGCCGGACGCGATGCTGCAGCGCATCGCCCACAAGCACGCCTCCCTCGGCGTCACCCCCGAGCAGTACGCGATCGTCCACCAGCACCTGTTCGCGGCCATTGCCGAGGTGCTCGGCGACGCGGTCACGCCCGAGGTCGCCGCCGCCTGGGACGAGGTCTACTGGCTGATGGCGAACGCCCTGATCGCCGTGGAGAAGCGCCTCTACGAGGAGCGCGGCGGGCACGCCTGGCGGCACTGGGAGGTCGTCGAGCGCGTCACCGAGACCGCGGACGTGGCCACGTTCCGGCTGAGGCCCGTCGACGGCGGCCCGGTGCGCGACTTCCTGCCCGGCCAGTACGTCTCCGTCCGCGTCGCCCTGGCCGACGGCGCCCGGCAGATACGCCAGTACAGCCTCTCCGGCGCACCCGCCCCGGCCCTGAGGCAGATCAGCGTCAAGCGCGTGCACGGCGACGGCGAGCCGGACGGCGAGGTCTCGAACCACCTGCACGCGCGCGTGCGGGTCGGAGACGTCCTGGAACTGTCCGAACCGCACGGCGACCTGGTCCTGGACGCCGGCCCCGACACGCCCCTGCTGCTGGCCTCGGCGGGCATCGGCGTCACCCCCATGGTCGCGATGCTGGCCCACCTCGCGGACTCGGGGCACCGTGCCCCCGTCACCGTCGTCCACGGCGACCGCTCACCGGCCGACCACGCGCTGCGCACCGACCACGAGACCTACACGGCCAAGCTCCCGGACTCCGCCCTTCACCTCTGGTACGAGCAGGACGCCCCCGCCGGGACGCGCACCGGCCTGGTCGACCTCGCCCACGTCCCGGTCGCCTCCGGTACGCGCGCGTACCTGTGCGGGCCGCTGCCCTTCATGCGGTCGGTCCGGACCCAGCTGATCGCCCGGGGCGTGGCCCCCGCGGACATCCACTACGAGGTGTTCGGACCGGACCTGTGGCTGGCGGGTGAGGCGCGGTAGGCGGCCCGCCGAGGGTCCGACCGCCGTACGGCGCGCGGCCGGCCCGGGGATCCCTGCCCCGGGCCGGCCGCGTCGCACGCACGTGCCTCCGCGCACGCCTCTCGTCTCCCGTGCCTCCGCGCGTGCCTCTCGTCTCCCGCGCCTCCGCACGTGCCTCTCGTCGCACGTGCCTCCGCATGCGCCTCTCGTCGCACGTGCCTCCGTGCGCGCCTCTCGTCTCCCGCGCCTCCGGAACGAAGGCCCCCGAACAGGACCGGCCTACGGCCCCCGCGAGATCCCCAGCAGCAGCGCCCCCGTCGGCTCCGCGACGATGTCGGCGACCGTGATGGGGTCGAGGGAGGCGAAGAACGCCTCCTGGGCCTGCCGCAGGGCACCGCGCAGGCGGCAGGCGGACTTCAGGGGGCAGGGGGTGGGGCCCTCGCAGTCGACGACGTCGCCCTCGCCCTCGAAGGCGCGGACCACGCCGCCCACCGACGCCGTACGGCCCCGCTCGGTGAGGGTGAGACCGCCGCCGCGGCCGCGGCGGGCCTCCAGCAGCCCTCTGTGCTGGAGCTCGGCGACGACCTTCGCCAGATGCGTGTACGGCACGTCCATGTCCGCGGCGACGTCCCGCGTCGTCGGAGTCGACCCGCCCGCGACGGCGAGCCGCATCAGGACGCGCAGGGCCAGGTCGGTGGAGCGCAGCAGCCGCATACACGCAGCGTAGATAATGGGAATCTGCTGTTCAAATTATCCGGGGCGGTACCGGCGGCGGATTCGGTGAAGCTGTCGTGGAGCTGTCGGTGCCGTATCGATTCGGCCCCTTCCCGGGGACGCTCTACGAGGCGCCCCGTCTCCCGCATTACGATCAGGCCACCCGACCGTCACTTTCCCCCGAAGGACACCTCATGGGCTCCGCCAACCAGAGCAGCACCGGGCGCAAGGCGCGAATAGAGGAGATGCGGCGCGCCGAGCAGGCCCGTGAGCGCCGTAACCGGATTCTCGTCGTCGCGGCCAGTGTGGTGGTCGTGGGCGCTCTCGTCGCCGGTGGCGTGGCGCTCGTGCGGTCCCAGTCCGACGGTGGCGGCAGCGACACCGCGGCGAGTGACTCCTCGGGCAAGGGCGAGTTCGTCACCGGCAAGGACGGCGTGAAGACCTGGCAGGGCAAGCTGTCCCGCAACCACGTCACCAAGGCCGTGAAGTACGCGACCCTGCCGCCGGTCGGCGGTGACCACAACCAGGCCTGGATGAACTGCAACGGCGACGTGTACACCAAGGAGATCGACAACACCAACGCCGTGCACTCGCTGGAGCACGGCGCGGTGTGGGTGACGTACAACGCCGACGCGAAGAAGGCCGACGTCGACGCGCTCGCGGCGAAGGTGAAGAAGACGCCGTACACGCTGATGAGCCCCGTGGACGGCCAGAAGGACCCGATCATGCTCTCGGCGTGGGGGCACCAGCGCACGGTGACGGGCGCGAGCGACCCCGACGTGGACGCGTTCTTCGAGAAGTTCGTCCAGGGCCAGCAGACCCCCGAGCCCGGTGCCGCCTGCACGAACGGGCTCTCGCAGTGAGGTTCGCCGGCCTGATCGCGGGGGCCGCCGCGGCGGTGCTCGTCGCGGCCGGCGCGATCACCTACGCCGTCGCCGGGGACGACGGCGGCGGCACGACCCCGTCCGCCGGCTCGGCGGACGCCGGGTTCGCCCGGGACATGGCGGTGCACCACCAGCAGGCGGTGGAGATGTCGTACATCGTGCGCGACCGCACGAAGGACGAGGAGGTGCGGCGCCTCGCCTACGACATCGCGCAGACGCAGGCGAACCAGCGCGGCATGATGCTGGGCTGGCTCGACCTGTGGGGACTTCCGAAGGTGTCGTCCGAACCGCCGATGAGCTGGATGGGCATGGGCGGCATGGCCTCCGGTGAGGACGGCGCGCTGATGCCGGGCATGGCCACCGGCGCGGAGATGAAGAAGCTCGGCGAACTCGACGGCAAGCGGGCGGAGATCTACTACCTGCAGCTGATGACGGACCATCACAAAGGCGGTGTCCACATGGCCGAGGGCTGTGTGGCCACGTGCACGGTCGGGGTGGAGAAGCGGCTGGCGCAGGGCATGGTGGAGGCGCAGCAGTCGGAGATCGGCCTGATGGCGGACCTGCTCGAGGCGCGAGGAGCGGGGCCGCGCTCGCGGGGGTGACCCACACCACCCCATTGTGTCGCTCTGACGATTACACTGGTCGGCGTGCCTCAACTACGTCTCGCCCTGAACCAGATCGACGCCCGTGTCGGCGACCTCGCCGGCAACGCCGAGTCGATCGTCCGCTGGACCCGGCACTCCGCCGAACGGGGAGCGCATCTCGTGGCGTTCCCGGAGATGGCGCTGACCGGGTATCCCGTCGAGGACCTGGCCCTGCGGTCGTCCTTCGTGGAGGCCTCCCGGGCGGCGCTGCGCGCTCTCGCCGCCCGGCTGGCCGACGAGGGCTTCGGTGAGCTGCCGGTGGTCGTCGGCTATCTCGACCGCAGCGACAGCGCCCAGCCGAAGTACGGCCAGCCGGCCGGCGCGCCGCGGAACGCGGGGGCGGTGCTGTACGGCGGCGAGGTGATCCTGACCTACGCCAAGCACCACCTGCCGAACTACGGCGTCTTCGACGAGTTCCGCTACTTCGTGCCCGGCGACAGCATGCCGGTGCTGCGGGTGCACGGTGTGGACGTCGCGCTGGCCATCTGCGAGGACCTGTGGCAGGACGGCGGCCGGGTCCCGGCGGCCCGTTCGGCGCGGGCGGGTCTGCTGCTGTCGATCAACGCCTCCCCCTACGAGCGCGACAAGGACGACACGCGCCTGGAGCTGGTCCGCAAGCGGGCCCAGGAGGCCGGCTGCACGACGGCGTACCTCGCCATGATGGGCGGCCAGGACGAGCTGGTCTTCGACGGCGACTCGATCGTGGTCGACGGGGACGGGGAGGTCGTGGCGCGGGCGCCGCAGTTCTCCGAGTGCTGCCTGGTGCTGGACCTCGACCTGCCGGCGGCCGTGCCGGACGCCCCGGCGGGCGTGGTGGACGACGGTCTGCGCATCGACCGGGTGGTGCTGTCCGAGGAGCCGCTCGCGCCGTACGAGCCGGAGCACACGGGCGGCTACGCCGAGCGCCTCGACGACGACGAGGAGGTGTACTCGGCGCTGGTGGTGGGTCTGCGGGCGTACGTCGCGAAGAACGGCTTCGAGTCGGTCCTGGTCGGTCTGTCGGGCGGCATCGACTCCTCGCTGGTCGCGGCGATCGCGTGCGACGCGGTGGGCGCGCAGAACGTGTACGGCGTGTCGATGCCGTCGAAGTACTCCTCGGACCACTCCAAGGACGACGCGGCGGAGATGGCCCGCCGCACGGGGCTGAACTACCGGACGGTCCCCATCGAGCCGATGTTCGACGCGTACATGGGCTCGCTGGGCCTGACGGGTCTGGCGGAGGAGAACCTCCAGTCCAGGCTGCGCGGGACGCTGCTGATGGCGATCTCCAACCAGGAAGGCCACATCGTCCTGGCTCCCGGCAACAAGTCGGAGCTGGCGGTGGGCTACTCGACGCTGTACGGCGACTCGGTGGGTGCGTACGGCCCCATCAAGGACGTGTACAAGACGTCGGTGTTCCGTCTCGCGGAGTGGCGCAACCGCGCCGCCCGGGAGCGCGGCCAGACCCCGCCGATCCCGGAGAACTCGATCACCAAGCCCCCGAGCGCCGAGCTCCGCCCGGGCCAGGTCGACACGGACTCACTGCCCGACTACCCGGTGCTGGACGCGATCCTGGAGCTGTACGTCGACCGCGACCGCGGCGCGGACGAGATCGTGGCGGCCGGTTACGACCCGGCGCTGGTGGCGAAGACCCTGCGCATGGTCGACACGGCCGAGTACAAGCGGCGGCAGTACCCGCCGGGCACGAAGATCTCGGCGAAGGGCTTCGGCAAGGACCGCCGCCTGCCGATCACCAACGGCTGGCGCGAGTCGCTCTGACGGCTCCGAGTCCGTGGCGTGATGCGTCTGCCCCCGTCGTGCGACGGGGGCAGACGCGTCACGTGGGGTGAGCGGGGCGGTGTCAGTGGCGCACGGCCTCCGCCTCCTGCGGGACGTGGCCGGCCACGACCCGCTCGCGCCCGGCGACGGGGGCCCGGCGCCGGTCGACCGCCTGGGCGAGGGACGCCACGCCCAGGCCGAGGACGGCCAGGGCCGCGCCGGCGAGGGCCGGGGAGGTGGCGCCGAAGCCGGCGGCCAGGGCGAGGCCGCCGATCCAGGCGCCGCCGGCGTTGGCCAGGTTGAAGGCGGCCTGGTTGGCCGAGGAGGCCAGGGACGGGGCCGAGGAGGCCTTCTCCATGACCATCAGCTGGAGCGGGGAGCCGGTGGTGAAGGCCGCCATGCCGAGCAGGGTGACGCCCAGGGCGGCGGTCGGCTGGGTGCGCATCAGCAGCGGGAACAGGGCCAGGACCGCCACCAGGGAGATCAGGCCGCCGTACAGCGTGCCCCGCAGGGAGTGGTCGGCCAGGCGGCCGCCCAGCAGGTTGCCGGCGGTCGCGCCGACGCCGAACAGGGCCAGCAGCAGCGTGACGCTGGCACCGGCGTATCCGGCGGCGTCCGTGAGCATCGGCGTGATGTAGCTGTAGGCCGCGAAGAGGGCGCCGAAGCCCGCGACGGTCGTGCCGAGCGACAGCCAGACCGGGACGGAGCGCAGGGCGGCGAGTTCGCCGCGCAGGCCCTGGGCGGTGGCGTGCTCGTGGTCGTGCGGGATGAGGAGGGCGAGCGCGGCGATGGCCGCCAGGCCGATGGCGCTGACGCCGAGGAAGGTGGCCCGCCAGCCGAAGTGCTGGCCCATGAGGGTCGCGGCCGGCACGCCCGCGACGTTCGCCACCGTCAGGCCGAGGAACATCAGGGAGACCGAGCGCGCCTTGCGTTCGGGGGCGACCATGTTCGTGGCGACGACGGCGCCCACGCCGAAGAAGGCGCCGTGCGGCAGTCCGCTGAGGAAGCGGGCGGCCAGCAGCCAGCCGTTGTCGGGCGCGAGGGCCGACAGGGCGTTGCCCGCGACGAAGAGTCCCATCAGGCCGATCAGGACCGTGCGGCGGGACATCCTGGCGGTGACCGCGGCCAGCAGCGGGGCGCCGACGACGACGCCCAGCGCGTACGCGGACACCAGGTGGCCGGCGCTGGGGATCGAGATGCCCAGGTCGTCCGCGACATCGGGCAGCAGGCCCATCATCACGAACTCGGTGGTACCGATGCCGAAGGCGCCCACGGCGAGGGCGAGCAGGGCCAGGGGCATGAGGGAGCCTTTCGAGACGTGCTTGGCGATCCGTACGTCGCATGGTCAAGTCGTATGTTCAAGTACGGAACAAAGTCTCGCAGGCATGGCATTCCACGAGGTGACGCCCTGGTGGCGGTTTTCTGACGGCGCTGCCCTGACCTGGGGTTTCAGGATCCGCTTGTGGTGACCTTCACACGGGCGGCGACGGGCAGGTGGTCGCTGCCGGTCTGCGGGAGGGTCCAGGAGCTCTCCGGGGTCAGGCCCCGGACCATGATCTGGTCGATGCGCGCCATCGGGAACGACGCCGGCCAGCTGAACCCGAAGCCGTTGCCGGCCGCGCCCTGCGTGGAGCGCATCTGGGAGGTGACGGCGTTGAGCGCGCGGTCGTTCATGGTGCCGTTCAGGTCGCCGAGCAGGACGACGTTGTCCAGCGGTTCGTGGGCGATGGCCTCGCCCAG
Organism: Streptomyces sp. NPDC006624; assembly: GCF_040611555.1. Classification (NCBI taxonomy): domain Bacteria; kingdom Bacillati; phylum Actinomycetota; class Actinomycetes; order Kitasatosporales; family Streptomycetaceae; genus Streptomyces; species Streptomyces sp. NPDC006624. The sequence continues at coordinate 234,770 of NZ_JBEXOM010000001.1, read as the reverse complement.
GTAGTCGGCGCTGCGGTCGCGCTGGCGGGCCGTGAAGCCGGCCTCCATCTTCACGCGCACGGACGGCAGATGGGCGACGTAGACGGCGACCTTCCCCGACGGGGCGGTCACGGTGGCCCGCATCGCGCGCGTCCAGCCCATGTCGAGGTCGACGTCCCGCACGTCGCTGAGCGGGTGCTTGCTCCACACCCCGACCGTGCCCTGCACCGAGTGGTACTTGTACGTCGGGGCGAGCGCCTTCTCGTACGTCGGCACCGCCTCCTGCGTCAGCTCCTCCAGGGCCAGCACGTCCGCGCCGGAGGCGGCCACGTCCCGGGCGGTGCCGGAGGGGTCGGGGTTGTCGGCGTTGACGTTGTGCGTGACCACGGTGAGGTCGCCGCCGGTGGCGGTCTTGTCGCTGAGCTGGCCGCCGAAGAGGTTCAGCCAGACCACGGCCGGCGCCAGCAGCGCGATCAGCGCGGTCGCCGACCGGCGCACCACGGCGAGCACGAGCAGCACGGGGACGAACAGCCCGAGCCAGGGCAGGAACGTCTCGACGAGGCTGCCCAGGTTGCCGATGGCGTTGGGGATCTGCGCGTGCAGCAGCATCACCACGGCGAGCAGCAGCGCGCAGGCGGCGAGGATCAGGCCGCGCCGCCAGATGCGTGGGTCGCCCCGCCAGCCGCCGGCCAGCCGGTCCCGCAGGCGCCGAAGCCGGGTCCCGCGGTGCTCGGGCCCCGAGCCGCCGTCGTCCGTCTCCGTCATGTACGCCTGCTGCGCCATACCGTCGCCTCACTACCTGCCGTGCACACCATCGCCCCCGTGTCCTTACGACCCTAGGGGATGATCCGTTCCGTTCCCGCCGTTGCCCGACGGCCGTACGGGGGCGAGGACGTTCGACTCCGCGCGGGGAGTTCCGGTCCGGCCCGGGGAAAGCGCGGTCTGTGACGAAACGCGCACACTAGGGGCCGTGGCCACCGGAACTGACGGGGGGTGAGCTGCGCGGACGCAGCCCCTCGAGCAGGGTGTCGACGACCTGTTCGGCCAGGCCCTGCGGCAGGTCGGCGTCCGGATGCAGGACCGAGCGCACCAGCATCGGGCCGACGAACAGGTCGTTCAGCAGCTCGATGTCGACGTCCGTGCGCAGTTCGCCGTTCTCCTGGCCCCGGCGCAGGATCTCCAGGCCCCGGCGGCGGCGCGGTGCGATCACGGTGGCGTGGTAGGCCGCCCACAGCGCCGGGCTGCTCTTCATCTGGGCCTGCACGCTGTGCAGGATCGCCGAGGAGCGGTTGACCAGGCCGCGCAGCCGCATCTGCTCCAGCATCACCACGAGGTCGTCGCGCACGGAGGTGCCGGGAAGCTCCGGCTCCGGCGGTTCGGCGGCGCGCACGACGTCGACGAACAGCTCCTCCTTGCCGCTCCAGCGGCGGTAGATGGTGGCCTTGCCGACTCCGGCGGTGCGGGCGATGCGCTCGACGGACAGCTCCGCCAGCGGCACGCCGTCCTCCAGCAGTTTCATCACGCCCTCGATGATGGCGCGCTCGACGGCCTCGCTTCTCGGGCGGCCCCTCGGGGGGCCGTCGTGGCGGGGTTGCCGTTCGGCGAGGCTCACGTCGCTGTGTCCTTCCTGACCGGGGTGGTGCCGATTCTCCCGCAGGTCTACGACTTCTCCCGCAGGGCTACGACTTCTCCCGCAGGTCTACGACCGCGTGCCGGACAGCTCCTTGTCCTGCTCGCCCTCGTGAGGGGCGGGCTGGCGGCCGGGCAGGAACAGTGCCACGACGACCGCGCCGGCCAGCGCGACGCCCGCGCCCCACAGGGCGGTGACGTGCATCGCGTGCAGGAACGCGTCGTGGGCGGGGGCGATCAGGGCCCGGCCCTGGTCGCCGAGCCTCGCCGCGACGCCGAGGGTGGCCTCGATGGACTCGCCCGCGGTGTGCCGGAGGTCCGGCGGCAGCGGCGTGAGCCTGTCCTCGATCGCCGTGCGGTACGCGGCGGACAGCACCGAGCCGAGGACGGCGATGCCCAGGGCGCCGCCGACCTGGCGGAAGGTGTTGCTGAGCGCGGAGGCGGAGCCGGCCTTCTCGCGGGGCAGGGCCTGCATGATGACGACGCTGACGGGCGTCATGATGTGCGCCATGCCCGTGCCCATGAGGAAGAAGACGACCTCCAGGACCCAGATGGGCGTATCGGCGTCCAGGGTGGCGAAGGCGGCCAGCATCGCGGCGATGAGCAGCATGCCAGCGGTCGTGGTGGCGCGGTTGCCGAAGCGGTCGACCAGCAGCCGGGCGCGCGGCGCGAAGATCATCTGCGCGGCGGCCAGCGGCAGCATCAGCAGACCGGTCTCCAGCGGCGAGTAGCCGCGCACGCTCTGGGTGTAGAAGACGGAGAAGAACGTCACGCCCATCAGCGCGAAGAAGACCAGCGCGATGGCGGCGACGGCGGCCGAGAAGACCTTGTTCCTGAAGTACGTGACGTCGATGGACGGGTGGTCGCTGCGCTTCTCGAACACGACGAAGGCGACGAGCACGGCGAGACCGGCCCCGATGGTGGCCAGCACGGTGGCGTCGGTGAAGTCGGCCAGTTGGCCGCCCTTGATGATGCCGTAGACGAGCAGCACCAGTCCGGTGACCGACAGCACCACACCGACGGGGTCGACGCGGCCGGGGTCCGGGTCGCGGGAGTCGGGGACCAGCCAGAGCATCAGCGCGAGGGCGAGCAGCACGATCGGCACGTTGATCAGGAAGACCGAGCCCCACCAGAAGTGGTCGAGCAGCACACCGCCGGTGATGGGCCCGATGGCGATGGCGAGGCCGACCCCGCCGGCCCAGATGCCGATGGCCTTGGGCTGCTCCTCGCGCTCGAAGACGTGCATGAGGACGGCGAGGGTGGCGGGCATCACGAACGCGGCGCCCAGGCCCATCACGGCGCGGAAGGTGATCAGCTCGCCGGGCGAGCCGGAGAACGCGGCGAACGCCGAGCCGATGCCGAACACGGCGAGACCGCCGAGCAGCACCTTCTTGCGGCCCAGCCGGTCGCCGAGCAGCCCGGCGGTGAACAGCAGGCCGGCGAAGACGAGGGTGTAGGCGTTGATCGCCCACTCCAGCTCGCTCTGCGTGGCCCCCAGGCCGGTCGGGGCGGGGGTGGAGATCGTCTTGATGGCGACGTTCAGGATCGAGTTGTCCAGGACGACGATCAGCAGGCTCAGCATCAGCACGCCGAGGATCGCCCAGCGGCGCCGGTGCACCGCTTCCGGTATGCGGCGGCCGGTGGGGGCGGCGCCGTCGGCAGGTGTGGTCATGCCGTCGAGCCTAGGCGCATTCCGATACGAGACCGTCTCGTATCGGAATTCTCTTACCGAGCTTTTACGCGGGCCTCCACGAGGGCGCGTGCGGGGCACCCGGGCGGAACTCACAGGGGCTCCCCTAGCCCTCGGTGGCACGAGGTGCCACCATGGACGTGGTCCGGGGACGCCGTCAGGGCGCCTCGAGATGACGTGATAGGAGCCGTGCCATGACGCAGCTTCCGGCTGCCCAGACTGCTCAGGGAAAGCCCTCCGACGGCGGCAAGACGCTGTACGGGGGCAAGGGCACCCGCCGCATCACCGTTCGCGACATCGCCGCCGCCAAGGAGCGCGGCGAGAAGTGGCCCATGCTCACCGCCTACGACGCGATGACCGCGTCCGTCTTCGACGAGGCCGGGATCCCGGTCATGCTCGTCGGCGACTCGGCGGGCAACTGCCACCTCGGGTACGAGACGACCGTACCCGTCACCCTCGACGAGATGACCATGCTGTCGGCGGCGGTCGTACGGGGCACCTCGCGCGCCCTGATCGTCGGCGACCTGCCCTTCGGCTCCTACCAGGAGGGTCCGGTGCAGGCGCTGCGCTCGGCGACCCGGCTGGTGAAGGAGGCGGGCGTGCAGGCCGTGAAGCTGGAGGGGGGCGAGCGGTCGCACGAGCAGATCAGGCTGCTCGTCGAGTCCGGCATCCCGGTCATGGCGCACATCGGGCTGACCCCGCAGTCCGTCAACGCGATGGGCTACCGCGTGCAGGGCCGGGGCGAGGAGGCCGCCCAGCAGCTGCTGCGGGACGCCAAGGCCGTGCAGGACGCGGGCGCGTTCGCGGTGGTCCTGGAGCTGGTCCCGGCGGAGCTCGCGGCCGAGGTGACGCGGGTGCTGCACATCCCGACGGTGGGTATCGGGGCGGGCCCCGACACCGACGCGCAGGTGCTGGTGTGGACCGACATGCTGGGCCTGACCGGCGGGCGCGTGCCGAAGTTCGTCAAGCGGTACGCGAACCTGCGTGAGGTCATGGGCGACGCGGTGAAGGCGTTCGCCGACGAGGTCGCCGGCGGAACGTTCCCGCAGGAGGAGCACTCCGTGCACTGAGCCACTGCCGCACCACCACGGACGGCCCGCCGATCTTCCCCCGTCGGCGGGCCGTTCGCCTGCCCGGGCACCGACGGAGGCTGTCGGCGGTCTGTCGGCGATGTGTCGGCGCGGGCTGAGACGGTCGGTGGCATGACGCGAATCGACACAGAAGCCGGCGGCGCCGCTGTCACCGTGCGGGGGCTGGTGAAGCACTACGGGGAGACCAAGGCGCTGGACGGGGTCGACCTGGAGGTGCGGGAGGGCACCGTGATGGGGGTGCTCGGGCCGAACGGGGCCGGGAAGACCACCCTGGTGCGGATCCTGACGACGCTGCTGCGCCCCGACGCGGGGCGGGCGACCGTGGCCGGGTACGACGTCGTACGGCAGCCGCGGCAGCTGCGGCGGGTGATAGGGCTCACCGGGCAGTACGCCTCCGTCGACGAGAAGCTGCCCGGCTGGGAGAACCTGTACATGATCGGGCGGCTGCTCGACCTGCCCCGCAAGGAGGCACGCGCGCGGGCCGGCGAACTGCTGGAGCGGTTCTCCCTGACGGAGGCCGCGAAGCGGCCCGTGAGCACCTACTCCGGCGGGATGCGGCGGCGGCTCGACCTGGCCGCCTCGATGATCGGGCGGCCCGCCGTCCTCTTCCTCGACGAGCCGACCACCGGCCTCGACCCCCGCACCCGCAACGAGGTGTGGGACGAGGTGAAGGCCATGGTCGGGGACGGCGTGACCGTGCTGCTGACCACGCAGTACATGGAGGAGGCCGAGCAGCTCGCCTCCGAGCTGACCGTCGTGGACCAGGGCCGCGTGGTCGCGGGCGGGCGCATCGAGCAGCTCAAGGCCAAGGTCGGCGGCCGGACTCTGAGGATCCGGCCGGCCGACGCCCTGCGGCTGCGCCCGCTCGCCCGGTACCTCGACGGCCTGGGCATCACCGGGCTCGCGACCACCACCGTGGACGGCGCCTCCGGCACCCTGCTCGTGCCGATCCTCAGCGACGAGCAACTGACCGCCGTCGTGGGGGCCGTCATGGCCCAAGGCGTCACGCTCGCCTCCGTCACCACCGAACTGCCCAGCCTGGACGAGGTGTTCCTGTCCCTCACCGGCCACCGCGCCAGTGCCCCGCAGGACACCGCGCCCGCCGAAGACCTTCAGGAGGCCGCCGTATGAGCGCCGTCACCGCCCCCGCAGCGCCCGCGGCCCCCGCGGCCCGCGCGGACGCCCGGATCACGCTGCGCGGCCATCTGCGCCACACCGGCGCACTCGTGCGCCGCAACCTGCTGTGGATCCGCCAGGACCCGGAGTCGATGGCCGACGCGCTGCTGATGCCGGTCGTCTTCACCCTGCTGTTCGTGTTCGTCTTCGGCGGCTCGATCGGGCAGGCGCTGGGCGGCGGGCAGGACCAGTACGTGCAGTACGTGATCCCCGGCATGATCGCGATGATGAGCATGACGCTGTGCCAGGGCGTCGGCACGGGCTTCTGCCAGGACTTCGACTCCGGTGTCATGGACCGTTTCCGGTCCCTGCCGATCGGGCGCGGCTCGGTGCTGTTCGCGAAGATCTTCGTGGAGCTGCTGCGGATGCTGTTCGCGACGGCGGTGCTGATGGTCGTCGCCGTCGCGGTCGGGTTCGAGATCACCGACTGGCCGGGACTGCTCGCCACCGTGGCGCTGTCCACCGCGTTCGCCTCGTCGATCATGTGGGTGTTCCTCACCCTGGGCGTGGTCATGAAGAGCGCGCAGTCCGTGCAGGCGATGGGCTTCCTGGTGCTGTTCCCGCTGCAGTTCGGCTCGTCGATCTTCGCGCCGACGACGTCGATGCCGGGCTGGCTGGAGGCCTTCACCGACTACAACCCGCTCTCCACGCTCGCGGACGCCGCGCGCGGTCTGATGGTGGGCGGTCCGGTCGCGCAGGACCTGTGGGTGACGCTCGGCTGGTCGGTGGCGATCACGGCCGTGATGGCCCCTGTGGCGATCCACAAGTTCCGCACAAAGAGCTGACCGGACGGGCCGGCCGCGCGTCAGACCAGGCCGGCGGCCTCCTCGGGGGAGAGGCCGCCGCCCTGCGCGTACGCCGTGTCGTAGTCCCGGTCGCCGAGCACCTCCCGGGCCCGGCGCTCGGCCCTCTCGCGGGCCAGGCGTTCCTGCCGCTGGGGGAAGTGGCCGGGCGGCAGCGAGGCGTCGGCGGCGCCCAGGCAGCGGGCCGCGTCCGCGGCGCGCCGCCCGCCGTCGACATGGCCCAGGGCCCCGGCGCCGACGGTCAGGTACACCGCGCGCATATGGGGCGCGATGGCCGTCGACAGCGGGTCGCGGGCCCGCTCCAGCGCCTTGCGGACGAGGTCCAGGCACTGCTCGTACCGTCCGTCCTCCGCCTCCAGCCAGGCCTCCGCGCCGAGGATGAACGCGTCGAAGACGACGAAGTGGGCGATCCGGAAGTCCTGCCGCAGCCGCCGCAGTTGCTCCCGGGCCTCGGCGGTGCGGCCGGTCATGCCGAGCCAGCCGGACAGGAAGAGCCGGGCGGCCGGCATGGCCTCGTTGTGCGAGTTGTCGCGCCGGGCGATCACCTCGCGCAGCAGCCGCTCGCCGCGCTCCCCCTCCCCCGCCTCCAGCAGCGTGCTGCCGAGCCGGGCGCTGAGCACGGCAGCCTGGGCGCGGGCGCCGAGGTGTTCGGCGTGCTTGATGGCCGCCTCGTAGTCGGCGGCGGCCAGGGCGTGGTCGCCCTTGCGTTCGCGGGCCTCGGCGCGGGCGGAGAGCGCCTCGGCGGTGCCCCAGGCGTCTCCTAGGCGGCGGTAGATCTCCAGTGACTCGTCGGCGTCGCGGGCCGCGTCACCGGCCCAGTCGAAGCGGTTGGCGAGGAAGTTGGCCCGCATCTGCAGACCCGAGGCCAGTTCCCACTCGAAGCCGGGGGTGTCACGGCAGGTGCGGATGGAGGCGTCCATGATGACCCGCAGCCGCTCCATGTCGCCGGTGAGCATCACCGCGAAGAACCAGAGCAGTCCGGGCAGGCGGCAGTTCTGCGGGAGGCCGGGCTCGTAGGTCCGGGCGATGGTCCGCAGCTTCTGCTGCGACTGCGGGGTCTGCCACGCCTCCAACTCGGTGTCCATGCAGGCGAGGTGGGCCAGATGGATGCCGCGCCGGGCCTCCAGGAGGACCTCGCCGGCCATCGGGGGCGGGGCGTCGGTGCAGCGCTGCCACACCGGGGCGGCGGGGCGGACGGGCTCGGTGAAGGGGTCGGGGCCGAGGGCCATCACCTCGCGGCACCAGTTGCGGGCCTCGACGCGCAGGTCGCGCATCTGCCAGTACCAGACGAGGGACAGCGCGAGGCACAGCGCCTCCTGCTCGTCGCGCAGGGCGACGGCGTGGCGCAGGGCGGTGCGCAGGTTCTCGTACTCGCGCTCCAGCCGGCGGATGGCGTCGAGCTGGCCGGGGCCGCGCAACAATGGGTCGGTGGTGCGGGCGAGTTCGCGGTAGTACGTGAGGTGGGCGCGCTCGGCGGCGGCGCGCTGCCCGGCCTCGTCCAGCCGTTCGGCGGCGTACTCGGCGACGGTCTCCAGCAGCCGGTAGCGCATCCCCTCGTCGCCCGCTTCGCCGGGCGGGGCGGCCACGACCAGGGAGCGGTCGACGAGCGAGCCGAGCGCCTCCAGGGCGACCGGCCCGCACACGGCCTCGGCGGCGGCGAGGTCGCAGCCGCCGGCGAACACCGAGAGCCGCCGCAGGACGTCCCGTTCGTCCTCGTCGAGCAGGTCCCAGGACCAGTCGACGACGGCTCTGAGGGTCTGCTGGCGGGGCAGGACGGTGCGGCTGCCGGAGGTGAGGAGGCGGAAGCGGTCGTCGAGCCGGTCGGCGATCTGGCGGGGCGTGAGCATCCGCAGCCGGGCGGCGGCCAGTTCGATGGCCAGGGGCAGGCCGTCCAGGCGGCGGCAGATCTCGGCGCACGCCTCCGGGTCGTCCTCGATCCGGAAGCCGGGCCGGGCCACCGCGCCCCGGTCGGCGAGCAGCCGCAGCGCGACCGGCTCGGGCAGCGGCTCCACCGGGCGCAGCAACTCCCCCGGTACACCGAGGGGTTCGCGGCTGGTGGCGAGGACGGTCAGGCCCGGGCAGCGCGCCAGCAGTTCCTCGGCGAGCCGGGCGGCGGCCTCGGCGACGTGCTCGCAGTTGTCGAGGATGAGCAGCATGCCGGGGCGGGAGCAGTGCTCGGCGAGGCGTTCGACGGGGTCGTCGAGCCGGTCCCCGACGGCGGCCCGGATGCCCTCGGCACCGGCGCCGTACAGCACGGTCTCACGGGCGCCGACGGCGGTGAGGACGGCCTCCGGCACGGCGTCGGGGTCGTCGACCGGGGCGAGTTCGGCCAGCCAGACGCCCCCGGGCAGGGTGGACCGGACGGTCTCGGCGGCTTCCTGTGACAGCCGGGTCTTGCCGGCGCCGCCGGGCCCGAGCAGGGTGACCAGGCGGGCCGCCGCGAGGTCGCGGCGGAGGGTCTCGATGTCGCGCTCGCGGCCGATGAAGGAGGTGAGGCGGGCGCGGAGGTTGCCCGGGGCGGGGGCGGGGCGGAGGCGGGGAGGGCGGGCGCCGTCCGTCTCCGGCGCCTTCAGCAACCGAGCGTGCAGGGCGCGCAGTTCGGCACCCGGGTCGGTGCCCAGGCGGTCCGCGAGGAGCCGGCGGACGTCGTCGTAGGCGGCGAGCGCCTCGGCAGTGCGGCCCGCGTCGTGCAGGGCGCGCAGGCGCAGCGCCTGCAGGGGTTCGTCCAGCGGGCGGCTGTCGCACAGCGCGGTCAGTTCCGGCAGGGACTGCTCGGCCTGGCCGAGGTCGAGGGCGGCGGTGTGGCGGGCGCGCAGCACGTCCAGGCGCCGGGTGTCGCAGCGGGCCGCCTCCGCGGTGCGGTCGGGCAGGTCGGCCAGGGCCGGGCCGCGCCACAGGGCGAGGGCGTCGTCGAGCACCACGGCGGCCTTGGCGGGGTCGCCGTCGGCCAGGGCCCGCAGCCCCTCGCCGGCCAGCCGCTCGAAGCGGTGCAGGTCGACGTCGTCGGGCGCGGCGGCGAGGCGGTAACCGCCCTCGGCGGAGGCCACGGCGTCCGCCCCCAGGGCGCGGCGCAGCCGCCCGACCAGAGCCTGCAGCGCGCCGGTGGCGTCGGCGGGCGGCTCCCCGCCCCACACCTCCTCGACGAGCAGCCCGACGGGCACGGTCCGCCCCACGCGCAGGGCCAGCACGGTCAGCAGCGCACGAAGCCGCGCCCCGCCGACGGTGACGACCGTGCCGTCGGGGCGGAGCGCCTGGGTGGTACCGAGGATGCGATAGCGCACGGGGTCCATTGTCTCCGGTGATACGAGGGCGGGTCACGGCGGTTGACGGCGCGGCGGGCACGGGGCGGGCGTCCGGGGCCCGTCCGCGGCTGCGCCGCCGGGGCCCGAAGGGCCTCCGGGCGAGGCGCCGATCGGTTTTGGTTCTCGGGTGAGGTCATGTCCGGCTGGGGCTGCCGAGCGGGGCACGCCCGGCTCGGGCCGCCGGTCGGGGGCACGTCCGGCTCCGGTCGTCCGGCAGAGTCACGTCCCACTCGGGTGCCCCGCCGGGGCGGCGGGCCGCCGACCGGTTCCGGTTCCCTGGCGGGGCGATGCCCGGCTCGCGCTGCCGGACGGGCTGATGCCCGACTCGGGCAACCCGGAGGGATCACGTCCCACTCGGGCCGCCCGGCAGGATCACGCCCGGCTCGGGTGCCCCGCCGGGGCGGGGCTCGGCTCACGTCCCCTGGCGGCGTGACGGACGGGTCCCGGGCACTCCACCGGGCGACGACCCGGCTCATGGTCCAGGCACTCCACCCACCGGGCGACGACCGGCTCATGGTCCAGGCATTCCACCCACCGGGCGACGACCGGCTCATGGTCCAGGCACTCCACCCACCGGGCGACGACCGGCTCATGGTCCAGGCACTCCACCGGGCGACGGCCGGCTCATGGTCCCCGCCGGCGCGACGACCGGCCCGCGTTCACCGGCCGGGGCGCCTCACCCGGCCCCCGCGGGCCCCCCGAGCGTCCCCGCTCCGCGCCCGGCGCGGCCCCCCGGCGGGAAGTGCCCCGGGCCTCGTGAGCAGCGGGCGACGGGCCGGAGTCCGTGCCCGGCACCTCCAGGGTCACCAGGACCCCCGCCTCCCTCCAGCGCCGTCCCCGGTGCGTCTCGCCGGCGTCGGCGAACCACTTCGGGCACCGGTCCACCGGTCGCAGCCGGTGCTGCCCCTGCACCGGCTCCCACACCCGGGAGCCCGGCGCGGTCTCGGCGTAGGCCTGGGTCAGCACCTGTACGGTCCGCACCCGGCCGGCGGTCTCGGGCCAGGCCGCGCCGTGCCGCTCGACGCGCAGCAGGCCGGCGGAGCGGATCCGGCCGCCCGGCTCCCGGCCGCGGTCCCCGTGGTCGACAGCGAGGGCGTCGGTATCGAGGGCGTCGACATCGGAGTCGTCGGCATCCGGGTCGTCGGCATCGGGGGCACCGCCCAGGGCCACCACCAGCCCCGTCCCCCCGCGCAGCAGGCGGACGCCGCCCACCTCCTCCACCGGTCCGGCCAGCTCGGTGAGCAGGTCGTGCGGGCCGCCGCCGAGCAGCGGGTCGGGTGCCTGGAGCAGCAGGGGCCAGCCGACCTCGTCCCCCACCCCGAACGGCGTGCCGCAGCACTCCATCTGCCAGTCCTCGTAGAACACGTGCCAGAGCCCCATGCGCCCACCCTTCACGGAACCGGCCGCCCGCGCGAGACGTTTTCCCTCCGCGCCCGGTACCGTCGGGCCGTCCCATCGCGTGTTCGAGAGTCCGGGGAGTTCCATGACCACCGTCACCAGCCGCCACAGCGAGCGGCGGATCAGTCCCGTGTTCATCGGGATCCTGGCCGTGACGGCGGTCACGGGGTGGGCGACCTGGACCGGGTTCGCCGAGCAGCCCGGCGTCGCCGTGTTCCTGTTCGTGACGGCGGCCTGGATCGTCTCGCTGTGCCTGCACGAGTACGCGCACGCGCGCACCGCCCTGCACAGCGGGGACATCTCGGTCGGCGCCAAGGGCTATCTGACGCTGAACCCGCTGAAGTACACGCACGCGCTGCTCAGCATCGTGCTGCCGGTGCTCTTCGTGATCATGGGCGGCATCGGTCTGCCCGGCGGCGCGGTGTTCATCGAGCACGGGCGGATCCGCGGGCGCTGGAAGCACAGCCTGATCTCGGCGGCCGGCCCGCTGACGAACGTGCTGTTCGCCGTCGTCTGCACGGCCCCGTTCTGGCTGGACGCGCTGGAGGGCGTGCCGAGCGACTTCCGTTTCGCGCTGGCGTTCCTGGCGCTGCTGCAGGTGACGGCCGCCCTGCTGAACTCCCTGCCGATCCCGGGCCTGGACGGCTACGGGGTGATCGAGCCGTGGCTGTCGTACGGCGTCCGGCGGCAGGTGGAGCCGTTCGCGCCGTTCGGCCTGCTGTTCGTGTTCGCGCTGCTGTGGCTGCCGACGGTGAACGGCGTGTTCTTCGACGTGGTCGACTCGCTGCTGAAGTCGCTCGGCATCAGTGACTTCGAGACCTACTGCGGTCAGGAGCTGTTCCGCTTCTGGCAGGGCTCGAACGAGCTGTGCTCGGTCAGCCCGTGACCGACTTCCGGGCCCTGGCGCGCTTCACGTAGTACCAGGTCATGTTCGACGACAGTCCGGCGAGCAGCACCCAGACGATCCCCAGCCAGCTGCCCTCCACGAAGGAGACCACGGCCGCGGCCACGGACAGGACGCAGACGATCAGGGCGTAGAGGGCGAGGCGGGGCATGTCGGTCGGCTCCTGTCGGGGGACACTGCGGGGCACTGCTGATGCCTCCAGTGTCCCCCATGCGGTCATACGTCCGTGACGCGGAGCCCCGCGTGCGCCTTGTAGCGCCGGTTCACGGAGATCAGGTTCGCCACCAGCGACTCCACCTGGTGGGCGTTGCGCAGCCGCCCGGCGAAGATGCCGCGCATGCCGGGGATGCGCCCGGCGAGGGCCTGCACGATCTCGACGTCGGCGCGGGCCTCGCCGAGCACCATCACGTCGGTGTCGATCTCGTCGATCTCCGGGTCCTGGAGCAGCACCGCCGACAGGTGGTGGAAGGCGGCCGTGACCCGGGAGCCGGGCAGCAGGGCGGCGGCCTGCTCGGCGGCGCTGCCCTCCTCCGGCTTGAGCGCGTAGGCGCCCTTCTTGTCGAAGCCGAGCGGGTTGACGCAGTCGACGACGAGCTTGCCCGCCAGTTCCTCGCGCAGCGACTCCAGGGTCTTGCCGTGGCCGTCCCAGGGCACGGCGACGATCACGATGTCGCTGCGGCGCGCGGTCTCGGCGTTGTCGGCGCCCTCGACACCGTGCCCGATCTCCTCGGCGGCGGCCCGGGCGCGGTCGGCCGCCCGCGAGCCGATGATCACCTTCTGGCCGGCCTTGGCGAGCCGGTAGGCGAGGCCCTTGCCCTGCGGCCCGGTCCCGCCGAGCACCCCGACGACCAGTCCGGAGACGTCGGGCAGGTCCCAGGGGTCCTTGGCGGGGGCCTTCTGGGCGTTGTCGGTGGCAGCACTGTCGGTAGAGGTCATGGCCCCGACTCTACGGCCGTGCCACCTGCCCTCCCGGCTCAGGTCGCCTCCCTGTGCGCCGACGGCGCTCCCCCGCTCGTTCGAGGCCGGAACGGGTGACCGGCCGCTCTCCCCGGGCCGGGCGAATGCGGGCCGGACCGCGCGTGACGGGCGGCCCGTCGGGGCAGGATGCGGCCCCATGGATGCGGTACGGGTGGCGCTGCTGCGGGAAGTGCTCGCCGGGACGGAGTGGCTGGGGGCGACGCGGCGGTTCGCCGGGGCGCTGCGGGGCTCGGTGGTCTCGCACGGGGGCGGGCTGCTGCTCGTCGGCACACCGGAGTACGAGCCGTGGCACCTCGCCGCGCACCTGGTGGACGAGGCCGCGTGGTCCGGGACGCCGGAGCTGGCCCCGACCCTGGTCCGGCATGACGCGCGCCCCTCGGACCCGGCGCACCTGGCGGTCGGGCTGGGGCGGCTGGAGGCGGCCCGGCGGGGCGAGACACTGCTGGTGGTGTCGCCCGAGAGGCCTGCCGCCCCCCTCCTCGAACGAGTGTCCGACGCCCGGCGGTCCGGGGCGACGGTCCTGGCGCTCGGCCCGGACCGGGGGGAACTGCCGGCCATGTCCCACGAGTGCCTGGCGGTCCCCGACGGTTCGGAACTGGACCTGGACACGGTGCAGCACCTGGTCAGCGCGGCGGCCGGCGAGAACGCGCTCCCGACCCCGCGCGGGCGGCGCCGGCTCCGGGACCGGGTGGCACGGCTCGCCGAGCACCTGACGGCCCCGCCGCCGGCCCGCTGGTGACGGCGGGAGGCGAACCCTCATGACCGCGCACTCACGTCGGTGCGCCACTGCGCGACCGCGCGACCGTCATGAGGGACGCCCGGGACGGCGTCGCCGCCGGCCCCGGGCGTCCGCTCGGGTCACTTCTCCTCGCGGCCGCCCGCCGGGGCGTCGTGCCACTTGGGGTCGTTCTCCCACTGGAGGTTGCGTTCGCGGGCGGTCTCCATCGCGTGCTCGGCCTCGGTGCGGCTCGCGTACGGGCCGAAGCGGTCCTTGCCCGGGCAGTCCGGGCCCTCCTCGACCTTCTTGTGCTCCAGGCAGTAGTACCACTCGCCCGGCTTGCCGACCGTCCGCTTCTTGAACAGGGCCATGACCAGCTCCTCTCGCCATCGACATGTTCCCCCGTGGCCGCTGGTTAGACTCGCTGGCATGTCTGGCCAGTCGCTGCTCGTCCCGGGGGAGCTGTCCCCCACCCGTCCCGTGCCCGGAAACATCCGTCGCCCCGAGTACGTCGGCAAGCCCGCGCCGACGCCGTACACCGGACCGGAGGTGCAGACGCCCGAGACGATCGAGGCGATGCGGCGCGCCGGCCGGATCGCCGCGCGGGCGATGGCGGAGGCGGCGAAGCTGATCGCCCCCGGCGTCACCACGGACGAGCTCGACAAGGTCGCGCACGAGTACATGTGCGACCACGGCGCCTACCCCTCGACGCTCGGCTACCGCGGCTTCCCCAAGTCCCTGTGCACCAGCGTCAACGAGGTGATCTGCCACGGCATCCCGGACTCCACGGTCCTGCGCGACGGCGACATCGTCAACCTCGACGTCACGGCGTACATCGGCGGCGTCCACGGCGACAACAACGCCACGTACCTCGTGGGCGAGGTCGACGAGGAGTCGCGGCTGCTGGTGGAGCGCACCCGGGAGGCCCTGAACCGGGCGATCAAGGCGGTCAAGCCGGGCCGGCAGATCAACGTCATCGGCCGCGTCATCGAGTCGTACGCCAAGCGCTTCGGCTACGGCGTCGTCCGGGACTTCACGGGTCACGGCATCAACTCGTCGTTCCACTCGGGCCTGATCATCCCGCACTACGACAGCCCGCACGCGACGACGGTCATCCAGCCGGGGATGACGTTCACGATCGAGCCGATGCTGACGCTCGGGACGCACGAGTACGACATGTGGGACGACGGCTGGACGGTCGTGACGAAGGACCGCAAGCGGACGGCCCAGTTCGAGCACACGCTGGTGGTGACGGACTCCGGCGCGGAGATCCTCACACTGCCCTGACGCCCTCGCTGACGCGTGGCATCGACCGGCCCGCTCCCCTCGGGGGGCGGGCCGTTGCTCTGCGGCGAAACCGAACGGGGAGACGGAGTCCGGGTCTTGCCGACCTCGCGCAGGGCAGCCGTAGCGGCAGGGGGCCGGCTCAGGCCATGCGGTCGGAAAGGTCGGGGGCCGGTGCGGGATTCCTCCCGTACCGGCCCCTGCCGCGCAACGTCGGCCTCAGCGCGCGAACGTGCAGTGAAAGCCCTCGTCCGGATCCCCGACCGACCAGTGCAGCTTGAGTTTCCCGCCGTCGTGCACGTAGTCGAGCGAGTACAGGCTCCGCTCCCCGTCGAGGTCGAGGGTCGGCGGTGCGACGCCCTTCCTGCCGGGGTACAGCGACCAGGTGCCGCGACCGGAGGTGCGTTCCGGTTCGGCCTCACGGCTCGCGAGGCGGATCGGGAAGCCGGTGAAACGGAACGTGCGGTCGGCGGCGATCTCGATCGTCGCGCCGCAGGAGGCGCGCCAGCCGCCGATCACCTGCCGTTCGGTCACACGCGGCGGCGCACTCTGCGCGCACGCACTCGCCAGGGCGAGACAGGCCACGGCGGCGGCGAGGCGCACGAGCCTGCCACCGCGCACCGCTGGTCCGCCGTCGAACACGGGGCCGCTCCGTTCCCTGGAAGATGAGGCCGAGTACCAGCAGCAGGCCGAGCGCGACGCTGATGACGGTGCCGATGATGCCGCCGCCTCGGCCTCCCAGGAGCCCGGAAAGGCCGCTGTGTCATGGGCGACGAGGTCCTTCGGCAGTTCGTGATGCTATCCACGAACCCGCGGCCGAGCGAATGGCCGTGACGGTGGGGGGCCTTCCTGCCGACACGGACCGGGGCCCCCTCGCACACGGCGAGGGGGCCCCGGTCCGGCTCGGCGGGGCGTCGGCCCCGTGCCGCTCAGATGTCGAACGGGCCGTTGTGGCAGACCGCGCCGCCCCACTCGATCTCGGCGGTCTCGGCCTCGAGCTCACCGAAGTACGGGCTGCACGCCACGTGGTGGCCGTGGCGGTGGTCCCGGTCGTCGTCTTCTCCGGCGGCGGCCGTCGCCGCACCGGCAGCGGACACGGCGACGGTCAGGGCGGCAACGGCCAGAGCGGATCGAATGCGCATGGGGTTCCTCTCGCGATGGTGCTCGGTCAGGGCCAGAGGTCCCCGTTCGGTACCGCGCGCACACGCTGTTCCACCCGTACGGGCGCGCGCCGCCCGGGTCAGCGTTCCAGGTGGACCCGGCCGCCGACCTCGGTCCAGCCGCCCGGCTGGGGCGCGGTGAGGATCTGGGAGCCCGCGCCCTGGGTGATGTTCAGGGCCCGGCCCAGGCGGTCGGTGAGCAGCAGGGCCGCGGCGCCGGTGGCCTCGTCCTCGTCGAAGCCGTCGTCCCGGCCGGGGAAGGCCCGGGCCCGGACCCGCCCGGCGGGCTCGTCCTCCCACGCCCAGGCGTACACCCACTCCCCCGGCGGCGGCACGGCCAGGTCGTCGACCTCGGCGGCGCTGCCGTACTGCCGCAGCGTGCGCGGCGGCACCCAGTCCGCCCGCGCCTCGATCCAGCAGAACTCCCCGTCCTGCCGGGCCCCGGCCACCCCGGCGGGGGTGACCAGCTCGGGCACGTCGAGCAGCCAGGCGGTGCCGACGCAGGGGTGCCCGGCGAAGGGCAGCCGCAGGGTCGGCGTGTAGATGTCGATCACGCCCCGCTCGGGGTCGTCGACGAACACGGTCTCGCTGAAGCCGAGCTTCGCGGCGAACGCCTGCCGCTCCTCCTGCCCGGGCATCACGGACCCCTCGCGCACGACGCCGAGTTCGTTGCCGTAGCCGCCGTTCGGCCCGCAGAAGACGCGGAGCACGTCGTAGTCAGTCACGGGGGCATTCAAACACCGTGCGCGGGGGTGCCGTGGTCCCGGTCCGGAGGACGGTCCGGAGGACGCCTGCTGACGGCGGTCCTGCTGGGCTGGCTGTTCTACCGGGGTGCCCTGCGCATCGACCTGGCGCGCTTCTTCACCTGGACCGGCGCCATGCTGGTCGTGGTCGCGGCCGGTGTCCTGGCGTACGGCTTCCACGACCTGCAGGAGGCCGGCTTCCTGCCCGGCCTGGGCGAGAAGGCCTTCGACATCTCCGAGACGATCCCGCTGGCCAGCTGGTACGGCACGCTCCTCAAGGGCGTCTTCGACTTCCAGCCCGACCCGACGGTCCTCCAGGTCGCCGTATGGGCGCTGTACTTGGTCCCGACCCTGGCCCTGTTCTTCCGGCCGGGCAGGACGGCGCCCGCGCCCACGCCCCTACGCGAGAAGGTGTGACACCCGGCCCGGCGGTACGCGCGCGGTCCCGCCCCAGCACCACAAGGCGCGACGCGCACCCCGCACACGCCGCACGGGCCGCCGCGGGCCCCCCACTAGCATCCGCACCCCCACCCACCCCGGCTCAACCACCGTGCGCACCCGGTAGGGTTCGCCTCCGGAAAGGGGAAGGTGAAGGAACCCGATGAGCAGGGATCGCGACCCTCGAACGCTCCGCCGGTCCGCCCGGAGCGCCCTCATATCGGCCTCGGTGACCGCGATGTCACTGACCGCCGGCGGATGCGTCGTCGTGCACGGCGAACGGGAGGTCCTCCCGTCCACCACCCGCGCCGAAGCCGCCAAGGCCCTCCAGCAGTTCACGACCGCGTACAACGAGGCCGACGCGGCCTACGACAGCGCTCTGGACGCCGAGCACACCACCGGCGCCCTCGCCGACATCGACGCCGCCCGGCTCAAGGCCGGCAAGGCCAACAACCCGGACGGCAACCCGAACCACACCCCCCTGGAACTGACGGACGCGAAGTTCACGATCCCGAAGAAGGCCGGCTGGCCCCGCTGGTTCCTCGTCGACGCGGCCGGCAACAAGGGCGGTACCGCACGCTGGCTCCTGGTCTTCACCCGCAGCAGCCTCGACGACCCCTTCCAGGTCGCCTACCTGACGCTCGTCGCCCCGGGCAAGGTGCCCGAGTTCAAGAAGGACGCGGACGGCTGGGCCGAATCCGTCCCCGTGGGCGCGGCCGGCCTCGCCGCCGACCCCGGCACGCTGAGCCGTGACTACGCCACGTACCTCAAGGACGGCGGCGAGACCTTCACCGCGGGTCCCCACACCACGCAGTGGCGCGCCCTGCGCCAGAAGAACGCCAAGAGGCCGGGTCTGGTCACCCAGTACATCGACGAGCCGCTGACGAACGGCGACTACGCGCCGCTGGCGCTGCGCACGGCGGACGGCGGGGCGCTGGTGTTCTTCACCACGCGGCACTACGAGAAGCAGACGGCCCACACGGGCACGTCGGTCCCCGCCCCCAACAAGGACGTGCGGGCCCTGACGAAGGGCGAGATCAAGCAGTCCCTGACGATGGAGTTCGTCTCCAACGAGGTGGCGCTCAACCCGAAGGGGCCGGGCAAGGTCGAGGTCCTGGGCAGGATCCAGGGCCTGACGTCCGCCAAGGGGTCGTGACCGCGGGGAGCCGGCGGGACGGGGTGTCCGCGGGGACGGGGCTCAGTGCCGCAGGGGCCAGCCCGCACCCGCGTGGCCGGCGTCCTCCCCGGCGTACCGGGTGCAGACCTCGGTGAGCACCTCCAGCAGGCTCAGCGGGTCCGGCAAGGCGTGCTCGGGCCCGCGCACCCACCGCACCGCCTGGCCGTCGCCGGGCAGCCGGGCCGGCGGTACGAGGACGTAGGAGCCACGGCAGTGCCAGCGCAGCCCGGGGTGCTCGTCCATGGTCTCGGGGTGGCAGTCCAGCTCGCAGGGCCACCACTCGTCCTCGTCCTCGGGCGTGCCGCGGGTGAGGGTGAAGAACAGCATGCGGCCGTCGTCGCTCTCGGCGACGGGCCCGACCTCGACACCCTCGGCGAGCAGCCGCTCCAACGCGACGCGACCGGCGTCGAGGGGCACGTCGAGGACGTCGTGCACCATGCCGGTCGCGGTGATGAAGTTGGCCTGCGGCTGGTGGCGGGCCCAGCGCTCGATCTGGCCGCGGTCGGTCGTGGACTGCGTCTGCCAGGCGAAGGACACCGGGTGCCGGGCCGGGGTGGGACAGCCGACGCGGTCGCAGGAGCAGCGGTAGCCGGAGGGATGCGCGGCGGGCGCGAGCGGCAGTCCCGCGTCGGCGGCGGCGAGCAGCAGGGCCTCACGGCCGCCGTCACCGGCGGCCTCCTCCGGCCGGCGCCCGGCGCGCAGCCACTGGGTGAGTTTGCCCCGCAGACCGCTCCGGCCGCCGAACTCCGCGCTCATCTATCCCCTCGCCTCGCCGTCGTGCGGAACAGCATGCCCTATGGTCGCATCTTCCCGCGCACCGGGGGGCCAGAGCCCACATCCGGGGCAGGACGGCCGAGACACGTACCGGTGGGGCGAGGCATATGCCAGCGGGACGGGGTGTACTCGATCCCGTGATCCGGTGTCATTGACCGCTTTGGCGGGACATGGCGCCCTACCGTGTTCGCCATGGTCACAAGGATCGCGCTGACGGGCCTGGCCACCGCGGCTTCCGTGGCTTCCCTGGCCCTCGCGGGCGCCGCCGGCCGCGCCCCGGCTCCGCTGGAGTGGGGTACGGGCCCCCTGACCGTGGCGGCGCTCCCCCGGATCACCTACGTCGCCCATCGCGGCGGCGCCCGCGAGGTGCCGGAGAACAGCATGGCGGGGCTGATGGCGGCCTACCGGCGCGGTACGGCGCAGGTGCTGGACTTCGACACCCGGCTGCTGCGCGACGGCACGCCGGTGGTGTTCCACGACGAGACCCTGAACCGCACGACCTACCTGGGCGGCGCGGTGCGCGGTCTGGGCGCCCGGGAGTGGCAGGGGGTGCGGCTGCGCCCGAAGGACGCGCTGCCCGGCAGCTGGCGCTCGGAGCGGCCGCCGACGGTCGCCGAGGTGCTGGATCGTTTCGGCGGGCGGATCGTGCTGATGCTGGAGGCGAAGGACCCGCGCGGCCTGGACCGGCTGGCCGCACTGATCCGGGCCCGGGGCCTGACCCGCTCGGTCTTCGTGAACTCCAACGACCCGGAGGTGGCCCGGCGCGCGCACCGCCTCGGCCTGCTCAGCCAGTTGTGGCGCTCGGCAAAGCAGCTGCGCACGGACCGGCCGGAGCGCTGGCGGGCGTACGTCGATCTGCTGGACGTGGACCACCGGGCGCGGGACGCCGACCTGGTGCGGGCGGTGCGGTCGGGGATCCCGCGGGTGTGGGCGCACACGGTGGTGACGGACGCGCAGCGGGACCGGGTGCTCGCGCTGGGCTGCGACGGGGTCATCACGGACGCGCCGGGCCGCCTCGCCCGGGCCGCTCAGCGCGGGGCGAGGCCGTGAAGGGCGTAGTCGACGAGGGTGTCGGTGTACTCGTGGGAGATCGGGCCGGTGTGCTGCAGCCAGCGCTGGGCGAGCGGGGAGACGAAGAGTTCCAGGGCGATGCGCAGGTCGAGGCCGGCGCGGATCTGCCCGGCGTCCTGCGCGGCGCGCAGCCGGTCCATGTACAGGTCGAGTGAGGGCTGCAGCAGCTTGACCACGAACGCGCGCCCGAGCTGCTCGTCGACGACGCCCTCGGCGGCGAGCGCACGGGAGGGCGCCTCGAAGCGGGGGTCTTGGAGTTCGTCGACGGTGGCGCGCAGCACGGTCTTGAGGTCGGCGGCGACGTCCCCGGTGTCCGGGAAGGCGTACGGCGCGGACCCGGCCTCCCGCGCGGCCTGTTCGCCCAGATCGAGGAAGGCCTCCATCAGGACGTCCGCCTTCGAGGACCACCAGCGGTAGATCGTCTGCTTCCCGACGCCGGCGCGGGCGGCGATGCCCTCGATGGTGGTCCTCGGGTAGCCGGCCTCCACGACGAGCGCGAGGGCGGCGTCGTAGATGGCGCGGCGGGACTTCTCGCTGCGCCGGGTGGCGTCGGGGGCGGTCTTGGCGGGGGTGGTCCTGGGGGACTTCCGGTCGGGCATGGTGCGAATTTATCAGGTTGACAAGACGGTGCGTCTCGCAGAGAGTGTACCGAGATGGCGAGACGAACCGTCTCGTCACGGGACCGGGGAAGGAGCCCGACATGGCCCGAGGCGGAGCCGGAAACATGCTGGGAGTCGGCGGTGCGCGCAAGAACCTCGGCCGCGAGGCGCTGCGCGGCGGCGGCCGGGGCGACCGGGTCGGCGGCGGACTCGATCCGCAGGCCCAGAAGCGCGAGCTGCTGCGCAGGCTGCAGGAGAAGCGACGGCAGGAGGGCGGTGGTACGACCCGGCCGTCGCAGTGAGCCTCCCCCGCCCGGGGGAGACGGTCCCCCCGCACGCGGGATCCTCCCGGGGCGTGCGGCGGATGTACTGAGGCGGTCGCGGCCCAGCGACCGGCGGGCACCGCCGCACGGACTCCCGGGAGGACCCGGCTCATGCGCGTATGGACGAGACGACGGCTGCTCACCACGGCGGTGTCCGCCGCCTCCGCGGGGGGCCTCGCCGCGACGGGCGCCGCACCGGCGCGGGCGGCGGGCGCGCCCCGGCGCGGATCAGGCGGGCACGACGTGGCGGACGCCCTGCGCGCCCTGCCCGGGCTGCGGCTCGTCGAGGAGCGCCACGACGCCGAGGCGGGCTACCGGCACTTCGTCCTGGGGCTGCGCCAGCCCGTCGACCACACGAACCCCGCCGCCGGCACCTTCGAGCAGCGCCTCACCCTGCTCCACACGTCCGACGACCGCCCCACGGTGCTGCTCAGCACCGGCTACCACGCGGTCCCCACCCCGCGCCGCAGCGAACCGGCGATCCTGCTCGGCGCCAACCAACTCCAGGTGGAGCACCGCTACTTCGGCACCTCACGCCCCGCGGAGCCCGGCTACGCCCACCTCACCGTCCGCCAGGCCGCCGACGACCACCACCGCGTGGTCCGCCTGTTCCGCCGGCTCTACCAGGGCGCCTGGATCTCCACCGGCAGCAGCAAGGGCGGCATGGCGAGCGTCTACCACCGCCGCTTCCACCCCCACGACGTGAACGGCACGGTGGCCTACTCGGCCCCGAACAACGTCGACGACCGCGAGGACTCCGCCTACCTGCGCTTCCTGGAGACGGTCGGCACCGCCCCCGCCCGTGCGGCCGTCAAGGCGGCCCAGCGGCAGCTCCTGCTGCGCCGCGCCGGGATGGTCGCCCGCTACGAGGCCTGGGCGGCCGCGAACGGCGACACCTTCCGGATCGTCGGCAGCGCCGACAAGGCGTTCGAAATCGCCGTCCTGCGCGTGCTGTTCATGTTCTGGCAGCGCGCCACACCGGCCGACGCCGCAGCGGTCCCCGGCCCGGAGGCGACGGCCGACGAGCTGTACGCCTGGCTCGACGACTGGGCGGGGCTGCCCCTGTACGCCGACACGACGGCGCGGCGGTACGTGCCCTACTGGTACCAGATCGGCACCCAGCTGGGGTACGCCGATGTCCCCACCGCCCATGTGGCGGACCTGCTGCGGCACCCCGACGGCATCGCCGCGCGCTCCTTCGTCCCCCGGGACGTCCCCATGGTCTTCGACCCCGCCGCCATGGCGGACGTCGACCGCTGGGTCCGCCGCCGCGGGGACCGGCTGCTGATCGTCAACGGCGCCCGGGACCCGTCGGTCGCCGAGCACTTCCGCCCCGGGGGCGCCGATGCACAGGTGCTGTGGGTGCCGGACGGCAACCACAGCGTCGCCCTCGCGCACCTGTCCCCCGCCGACCGGGCGTCGGCGGAGGAGGCGCTGTACCGCTGGGCGGGGCAGGTGTGACGTCACGCAGACGTGGGGGACGGTGCCCACGGCCGACGTCCAAGGCGTCGACGGCGGCTCGTTCGCCAGCGCCGCGGGGTCGAGAGCTACCGCTACTGCCGTAGCGCGCAGCGTCCTCGGAGATGGTGTGGCCCGGCGCTGGGCACTTTCCCGGCTCGGTGATCCCGTGTGTGGGGGTTCACGCGGGCACCGACGGCCTTTCTCGCGTGACGGTGTCGAGCAGTAGTTTCGCGGCCACTGCTGCTCCGTCGGTGCGGATGCCGTCGGCCACGGCCCGTGCCCGTGCGAGGGTCTCGGGGGCGAGGGCCGTCCCGAGTGCGGCTGACAGGGACTGGGTGGTCGGAGCCGAGCCGTCGTGTGCCGCACCGATGCCCAGGGCGGCCACCCGGCCGGCCCAGTAGGGCTGGTCCGCCGCCTGGGGCACCACCACCTGCGGCGCTCCGGCCTGGGCGGCCGTCGTCGTCGTGCCCGCGCCGCCGTGGTGCACGACGGCGGCCACCCTGCCGAACAGTGCCTGCTGATTGACCTCGCCGACGACGAAACAGTCGTCCCGGTCGTCGATCGGAGCCAGTTCGGCCCAGCCGCGGCCGACGAGTGCGCGGCGGCCGTGCGCGCGGATCGCCTCGATGGACACCCGGGCGATGTCCGCGGAGACGCCGCGCATGCTGCCGTAGCCGACGAACACCGGAGGTGTGCCCGTGTCCAGGAACGCCAGCAGGTCGTCCGCCAACGGGCGTTCGTCCGGCAGGATCCACGCCCCGGTGTGCACGACGTCGAGCTCCGGGGTCTCCCGCCACGGACCCAGGACCGGGTCCGAGGCCAGCCACGGCCGGTCGGTGAAGATGAAACCGTGGACGTCGTCCACCGGCGGCAGACCGACCGAGGCCCGGTGGGCGTTGAGCGCCCCGCCGTGCAGCGCGTTGAAGGTCCGGGCGTTCAGGTCCCACAGCGCCCGGTTGTCGGTCACCTCCGGCGGGAACGACTGGCCCGGCAGCAGCACGGGGGGCGCTTGGTGCGGCGACCGCAGCAGGAACGGGCAAAAGGTCGCGTACACGTAGGGGATACCGAGTTTCTCGGCCGCCGACCGCGAGGAGAAGTGCGCGAGACCGGTCGCCAGCAGGACGTCGCATCCCTCGGCGGCTGCGGCGACCGTGTCGAACTGCGCGGCCAGCTCGGTCACACGCCGAGAGGCCGCCGATTCTGTCGACGGCGCCGTCATCGTGCCCATCGGCCTGCCGACCGCCACCAGTTCCACGCCTGCCCTGGCCAGCAGCCCGGCGAAGACCTCGTCCGGCGGCGCGCAGACCCTCACCTGCGCGCCGAGTTCCCGTAACCGCACCGCCAGCGCCACCAGCGGTTCGACATCCCCGCGCGACCCATACGTCGACAACAACACACGCACTACGCGACTCCCGTTTCTGCAGGTACTGGTCTCGGTCGGCGATTCTGCGGCCTGACGGGGGCCTTGCCGCAAGCCCCCCGGTGCGCTGTACGTTGAGCACGGCAAGGAGTGCACATCTCCTTGCCTTTGGCTTTTGCCGGCCGCGGTGAACGGACGACCTCCCGATGAAGCGACGGCGTGCGGCGTAGGACCGCATGTCGGCCCAGGAGGTTCTCACCCACGCCCCGCGGGTGAGAAAGGGTTCGCGGATGTCGTCGCGGATCTCCCAGCGGATGCGCAGGCGGCGGAACCAGTGCAAGTGGGCGAACGCGCGCTGTATTTGTCGTAGTCGTAGCCGCGGTCAGCCGGCACCACGTCCGGGCGTTGCCGGGGGCGGCCACGCTTGCCCCGTCAGCACGGCGACCAGGCCCAGGAAGAGCAGCAGCGGCGCCAGGTAGCGCTGGGAGAGCAGCAACGCCGTGGACAGGTAGCCGACCAGGGGGCGGCACACGGGCACGGCATCGTCGCTGCTCTCGCCGAGGCGGGCAGCTGCCTTTCCGTCGGCCAGGCACGTCTCACTCCGCCACCGCCGGGACGGTCAGGAGCTCAGACGGACGGCCAGGCGTCCCCCCAGTCGGCGTCCCGGGCCTCCTTGTACAGGTCGCCGTGGCGCTTGGTGACCGTGGTGCGGCGCAGGGACGGCTCGGTCTCGCACAGGTCGAGGAGGACCTGGCCCTTGCGGATCTGGGGGCGCCGGACGATCCGGGAGGCGGCCGGTTCGACGGGGAAGCGGGCGGCGGCGACGTAGCTGAACTTCTCGTCCTCGTACGCCAGGGAGCCGCCCTTGACCTGGCGGTGCAGGGAGGAGCGGCTGACCCGGGCGGAGAAGTGGCACCAGTCCGCGCCCGGGGCGATGGGGCAGGCGGCGCTGTGCGGGCAGGGCGCCGCGATGCGGAACCCGGCGCCGATCAGCCGGTCGCGGGCCTCGATGAGGCGGGTGTAGCCGTCGGGGGTGCCCGGCTCGACGATCACGACGGCCCGGGCGGCGGCCGCGGCGGCGTCGACGAGGGCGGTGCGGTCGGGGGCGGTCAGCTCGTTGAGGACGTAGGAGACCGTGACGAGATCGGTGCTCTCCAGACAGAGCGCCGCTCCGATACGGGAGCGCTGCCACCGGACGTCCCGCAGCGCCGGCTCGGCCGCGGCGATCTCCCGGCCGAGGGCGAGGGCGGGCTCGGCCCAGTCGAGGACGGTGACGGGCCGGTCCCCGCCCCAGGTCGCGCTCACGGCCCAGGCCGCCGCGCCCGTGCCGCCGCCGACGTCGGTGTGCGATCCGGGCACCCAGCCGGGAGCGGCCGCGGCGAACGCCGCCAGCGCGGACCGCACGGCTGCGAAGGTCGCGGGCATCCGGTAGGCGGCGTAGGCGGCGACGTCGGCCCGGTCGCGCAGGATCGGCACGTCGGTCGGGGTGGCCCCGCGGTAGCTGGCGATGAGCCGCTCGACGGCCTGAGCGGCCTGCCGGGGCGGAAGACCGTCGAGCAGACCGGCGAGGGCGGCGCGGAGGGTCTCGTCGGGACGTACGGGGGCGTTCACCCGGCGATTCTCTCAGGTCCGGCGGGCGGGCCCCCCGATCCCCCGCACCGCCCGGGCCACCCGCGACCCCGCCACCGCCCTCGGCGCGCTGTCCGGGCGCCGGCGGCGGGGATGGACCGCGTTGGTGAGCAGGATCAGGAACGTGTCCGTGGCCCGGTCCAGGACGAGGGACGTGCCGGTGAAGCCGGTGTGGCCCGCCGCTCCCCGGCCCGCGAGGTCGCCCATGAACCAGGGCTGGTCGAGCAGGAAGCCGAGACCGGGCGGGGTGAACAGCAGCTCGACGAAGTCGGGGCCGAGGATGCGGGCGGGGCCGTAGGAGCCGCCGGCGAGCAGGGCGCGGCAGAACACCGCGAGGTCACGGCCCGTGGAGAACAGGCCCGCGTGGCCCGCGACCCCGCCCAGCGCCCAGGCGTTCTCGTCGTGGACCTCGCCCCGCAGCATCCCCCGGTCCGCCTTGGCCCACGGCCGGCGCTGGTCCTCCGTGGCCGCCGCGCCCGGGCACGGCCCGAAGTCCGTGGCCGTCATGCCCAGCGGCCGGGTGATGCCGTCGCGGAAGAGGACGTCGAGCGTCCGCCCCGAGACCCGTTCCAGGACGTGCTGCAGGAGGAGCATGTTCAGGTCGGAGTAGCCGTACGTGCCGGGCGCGCGCACCGGCGCCTCCGCCTGGAGCGCGGCGAGCCGCGCCGCGTCGTCCGGGCAGTCGTACAGCGGGAGTTCGGGCCGCAGCCCGGAGGTGTGGGTGAGCAGCTGCCGGACGGTGATGCCGTGCCGGGCGGCGGCGGTGAAGTCGGGCAGGTACGCCCCGACCCGGGCGTCGATGCCCAGCGTGCCGCGCTCGATCTGCTGCACGGCGGCCACGGACGTGAACAGCTTGGTGAGGGACGCGAGGTCGAAGGGCGTGTCGGCCGTCATCGGGACGCGGTCCCCGGGCGGCAGTTCCACACCGGCGTCGGCGTCCTCGTCGTAGGCGGCGTAGCGGACGGCCCAGCCCGCCGCCTCCTCGACGGCGATCACGGGCCCGCGTCCGACGACCAGGACGGCGCCCGGGGCCCAGGGGCGCTGCCCGGTGGTGAGGACGTGGACCTCGCGCACGAGGTGACGCAGCTCCTCGGGGTCGAGTCCGGCCCGTTCCGGTGTGCCGTCGCGCAGTCTCGGGGCGCTCAGCGGTCCGCTCCCTCCGCGCTCACGCGTCTGCTGTCGGTCTTCCAGGGACGGCACATTCCCATGAAGCAGCCCAGCGCCACCAGTGCGGCGGCCAGTTGGACGACGGCCATCGGGACGGCGGTGTCCTCGCCGGCGACGCCGACGAGCGGGGAGGCGATCGCGCCGATGAGGAACGACGAGGTGCCGAGCAGGGCGGACGCGGAGCCGGCGGCGTGCCGGGTCCGCATCAGGGCGAGGGCCTGGGTGTTGGGCAGGGTGATGCCCATCGCGGACATCAGCACGAACAGCGCGGCGGCGACGGGCACCAGGCCGACCTCGCCGAAGACGCCGAGGGACATCAGCAGCAGCGCGGTCGCGGCGGCGATGACGACGGCCAGGCCGGTGCCCAGCACCCGGTCCAGGCTGACCCGGCCGACCAGGACCTTGCCGTTGATCTGGCCGACGGCGACCAGTCCGACCGAGTTGAGGCCGAACAGCAGGCTGAAGGTCTGCGGGGAGGCGCCGTGGATCTCCTGGACGACGAAGGGGGACGCGGCGATGTAGGCGAACAGGGCGGCGAAGGCGAAGCCGCCGGTGAGCATGTAGCCGGTGAAGGAGCGGTCGGCGAGGAGGGTGCGCATGGCGCGCAGGGCCTCGCCGACGCCGCCGCTGTGCCGTTCGGCGGGCGGCAGGGTCTCGGGCAGCCGCGCCCAGACCAGGACGCCGATCAGTACGCCGATGACGGTGAGGACGGCGAACACGCCCCGCCAGTCGGTGACGCGCAGGACCTGGCCGCCGATGAGCGGCGCCACGATCGGGGCGACGCCGGAGATGAGCATGAGGGTGGAGAAGAAGCGGGCCATGGCCATGCCGTCGTAGAGGTCGCGGACGACGGCCCGGGCGATGACGATGGCCGCGGCGCCCGCGAGGCCCTGCGCCAGCCGGAGGGCGACGAGGAGTTCGACGGTGGGGGCGAGCGCGCACAGGACGGTGGCGACGACGAAGACGGCGAGTCCGGCGAGCAGCGGGCGGCGGCGTCCCCACCGGTCGCTCATGGGCCCGACCACGAGCTGTCCGAGGGCCATGCCCGCCAGGCAGGCGGTGAGGGTGAGCTGGACGGTCGCTGCGGGGGCGTGCAGGGAGCGGGTGACCTCCGGCAGGGACGGGAGGTACATGTCCATCGCCAGCGGCGGTACGGCGGTCAGGCTCCCGAGGAGGAAGGTGACCAGGAGCCCGGTGCGGCGGTGCGGTGCGAGGCCGGGGACCGCCGTCCCGGTCGCGGCCCCCCGCGCGGTGTTCGATATGGACGCCCCACCCTCGGGCATGAGTCCCTCCCTTTTCGAGTCGATCGCCACCTATGCTCTCAGCTCGTACGGACTGCTCGGGATACGAGGCGAAGGCGGGGCGGGTATGACGGCACGGACGGTGCGGTGGGGGATCCTGGCGACCGGGGGGATCGCGGCCGCGTTCACCGCGGATCTGATCGACCTGCCGGACGCGGAGGTCGTGGCGGTGGCGTCGCGGTCGCAGGACTCGGCGAAGGCGTTCGCGGAGCGGTTCGGGATACCGCGGGCGTACGGCGACTGGAACGGGCTCGCACAGGACGAGGACATCGATGTCGTCTACGTCGCCACCCCGCACACCGCGCACCGGGCCGCCGCCGGTCTGTGCCTGGCGGCCGGGCGGAACGTGCTGTGCGAGAAGCCGTTCACGCTGAACGTGCGCGAGGCGGAGGAACTCGTCGCGCTGGCGCGGGAGCACGGGCGCTTCCTGATGGAGGCGATGTGGACGTACTGCAATCCGCTGGTGCGGCGGCTGAAGGCGCTGGTGGACGACGGGGCGATCGGCGAAGTGCGCCATGTGCAGGCCGACTTCGGGCTGGCCGGGCCGTTCCCGCCCTCGCACCGGCTGCGCGACCCGAAGCTCGGCGGGGGCTCGCTGCTCGATCTGGGCGTGTATCCGGTGTCGTTCGCGCAGCTGCTGCTCGGGGAGCCGTCGGACGTCGTGGCGCGGGCGACGCTCTCGGACGAGGGCGTCGACCTCCAGACGTCGGCGGTGCTCTCCTGGGAGAGCGGCGCTCTCGCTTCGGTGCACTGCTCCATCGTGGGCGGTACGGCGACCGCGGCCTCGATCACCGGCTCCCGGGGCCGTATCGACATCCCGCACGGCTTCTTCTTCCCGGAGGGTTTCGTCCTGCACCGGGACGGCCGCGACGCCGAGGAGTTCACGGCCGACCCGGCGGACGGGCCGCGCAACAGCATGCGCCACGAGGCGCTCGAGGTCATGCGGGCCGTGCGCGCCGGGGAGACCGAGTCCCCGCTGGTCCCGCTGGACGGCACGCTCGCGGTGATGCGGACGCTCGACGCGATCCGGGACCGCGTCGGCGTCCGCTACCCGGGCGAGACCCCGGACGAGGACCGCGCGTCCGCGCTCACGCCGGCTTGAGCCCCTGCGCACCCACCTCCGTCACGAAGGACGCGGCCGTCGTGACCGGCGCCCCCGGCCGGGTCACGTACGGCACGGTCCTGAAGTCGGCCCGCGCCGCCTCCTGCCCGAGGGTGACGGTGGCGTAGCCGCGCCGCCCGTTGAAGAACTTCAGGTGCGGGTTGGCGGACATGTAGGTGTCCCAGGTGGCGGGCTTGTCGGCGCCGTCGCGGCCGCTGGAGACGGAGGTGGCCACGATCTCCGTGCCGAGCGTGGCGGAGGACGGGTCGTCGAAGTCGTCCTTGATGTCGAAGGCGTAGGCGGAGTGCACGTCGCCGCTGAGCACCATCAGGTTCTCGACGCCGGCGGCCTTCGCCCCGTCGAGGACGCGGCGGCGTGAGGCGCTGTAGCCGTCCCAGGCGTCCATCGACACCCGCGAGGGCGTGGTGGCGTCCATGTGCCGCCGGGCGAACAGGACTTGCTGCGGTACGACGTTCCACAGCGCCCGCGAGGAGCGCCAGCCGTCCAGCAGCCACCGCTCCTGCGTGGCGCCGGTCATGGTGCGCGCCGGGTCGTCGGACTCGGGTCCGGGGACGTGCGCCTTGTCGCCGTAGGCCTGGTCGGAGCGGTACTGGCGGGTGTCCAGGACGTCGAACTGGGCGAGCCGGCCCCAGGTCAGGCGGCGGTAAAGCCGCATGTCGGGGCCGGCCGGGCGCTGCGGGCGGCGCAGCGGCTGGTTCTCCCAGTAGGCGCGGTAGGCGGCGGCGCGGCGCAGCAGGAACTCCTCCGGCGGCACGCTGTTCTCAGGGATGTCCCCGGCGTAGTTGTTCTCGGTCTCGTGGTCGTCCCAGGTGACGACGAAGGGGTGCGCGGCGTGCGCGGCGCTCAGGTCCGGGTCGGACTTGTAGAGGGCGTACCGCAGCCGGTAGTCCTCCAGGGTCAGCGTCTCCCTGGCGAACAGGCCGGGCAGGGTGCGGTCGGTGTACTTCCGCTGCCCGCCCACCGCGTCGACGGCGTACTCGTAGAGGTAGTCGCCGAGGTGGAAGACAAGGTCGACGTCGTCGGCGGCGAGATGGACGTAGGGCGTGTAGTAGCCGTCGTGGTACGCCTGGCAGGAGACGGCCGCGAGGGTGAGCCGCGCGACCTGGCTGCCGGGGTCGGGGGCGGTGCGGGTGCGGCCGGCCGGGCTGACCCAGCGGCCCGCGCGGAAGCGGTAGTGGTAGACGCGGCCGGCGTCCAGGTGGTCCACCTCGACGTGCACGGCGTGGTGGAACTCGGGGTGCGCGGTGGCGGTGCCGCGCCGGGCGATACGGCGGAACCGCTCGTCGTGGGCCAGCTCCCAGTGCACGGTGACGCGTTCGGCGGGCAGTCCGCTGTCGGCCTGGAAGGGGACGGGCGCGAGACGGGTCCACAGGATCACGGAGCCGGGCCGGGGGTCACCGGAGGCGACGCCGAGCGTGAACGGGTTGCCGGTGATCCGGGCGGCGTCGAGCTCGGCGGCGGCCGCGACGCCCTCGGCGGGCAGGTTGGTCGCGAAGGCGAGCGCCGCGGCGGCGCCGGTGGTGGTGAGGAAGCGGCGGCGGCCGATGTGGCGGGCGGCGGCGCGGAGTTCGGGGGCGTGCTGGGACGGGTGTGCTGCGGGTGTCATCCGGTCCTCCCCTGGCGAATGGCTGCAGGGGGCATTGGAGTGGCCGGGGACGACCCACGGTTGACACGTACACGGCACTCGCATGACGGTCGGATGAGTTCCGGATGGCGGACCGTCCCGTACCCTGCGGGCCCATGAAGGCCAAGGAAACGGACACACGGAAGGCCGCGCGGCCGGGGATCGCGGTGGTGACGGGTGCGGGCTCCGGCATCGGCCGGGCGGTCGCGGGTGAACTGCTGCGCGCGGGCTGGTCGGTGGCACTGACGGGCCGGCGCGCCGAGGCGCTGGAGGAGACGGCGGCCCTGGCGCCGGAAGGCGCGGCGGCTCTCACCGTACGGACGGACGTCTCACGCCCGGAGGACGTCGACGCCCTCTTCGCCGCCACCGTGGAACGCTTCGGGCGGGTGGACCTGCTGTTCAACAACGCGGGCACGTTCGGGCCCGGCGGCGTCCCGGTGGAGGAACTGCCCTACGAGGCGTGGCGGCACGTGGTGGACACCAACCTCAACGGGGCGTTCCTGTGCGCGCAGGCGGCGTACCGGCAGATGAAGGAGCAGAGCCCGCAGGGCGGCCGGATCATCAACAACGGCTCGATCTCGGCGCACACGCCCCGTCCGCACTCGGTGGCCTACACGGCGACCAAGCACGCGCTGACGGGCCTGACGAAGTCGCTCTCCCTGGACGGGCGGCCGTACGGCATCGCCGTCGGCCAGATCGACATCGGCAACGCGGCGACCGACATGACGTCCCGGATGCGGACCGGGGCGCTGCAGGCGAACGGGGAGGTGACCCCGGAACCGGTGATGGACGTGGCGGACGTGGCCCGCACGGTGCGGCACATGGCGGAGCTGCCGCTGGAGGCGAATGTGCAGTTCGCGACGGTCCTGGCCACGGCGATGCCGTACGTGGGACGCGGCTGAGCGGCGACCGGACGGGACCTTCGGTCGTCAACGGCTCAACCTCTACAACTGGAATATGAACATCCGCCCTATTGCGGCCGGTCGGGCGCTTATGCTCAACTCTCCTACACGAAAGCTTCACAGTTGGAGCGGCGAGCTTCCGTCGGCCACATCCAGGGGGGAGGCGGCAGTCGTTCCACGGCACCGGGTGGGGGTGGACCCCGCGGGACCGCGGGATGCGCACCGGTGCGCGTGGAACGACTGCCGCGACGACGCGCGGACCTGTGGGGTCAGGCCTGGCCGGTCTCGAAACGGGAGATCCGGCCGTCGTCGTCCACGGTGAAGCTCCACCGGGTGCGCATCTCGCCCCAGGTGTCGTTGCTGTAGCGGGCGATGAGGGAACGGCCGCCGTTGGACTCGTTGTCGACCTCCATGTGGCCGTGGGAGGAGAAGATCTCCCGGTCCACCCAGTCGGCGAGGTCGCGGTCGGACCCGTCGTCCGCCATGGTCGCGCCCGGCGCGAGAAGCTCCATGAAGCGCTCGCGGTCGTGGTTGTTCACGGCGGCCACGAAGGCCCGGACGGCCGGGTCGCTGAGGCGCGTGGTCTGGATCGTCATACGCGTCAGCCTCGTCCCGGCCACCGGCCCACGCCACCCGGGCCACCCGAACGGCGCCCCGGGCGCACCCGTGGGGTGTCGCGAGGTGCCGGAGGTGCGACGGTGGAGACGCGACAAGGGTGTTCCCCGTTCCTGCTGTCTGCTCCGGGAGTCGACGTGAGGCTGTACCACCGACGCGTGAGGCACGACCACCGACGTGATCTTGGCCTGCTGCTGCTCCGGCTGGGGACGGGAGGTGTGCTGGCCGCCCACGGCACGCAGAAGCTGTTCGGCTGGTTCGGCGGCCACGGCATCGAGGGCACCGGCCAGTTCATGGAGTCCGTGGGCTACGCCCCGGGCAAGGCGAGCGCGACGGCGGCGGGACTCGCGGAGACCGGCGGCGGCGCGCTGCTGGCCCTGGGCCTGGCGACCCCGGCCGCGGGAGCGGCGGCGGCCGGCGCCATGGCGGGCGCGGCGGCGGTGCACACCCCCAACGGCTTCTTCAACCAGGCGGGCGGCTACGAGTACGCGGCCACGCTGGGCCTGACGGCGCTGGGCCTGGCCGTCACCGGCCCGGGCCGGTTCTCCCTTGACCACGCGCTCGGGCACGCGGCGAACCGGGGCTGGATGCTCCCGGCGGCGTTCGCGGCCACCGCGGCGGGGACGGCGGTGGTGGTGGGAGCACGGGCGAGGCGGTTGCGGAAGGCGAAGGAGGGGGAGCAGGAACCCCTGTTCGACGAGGAGTACCTGGAGTAAGCCCCCGGGGGCCCGGGCGTTGTCAGACCCTCGTGGCAGGCTGCGCCCATGACCACCGACCAGACACCGCACGGGCCGGACCTGTGGGACACCGTCGACACGCTGTGGGAGTGGCTGGAGGCCCACCGCCCGGCCGACCGCCCTGACGAGAGCTCCGAGGGCGTCCTGCTGCGCGTCCTGAAACTCTCCGAGGAGGTGGGAGAGGTCGCGGAGGCGGTGATCGGCGCGACCGGCACCAACCCGCGCAAGGGCGTGACGCACACCTGGGACGACGTGCGGGCGGAGCTGTGCGACGTCGTCGTCACGGCGCTGGTGGCACTGCGGACGCTGACGCCCGAGGCGCGCGAGGTGTTCACCCGCCATCTGGAACGGGTGAGGGAGCGGTCACTGGCCTCCGTGCGCCCTTGACCGCCCCACCGGGCAGGCGACTGCCACCCCCACTTCCGGAATAAGGCGTTCCGCCCGTCGGTCCGAACACTTCTGCAATGATCGGCCGAACGCTCGGATGGCCGGGCGGCTGACTCTGACCCGAGAAAGGCTGAGGAGTCCGGTGACGGGGGTGGACCGGAGGTTCCGGTCCCTGGTGGTCGCGCACGCCGTGTCGGCCTACGGGACGTACCTCAACCTGATCGCGCTCAGCCTGTTCTCGTACGAGGTCACGGGCACCGCCCTCGGGGTGGGCGCGGTGATGGCCGTACGGCTGCTGTCCGGGGTGGCGGCCGGGCTCGCCGCGGGGGCGGTGACCGCCAGGGTGGCGCGCCGCACGGTCATGGTGGCCACCGACCTCGCCCAGACGCTCGCCATGGTGGTGCTCGCGCTGGGGGCGCGGGACATCTCACTCGGGGTGCTGTGCGGCGCGGTGCTCGTGCTGGGGGCGGGCAACACGCTCTTCAACGTCGCCCTGCGCAGCGCGGTTCCCGTGATGGTCGGGCAGGAGGGCCGCGCCCGGGCCAACGGTGTGCTGGTGACGGCCCGTTCCGTCGCCACGGTGCTGGGTTTCGCCTCGGCCGCGCCGGTGATCGCCCTGGGCGGCTTCGGCGTGGCGTTCGCGGTCAACGGCGCGAGCTTCGCGGTGTCGGCCGCGGCCGTGCTGGTGCTGAGGCCGCGCACGGACTCGGGCACGGCGGAGGAAGCGCCGGGGGCGACGGATGAAGCGCCGGGTGCGACGAGCCGACCGCCGGCGCCGACCGCCGCGCGCGACGCGGCCGACTGCGAGCGGGGCGACGTCGAGGCCGGCTGTGACCGGGGTGACGTCGAGGCGGTGCGTGGGGGGTGGTTGCGGGGCGGGGGTGGGGGGCTGCCGCGCCTGGGCGGGCGGTTACGGCGCCCGGGCGGACGGCTACGACGCCCGGGCAGATGGCTGCCGGCCGGGGACGGGCGGCCACGGCGCCCGGGCGGGTGGCTGTCCGGCCGTGTCGCCGGGCTCGCCGGGCCGTTGCTCGGGCTGATCGCGTTGCGGGGTCTGGACGCGCTGGCGTCCGCCTCGCACAACGTCGCGCTGCCGCTGGCGGCGACCGCGGCCCGGCCGTCCGAACCGGCGTTGTTCATGACCTGGTTCTGGTCGGCGTGGGCGGTGGGCTCGATCCTGGCCCACCAGGTCCTCAAACGCCGCTCGCACGGGACGACGTGGGGCGAGCGCGCCTTCGCCGCGGGCACCTGCGCGATGTCGCTGTGCTTCGTCGCCGCGTTCACCGGGCCGCCCGTCCCGGCCCTGATGGCGGCGGCCCTGGCGGCGGGGTTCGCGGACGGCTGGACCGAGATCGTCTACACCTCGCGACTGCAGGCGGCCCCCGACCGGCAACGCGACCGGCTGTTCGGCCTGTCCGCCACCGCCGAGCAGTCCGGGTTCGCGCTGGGCACGATCGCCGCCGCGTCCGCGCTGGAGACACTGCCCGCCCTGGCCGTCGTGGGCGCCTTCCACGGGGCGGCGGTGTGCGGGGCGATCGCCCTGCTGCTCACCGTACGGACGCACCACGCACGCACGAGCACGGAACGCTCGCCCACCGGGGCGGACAAGGGAGAGGACACGCATGGAACGTCTACGGGGGCAGTCCGTCTGCCGGGGTCCTGAGCCCGAGCGGACGGCGGACGATCCGGTCGACGCGGTGCGGGCGCTGCTGGGCGCCGCCCGGTCGGCGTCCGGCGGTGCCGTCGTCACGGTCGCGGCCGACGGCACGACCGGCTCCCGGTCGTATCCCGAACTGCTGGACACGGCCCGCCGGATGCTCACCGGGCTGCGCGCGCACGGGGTGCGGCGCGGTGATCCGGTGGTGCTGTGCGGGCTCCCCCTGGACGAGTTCTTCCCCGCCTTCTGGGCCTGTGTGCTGGGCGGAGCCCTCCCGGTGGCCGTCGCCGAGCATCCCGCGCCGGGCTCACCGGCCTTCGAACGCCTGGGCCAGACGAGCGCGTTACTCGGCGGACCGCTGGTCCTGACCGACGCGCCCGGCGCCGCGGCGCTCGCCCACGCCGCGCCCGTCCTCCGGGCCGTCCTCGCCCGGGACTGCCTCGCCGCGCGGCCCGCACAGGACCACATCGAGCCCGACCCGTCCGACACGGCCCTGCTGATGCTGTCCTCCGGCAGCACCGGGATCCCGAAGGCGGCGCGGCTGACACACGCCGGGCTCGCGGACTTCGCGGCGAGCAGCCGGCGGATCCTCGACGTCCGCCCGGACGACACGATGGTGAACTGGCTGCCCGTCGACCACAGCGGCGCCTTCCTCCTCTACCACCTGCTCGCCGTCTTCACCGGCTGCACCAACGTCCACGCCCCCACCGAGTACGTGCTCGACGACCCGCTGCGCTGGCTCGGCCTGCTGCACGAGCACCGGGCGCGGCACAGCTGGGCGCCGACCTTCGCCTACCGCCTGGTCGCCGACGCGCTGGCCGAGCGGCCCGGCCGCCACTGGGACCTGAGCGGCCTGAAGTCCCTGCTGTGCGGGGGTGAGCGGGTCGTGCTGCCGGTGCTGCGCCGCTTCCTGGACGCGACGGCCCCGTACGGCGTGCGCGAGGGGCACATCACCCCGGCGTGGGGCATGGCCGAGACGGTCACGGCCGTCACCTACGGCCGGCTGGACCGGCCGGGCACCGTGCACCGCCTGCTCAAGAGCAGCCTGGGCGGCGCCCCGGTGCGGGCCGGTGAGGACGTGCCCGAGGCGGACTGCGTCACCTTCGTCGCCTGCGGCCCGCCCGCGCACGGCGTCTCGCTGCGCGTCGTCGACGACCGCGGCGACCTCGCCCCGGCGGGCCGCGTCGGCCGGCTCCAGGTCCACTCGCCCGCCCGGCTCACCCCCGGCTACGTACGCAACCCCGAGGCGGACGCCGAGGCCTACCCGGCCGGACCCGACTGGCTGGACACCGGCGACCTGGCCTTCCTCGACGGCGGCCAGGTCGTCATCACCGGCCGGCGCAAGGACGTCATCGTCCTCAACGGCCTCAACGTCTACTGCCATGAGGTGGAGGAGGCCGCGACCGCCGTCGACGGGGTGCGGCAGGGCGAGGTCGCCGCGTGCGGGGTCCCGTCCGCGGAGCGGGGCACGGAGGAGCTGGCGGTGTTCTTCGTCAGCCGCGGCCCCGCCGAGGACGCCCGGATCGCCACGGAGGTGCGGGCGGCCCTGTTCACCCGGCTCAGACTCACCGCCGCCCGCGTCGTGCCCGTCCCGGAGGTCGACTTCCCGCGTACGCCGGCGGGCAAGGTGCGCCGCGCGGAGCTGCGGAACCGGCTGAACCCGGGCCGGAGCACCGGCCCGGTGACCCGGGAACCGTCCCCCGCGCCGGGCCCGGCCCCGGTACCGGCCCCGGTCTCCGTGCCGGCCCCGGACGCCGTGCCGGGCCCGGACGCCGTGCCGGGCCCGGACCCCGCGGCGGTGGCCCGGGCCGTCCGCCAGGAACTGGCCGCCGTGCTGGGCCGCCCGGCCGCGGCGGACGTGCCGTTCTACGAACTCGGCCTGACGTCGGTGCTGTTGGTGCGGCTGCGGAACCGGCTGGCGGAACGCCTCGGCACGCCCGTCCCGCAGACCGCGTTCTTCGAGCACCCGACGGTCACGGCCCTCGCGGCCCACCTCGCGAACGGACCGGCCCCGGTCGCGGCCCCGGTCCCGGTCGCGGCCCCGGTCCCTGTCCCGGTCACGCCCGCCGCCGCGACGGAGGTCGCGGGCGAACCGGCTCCCGCGCCCGCCGCACCCCCCACGCGCGGGACCACTCCCGTTCCGGCCGCACCCGGCACGGCACCCGGCGACGGCCGTCCCGAGCTGCGCGTCGCCGTCATCGGGCTGGCGCTGTGCTTCCCCGGCGCGCGTACGGCCGACGCGTTCTGGGCGAACCTGCGCGACGGCGTGGACAGCGTGCGGGTGTTCGGCGAGCGGGAGCTCGCGGCGGCCGGTCTCACCCCGGAGCAGCGCCGCGCCCCCGGCCGGGTGCCCGTCTGCGGAGTGCTCGACGGCGTCGAGGAGTTCGACGCGGACTTCTTCGGGCTGAGCCCGCGGGAGACCGGGCTCACGCACCCCGCGCACCGGCTGTTCCTGGAGTGCTGCCACCAGGCCCTTGAGGAGGGCGGGCACGCGGCGACCGCGCCGGGCGTGCGGGTGGGCGTCTTCGCCGGGTCCGGCATGAACCTCTACGACCACCAGCAGCCGCCCGCGGCCGGCTCGCCGTACGACCCGGCGGACCCCGCGGCCGGTCTGCAGGCGGCCATCGGGCAGGAGCCGGACTTCCTCGCCACGCGCGTCGCCTACCGGCTCGGCCTCACCGGCCCCGCGATCGGGGTGCAGACGGCCTGTTCCACCTCCCTGGTCGCCGTGCACCTGGCGGTCCAGGCGCTGCTGGCCGGGGACACCGACCTGGCGCTGGCGGGCGCCGCGGCCGTCCATCTGCCGCAGGAGACCGGCTACCACAGCCACCCCGGGTCGATCCTGTCCCCCACCGGACGCTGCCGAGCCTTCGACGCGGAGGCCGACGGCACCGTCGGCGGCAACGGTGTGGCCGCCGTGCTGCTCAAGCGCCTGGACCGGGCGCTGGCCGACGGCGACACCGTGCACGCGGTGATCCTGGGCTCCGCGGTCAACAACGACGGCGCCGCCAAGGTCGGCTTCAGCGCCCCCGGCGTGGAGGGGCAGGCCGAGGTGGTGCGCCAGGCGCTGCGCAGGGCGGACGTACCGCCGGGAACGGTCTCCTACGTGGAGGCGCACGGCACCGGGACCCGGCTCGGCGACCCGGTGGAGCTCACGGCGCTGGCGCGGGCGCTCGACCCGGACGGCGGCAGCCCGCCGGGCTTCTGCGCCGTCGGGTCCGTGAAGCCGAACATCGGGCACCTCGACAGCTGCGCGGGCATGGCCGGGCTCATCAAGACGGTCCTGATGCTGCGCCACCGCACGCTCGTGCCGACACCGCACCTGACCCGCCCCAACCCCGAACTGCCCTTGCAGGCGGGTCCGTTGCGGCTCGCCACCGAGCGGGAGGCGTGGACGGTGCCGGACGGCGTCCCCCGCCGGGCCGGGGTCAGCGCGCTGGGCGTCGGCGGCACCAACGCCCACGTCGTCCTGGAGGAGGCCCCGCCCGCCCGCACCCGCCCGGTCCCCGAGCTGCCCGTCCTGGTCCCCGTGTCGGCCCGCGACCCCGAGTCCCTCGACGGGCTGACGGCCGCGCTCCGCGACCGGCTCCTGGCCCGCCCCGGCCTGCCGGCCGCCGACGTGGCCGCCACGCTGGCCCTCGGCCGGCCGCACCGCGCGGTCCGCACCGCGGTGGCCGGCCGTACGGCAGGCGACCTCGCCCGCGCGCTGGCGGACCACCGGCGCACCGAACCGGCCCCGCTGGGCCCGGTCGCCTTCGCCTTCACCGGCCAGGGCAGTGCCCGCCGCGGCATGGCCCGGGGCCTGTACGCCGCGCACCCGGCGGCACGGGCCACGCTCGACCGCTGCGAGGAGCTGCACACCCGGGAGTTCGGCGGCAGCCTGCTCACCCCGCTGCTGACCGCGAGCGGCCCGGACGGTCCCGGCCCCGAGGACGAGAGCTGGCCCACCGAGACGGCCCAGGCCGCCCTCTT
The DNA here is from genome assembly GCF_040611555.1 of Streptomyces sp. NPDC006624. Taxonomy (NCBI): domain Bacteria; kingdom Bacillati; phylum Actinomycetota; class Actinomycetes; order Kitasatosporales; family Streptomycetaceae; genus Streptomyces; species Streptomyces sp. NPDC006624. Next base: position 195,598 of record NZ_JBEXOM010000001.1, on the reverse strand, counting down.
CGCCCATCACGCGGCGCTGGCGGACGCGTGGCGGGCGGCCGGGATCCGGCCCGTCCTGCTGCTCGGCCACAGCGTCGGCGAGTACGCCGCGCTGTACGCGGCCGGCGCCCTGTCCCTGGAGGACGGGCTGCGGCTCACCGCCTGGCGCGGACGCCTGATGCGGGAGCGGTGTCCGGCCGGGGCCATGCTCGCGGTCCGCTCCGACGGTGCCACCGCGCGCCGCGTCGCCGCTGCCGCCGGGGCGGAGCTGGCCGCGGTCAACGGCCCGCGCGCCCATGTGCTCTCGGGCCCGCCGCAGGCCGTGAAGGAGGCGGCACGGCTGCTCGACCAGGAGGGCCTGCGCTGGCGTGTGCTGCCGGTCGACCGGGCGTTCCACTCCGCGGCGGTCGACAGCGCGCTGGAGGCGTTCCGCGGCCTCGCGGACCGGGTGACGTACCGGGCGCTGCACACCCCGCTGGTGACCACGGCCGACGGGGAGCTGCGCGGGGCGGGCTGGACGGCCGACGGGGAGTACCTGTGCCGTCAGGCCCGGCAGCCGGTCCGCTTCGACCTCGCCATGGCCACGGCGGTCGCGCAGGGCTGCCGGGACTTCGTGGAGCTCGGCGCCGGGCGCACGCTCACGGGCCTCGGGCGGCACTGCGTACCCGGCAGCCGGTGGCTGAGCGGGCAGGGCGCGGGGGACACGGCAGCCGAGCAGGCGCACGGCTTCCTGGCGGCGCTCGGCTCGCTGTACGCCAGGGGCGCCGACCTCGACTGGCGGGCGCTCACGGGCGACGGCGGCCGGGTGCCGCTGCCCGGGCATCCGCTGCGGCGCCGTACGGTGCCGTACGCGGGCGTCGCGCCGGCGGCGGCTGCCGAGCACGCCGCGCGGACCGAGCCGGAGGACGACGTCCTGGACTTCGTACGGCACTTGGCGGCGGACAAGCTGGGCCGTCCGGTCGCCGACGTGACACCGGACAGCTCGTTCTTCGAACTGGGCGCCGACTCGCTGTCGCTGATGAGCCTGACGACGGATCTGGAGCAGCGGTACGGCGTCCGGGTCCCGGTCCGCGAGGTGTTCGACACGGCGGACACGCCGGGGAGACTGGCGGAGCGGGTCGGGGAGCTGCGCGGAACCGGGCGCCCGACGGTCCGCGCGGCGGAAGCGGTGGCCGAGGAGCCGGAGATCGCGAAGCCGGAGGTTGCGAAGCCGGAGGTCCGGGAAGCAGCCGCTCCCGCTGCTCCGCAGGGGGCGCCGGAGGACCTGACCGCCCTCTTCGGCCAGCAGCTGCGGCTGGCCGAGCACCTGGTGGGCCAGGTCGGCGACATGATCACCCGCCAGCTCGACGTCCTGGCGAGGACCGCCACCGCGACGCCACTCCCCCGGCCCACCCCCGCCCCGGCCCTTGTCGACCCCGCCCCCGCCCCCGTCACCCTCGCCTCCCCTTCTGCCGGCCCCGCTCCCACTCCCGCCCCCGGCCCTCTTGCGTCGGACGCCGCCGGAACCACCGACTTCAGCCTCTACTTCTTCGGCGACTACCCCCAGGACACCGGCCACGACAAGTACGGCCTGATCATGGCCGCCGCGGACTTCGCCGACCGGCACGGCTTCCACGCCCTGTGGTTCCCCGAGCGGCACTTCAACTCCTTCGGCGCGCTGTTCCCCAACCCCTCCGTCCTGGCCGCGGCCCTCGCCGCCCGCACCAGCCGGATCCGGCTGCACGCCGGTTCCGTGGTGCTGCCGCTGCACCATCCGGCCCGGGTCGCCGAGGAGTGGTCGGTGGTCGACAACATCTCCGGCGGCCGGACGGGCCTGTGCTTCGCGAGCGGCTGGCACGCCACGGACTTCGCGCTCGCCCCGCAGCACTTCGGCCGGCACCGCGAGGTGATGTACGAGCACCTGGCGACCGTGCGGGACCTCTGGTCCGGGGAGCCGGTGAAGACGACGGCGGGTGACGGCACGACCGTCGAGGTCACCCTGCACCCGCGCCCCGTCCAGGAGCGGCCGCCGATGTACGTGGCCGTCGTCGGGAACCCGGACAGCTACCGCCGGGCGGCCGCCGAGGACCTCGGCGTGGTCACCAACCTGATGACGCAGACCGTGGAGCAACTGGCCGAGAACATCGCGCTGTACCGGCGCTCCCGCGCCGAGCACGGTCTCGACCCGGCGGCCGGGCGGGTGGTGGTGCTCGTGCACACGTACCTGGAGGAGGACGCGGAGCGGGCGCGGGCCGAGGCGTACCGGCCGTTCCTGTCCTATCTGCGGTCCTCGCTCTCCCTCTTCGACCAGGTCACCAACAGCCTCGGGTTCCAGGTGGACCTGGAGAACACGGCCGAGGAGGACGTGGAGTTCCTCCTCGGGCGCGCCTACGAGCGCTACTGCGACTCCCGGGCGCTGATCGGCGACGCGCACACGGCGGCGGAGACCGTACGGCGTCTGCGGGAGGCCGGGGCGGACGAGATCGCCTGCTTCGTGGACTTCGGCGTACCGAAGGAGAAGGTGCTGGCGGCGCTGCCGGTCCTGGACCGGGTCCGGACGACGACCCCCGCCGCCCCCGCGCCCTCCGGTCCCGCGCCCCGGTCGCTGCCCGGGCCCCGCCGCACACCGCTCACCCCCGCCCAGCGCCGCATCTGGTTCCTGGAGCGACTGCACCCGGGCACCGCCATGTACCACGAGCCCAAGGCGATCCTGCTGGACGGCCCCCTGGACGTCCCGGCCCTGCGCTGGGCCCTGGACCGGGTCGCGGACCGGCATCCCTCCCTCCGCACGGTGTTCGGCGACACGGACGGTGTTCCCTACCGGGAGACCCGCGACCGTCTGCCGCTCGACTGCCCCGTCGAGGACCACACGGGCAGGACGGAGCGGGAGGCCCTGCGGTCGGCGCTCGCGGCGGACCACGGCCTGGACCTGTCCGGGGGCCCGCTGGTCGCGGCCCGGCTGCTGCGCCTGGCGCCGGAGCGGCACCTGCTCTTCCTCATGGCGCACCACATCGTCTTCGACTCCTCCTCCACGGCCGTGCTGGCCCGCGACCTCGCCGCGTACTACCGCGCCCGGCGGGGCGGAGGTCCCGTACCGCGGCCGCTGCCCGACCTGCCGGCGGCACACCGCCCGGACCCCGCCTCCCTGGACTTCTGGCGGCACCACCTGGCCGGGGCACCCGAACTGACCCTGCCCACCGACCGTCCCCGCCCTCCGGTCAGGTCGGGAGCGGGCGCGAGCCTCACCCACGCCCTGGACGCCGAACTGACCGACGGCCTGCAGAAGCTCGCCGCCGGTCACCGCGCCACCCTCTTCATGGCGCTGACCGGCGCGATCGGCGCGGTCCTCGGCCGGTTCGCCGGACAGCAGGACGTGGTGATCGGCACGGCGCTGGCGTCCCGCCCCGCGGGTGCCGAGGACCACGTCGGTCTCTTCCTCGACACGGTCCCGCTGCGCCTGGACCTCACCGGCGACCCGGACTTCCCGTCCCTGCTGCGCCGCGTACGGCGGAGCAGCACGGCGGCGTACGAGCACAGCGGCGTTCCCTTCGACGAGCTGGTCGGCGCGCTCAACCCGCGCCGCGACCCGGGCCGCAACCCGCTGTTCCAGGTGATGGTGGAGTACGAGAACGAGGGCGGGGCGGAGTTCGACCCGCCCCTGCTGACCGCCAAGCTGCTCGACGTGCCGAGCGACCGCGCCCCGTTCGACCTCAGCGTCTACCTCACCCGCCACCCGGGCGGCGTCCGCCTCATGGTCGAGTACGACACGGCCCTCTTCGACGAGGCCACGGTGCGCCGCTTCGTGGACTACGTCGAGACGGTGCTGCGCCGCGCCCTGGCCACACCGGACGCGCCACTGGCGGAGCTGACCGCCGTCACGGCGGCGGACCGCACCGCACTGGCGGGTCTGGAGCAGACGGCAGACGGGACGCCCCCGGACACCACCCTGCACGGCCTCGTCGAACAGCAGGCCCGCCGCACCCCGGAAGCGGTGGCCCTCCTCGGCGACGAAGTCCGCGTCTCGTACGCGGAGTTGGACACGGCGGCCAACCGCCTGGCCCACCTGCTGCGCGACCGCGGGGCGGCACGAGGGCAGCGCGTCGCGGTCCTGCTCCCCCGCGGCCCGCGGCTGATCACGGCCCTGCTGGCGGTCCTCAAGACGGGCGCGGCCTACGTCCCGCTGGACCCGTCCCTGCCCGCCCCGCGCCTGGCGCTGCTCCTCGCCGACACCGCGCCGGTCCTCCTGCTCACCTCCGAGGCCGCCGCCCCCCGGGACCTCGAACTGCCGCTCCTGCTGGTGGAGTCGGTGGACGACGCCCTCCCGTCGACGCCGCTCACGGACGGCGCCGCCCTGGAGGACCCGGCGTACTGCATCCACACCTCGGGCTCGACCGGCCGCCCGAAGGGCGTCGTCGTACCCCACCGGGGCCCGGCGAACCTGGTCCGGCAGCACCTGACTCGGCACCCGGCCCTGCGCACCCTCCAGTGGACGTCACCGGCGTTCGACGTGAGCGTCCAGGAGATCTTCACGACGCTTGCCTCGGGGGCGGCGCTCGTCCTGGTCGACGACGCCGTACGGCACGACCCGGCGGCGGTGGCCCGGGCGGTACGCCGGCACGGGGTGCAACGCCTCTTCATGCCCTGCACCCCGCTGAAGTACCTGATGGAGACGGCCCCCGAACTCCCCTCCCTGCGCGAGCTGTTCTCGGCGGGCGAGGCCCTGCACCTCACTGCGGCGTCCCGCCGCTTCCTCGCCACGCACCCGCAGTGCACGCTCCACAACCAGTACGGCCCGACGGAGACCTCGGTCATCGTCGCGTCGCACCGCGTCGACCCGGCGGGCGAGGAGTGGCCCCCGATCGGCACGCCGGTCCCGGGGGCACGCCTCCTGCTGCTGGACGGCACGGGCCGGCGGGTCCCGGTCGGCGCGGTCGGCGAGATCCAGGTGAGCGGGGTGCCGGTGGCACTCGGCTACCACGACCGCCCCGCCGAGACCGCAGCCGCGTTCGTCGAGGGCGGCGAGGACGGGGTGCGGCGGTACCGCACGGGCGACCTGGGCCGCTGGCGCTCGGACGGCACCCTGGAGTACCGGGGCCGCGCGGACGACCAGGTCAAGATCCGCGGCCACCGCGTGGAACCGGGCGAGGTCCGGGCGGCGTTGACCGCCCTGCCCGCCGTCCGCGACGCGGCGGTACTCGCACGCCGCGACCGCCACGGCGACAGCGAGCTGACGGCGTACGTGGTCCTGGCCGAGGGGACGTCCCGGCAGGCGGCGCGCGCCGAACTGGCGGCCCGGCTCCCCGACCACCTGGTGCCGCGCCGCTGGGTGGTCCTGGACCGTCTCCCGGTGAACGCGTCCGGGAAGCTGGACCGCGCGGCCCTGCCGGATCCCGGGGAGGAGCCGGCGGAGCCCGCGCGCTCGGAGCCGGCGACGGACCTGGAGAGGGTGCTGCACGACCTGTGGTGCGAGGAGCTGGGCACCCGGCGGGTCCCGGTCACGACCCCGTTCTTCGCACTCGGCGGCCACTCGCTGAGCGCGATCCGCCTGCTGAACCGGATACGGGAGGTGGCGGGCGTCGACCTCCCGATGGCGGACTTCTTCCTGGACCCGACGATCCGGGGCATCGCGGCACGCCCCCGGGTCGTGGACACCGCGCCGATGCCCGCCACGCTCCGCCGCCTGTGGCGGCGCCACCACGCGCTCCCCGACCCGAGCGTCTACAACGTCGCCCACCGCATGGACCTGCGCGGCGCCCTGGACCCCGAGGCGCTGCACCGGTCCCTCCGGGACGTGGTGGCACGCCACCACGCGCTCCGCAGCCGCCCCGTGAGCCGGCAGGACGGGGAGTACGCGGTGGAGATCCTGGCCGACGTCCCGGTGGACCTGCCGGTCAGCGACCTGCGTGCCGGGGACACGGAGGAGGCCGCGGACCGCTGGTGCCGCGAGCAGGTCTCCACCCCGTTCGCACTGGACCGGGCCCCTCTCTTCCGCTTCCGCCTGGCCCGTCTCGCCGAGGACCACTGGGTCCTGGTGACGGTCTTCCACCACGCGGTGTGCGACGGCTGGTCCCTGGGCATCATCAGGCGCGACCTCCAGGAGCTGTACAACGCGCACCGCGCGGGCACAACGCCCGAACTGCCCACTGTGTCGGCTCAGTTCACGGACTTCGCCCGATCGGAACACGCCCTGCCGGACCAGCGCAGGGCGGCCCTGGAACACTTCTGGCGCACGGAACTCGACGGCGTCCCGCTCCGCCCGCCCCTGCCCTGCGACCACCCGCATCCGGGCAGGCTCTCCGGCCGGGGCGCCCTGCACACGTGGACCATCACCGACGACACCCCCGCCCGCCTCGCCGGCACGGCGACCCGCCTGGGCACCACGGCCTACACGGTCCTGGCGGCCGCGTTCGCCACGTGGCTGGGCGACCTCTGCGGCGGACAGGACGACATCGTCCTGGCGGCGTCCAGCGCGAACCGCGTCCCCCGCGACCGCGCCGGGATCGTCGGCATCCTGGGCGACGCCGTACTCCTACGGGGCCGGCTGTCCGAGGCGGACACGTTCCCCGACCTGGTCGCCCAGCTGAGCACCACCCTGTTCACGGCCCTCGACCACCAGGAACTCCCCCTGACGGACGTGGTGTCCCTCGTCTCGCCCGAGCTGCGGAACACCCTGTTCCCCACGGTCCTGTTCACCGTGATCACCACAGAGCCCCCGGCCCTGAACCTCCAGGAGGTCACCACCACCATCCGCGCCCTCCCCGCCCAGGGCGTGGCCCGCAACGAGCTCTACGTCGTGATCGCACCGGAGGCCGACGCGATCACGGTCACCTTCGAGTACTCCACGGACCTGTTCACCCGGGAGACGGTCGAGGGGTGGGCCGGGTCGTTCACCGAGGCACTGCGGTCCGCGGTGGACGCCGGGGTCTGATGGAGACCGCGTTTCACAGCGCGTCCACCGCGCTCACCTTCCACCCGCCCCCCGTGCGGTCCATCGTCATCCGCACCCGGTTCTGGTCCACGCGAGCCCCCGTGACCTGGGTGCTCTCGGTGACCTGGTTGACGAAGAGCAGGACCACGACCTTGTCGGGGGAGGCCGAGACGACCGAGGCGGCCGAGGTGCCGCCGGAGCCGGGGGCGGCGACCGTGGCCCTCACCACGCCGCGGTACTTCTCGGCCGTGGGGGCGACCACGGCCTTCGTGGTCTTGCCGTACTCGTCGCGGAAGTCGCCGGTCAGGTGGGCGCGGGCCCTGGAGAAGTCCTTGTCCAGGTGGCGGTAGTCGTACGACAGGACGATCGGGGCCGCCTTGCGCGCGGCCGCGAGCGCCTCGGTCCGGGCGGTCTCCGTCAGGCGGCCGTCGCGGTACTGCCATCCCAGGGCGGCGAGCGCGACCACGGCGGCGACGAGCAGGACGGCCAGGAGCGCGGTGAGCCGCCTCCGACGGCCGCCGGGGGCGGGCTCGCTCCGCTCCTCGGGCCCGTCCTCCCCGAACGACTCCGGTGACGGCTCCGGCGGGTCGTCCCAGCCGTCCTTCGGGGCCTCGACGAGGACGGTGCGCCCGGCGCGCGGCGGCTCGGCCCGGCGCGGGCGCTCCTCGTCGCCGGCCGGTGCCGCGCCCGCCGCACGGTGGCCGCGCTCCGCGCGCTTCGCCGCGGCACGGGCGGCGGCCGTCATGGTGCGGCGGGTGCCGGGAGCGGGGGCGCGGCCGGTGGTCGTCTTCGGCATGGTGGTACTCCTCGTACTCCTCGTCGGTGCTTGCCGGTCGGCGGATCAGCCTGGGTCAGCCGACGAACTCGACGTCGGACGTGAGCCAGCGGCCGTCCCGGTGCACGAGGTCGAGCTGGAGCCGGTACGTGCGTGGCTCGCCCTCGGGCGCGGCGGTGTTGGTCACCTTGCTGTCGGCGACCACCAGCACGCGGGCCGAGTCCTCGTCGGAGCGGACGATGCCCGCCTCCAGGACCTGGCCCTGCGACACGGACTTGTTCTGGGCCACCAGCTTCGTCAGCTGGTCCGTCTGCGCGCTGAACTGCTTCTTGAACTCGCCGGTCGCGCCCGCCAGTACGTTCGCGCTGTCGCGGTCGTAGTGCCGGTAGTCGAGGGAGGTGAAGTTCAGTGCCGACTGGCGGGCGGCGGCCAGGATGCCCTGGCGTCGCTGGTCGGTCTCGCGCTGTTCGTACAGGGCGAGGGCCATCCACAGGGCCAGCGCCGTGGTGACGACGGTCGCCGCGACGAGTCCCGCCGTCATCACCGAGGGGCGCACCGGCCTCATGCCACGGGGCCAACGAGCAGCCATTGCCACGACTCCTTTCCGAACACGGCCTGCTGGCCGCCCGTCGAGCCGATCTCGACGGTCTTTCCGTCCGGGCCGGTGGTGGTGCCGGTCTCCGGGTCGTACGGGGTGACGTGCGTCGCCTGGTTCGCGCCGCCGTCGGTGGTCGAGGCGCCCGGGGCGTTCTGCGCGCCCCGTACCGACGACTGGCTGCCGCGCGGGAGCGTGCAGCGGGCGCCGGTGTTGGCCTCGCGTGTGCGGGTGTCCGCGGGGTCGCGGCGTGCCGTGCCGTACCCCTGGGTGCAGGCCGGCGGGTCGTCGGCGTTCAGGACCAGGCCGAAGTGGGTGGTGCCGTCGCCCGGGACGACCGTGTAGCTGCCCGCGACCATCAGCGGGAAGGTGACCAGGGCCTGCTCGACGCCGGGCAGACGGGCCAGCGTGACCTGGCCGCCGCTGATCAGGTTGGCCAGCAGGACCGACAGCTGCGGCCCGGCCGACTTCAGCAGCGAGTTCAGCTCCTGCGCCGCCGGCCTGGCGTTGCCGATCAGCTTGCGCAGGTCCCCGTCGCTGGCCTTCAACTGCGCCGAGAGCGCCGCCAGATCACGCGCGAACGACTTGATCGACGAGCCCTGGTCGGCCTGCGTCTTCAGGACCGTGCGTGAGTCCTCGATGAGGGCGATCGTCTCCGGCAGCGCCTCGGACGCCGACTCGGTCAGGGTGTTGCCCGAGTCCACCAGGCGGCTCAGGTGCGGGCCGGTGCCGGCGAAGGCCTTGCCCAGCTCGTCGACCGTGACCCGCAGGTCGTCCTTGCCGACGGAGTTCACCAGGCGGTCGAGGCTGAGGACCATGTCCGTGGTCGGCAGGGGCACCCGTGTGCTCGCGCGCGGGATCGTGCTGCCGTCGAGCAGGTACGGGCCGCGGGAGGTGCGGGGCTGGAGGTCGACGTACTGCTCGCCCACCGCCGAACGGTTCGCCACCACCGCCAGCGTGTCCGCCGGGATGCGCGGTGCCCCGTCGTCGATGTCGAGCGTGACCGAGACGCCGTCCGGGCCGGTCAGGCGCAGTGCGCCGACCTTGCCCACCGGCACCCCGCGATAGGTGACCTCGGCGCCGGGGAAGACGCCCCCGGAGTCCGCGAAGTCGGCCCGCACGGTGTAGCCGCGGTCCAGGACCTCGTCCACCAGGCCCGTGTACTCGGCGCCGACGTACGACACGCCCACGGCGGTGAGGGCGGCGAAGGCGGCCAGTTGCGCCTTGACCGTACGGGTGATCACGGCTGGACCCCCTTCAGCAGCAGCTCCGCGAGTGCGAGGTTGATTCCCCGGGGCCATCCGCCCGCGGTGCGGTGGTGGCCGGAGCCGTGGCGCGCGGTGCAGACCGGCGGGCACAGCGGGTCGTCGCCGCCCGAGGGGGGCGACGGGCGCGACGGCAGGCCCGGGCCGCTCGGCAGCGCGGTGGGCGTCGGCACGTCCGGGAGATCCGGTGCGTCCGGGAGATCCGGTACGTCCGGCAGGTCCGGGGCCTCGGGAAGCTCCGGTACCTGGGTGTCCCCGCCCTTCCCGCCGTCCGGTTCGTCCGTCAGGTTGCCGTAGATCCCGGGCAGGTCGAGGTCCGCCGTGATGTGCAGGTTGACGTAGTCGCCCTTGATGGCGTCCACCACGTTGCGCGGGAACGGGTACGTCGTCAGCAGTTCCAGGGAGTTGGGCAGGTCGCTGCCCGCCTTGTCGAGCTGTCGCAGGATCGGCCGCAGCCTCTTGAGGTTGGCGACCGTGTCGTCGTGCGAGGCGTTGACCACCTTGGTGCCGGTCCTGCCCAGCTCGGACAGGGCGGTGAGCATCTTCGTCAGGTCGCGGCGCTGGTCGGCCAGGACCTTCAGTGCGGGCGGCATGGTGTCGACGGCCTCGGCGATCGTCGTCTTCTCCTTGCCCAGCCGCTTGGCCAGCCGGTCCACGGCCTTCAGCGCGCGGACGATGTCGCGGCGCTGGTCGTCGAGGCCGCCGATGAAGGTGTCGAGCTCCTTGAGGAGGGACTTGACCCGGTTCTCCCGGCCTTCCAGGGCCTTGTTCAGTTCCGTGGTGATCGTCTTGAGCTGGGCCACGCCGCCGCCGTTGAGCAGGGCGGACAGCGCGGACAGCACCTCCTCGACCTCCGGGTTGCGGCCGCTGCGGGACAGAGGGATCACGTCCCCGTCGCGGAGCCGGCCGACGGGCGTGCCTTCCGGCGGCCCGGACAGCGCCACGTACTTCTCGCCGAGCATGCTGGTCTGCCGCAGCCCGGCGACGGCGTTGGCGGGCAGCTTCACCGAGTCGGCGACCCGCAGGCGGACCCTCGCGTGCCAGCCGTCCAGCTCCACCTTCTCCACCGCGCCCACGGTGACGTTGCCGACCTTGACCGCCGACTGCGGGACCAGGTCGAGGACGTCGCGGAACTCGACGGTGACGTGGTAGGCGCGGCCGTCGTCCGCGGCTCCGCCGGGGAGCGGGACGTCGTACCAGCCGTTGAACTCGCAGCCGGACAGCAGCAGTGTCCCGACGGCCGCCCACGCGACGGCACCGCCCTTGCGCCGTGGTCTCATGCGCGTGCCCCCAGGATTCCGCCGAGGGTGCGGTCGACCGTGCCGGTGGCCGCGGCGCCCTCGGGCACTTCGGGCACTTCGGGCAGGGAGTCGAAGAGGTCCCTCAGGTCCTTGCAGTCGGCCTTCTCCCCGGTCGTCTTCAGGATCGAGCACAGCAGGGAGGCGGGATCCTGCGGGTGGTCGGGGTTGTTGCGGGTGTCGAGGGTGCCGGCGGAGGGGTTGTAGGCGTTGTTCAGGTTCGACATGCCCGTCGGCGCGACCTCCAGCAGCTCCTCCAGCGCCGCCCGTTGGGTGACAAGCACCTTGGTCACCTTGCTCAGGCCCTCCACGTTCGACGTCAGGGACTTCTTGTTCTTCTTCACGAAGGCGGACACGTCGCCGAGGGCCGTGCCGAGGTGTTTCAGCGCGGCCGCCAGGTCCTTGCGCTCGCCCGCGAGTTGCTCGGCGACCTTGGCGAGGCTGGTGTTGAACGACCGCACGCTCTTGTCGTCGGCCGCCAGCGCCGCCGTGAACACCTGGAGGTTGCGGACCGTGCCGAACAGGTCCGTGCGGCCGTCGGAGAGGGTCGTGACCGCCTCCGAGAGGTCCCCGACCATCCGGTGGATGTTCTCGCCCTGGCCGTCGAGGTTGTCGGCGCTGACGCCGAGCAGCCGTGCCAGGGAGCCGTCCTTGCCGGCGCCGTCGGGGCCGAGGGCCTCGGCCGTGGTGTGCAGGCTGTCGAACACGCGGTCCAGTTCGACCGGTACGGCCGTGCGCGACTCGGGGATCTCGTCCCCGTCCCGCAGCACGGGACCGCTCCGGTACACCGGCAGCAGCTGCACGTAACGGTCGCTGACCACCGAGGAGTTGATGATGGCGGCCTGGGCGTCCGCCGGGATCTTGCGGTTCCCGTCGTACTCCATTTCCACCCGCACCCGGCCGCCCTCCGGCGTGATCTTCTTGACCTCGCCGATCCGCACGCCCAGCACGCGCACGTCCGAGCCGGGGTAGATGCCGACGGTGCGGGGGAAGTACGCCGTGACGCGGGCGGGCTCGGTCCGCGGCCACAGGACGTAGGTGAGCGCGGCGACCAGGGCCAAGGCGGTCAGCAGGGCCGCGCGCTTCCTCCAGCGACTGCTCACCGCGCGCCTCCCTTCCGCGTCCGCGGCACGACCGGGGCGGCGACCAGGTTCTGGACGTAGGAGTCGAACCAGCGGCCGTTGCCGAGGGTGTTGGTGAAGACCCGTACGTAGGGGGCCAGGAGCTTGATGCTCCGCTCCAGGCCGGCTTGGTTGCGTTCGAGCATCTTGACCACGGTGTTGAGGCCCTTGAGCGCGGGCCCGATCTCCTTCTCGTTGTCCTGGACCAGGCCGGAGAGCTGGATGCCGAGCGCGGCGGAGGTCTTCAGCAGCTTGTGGATCGCCGCCCGCCGCTTGCTGATCTCCTTGAACAGCTTGTCGCCGTCCTCGGCCAGGGCGGTGAAGTCGTCCGACCGGTCGGCGAGTACGCCCGTGACGCCGTTCGCGTGGTCGAGGAGCTCCTTGAGGGCCTTGTCGCGCGAGGCCACCGTCCGGGAGATCTTCGACAGGCCCTTGATGGACTGCCGTACTTCGGGGGGCGAGTCCTCGAAGGTCGTGGAGATGGTGTCCAGGGCCTTCGCCACGCGGTCGGTGTCGACCTGCTCCGTCGTGGTGGTGAGATCGCTGAACGCCTGCACGACGTCGTAGGCGGGGACGGTGCGCTTGAGCGGGATCTCGCTGCCGGGCCGGAGCCGGCCGCGTCCCTCGGGGTGCAGGGCGAGGTACTTCGCGCCGAGGATCGTCTTGACCCGGATCGACGCGCCGGTCGAGGTGCCGAGTTCCGGCTCGCCCTTGATCTTGAAGGTGACCTTGACGTGGTCGCCGTCCAGGCCGACCTCCTCCACCTTGCCGACCTTGACCCCGGCGATCCGCACCTCGTCCCCCGGCTTGAGACCGCCCGCCTCCGCGAAGGCGGCGCTGTACGTCTCGCCGTCGCCGATCACGGGCAGGCTGTCGGCGTTGAACGCGGCCGCGGTCAGCAGCGCGAGGACGGTGAGTCCGGCAGCACCGATGACGATGGGGTTCCGCTCGCGGAAGGGCCCCAGACGCGGGCGGCGCAGCCGTATCCTCGGCAGCTTCGGCGGGTCGACACGGACCTTGACCAGCGGCTGCGGACGCGGCGTGCGGCGCGGCAGCAGCCGTACCTTCGGCAGTCGCACGCGAGGCAGCTTCGGCGGTTCCACCCGCACCCTGACCAGCGGCTCCGGGCGGCGCTTGCGGCTCATGCCCCACACCTCGCCCTCGCCACGTGCATCTCGGGCGTGAGCACCTGCTTGGTCTTCGGCAGCACGATCCGGCCGTCGAAGTCGCACAGGTAGAAGTTGAACCACGAGCCGTAGGACGCCGTGCCCGTCAGCTCGTTGAGCTTGTTCGGCAGCCTCTTCAGCACGCCCTCCACGGTCTTCTCGTTGTCGTTCAGCGTCCCGGTGAGGTCGGTCAGCTCCGCGATGTCGTCCTTCAGCGGCGGGCGCGCGTCCTTCAGCAGGCCGGAGGTGGCCTCCGTCAGATCGCCGATGTTCACCAGTGACTCCCCGATCGGCTTGCGGTCGGCGGACAGGCCCGAGATGACCCGGCGCAGCTGCTTGAGCAGTCCGGAGAAGCGGGCGCCGCGCTTGTCGAGGGTCTTCAGCACGGTGTTGAGGTTGTCGATCACCGAGCCGATCAGCTTGTCGCGGCCGGCCAGCGTCGTGGTGAGCGACGCCGTGTGCGTCAGCAGGCTGTTGACGGTGCCGCCCTCGCCCTGGAGGGTCTTGATGATCTCGGTGGCGAGCTGGTTGACGTCCTTCGGGCTGAGCGCGGCGAACAGCGGCTTGAAGCCGTTGAGCAGCGCGTTCAGGTCGAGGGCTGGCTGGGTGCGGGCGAGCGGGATCGTGCCGCCGGGGCGCAGCCGGGTGCCGTCGCCGGCGCCCTCGGTGAGCGCGACGTAGCGCTGCCCGACCAGGTTGCGGTAGCGGATGACGGCGCCCGTGCTGGTGAGCAGCGGCCGGTCGCGGCTGACCGTGAAGGTGACCTCGGCGAGCGTCCGGTCCTTGATGCGGATGTCCGCGACCTCGCCGACCCGCACACCGGCGACCCGGATGTCGTCGCCCTCCTCCAGGCCGGTGACGTCGCTGAAGACCGCGCGGTACTCGTGCTCGGGGGTGAAGGAGATGTTCACGATGGTGGCGGCGAGCAGGGCCGTCGCCACCACCGTCACCAGCGCGAAGAGACCGAACTTGATCAGGGGGGCGGCGGTCTGCCGGGCTCCTGCGGTGCTCATGCGACGCTCACCGCCGTCCCGCGCGCCATCGGCCCGAACAGCAGCGTCGCGACCGGCGGCACCTCGTCCGCGGGCACCCCCAGCACCGGCGCCACGAGCGAGCCGACGGCCCGCTGCTCGGCCCGGGTGGCGGAGGCCCCGGGCGGACCGCCCGGGGACGGACCCACCTTCCTGGAGCCGTCGTCGAGGTGGGCGCCGGGCGCCGGCACCGGAGGATGCGGCAGGCCGCGGCAGTTGGGGCCGGACCGCTCGCCGTAGCGCGGTTCCTCACCCGGTTCGTACGCTCCCTGGGGCCGTACGACCTCCAGCGTGATGTGCATCTTCCCGCCCCGGAACGCCTCCTCGGACGCCTTCTCCTGCCGGACCAGGCCGGCCAGCAGACAGGGGTATTGAGGCGAGTAGCGGGCGAACAGCTCGAGCGTGGGGCGGGAGACCCGGCCGAGGGTGATCAGCCGGTCGCCGTTGGCGTCGAGGAAGTCGTCGGCGGTGCCCGCGACGGTCGCCGTGGTCGCGAGCGCCGCAGCCAGCCGGTCCTTCTCCTCGACGAGCGTGCGGCTGGTGGTGACGGTGTTGCGCAGGATCTCCATCAGGTCGGGCGCCGCGTCGCCGTAGACCTCGGCGACGTCGGCGAAGCGGGCGATGTCCTCCTGCAGGGACGGCAGGTGCGGATTGAGGCGGCGCAGGTAGGCCTCCGCTCGCGTGAGGTTGTCGCCGATCCGGTCGCCGCGTCCCTCCAGGGCGGTGGCGAACGCGGAGAGCGTGGCGTTGAGCTTGCCGGGCTGCACGGCCCGCAGCAGGGGCAGCAGGTCGTTCATCAGCTGCTGGATCTCGATGCCGACGCGGGTGCGGTCCTGGGTGATGACGTCACCGGCGCGGATGGGTCGGCCGGACGAGCCGGCGGGCGGGACCAGGTCGACGTACTTCTCGCCGAACAGCGTCTTGGGCAGCAGGCGCGCGTGCACGTCGGACGGGATGTGGGCGACGTGCTCGGGCTTCAGCGCGATGCCGAGCGTCGCCTTCGTCCCGTCGGCCCGCACCTCGCGCACCTCGCCGACGAGCAGCCCGCGCAGCTTGACGTCGGCGCGCGGATCGAGCTGGTTGCCGAGGCTGTCGGCCTCCAGCGTGATCCGCACGACCGGCGTGAACACCTGCCGGTAGACGGCGACGGACAGCGACAGCAGCAACGCGAGCACGGCGAGGAACACGACGCCGTACAACCGCAGTCTCAGTACCCTCATACGACGGCTCACCCCGCTATCCGTACGGTCGTGCTGGCGCCCCAGATCGCCAGCGACAGGAAGAAGTCCAGGACGTTGATCGCCACGATCGAGGTCCGCACCGCCCGGCCCACGGCGACGCCGACGCCCGCCGGGCCGCCGCTCGCGTAGTAGCCGTAGAAGCAGTGCACCAGGATGATCAGGACGGCGAAGACGAGCACCTTCCCGAAGGACCACAGCACGTCCACGGGTGGCAGGTACTGCTGGAAGTAGTGGTCGTAGGTGCCGGTGGACTGCCCGTAGTAGCCGGTGGTGATGGTGCGGGCGGCCAGGTACGAGGAGAGCAGGCCGATCACGTACAGCGGGACGACGGCCACGAACCCGGCGATCATCCGGGTCGTCACGAGGAACGGCAGCGAGGGCACGCCCATGACCTCCAGCGCGTCGGTCTCCTCGCTGATCCGCATCGCGCCGAGCTGGGCGGTGAACCCGGCGCCGACGGTCGCCGACAGCGCGAGCCCGGCCACCAGCGGGGCGATCTCGCGGGTGTTGAAGTACGCCGAGAGGAACGCCACGAAGTTGGAGGTGCCGAGCTGGTTGAGCGCGGCGTAGCCCTGCAGGCCCACTTCGGTGCCGGTGAAGAACGACAGGAAGGCGATCACGCCGACCGTGCCGCCCACGACGGCGAGCGCGCCCCGGCCGAAGCTCACCTCGGCCAGCAGCCGCAGGATCTCCTTCTTGTAGCGGCGCAGGGTACGCCCCGTCCACGCCAGCGAGCGGCCGTAGAAGGAGAGTTGGGTGCCCAGCGCCTCCAGGGACCGCAACGGGCGGTCGACGAGTCTCATCGGCTAACCCCTCTGGGGGACGACCTGGAAGTACACCGCGGTCATCACGAAGTTGGTCACGAACAGCAACATGAAGGTGATCACCACCGACTGGTTCACCGCGTCGCCCACCCCCTTGGGTCCGCCCTTCGCGGTCAGCCCCTTGTAGGAGGCGACGATCCCGGCGATCGCGCCGAACACCAGGGCCTTCACCTCGGCCGCCCACAGGTCGGAGAGCTGGGCGAGGGTGGTGAAGGAGGCCAGGTAGGCACCCGGGGTGCCGTTCTGCAGGACGACGTTGAAGAAGTAGCCGCCCGCCACGCCGACCACCGACACCAGGCCGTTGAGCAGCACCGCCACCAGCATCGACGCCAGGACGCGGGGCACGACCAGCCGGTGGATGGGGTCGATGCCCAGCACCTGCATCGCGTCGATCTCGTCGCGGATCTTCCGCGCCCCGAGGTCGGCGCAGATCGCCGTGCCGCCGGCGCCCGCGATCAGCAGCGCGGTGACGATCGGTGAGGCCTCGCGCAGCACGGCGAGCACGGAGGCGGCCCCGGCGAAGGACTGTGCGCCCAACTGCCGGGTGAGGCTGCCGATCTGGAGCGCGATGACCGCCCCGAACGGGATGGAGACCAGGGCCGTCGGCAGGATGGTGACGCTCGCGACGAACCACGTCTGCTGGATGAACTCCCTTGCCTGGAAGGGCCGTCGGGGAATCGTCCGGACGACGTCCAGCGCCATCGCGAAGAGGCTGCCCGAGTGCCGCAGCGCTCCCACCGGTGACAGGCTCATGCGCCGGCCACCTCCTTGTGGTGGAGCCGGGCCTCGCGCCGTGCGATCTCCTGCCAGCGGGGCGGCCGGGTGATGCCCGGCCCCGGCAGCAGCCGTGGAGCCGGCGGCTCGTGACCGCCCGCGCTGTCGTCGATCTGCGCGAGCTCCTGCTCGACCTGCGCCGCGTCCTTCTCCTCCGCCATGCCGATCGGGCCCTGCATCCGGCCGTTCAGGAACTGCCGTACGACGGGCTCGTCGCTGGCCAGCAGCTCCTCGCGCGGCCCGAACATCACCAGCTCGCGGCGGAACAGCAGCCCGATGTTGTCGGGCACCTGGCGGGCCGAGGCGATGTCGTGCGTGACGATCAGGAAGGTCGCGTCGATCTGGGCGTTGAGGTCGACGATGAGCTGGTTGAGGTAGGCCACGCGGACCGGGTCGAGGCCCGAGTCGGGTTCGTCGAAGAGGATGATCTCCGGGTCCAGGACGAGGGCCCGGGCCAGCCCGGCGCGCTTGCGCATCCCGCCGGATATCTCGCCGGGCAGCTTCCCCTCCGCGCCGATCAGCCCGACCATGTCCATCTTCTCCAGCACGATGCGCCGGATGTCGCTCTCGGACTTGCGGGTGTGCTCGCGCAGCGGGAAGGCGATGTTGTCGTACAGGTTCATCGAGCCGAACAGCGCGCCGTCCTGGAACAGCACACCGAACAGCTTGCGCACCTCGTACAGGTCGCGCTCGCGGAGCCTGGTGATGTCCCGGCCCTGGATCGTGATGGAGCCGCGCTCCGGCTTGAGCAGGCCGACGAGCGTCTTGAGGAACACCGATTTGCCCGTGCCGGAGGGGCCGAGCATGACCGAGACCTCCCCGGCGGGCAGCGTCAGCGACACGTCCTGCCAGATGACCTGGTGGCCGAAGGACTTGGTCAGCCCTTCCACGCAGATCTCGACACCCATCCGGTTCCACCCTTCAGCCCGGCCCGCGGAGCAGCTCCAGCAGCTCTGACATCTGCTCTACGGGGAGGGGCGGGGGGTCCGTCGCTCGGGGGCGGATTTTTTTCGGGCGGGTTTCCGGGGCGGTGGGCAGGAGGGTTTCCGGCGGGGGCCGGGAGGGTTCCCGGCGGGTGGCCGGGGGCGTTCCGGAGGGGGCCGGGAGGGTCCCGGAGGGGGCGGGCGCGTCCCGGAGGGGGCCGGGAGGGTGGCCGGGCGCGTCCCGAAGGGGGCCGGGAGAGGGCCGGGCGGGTGGCCGGGGGCGTTCCGGAGGGGGCCGGGAGAGGGCCGGAGGGGGCCGGGAGAGGGCCGGGCGGGTGGCCGGTCGCTTCCCCGGCGGGTGGCCGCGCTCCCGGAGAAGGCCGGTCCCATCCCCGGCGGGTGGCCGGGCGCGTCCCCGGCGGGTGGCCGAGTGCCTCCCGGAGGGGGCCGGGAGGGTGGCCGGGCGCTACGCGGGTGGGCTCGGCGTGGCCGTGGGGAGCGGGGTGGACGGTGCGGCGGGAGCCTCCGGGGCTTCCGGGACCGCGGAGACCGCGGGGACCGCTGTGCCGGTCGGCACGGCGGAGGGTTCCCCCGGCAGGCCGGGGACGCCGGGCTCCGGAACGCCGGGCACCCGCGGGGCGTCCGGCACGGACACCGAGGGCAACGAGGGCAGCGGCGACACCGGAACGTCCGGGACCACTGGTACCACCGGTACCACCGATATCTCGGATACCTCCGGGATCTCCGGCAGCGACGGCACGGACAGCGGGAGGAACGATTCGCCGGCGGAGGCCCCGGCCCCTCCGCGCTCAGCCGCCGCCCCCGCCGTCGGCTCGTGCTCCGCGGGTGTACGACGCCCGCCACCGCCGTCCGGCCGCATCGACTCCGCGTCCGGCGAGGCGACCACCGGCCTGGGCACCGCACCGCCACCGTCCCCGCCGCCGTCCAGGGCGTACGGCAGCACGAACCCGGCCACCGCCAGGGACGCCGCCGTCGAGGCGACCGCCACGCCCTGGGCCCTGCCGACTCCGCGCGGCCGTCCCCACCCGATCAGGAACAGCGCGAACCCGAGGGTGGCGGCCAGCGACTGCCGCAGCGTGCGCCGGGCGCGGGCCAGCAGGGACTCGACGGTCCGGTAGCTCAGCCCCATCCGGACGGCGACCTGGCCGACGTCCAGGTCCTGCGACTTCAGCCGCAGCGCCTCGGCCTGCCGCGCGGGCAGCTCACCACTGCGCACCGCGAGCCACCTGGCCTCGGCCCGGTCGCACACGGCCTCCTCGACGGGCACCGGGCCGGGGGCGATGAGCGTCGGGCTGACACGCACCTCGGCCTCGCGGTTCACCTGGCGGTAGCGGTCGACGCACAGGCGCATCGTCACCGTCGTCAGCCAGGCCGCGAGCCGCTCCTCGTCCAGGTCGGGGCGTTCGGCGGCGCGCAGCATCGCCTCGTGCACCGCGTCCTCGGCGTCCTCCGCGCTCATCGACCTGCGTCGGGCCACCTTGAGCAGGTGCTCGCGGTGGCTCCACATGCGCCGCCACCGCTCGTCGGCCGCGGTCACCCCCGCAGGTGTCTCTGCGGGCATGTCCGCAGGCATGTCCGTCGCCATGAGAGCCCCTTCGCGCTCGCCCACCGGCCTCGTGCTGTCCGGCGGGGGGCGACATTACCGCCCAGTATCGGCGGTTGTGGAGGGGGCGGCGGGCATCGAGTCCGCGCTGTTACTGGTGAGTGTGGTGCCGCCGGGCAGCAGGTCGTCGCCGGGAAGCTCCAAGTCCGGTTCGGGGGCGGGCAGTCGTGGCTCGTCCGGCTTCCCGGGGCCGGCGGCCGGGCGGGTCCTGCTCGGGGCCGGGGAGGCGGAGGGCGCCGGACCGCGGGACGGCGGGGCACTCGGCCGGGCGGACGGCGCCGGCGAGGCCGCCTTCCGCCGCGCGGCGGACGGCGACGGCTCGGGGCGCGCGGAGGCGGACCCGGCGGAGGACCCGGCGGAGCCGTCCGGCACCACCCGGTGCCCTTCCAGGTAATACGCGTACCAGGCCCTGACGGTGCGCAGATAGGCCGCCGAGTGGTTGTAGCCGAGGATCGCGCGGTCGAGCTGGTCGGGAACGGACAGGTCCCGGCCACCGGCACACAGGTACCGTCCGGCGGCGAGGGCCGCGTCGAAGACGTTGTGCGGATCCGTACGCCCGTCGCCGTTGCCGTCCGCGCCCCAGCGTGCCCAGGTCGACGGGATGAACTGCATCGGCCCGACCGCGCGGTCGTAGGCGGTGTCCCCGTCGTGGGCGCCGCCGTCGCTGTCCCGGATCAGGGCGAAGGCCACGCCGTCCAGCCGCGGCCCGACGATCGGCGCCACCGTCGTACCGTCCGGCGTCACCCTGCCACCGCGTGCCTGCCCGGACTCCACCTGCCCGATCGCCGCCAGCAGCTGCCAGCGCAGCCGGCAGCCGGGCGCCTCGCGCGCGAGCCGCTCCTCGGCCCGCCGGTAGGCGGCGAACACGCTCGCGGGCAGCGCGCCGCCCACCTCCTCCTCCGCCGCCGCCCGGCCGCCCGCGCGCTTCCCGGCCCGCAGCGGCGGGAGCTCGGTCCGGTACGGCGCGTCACCGGACACGCTCGGTCCGTCCGCGACGGGCACCTGACCGCGCGCCGGCGCGGCCGCCCGCGCCGGGACGGCCCCCGGCGCCTGCGACGCGGTGAGCGCCGCCATCGCCACGACGGCGGCCGCCGCCCCTCTGACCCGCCTGCCCCTGACCCCTGCCACGTCCTGCTCCCCTCCCTGTGAGCTTCCTGTCGTCTGCTCTACGGGGGAGGGGGGTGGGTCCGTCGCGGCTCTGTCCGGCTTTCGGTGGTGACGGAGCAGGACCGTACGTCTGGCGCGCGGTTCGCTCGGTCCGGCAACGGCTCGGCAGATGACCTCTGACCCGGTCATCCACAGGGCACAGCGGTGGTCGGACCGTGCTCGCTCGGCCGGTGTGCTCGGTCAGGGACATGTGAGGTCGCACTACCCCGGGAATGGTGCTGTCCTGGAACCAGCCGCAGGAGTACATGCCGATGCGCCACAGCCGGACTTCCGCGTTCGTATCCGCCCGGTCCCCCGCGCCGACCGGAGCGGGCGGCGGCCTGCTGCCGAAGCGGGACCTCGCGGCCGCCTGGTTCCTGGTCGTCCTGATCGCGGCGCCCGCCTGGGTGCTCACCGTCGGGCAGGCCCGGGAGATGGGGATCGAGCCCGGCACGATGGGGATGGCGTTGCCGCTGTTCCTGCTGCTGTGGGTGACGATGATGGCGGCGATGATGCTGCCGTCCATGGCGCCGGTGGCCATCACCTGGGTGCGCGGGATCGGCCGGCAGTCCTCCGGCTGGACGCGGACCGTGCGTACGGTCGAGTTCGTGGGCGGGTACCTGCTGGTGTGGACCGCGTTCGGGGTGCTCGCCTACGCGGCCCTGGCCCTCACCGGCGACCTGGTCGAGGACCATCCGACCGCCGGACGCTGGATCGGCGCTGCGGCCTTCCTGCTGGCCGGCCTCCATCAGCTCGGCCCTCTCAAGCACGTCTGCCTACGGCACTGTCGCGACCCCATGAGCCACCTGGTGCGCTACACCGGGTTCCGGCAGCCGGTCCGCGACCTGCGCGTGGGCGTCCACCACGGCGCCTACTGTGTCGGCTGCTGCGCGGGACTGATGGTGGTCCTCGTTCCGCTCGGTGTGATGAACGTGGCGGCCATGGCCGGACTGGCCGTGGTGATCTTCGTCGAGAAGCTGTGGTCCCGTGGCCCGCTGCTCGCCCGGGTGGTGGGTGTGGCGTTTCTCGTGCTGGCCGCGCTCGCGCCGTTCCAGGACCGGCTGCTGCCCGGACTTCAGGGGTCGATGCCGACAATGGGCGGCATGTGACGTGTCTAGTCGGGACCGCTCCAGTCGAACGGGAAGTGCTTGCTCGACTTCCCCGTGCGTTCCCAGGAGAAGCCGAATGCGTCGGCGCGGTCGGTTGTGGCCCGTCCCCAGGTGGCGACCTGGCCGGGCCCGACCTCGGCGCCCGGGGCGTTGTGGACCTGGACGCGTGCGCCATCCGGCGTCGTCGGCCCGGTGAGCGCCTCGGCGGTGGCCGTGACCTTGCCGGGAACCTCGGCCCGCCAGGTGGCGAGATCCTCGTCGATCTCGACGTGGACGGGGGCGAAGTCCATGCCGCGCATCTCGGGGTGGAACATCGCCCCGAACTGCGCGGGCCATCCACCCGCCTCACCGCCGAAGATGGCCCCGAGTGCCGCGCGCTGCCGCTCGTCGGCCCGTTCGTCCAGGAAGACCGCGGCGTACGGGTCGGTGTGGGTGCCGGCCCACGGGTTGCCGGTGAAGGATCCGAGCATCAGGACGTTGAGATCGTCGAGCCGCACGTCGCCGAAGCTGCCTTCCCGGATGTGCCAGACCAGCACGCCTTCGCAGTCACCGTAGGTCGGGGGCTGTGCAAACGTGCAGGGGCACGGTATGGCGCACTTGCACACGTCGAACCAGTCACCGGCCAGGCGCCAACGCGTACCGGTGCTGACTTGCGCTGTCATCTCGCTTCCCTCCTGCCGGGCCTGAGAGAGCCCACTCGGAGTGGCGAGCCGCGGTGCCGAGCCTGCTCCCAGGACGGCCGGGCGGTCTCCCTTCCAGCTTGCACCTCACTACCCCGGCAGGGGAACCCGCGGGCCGGCTGTCCGAACCCGCCCGCCGCCCTCACCGACCTCGACCTCGACCTCGACGGCGACGGCGACGGCGACGTGATCTTGCTCGCTGGTACCAACTGCCTCCAGGAGCTCCTGTCAGTACCAAAGAGTGAGCCCGACTGCGCCCACTCCTGTGCGCGCCGCGTAACGCAGCACCCGAAGCGGGCCGTCGATCAGCTCGTCGATGCCGCAGTTCGGGTCGTCCGCCATCTCGTCCAGCCACTGCCGGATCCGAATGGCCGCCTCGGCCCGACGCGGAGGGTGAAGGGCGAGTGCCTGCTCGGCCGCGGGGAGCGCGACCCGTACCTGGGCGGCATCGAACAGGAACTGCCCGCAGCAGCCCGGGAATCGGAGTGTCGTGTCGCGGCCGAGCCCCCACATGAGCGCCGCCGCGCCGTCACCCCTGGGTACGGCGGCACAGAACATGCCTTCGCCCTCCTGCTGCGGGACCGCTTGGAGCAGGTAGTCCTGGAACTCGTCCACCTCGGTCTCGTCGTTCCGGACTCTGTGGACCGCGTCGGCGAAGCGCACGATCTCGTCGATGCGCGACGGCCGCTCGGGTGTCCCGTCGAGCAGTTCCGCGGGCTCGAGAGGCTCGCACCACTGGATCATGTCGGCGGACGACGCCGGCCACGTGCCGTGGGCGCCTGCCGCGTCGGGGAATAGTCGACGCGCTTTCTCAATGGGATGGTCCGCCGCTACGCCGACCACCCAGACCCCCATCACGCCCATCCGCGCTCCTTCACATCCACGTCGCTCAAGATCGGCGATGGGGAAAGCCGGCGCCGTGACCGGGTAGGTCGGTCGCGGCGATCCGTTCGATCGCGGCCGCGACCACGAGGAAGGCGTGCGCGAGCATGGCCGGCGTGGTCCGGCGATGCCCTACGGCACCCCTTTCCAGAACGGACACGCCGCATCCGCTGCCCGATGCTCCACGTCGATCCCAAGCTGCTCGCCCGGCTCTCCGAGCTCGAAGCCGACCTCCTGCGACGCGGGATGCAGGCCGAGGCCGAAGGCTGGACCGGTGGGATCGAGGGCATCGACCTCACTCCGTTACGGCCAGGCACTCGGCGAGCAGGTCGACGACGTCCCGCCAGGCTCGCTGCGCGTGCTGAGGGTGATATCCGACCCCGGGAAGCACGACGTGGCCGACCGGTGGGTGGTGGAAGGCGTGCAAGGCACCGCCGTAGACCACGAGGCGCCAGTCGACGCCCGCGGCCTGCATCTCGGCGGTGAATGCGTCCCGTTGCGCGGGCGGCATGATCGGGTCCTCCGACCCGACCCCGGCCCACACCGGGCAGCGAATGCGCGCCGTCTCGCCCGGCCGGCCCGTGATCAGTCCGTTGACTGTCGCGATCGCGCGCAGGTCGACGCCGCTGCGCCCGAGTTCCAGCGCGATCGCGCCCCCGGTGCCGTAGCCGACGGCGGCGATCCGGTCCGGGTCGGTCCGCGGCTCGGCGCGGAGCACGTCGAGCGCCGCGTGGCCGATGCCTCGCATCCGGTCGGGGTCGGCGAGCAGCGGCATGCAACGGGCCAGCATCTCCTCGGGGTCGCCCAGATAGCGCCCGCCGTGGAGGTCGAAGGCCAGCGCCACGTATCCCCGCTCGGCGAGCGCATCGGCCCGGCGGCGCTCGACGTCGCTGAGCCCCACCCCCTCGGGCCCCACCAGGACCGCCGGCCGGCGGTCGACACCGGCCGGGAGCGCGAGGTGCCCGATCATCGTCAGACCGTCGGCCGCGTATTCGATCGTGCGCGTCGTAACCGTCGTCATGAGCCTGGACTGTAGTGATCGTCGAGCCCGGTGGGCCGGTGTTCTGCCGCTGGCAGAAGGCAGGTCTCCGGCGTATTCCGGAACCACCCCGTCAGCGGTTCAGCTCAAACCCGCGAACAAACCGCCGTCCGCCCGAAGGGCGGACGCGCCGGACGCCGCTGCTCGCAGACGGGTTCCTCGCAGCGCTCCGGGCGGCGGCCATCCACGTACGAGATCAGGCCAGTTCGGGCTCATCTGCGTTGCGCCTGCAACGCAAGGTGCGGAAGGATGTTCGACGAACTGTGAGTCACACGTACCGTGTGAGTACGCTGCAGTGATCGCGCGGCGCCACTGCGCAACACGCTTACGGGGGGTAGGGGTATGAAGTTCGACATGGGGTCGACGACCCTGTCGGAGCTCGGGAAGAGCACCGTCGGGTCGAGTGAGGACCTGGGCACGCTGATCACGTGGCTGGTCCAGGCGGCGGAGCCGTTGGAGGGCAAGTTCAACGGGGCGGGCAAGGCCGCGTTCGACAGGTTCAAGCTGAACGCCGACGAGATCACCGCTGCGCTGAACGGTTCGCTGAGTGCGATCCTGGGCGGCCAGTCCGGCATGGACACCGCGTTCGGGACCGGTGACGTGGAGTTGGAGGACAACGCCCACCAGAACATGGGTGCCGCCAACTTCGACGCGGCTCGCTTCGGCGCGCGCTAGCCACGGAGGCGCCGTAGGCGCCCGTCGGCCGTAGCCACCTTCACCGTCACCGTTGTCACCGTTTCCGAGGGGGAATCCGACCATGGGTCAGAACCTGGACCGCCGTTCGTACGACACCGGCGCCTCCAGCGAGGTGCAGATCAGCCTGCACGCCGTCATCGGGCAGTTGGAGCGCGTACTGGCCGACCGCGACCGCGCCGTGAAGGCCGCGATGGCCGACTTCACGGCGGACGGAGTCGCCGACGAGTACCACGGCAAGGAGAACCGCTGGCACCGCGCCGCCGGTGAGGTCCGCGAGATCATCCGGCTGGTCCGCACGACCATGGAGCAGAACGACGGGACCGCGCAGACGACCCTGGCCAAGGCGCGGGCGGCCGTCGACAACATCGGCTGACGCCGGACGCTCAGCGGCAGCAGGGGCAGGGACAAGGGCCGGGAGAGGGAAACGGGGGCTGGCGCATGCCGGCATGGGACATCTCGCCGTCCGGGGTTCAGAGTGTGGTCTCGAACGTCGGCGACGTCATGAAAGTCCTGGACGAGATCGTCCAGGCGTACTCGGGGGACGTGCAGGGCGCGGCCACCTCGGCGGGGACGCTCGCCCCGGGTGGGGCGGGCGGTGAGCACAAGGGGCAGACCGGGCTGGTGGCCGCCGCTCTCGCGGAATTCATGGAAGGCACCGCGGACGAGCTGAAGTTCATAGGCGAGCGTGTCGGCAAGTCGGTCAACGGCGCGGTGGAGGCCACGGTGGCGTACCGGGACGGTGACCTGGAGATGGCCGCGGAAGCGCAGCAGCGGGCTGCCGGACTGATCAGGCCCGACATGCCGGACGGCTGGAAGGCTGGTCTCCAGTGATCAAGCCGGAGTCCATCCCGCTGTTCACCGGTGATCTCGGTCAGCTGGAACAGCACACGGACGCCCTGCGGAAGGAAGCGGACGGCATCCGTCAGGCCGGCGGTGAGGCGCATCGGCAGTTCCAGGGGCTGTCGGCCTTCTACCAGGCGCCGGAGGCGGAGGACCTCTTCGCCTCCACCACGCCCGTGCGCGACGCCGCCGACCGGTTCGGGGACAAGGTCGCCACGGTGGCCGACGCGCTGAGGACGTATGCGGCCGAAGTCGCGCCGATCGCTCGGCGGTTGGAACGGTTGCAGGGCCAGGCGACAACGTTCGTCGCCGGGCTGAGGACCGACAGCGGGGAGTTCGACGAGAACTGGACCGATGACGCGGACAAGGTCTCACAGCACCAGGCTCTGATGCATGACGTGCACGTCGCACAGGAGCAGTTCGCCGCTGCCGAGATCGCCTGCAACAACAAGATCACAGCACTGGTCGGCGGCACCCAGTACGTGATGAACACCGGGGCCAAGCAGCTCATACCCCGTGGTGCCGAGCTCTACGGCTACAGCGCCGAGGTACTGGACCAGGCGAAGGAACTCCCCTGGGGCACGCCGGTCACCCAGTCCCACGACTGGTGGGACCCCGACGACCTCGGCTACTACGCCAAGAGCTTCTTCTGGGACGGCATCATCGTCGACAACGTCTGGGGCACCATCGACGGTATCGCGACCCTCGCCGGATTCCATGGCTCCGACAGTGCGGGGCAGGCCTGGGAAGGCCTGGTCCGGGCGGTGGTCGGGGCCGAGACCTATCTCATGGAATCCGGCGGCCGGAAGCCCACCGGCGTCTTCGCGACCGACTTCGCCCAGGACAGCAAGAAGTACGCCAAGGAGTTCGGCAAGTCCTTCGTCGCCTGGGACATGTGGAAGGAGAACCCGGCCCGAGCTGCGGCCACTGTCGTCTTCAACGGGCTCACCCTGGGCGCCGGCCCGCTCAAGGTCGCCTCCGCGGGCAAGGCGGGCACCGCTGCCAAGGTGGCCACCACGGTCGCGAAGGTCGGCGACGCGATCGACCCGATCAACGCGGCGGTGAAGGTGACGGGCCATGCCGTGCCGAAAATCGCCGAGGTCGCGGCGAGCCTGCGGGGCGTGGACGGCATCCCCGATCTGTCCGCCCCGCACAGCATCCTGGAACTCTCCGATGGTTCCAGGCTCGTCATCGAGGACGGCAAGTTCATCGCCTACGACAAACACGGCGACCTCGTCGGCGAGGCACCGAAGCAGGAGCGCTCCGTTCCCGAGGGGACCGTATCGGCGCGGGAGCGGGAACTCGCCGCGGCCGGCGCGATGTCGCGGGGCTCGGGGGAAGCGTCCGGAGGGGCTGGAAGCACCCATGCCGTCGGTTCTGAGGCGACCGGTTCGGGCGGTGCCGGGCCGGTCGGCGACGGCCATGTCGGTACCGGCTCCGGCGGCAGCGGCAGCGGCCTAAACAGAGTGACCGGCCCGGACAGCGGGCTCCCTGGCCAGCACTCGGTGCCCCCGCGCCCCAGCTTCATGCAGGACGGGTTCAACCCTTACGGACCTCGCGGAACGCTCACGCGGGAGCAGATCGAGGAGATCCAGGTCTACCGGGCCAACCACGAGCCCGGGTATCGCGAGCACTACTACCGCAAGGACGGCACTCGAAAGCTCCTGGAAGTCCACGACGAGAGCGGGTACACGCCGCCCCAGCTCACGCGGTTGTCGGACAACGATCCGTGGATTCGCGCCAAGGATGTTCCCGAGCCTCCCAAGCCGCATTTCGTCGACGCCGACTACATCCGCGTGGGCGCGGACACTGTGACAAGTGCGGACAGGCTCCGCGTTCTGGAAGATGCCGCGTGGGAGCGCCATGCCGCTGTCCAATACGACAACCTGGTCGCGGACTGGAAGGCACAGACGGGCGCCGCACACGAGTTGCACGGGACTGTCAATACGACCGCGCAGTGGGGAGAGGCCAAGGGGGCGTATAAGGAATCGCATACCGCGATGGGGGACGCCGCCGAGGCGTTTGGCGAGAAAGCAGCCGAATATCACTACGTGGCCGAGAACTATCCGGACTTCGAGAATCAGCCGCTGCTGGGGCCGAAGAACGGCAACGACCAGTTCGACCAGGTATGGAAGCACGAGGATGGTCGAATTGTCGTCATTGAGGCTAAGAGCAGTCCCGGTACCGACCTTGGTAGACGCACACTTCCGAATGGTCGGCAAGTCTCCCAGGGAAGCAGAGAGTACTTCTTCGATATCATGGAGGCCATGAAGAGGCGGGGCGAGTTCGGCCTCGTACGGGATCTCCAAACAGCGCTCAAAGAAGGGAAACTAGAATACGCCGTCGTCAAGGGTGAGAAAAACGCCGGTTCGTACACTGGCTACCAGTACCGACGGTTCGACATCAGCAAGGGAACTCTGCCATGACCGTACAAATTGCCCGGCATGGGCTGTCGGCCGGACCTGAGGCCAAGCAGTTCGCCGAGCGGCTGGGCGAGCACCTGGCCTGGGAAATCGGTGGTCTCGAGGCGTCGACGGCCGTGATCGACTCGACCTTCGGTACCGCGGTCATGATGTTGCGTGCCCGCTGTGTCATCGACCCGCGAGCAGCGGCAGTGGAGACGTGGGAGGCTGCCGTCAATGCGATGCAGCTCGGCTCGGCTCTGTTCGCCGCGACGGGTGTGCGTGAGGGGACCATCGAGTGCCGCATCGACCACAAGGTACGCAGCCTCCCGGCCGTCGGCACACTCTCCACCGCAGACGCCGGTACCTGGCTCACCGCCTTCTGGCTGGCCGTCATCTGCCGCGAACCCCAGCGCATGACGCAGCTCTGTGAGATCCCGCTGGAGCGGCTGCGATCGCCGGAGGGGCAGTACGACGAGTACATCTACCACTGGGTGGACACGCTGCAGACGTACTGGCTGCGGCGGCCCGGGCTGGTGGAGAAGCTCACCGCCACACTGGAGATGTCACACCCCGACGTGGCCCGTATCGCCCCCCGCGATCTGCTCGACGGCGTGCTCTATCCGCCGATCCACCTCTTCTCCCGCTTGATCGCGAACGACTGGGACGGCTTCGCCTCGGGCCTGATCGAGGCGCTGAAGCTGCATAAGGCGTACTGGACCCTGACCGAGGAACGGGCGGCGGACATCGACGGCAGCATCGCCCTGGGCCCGCTGGCGATGGCCTGCTGGGCTTTTGACGGGCAGGTCGCCCTCGGGGTGGAGTCGGACTACCTCCCCAAGCACCTCGTCGAGCACAGCTGGCTGGGCGAGTTCCCGACGTGACGGCCCAGGACTATGACAGCCAGCTCCTGGAGTCGGTGTCGGTACGCCGTCGCCGTCTCCGCGACGCCCTGCTCTTCGGCACCCAGCGCCAGCGGCGTTCCGCCGACGAGAGGTTGGGGAAGCTGTTCGCCGGGGTGGTGATCGCGGCCGTGGTGTGCGCGGGGTGTGTGGGGTGGTCGTTCGTGTCGCATCGGGTCATCGGGAAGAGCCCGTACGGGGCCTCGGTGCCCTCGCCGCAGCCGTCCGGATCGTTGTCGCCCTCGCCCTCCGGGGCCTCTTCTACCCGGTGATAGGTTCGAACGCGTGATACCCACGGGGACTTTGAGCCGTTCAGCGGCCGGCCGGCGTACGGCGCTCAGCCGGGTCACCCTGGTCGGCGAGCGGCGCCGGGTCGACCTCGTACTGCCCTCGCTGGAGCCGGTCGGGGTTCTCCTGCCCGAGATCATGCGGTTGCTGGACGACCGCGTGGGCGCTCGGCCCGAGTCGCGGCATCTCGTCACTGCTGACGGCTCCGCGCTGGAGCCCGACTCTTCCTTGGCGTCGGCCGGTGTGCCGGACGGGGCCGTGTTGCGGCTGGTTCGCGTGCAGGACGCGCCATCGGCTCCTGTCGTGCACGACGTGAGCGACGAGGTCGCCGACGATCTCGACGTTCGGGCGTGGCGGTGGCGCCCTGCGGTGCGCAGGGTGGTCGCCGGCGCCGCGACCGTGCTCTGGGCGGTGGCCGCGGGCGTGCTCGCCCGCGGAGAGTTCGATCTGGCGGCGGTCGGCGCCGGGTTGCTCGCCGCCGCGGGTGCGGGTGCGCTCGCCGGGGTGCTGTGCGGGCGTGTGCGGCGGCAGGGTCTTGCCATCACCTTGATCGTCACGGCCGGCGCCCTGGGCGTCCTGGGAGTCTGGACCTGTGCTGACGCGTACGGCTGGTCTGGTCCGCAGCGACTCGCGGGGCTCGCCGTCTCCGTGGCGACTGCGCTCTTGCTCGCCGGATGGTTCACGCGGTTGGGGCGCGGGGGGCTGGTCGGGGCCGGGGCGGTCGGCGGGTGTCTCGTGCTGTGGGAAGTGGCCATCGCCCTTCAGGACGGTGGGGGGTCCGCGGCCGGGCAGGCCCGGGCCGGCGCGTTGCTGGCGGCTTTCTCCATCGTCGCCCTGGGCGTGCTGCCGCGGCTGGCGCTGATGGCGTCGGGGCTGACCGGGCTGGACGACCGGCGTACAGGTGGGGCGTCGGTGAGCCGGTACCAGGTGGCCACGGCACTGGCGGCCACCCATCGCGGGCTGGCGATCGCGACCGTCGTGCTGGCCGCCTCGGCGGCCGTGGCCGGAGTCATGGTGCTGCGCTCGGTGTCGGTGTGGACGGTGCTGCTCGGTGTCATGGTCATGGTGGCGCTCGGGCTACGGGCGCGTGCGTTTCCGCTGACCGCCGAAGTCGTGGTGCTGCTCGTGGCCGCGACCGTTGTCGCGGTGCGGCTCGTTGTGCTGTGGCTGGAGAACACCGCGGCGGCCGGCCCGATTGCCGTACTGGCCCTGCTCGCGGTCGTCCCCCTCGTGGTGCTGAGCGTGGAGCCCGCCGAACATGTGCGGGTTCGGCTGCGGCGCATCGGCGACGTTCTGGAGTCAACCGCCGTGATCGCCATGCTTCCGCTGGTCATCGGCGTGTTCGGGGTGTACGGGCGGCTGCTCGGCACCTTCGCGTGAGGGCACGGAGATGGGCATGACCGGGGGAGGAGACTGGCAGCACGATCTGTTGCGGGAGCTCGCCGGCGGTTCCTCCGGGGAGGCACCGGTCCCGTCCTCTCCCGCCGAGCCACGCGCGGTCCCGGGCTCCCCCGCGCAGCCGGAAACAGGACCCGCAGCGCATCCCGAGCCGTCCCCCGCTGCTCCTCCCGTGCCTCGCCAGGCCCACGACCCGCAGGCCCCTGCCCCGGCCCCGCAATCTCTCCCCACCGTCGACCCCCGTCTCGCCATTGCCCTCGGCCGCCCCCAGCACGGCGACTCGGTCGCACGTCGTACCGGACGCACGCTCCGGAAACTCACCGCCTCCGCCGGGCAGGAGGTCGCCGAACAGACACGGTTCGCCCAGGAGTTGCAGCAGCCGGTGACGACCGGCCGGGTGATCGCGGTGACCTCGATCCGTGGTGGCGTCGGCAAGTCGACGGTGTCCGCGCTGCTGGCTCGTACCTTCAACCACTACCGGCACGACCCGGTGCTCGCCCTGGAGGCCGACGCGGCGCTCGGCACGCTCCCGGTGCGGCTGGGCGCGGACACGGTGCGCTGGTGCTGTGCGGACCTTGCCCGGATTCTCACTCCCTCCATGCGCCTGACCGACGTCACCGGCTACCTGGTGCCGGTTGCCGACGGCGGCTGGCTGCTGCCGGCGGGCCAGGGCCGGGTCGGTGCCCCTCTGGACCTGCGCACCTACATGACGGTGGCGACGGCCCTGCGGCGCTATTTCGCGGTGACGGTGGTGGACTGCGAGACACTGCCCGGTGAGGTGGCGCGCGCCGCGATGGACACCGCCCACGCACGGGTGGTGGTCGCGCCGATGACCGCCGAGGGCGTGCACGGCACCCGACAGGTCCTCGACTGGCTCGGCCAGTTGCCGCACTCCGCCCTGGACGCCACCGTCGTCGCCCTCAGCGCAGCCTCCCCCGACACCACGCTCGATGTGAAGTCGGCCGCCGCGCACCTGCGCGAGCCCGGTGTCCCGGTGATCCCGCTGCCCTACGACCGTCATCTCGCCCAAGGAGGCCCCATCCACACCGCCATGCTGAGCCAGGCAACCCGCGACGCGGCCGTCCGTCTGGCGGCCGCGGTGATGCAGCGGGCGGTGCGGGTCCGGTGACCCAGCAGATCGTCCACCGGCCCGCGCGGTCCACCCGGCCACTCGCCCCTGCCGAGCCGCGCACGATCGAAGCGCCTCCGAATCTGCCCGAGGGCAAGATCGGTAGTGCGGCCACGGCGCTGCTGCCCATGGCCGGTGTTCTCAGCTCCGTCGTGCTGATGACCGTCGTCCGCAGCAGCCAGTTCGCCGCGATCGGCGCAATCGTGCTGGTCGTGGCCCTGCTAGGGGCGGTGGCCCTGTTCCTGTCCCAGCGGGGCAAGGGGCAGCGCACCCGGCGCATCCAGCGTGAGCGGTATCTGGAGTATCTGGAGGGACTCCGCGAGGAGTTGGGCACCGCCGAGCGGGAGCGACGGCAGCGTTCCCGGCTGCTCAATCCACCGCCGGAGGCGTTGTACGACCTCGTCCGCGACCCGGCACGGCTGTGGGAGCGCCGCCGCCAGGACGCCGACTTCCTACGGGTGCGGGTGGGCACCGGTGACGTACCGGCCCAAGAACCGGAGATCGCGCAGAACAGCGCCGGCGGAGTGCTCACCCCTCCCGACCCGTTCATGCTGAACGAGGCCCGCGCATTGCAGAACCGCTTCGGCACGACCACGGACTTCCCGCTCACCGTGCCATTGGACCGGGCCGGCAACGTCAGCGTCGTCGGCGACAGGGAAGGTGTCCTCCGCGTCGCCCGCGCGCTCCTGCTCCAGACGGCGGTCACCCATGCCCCGGACGACGTGGCGCTCGCCCTCGCCACGGCCGAGGAGTCCGACTGGGCGTGGGCCAAGTGGCTGCCTCACGTCCTCGACACCCAGGTCTACGACGGTCCCGTCGCCGCCCGCCGGATCGCACCCGACCTGGCCGAGCTGGCCCGCCTGTGCGCGCCCGACCTGCGGCGGCGTGCCGCGTACGCGGCCGAGGTGCGCCGTGGCCTGTCCGGCAGGGACGCGCTGCGACTGACGTCCCGCATGTTCGTGGTCAGCGACACCTACGGCGACACCGCGGCCGAACTGCCCCGCCCGGACTCGGCGATCGGCCTGCCCGACATGGGCCTCACCGTGCTGCACCTGCTTCAGCAGCAGGTACACGAGCCCGACCAGGTCAGTGTGCGCATCACCGTCGACGGTGACCGCATCGCCGTGGAGGACCTCCGTACGCCCGAGATCCCGGCCGCCCACGGCACGACCGACACGGTGACCGGTCCCGGTGCCGAGGGCATCGCCCGCCTGCTGGCGCCGCTGCGGCTGTCGGCCGAGTCGGTGGCGGAGGGCACGCCTGTGTCCGGGCCGGTGGACCTCCCCGCATTGCTGGGCATCGACGACCCGGCCGCGCTCGACCTCGAGAGGCTGTGGGCGCCGCGCGGCGAGCGGGACTTCCTGCGCGTCCCCATCGGCCTCACGGACCGGCACGAGCCGGTACTGCTGGACCTGAAGGAATCCTCCCAGCTGGGCATGGGTCCGCACGGGCTGTGCGTGGGCGCCACCGGTTCCGGCAAGAGCGAACTGCTGCGCACCCTCGTCCTGGCACTGGCCGCCACCCACTCCCCGGAGGACCTGGCCCTGGTCCTGGTCGACTACAAGGGCGGCGCCACCTTCGCCCCGTTCGCCGAACTCCCCCACGTCGCCGGGGTGATCACCAACCTGGAGAACCAGGCCGGCCTCGTCGAACGCGTCCACTCCAGCCTGGCCGGCGAGGTCAAACGCCGCCAGCAGGTCCTCAAGGACGCCGGGAACATCGCCGACATCGGCCACTACGCCACCCTGCGCGCCACGACCCGCCCCGACCTCGAACCCCTCCCCCACCTGTTCGTCGTCATCGACGAGTTCGGCGAACTCATCACCGCCAAGCCGGACTTCATCGACCTGTTCCTGTCCATCGGCCGCATCGGCCGCTCCATCGGCGTCCATCTGCTGCTGTCCAGCCAGCGCATCGAGGGCGGCAAGCTCAAGGGCCTGGACACCTACCTGTCGTACCGTCTGGGCCTGCGCACCTTCTCCGCCGACGAGTCCCGCACCGTCCTGGACACCACCGACGCCTTCCACCTGCCGCCCCTGCCCGGCTTCGGCTACCTCAAGGTCGACACCTCCACCTACGAACGCTTCAAGGCCGGGTACGTCTCAGGTGCCTACAACGGACCGGCCCTGCGCAAGGAGCGCGACGACGCGCCGCTCGCCCGGCCCTACCCGACGTACAACACACCGCAGCAGGCCGTGGCCGCGGAGGAGCCCGTCGCCACCAAGCGGGAGACCGGACCGACCGTCCTGTCCGTCATGGTCGGCCAACTCGCCACCGCCGCCCCGCCAGTACGCCGGATCTGGCTGCCCCCGCTGCCCGACGCCATCACCCTGGATGCTGCCGCGGGCCCCCTCCAGGCCGGTCCGGACGGTCTGCGCCTCGCCCACGGTGACGGCCCGCTGCGCATCCCGCTCGGTGTCCTCGACGACCCGGCCCGTCAGTGGCAGAGGCCATGGTTGCTGGACCTGACCGTCGCCGGCGGTCACGTGGCCGTCATCGGCGGCCCGCAGTCCGGCAAGACCACCCTGCTGCGCACCCTCGCCCTCTCCCTGGCCCTCACCCACACCCCGTACGACATCGCCGTCTACGGCCTCGACCTGGCCGGCGGCGGTCTGTCCGCCCTGGCCGACCTGCCCCACGTCGGCGGCATCGCCGGCCGCGCCGACCGGGAGCGAGCCGCACGCACGGTCGCCGAGGTGCGCACCATGCTCACCCAGCGCGAGGAGCTGTTCCGCGAGCACGGCATCGACTCCGTCGGCCACCTCCGCCACCTACGGGCCGACAACCGACTCCCTGAGCTGGGCGCCACCGACATCGTGCTGCTCATCGACGGATTCGGCGCCCTGCGCGAGGAATTCGCCGACCTCGACGACGCGGTGGCCGACCTCCTCAAACGCGGCGGCGGCTACGGCGTCCACGTCGTCGCGGGCATGCTGCGCTGGAACGACGTCCGCATCGCCACCCAGTCCATGTTCGGCAGCCGCATCGAGCTGCGTCTGAACGACCCGGCCGACTCCTCCATCGACCGCAAGCTCTCCGAGACCCTCTCCCCTGGCACTCCCGGCCGAGCCCTGACCGACGGCGAGCTGTTCGCCCAGGTGGCCCTGCCCCGCATCGACAACCACCCGATGACCGGCGACCTGGCCCCGTCCCTGGAACGCACGACCCGCACCATCCGCGCCTCCTGGCACGGCGAGCTCGCCCCACCTGTACGGGTCCTGCCCACCCGCCTGCCGAGCACCAAGCTGCCCTCACCGGCGGCCGAACCGACGAAGATCCCGCTCGGCGTCGACCAGGACGCCCTCGCCCCGGTCCTGCTCGACCTGTTCGGTACCGACCAGCACCTGCTGATCCTCGGCGACAACGAGTGCGGCAAGACCAACCTGCTGAAGCTGATCGCCGCCCAGCTCATCGAGCGCTACGGGGACGAGGAACTCGTCTTCGGAATCTTCGACCCGCGCCGCGGCCTGCGCGGCACGATCCCCGAGCCGTACCGCGGCGGCTACGCGCACAACGCCAAACTCGCCGCCGCCCTGTCCACCGGCATCGCCACGGAACTGGAAAAACGTCTGCCGGAG
Source organism: Streptomyces sp. NPDC006624 (assembly GCF_040611555.1). Taxonomy (NCBI): domain Bacteria; kingdom Bacillati; phylum Actinomycetota; class Actinomycetes; order Kitasatosporales; family Streptomycetaceae; genus Streptomyces; species Streptomyces sp. NPDC006624. Next base: position 159,986 of record NZ_JBEXOM010000001.1, on the reverse strand, counting down.
ACGGCCGACCCGGATGCGCCGCTGACCGCCGAGCCCGCCTTCTCCGGACCGCGGATCGTCATCCTCGTCGACGACTACGACATCCTCACCGCCGCAGGACAGCAACCCCTGGCCCCCTTCTTGCCGTACCTGTCCTCGGCGCAGGACATCGGCCTGCACTTCGTCCTCGCCCGCCGCACCGCCGGCGCCTCCCGCGCGCTGTACGAGCCGCTGCTGACCGCCCTGCGCGAAACCGGCACCGCCGCGCTCGTCATGACCGGCGAGCGCACCGAGGGCCAGCTCTTTCCGGGCCTGTACGCCTCCCTGCAGCCGCCCGGCCGCGGCACACTCGTGCGCCGGGGCCGCCCCCACCAGCTGATCCAGACCGCCCTGACCGTGGAAGAGGCCGACGCAGAGTGACGAAGGACGTCATCGCTCTCACCCCGAGCATGCCGGACCTGCCCACCCTTCTGGCGGGCCTGTACGCCGGCGGCCCCGACCTCGGCGTGAACACCACGGCCGACGGTGCCGTCGTCCAGCTCTGCGCCCCCGACGGCCGCCCACTCGTCTCCGTGGAAGCCCCCATCCTCGTCCAGGTCCCCGGCGAGACCACCCGCCTGCTGGGGCACCCCGTCGAGGAAGGCCCGGTGTGGTGGACCGAGGCGCGCGCCTCCACCGCCGTCTCAGAGGCCGGACGCCTCGCCGGCTCCTTCGCAGGGCGCCTGGCCACCGTCCTCGGCGGCACGGTCTGGCCCCCGGAAGCCGCCACCACGGACGTCGTCCCCCTCACGACCGACGTCTCAGCGATCCCGGTGCCCGCCACCTCCACCCCCGCCGTGGACGTCCTCACCGACTCGACGGCCGTGGTCATCCAGGACCGCCCCCTCGTCGCCATGACCAGCTGGCTCTCCGACGCCCTGCGCACCACGACCGCCACCGACCGCGCCCTCCAGATCGTCACCCCACCGACGGCACGCCTCACCCTGCCCACCCGCACGGCCCTGCGCGGCCTGCCCAACCGCTGGGTCGTCCAGGACCCCGAGCACGGCTACTACGACGGCCTGTCCGGTGCTGTACTCCACTGGAAGAACGGCACCTTCACCCCCGTACGCGACAAGGACGGCACCGCCTCCGTGGCCGAGGTGTTCACGACGGCCGCCGAGACCGGTGAACGCCAGCTTCTCCTCACTCTGCGCACCCGACACCCCGCAGACGCAGACCTCGTCCTCGGCCGAGCCCTGGAGGCCGCATTCCGGCATCTGACCGGCACCGCGCCCGCGGGCTGGAGCACAGCCGAACCGGTCAATCTCCCTTGGTCGCCACGCCAGTTGACCGATCTGGCCCGTGCTCGTGCGCCTCGCCCCAGCTGGCTGATCGCTGTCGGACACCCCGACCAGCACGCTCTCGCCACCCTGCGCGCATTCAGGACGACGGCGGGCGTCGAAGAAGACATCACCCTCGCGCTCGGCTACGGCAAGAACGACTCACCGCCCCTGCAAGCCATCGAGGCCCTCGCGGCCGAACTCGACGCCGAGCACGGTCTCGTCACTCTTCTCACCGCCCTCCGTGCTGCCCGCCGCGACCTCACCGTTCCCGCACGGCTCGAACCACCTGCGATCCCCGTCACCTTCACGCTCGGCCACGACGAGGCCAGGCGCGTCCCTTCGCTCCGCGCAGCGCAACCGCACGGCGGCCCGGCCCCCACCCGGCTCGGCCCCCCGACCAGACCGGCCCTCCATTACCCACTGGGGGATGGAACCGACCCACACACCTGGTCCACGTTCCAGCAGCTCACGCAGCATGTGAAACAGCAGGCGTGACCGGCGCCGCCCTCTGGACTGACTGGAAACACAGTGTGGTGAGCCTGTGGCTGCGTCGGCACCGCGCGGTGGTACGGGTCATGTTCCGAGGCAAAGCCGCAGGTAGCGGCAGACGAGTCGGGCTGTACGCCGGGTTCTGTACCCCGGGACCTCGCGGTCGTCGGGGTGACGGCCATCCATCTAGGGCCGGCGTTGCCGCCGGCCTCGTGCGGTCTACCCGCGGACTCGGGCGGGCAGCCCTCGGTCGTCCGCGCAGAAGCACCGGGGTGCTTCCTCTTGACCTTGCTCCGGGTGGGGTTTACCTAGCTGCCTGAGTCACCCCAGGCACTGGTGGTCTCTTACACCACCGTTTCACCCTTACCCAGCACCGAGGTGCTGGGCGGTTTGCTTTCTGTGGCACTGTCCCGCGGGTCACCCCGGGTGGCCGTTAGCCACCACCCTGCCCTGTGGAGCCCGGACGTTCCTCGGGGAGCTCCCCGTCAGGGGGACTCCACGCGGCCGTCCGCCCGGCTCGTCTGCCGTGTCGACCATGGTACCCGGCGTGGCGCGGGCTTCGGTGCCGCCGCCGTGGCCAGGACCGAGCCCGCCAGGATCAGGGCGAAGGCGGCCAGGACCGTCGGGGTCAGGTGCTCGTCCAGGAAGGCGGCCCCGGCCGCCACCGCGACCGCCGGGTTGACGTACGTGATGACCGCCGCGCGGGTCGGGCCCGCCTCCTTGATCAGTTCCAGGAAGGCCACGAACGCGACGGCCGTGCAGACGACGCCGAGGGCCGCGAGGGCGGTGAGGGTCTCGGGTGAGGGGAGGGCGGCGGGGCGCGAGGCGACGGCCGCGGGGGCGTAGACCAGGGCCGCCAGGGCCAGGCAGGGCGTGATCAGGTGCAGCGTCGGGACGTCCTTGAGGTGGCGGCTGGCGATGAGGGGGGCGGTGGCGTAGCCGACGACCGTCACCAGGACCTCCGCCAGGGAGAAGGCGTCGCCGCCCGTCAGGTGCGGGACGGTGAGGACGCCGACTCCGGCCAGGCCCAGCGCGAGGCCCGTGACGCGGCGGGTGCCGAGGGACTCCGCCGCGCCGAAGAAGCGGGAGAGCAGGACCGCGACGATCGGTACGCCCGCGATCAGCAGGCCCGCGGTGGAGCTGGAGAGGTGGCGTTCCGCGTCGGTCAGGGTGTACCAGGGGCCGACGATCTCGATGACCGCGAACGCCAGCATCGGCTTCCAGTGGGTGCGGACGGTGCGTACCAGGCCCGGCTGGCGCAGGGCGAAGGGCAGCAGGAGCGCGGCGCCGAGCGCGCAGCGCGTGAAGACGACCATGGAGGGGGACAGTTCGTCCACCGCCACCTTGATCAGCAGGTAGGGGACGCCCCAGACCACTCCCATCAGGGAGAACAGGAACCAGCCTCGTGCAGTCATGCGGTGAGTGTCGGCCGGGTCAGCGTCCGGTGTCTTGAACGCTGTTGCGGTACGCCGCCGGGGTCACACCCAGGACCCGGCGGAACCAGCGGGTGAGGTGCGCCTGGTCGGCGAACCCTACGAGGCCCGCGACCTCCGCGGGGCGCAGGCCCGCTTCCAGGAGGCCGCGGGCCCGGGTGACCCGGTGCTGGGCGAGCCAGGCGTACGGCGGTACGCCCATCGTGGTGCGGAAGGCGCGCAGGAGCTGGTAGCGGGACAGGCCCAGGTCGGTGGCCAGGGCGGCCAGGGACGGGGGGTCCAGGAGTTCGTCCGCCAGGCGGTCCCGCACGGTTCTGGCGATGTGGCCGGCGCCGGGCACCGCGTCCTGCGCCGCCTTTGCCGTCGAGTGGCGGCGGGCCAGGGCCGTGAGGAGCCAGGGCAGCCGGGACTCCGCCTCCAGCGGGTCGGGGCAGGCGCTGATGTCGGTGTGGGCGGCGCGCAGGGCGGCGGCCAGTTCCGGGTCGTGCAGGACGGGGTCGCGGAAGTGCGGGAGGCCGCCGAGGGTGCCGTCGGCGAGCAGGGCCGGTTCGGCGTAGAGGGCCTGGTAGGCGTAGCCGTCGGTGGCGGCCGGGCCGCCGGTGTGCATCTCGCCCGGCTCCAGGACGACGATCGAGCCGGGGTAGGAGTGGATGTGCCCGCCCCGGTAGGCGATGACCTCGGAGCCGCCGACGGTGACGCCGACCGTGAACTCGTCGTGGGCGTGGGGTGCGTATGTGTGCTGGTCGAAGTGGGCCGTGAGCAGGTCCAGGGGCGGGCCGGCACGGCCCAGTCGTGCTCTGGTCCAGCGGGCCTGTTCTCGTGTCCCCATGGCGCACCCCCCGCCCCCAGGGGATCAGAGGAGGTCCGCGGTGTCCAGGTCGAAGGCGAAGGGTTCCGGGAGGGTGACGGGCTTGCCGAAGGGGCGGGCGCAGTGTTCGCGGTAGTCGTCGTCCTTCGGCTCGCTGAAGACCGTGACCTGGGCCGTCTCACGGTCGACGAGCAGGTAGAGCGGGATGTCTGCCCGGGCGTAGCAGCGGCGCTTGGCCTCGCGGTCGGCCTGCGGCTTCGTGGAGGTCACCTCCAGCACCATGGCGACGCCGTCGCAGGGCATCCATGAGCCACCCCCGCCGAACAGGTCACGGGCGAGAGGGCTGAAGGTGACGTCCGGAACCAAGTGGTTCTTCGGACACGCGCCGCCGCTCCTCATCTTGAGGCCCTTGTTCCCGGAGAAGTCCATGTCGGTCCGGGAGTGCTTGATCACCTGCCTCACGATGCGGCTGATGTACTTCTCGTGATCCCCGTCCGGCGGCGGCGTCACTACGATCTCCCCCTCGATCAGCTCGGCCCGGAATCCCTCCGGGGTGTCCAGGGCGAGAAAGCCCTCCAGCAGGACGTCTTCCTGCGAGAGCGGCTCGTGGGCCATGGCGGTCATGTCACGCCCCTCCTTCGGTCGCTCGCCAGACTGGGACATCGGCTGATCACCTGCCGGTGGAATCGGGATCCGTTCCCTCGATCGTGGCACACGATCAACGCCACCGTCAGGCACCGAACCGGTCGCCGTCGTCAGGCACCGGGCCGCGACTTGACCCTGCCGCGGCGTCAACGTCTGTACTGGTCCCATGCGGATCGGAGAACTCGCCGACGTCGTCGGTGTCACCACGCGGGCCGTGCGGCACTACCACCACCAAGGGCTGCTGCCCGAGCCGGAGCGGCGCCCCAACGGGTACCGCCGGTACACGTTGCGGCATGCCGTCGTGCTGGCGCGGATCCGGCGGCTGACCGAGCTGGGGCTGGGGCTCGCCGAGGTGCGGGACGTGCTCGCGCAGGAGGCCGGGAAGGACCTCGTCGAGGTGCTGACCGAGCTGGACGCGGATCTGGCCCGGCAGGAGGAGGCGCTCCGGGAGCGGCGTGCGCGGCTGCGGGCGCTGCTCCAGGCGGAGGGCGGGCTGCCCGCCGAAGGGCCCGTGTCGCCCGAGCTGGCCGCGCTGTTCGCCGGGACGGCCCATCTGTCGGACTCGCCGATGGCCGCCAAGGACCGCGAGGTCATCGCGTTCCTGGAGACCGCCATGCCGGCCGGGGACCGGGAGCGGATGGTGGCGGCCCTCGGGGAGATGCTGGCGAGTCCGGGGGGTGTGGAGCGTGCCGGTGCGGCGTACGCGCTGCTCGACGCGCTCGCCGACGCCGAGGTCGACGATCCGCGCGTCGACGGGGCGGCCCGGGCCCTGGCCGCCTGTGTGCCCGCGGAGCTGTTTCCGGGGATCGGGGAGTCGGACCACGAGGAGAGCGTCATGCGCGCGTTCTACGACGACCTTTCCCCCGCCCAGGCGGAGGCCCTCCGCCGTACCCTGCGGATGCTCACCGAGGAGCGGCGATGAGGATCGTGTGGCTGCTGGTCCGGCCCGAGGTGCGGGCGCTGGTGGCGCTCGTGGGCGAGGAGCGGCGGTGACGGCGGTGACGGCGGTGGCTGGTGCGCCGCGTCGGCCGGTCGTGCGCCGGGGGCGTGCCGGGTCGGTGTCCGGGCCCTCGTACCCTGGCGGCGGAGTCCGATCGAAGGAGTACGCGTGCTTGTCCTGCTGCCGCCGTCCGAAGGCAAGGCCCCTTCCGGCCGCGGTGCCCCGCTGAAGCCGGAGTCGCTGTCGCTGCCGGGGCTGGGCGAGGCCCGGGAGGCCGTGCTCGCCGAGCTGGTCGAGCTGTGCTCCGGCGACGAGGACAAGGCGCGCGAGGTGCTCGGGCTGAGCGAGGGGCTGCGGGGCGAGGTCGCGAAGAACGCCGGGCTGCTGACCGCCGGGGCCCGGCCGGCCGGGGAGATCTACACGGGCGTGCTGTACGACGCGCTCGGTCTGGCCTCCCTGGACGCGGCCGCCCGGAGGCGGGCCGCGCGGTGGCTGCTGGTGTTCTCCGGGTTGTGGGGTGCCGTGCGGGTGACGGACCGGATCCCGTCCTACCGCTGCTCGATGGGCGTGAAGCTGCCCGGCCTCGGCGCGCTGGGGGCCCACTGGCGTACGCCGATGGCGTCGGTGCTGCCGGAGGCGGCCGGGGACGGGCTGGTGCTGGACCTGCGGTCCGCCGCGTACGCCGCCGCCTGGAAGCCGAAGGGCGAGGTGGCCGGGCGGACGGCGACCGTGCGGGTGCTGCACGCGCCGACGCGGAAGGTGGTCAGCCACTTCAACAAGGCGACGAAGGGGCGGATGGTGCGGAGTCTGCTGACCGCCGGTGCGGCTCCGGGTTCGCCCGCCGAGCTGGTGGAGGTGCTCCGGGAACTCGGGTACGTGGTGGAGGCCGAGGCGCCGGCGAAGGCGGGGCGGGCGTGGGCGCTGGACGTGCTGGTGGACGAGGTTCACTAGGGGCGCGTTGCACCCTGCGCAACGACCTTTGCGCAGGGTGCGTGGGCGACGGCAGGATGAGGCCATGGCCTCCTCCTCGCCCCTGCCTGCCTCCGTGCTGGACCTCGCGCCCGTCGTCCCCGTCGTCGTCATCGAGGACGCGGGCGACGCCGTACCGCTGGCGCGGGCGCTGGTCGCCGGGGGGCTGCCCGCGATCGAGGTGACGCTGCGGACGCCTGCGGCCCTGGAGGCGATCCGGGTCATCGCCCGCGAGGTGCCCGGCGCGGTGGTCGGGGCCGGGACGGTGATCCGTCCCGGGCAGGTGGCCGAGGTGGTGGACGCGGGCGCCCGGTTCCTGGTCAGCCCCGGCTGGACGGACCGGCTGCTGGAGGCGATGCGGGCGTCCGGTGTGCCGTTCCTGCCGGGGGTGTCGACCACGTCCGAGGTGGTGGCGCTGCTGGAGCGCGGGGTGCGCGAGATGAAGTTCTTCCCGGCGCAGGCCGCGGGCGGTACGGCGTATCTGAGGTCGCTGGCGGGGCCGCTCCCCCAGGCGCGGTTCTGCCCCACGGGCGGGATCGGCCCGGACTCCGCTCCGGACTATCTGGCGCTGCCCAACGTCGGGTGCGTGGGCGGCAGTTGGATGCTGCCGCCGGACGCCGTGGCAGGGCGCGACTGGGGGCGGGTCGAGGCGCTGGCGCGGGAGGCGGCTTCGCTCAGCGCAGGTGGGACGTGTCGTTGAGCAGGCGGACGCTGGCGTTGCCGTCGGCGTAGTAGGCGACCACCGACAGGGACGCGGCCGACAGTTCCATGCGGAACAGGGACTCCGGCGGGGCGCCGAGGGCGAGCCGGACGAGCGTCTTGATCGGGGTCACGTGCGTGACGAGCAGGATCGTGCGGCCCGCGTACGCCGCGAGCAGCTTGTCGCGTGCGGCGGCGATCCGGGCGGCGGTCGCGGCGAAGCTCTCGCCGCCGCCGGTCGGTTCGGCGTCCGGGGAGGCGAGCCAGGCGCTGAGGTCGTCGGGGTGGCGTTCGCGGACCTCGGCGAAGGTGAGGCCCTCCCAGGCGCCGAAGTCGGTCTCGCGCAGCCCGTCCTCGATGCTCACGTCGAGCCCGAGCCGGGCGGCGACGATACCGGCGGTCTCCCGCGTACGGGCCAGCGGCGACGACACGACGGCCTGGATCGTGCCCCGCCGGGCGAGCAGCGCGGCGGCCCGTTCGGCCTGCTCCCGGCCGGCGTCGGAGAGCGAGGGATCGGTGCCGCCGCTCCCGGAGAACCTCTTCTGCGGGGTGAGCGGGGTCTCGCCGTGCCGCAGCAGCACGAAGGTGGCGGGAGCGCCCATGTCGGCGGGGGCCCAGCCGGGGGTGGCCACGGTCCTGGCGGCACGGGTGTCGGCTTCGGCGCGGGTCTCGGCGGCGGGGGTAGGGGCAGGGGCCGGGGCAGGGGCGCCTGAGGTCGGGGTACCGGCGGTCGGGGTGTCAGCCGGGGCGTCCTGCCCCTCCGCCTCGTCCCTCTCGCCGCTCCCGGCAGTCTCAGCGGTCTCGCCCCTCTCGGCCGTCTTGGCCGTCTCGCCACTCTCGGCCGTCTCGTCCCTCTCGTCCGTCGCGCCGGGTCCGGGAACCTCGGCAGCCGCCGTTCGCGGGCCGGCCGCTGCCTCCAGCTCCGCCGTCGACTCGGCCTCCGACCACTGCTCTCCCCTGGCGCCCGCGTCCATCGCCTCGTTGGCGAGCCGGTCCGCGTGCTTGTTGCGCTCGCGGGGGATCCACTCGTAGGCGACCTGCCCGGGCGGGAAGATCCGGGCGGCCTCCGCGGCCAGGGGCTTCAAGTCGGGGTGCTTGATCTTCCAGCGGCCCGACATCTGCTCGACGACGAGCTTGGAGTCCATCCGGACGCGGACCGTCGCGGCCGGGTCCAGTTCCCGGGCCGCGCGCAGGCCCGCGACGAGGCCGCGGTACTCGGCGACGTTGTTCGTGGCGACGCCGATGTACTCGGCGGTCTCCCGCAGGGTCTGACCCGTCGTCGCGTCGCTGACCACGGCCCCGTAGCCGGCGGGGCCCGGGTTGCCCCGCGACCCGCCGTCGGCCTCGACGATGAACTCCCGCACCGGAAGGGCTCCCCGCGGTCCTAGAGGCCGGACTCGGACGTGCGCACCAGGATGCGGCCGCAGTTCTCGCAGCGGATCACCGTGTCGGGCGCGGCCTTGCGGATCTCGCTCAGCTCGGTGATCGCCAGCTCCTGCCGGCAGCCCTGGCAGCTGCGCGCGTACAGCTTCGCCGCGCCGATGCCGCCCTGCTGCTCGCGCAGCCGGTCGTAGAGCTTCAGCAGGTCCGCGGGGATCGACCCGGCGACGACCTCGCGCTCCTTGGAGACCGTGGCGATCTCGCCGTCGATCTGCTCGAAGGCGGCGTCCCGGCGCGCGGTCGCGTCGTCGATGCGGGACTGGACGGAGCCGGTCCGCTCGGACAGCTCGGCGACCCGCTCCTGCGCGGACTCCCGGCGCTCCATGACCTCGAGCACCACGTCCTCCAGGTCGCCCTGCCGCCGGGCGAGGGAGGCGATCTCGCGCTGGAGGTTCTCCAGGTCCTTCGGCGAGGAGACGGCTCCGGAGTCGAGGCGCTTCTGGTCGCGGGCGGCGCGCTGGCGCACCTGGTCCACGTCCTGCTCGGCCTTGGTCTGCTCGCGGGCGCAGTCGCTCTCCTCGGTCTGCGCGGCCACGAGCAGGTCGCGCAGCTGGGAGTGGTCCTTGGTCAGCGCCTCGATCTCGGCGTGCTCGGGGAGCGACTTGCGCTTGTGCGCGAGCTGCTGGAGGCGGACGTCGAGGTCCTGGAGGTCGAGGAGGCGGATCTGGTCGGCGGGCGCGGCGTTCAGTTCGGGGCTCCCAGGGATTCGGAGGGGGATGAGGCCGCGTGCGCGGTCCAGGGGTCGGTGACCGTCTTCGAGATGTGGACGCGCAGGTCCCATCCGTGCCGGTCGGAGATCTCGTCGAGCTGGCTCGCGGCCAGCTCGCACCAGGGCCACTCGGTGGCCCAGTGCGCCGCGTCGAGCAGCGCGAGGGGGCTTTGGGCCACGGCTTCTGAGGCCGGGTGGTGGCGCAGGTCCGCGGTGAGGAAGGCGTCCACACCGGCCGCGCGTACGTGGTCGAAGAGGCTGTCGCCGGAGCCGCCGCTGACGGCGACCGTGCGGACGACCGCCTCGGGGTCGCCGGCGACGCGGATGCCCTGCGCGGTGGCGGGCAGCCGCTCGGCGGCGCGGGCGGCGAGCTCGCGGACGGTCAGCGGGGCGTCCAGGGCGCAGACCCGGCCCAGTCCCCGGCGGCCCCCGGGGTCGGTGGGGTCCGGGACGAGCGGCCCGGTGACCCGCAGGTCCAGGGCGCCGGCGAGGGCGTCGGAGACGCCGGGGTCGGCGGTGTCGGCGTTGGTGTGGGCGACGTGCAGCGCGATGTCGTTCTTGATCAGGGTGTGGACGACACGGCCCTTGAAGTGCGTCGCCGCGACGGTCGTGGTGCCGCGCAGGTAGAGCGGGTGGTGGGTGACCAGCAGGTCGGCGCCCAGCTTCACCGCCTCGTCGACGATCTCCTGGACCGGGTCGACGGCGAACAGCACCCGTGTGACCTGCTGGTCCGGGTCGCCCGTGACGGTGCCGACCGCGTCCCAGGACTCGGCCCGCTCGGCGGGCCACAGGTTCTCCAGCGCGGCGATGACTTCAGACAGACGGGGCACGGGTGCAAGGCTACCCGTCTGATCTGTGGCGTTGAACCGTCACCGCCCCCGGCCGCCCGGCATCGCCCCGCTCAGCACAATCGCCCCCTTCCCCTCAGGCGAATCGTTCCTGGAACACCCTTATGTGTGAAGCCTGGGTCCGAGGAATTCCCCGCCCGCGCGTACGAAAACTACGTTCGTCACCGGAGGTGACCGAACGATGACTGCCTGTGTGATCGAGCCTTCGGCGGGACACGAGGACGGACATGAGGACGGACATGAGGACGGACACGAGGAGGGTGACGGGACCGCGCCCGCGGGCTGCGCCCTCACCGCGGACGGTTCCTACGCCGCACGCCTCGCCTCGGCCGGCGACTCCTGGTTCCCGGAGCGCTGGACCCTCGACGGACCCGAGCCCTACGCGGTACCCCTGCCCCGCAACCAGCCGGAGGAGCCCGGCACCGAGGTGCAGCCCATGGGGGACGGGCGGGTCCTGATCCACCGGCGGGTGGCCGGGCGGCACGCCTTCTCGCTGCTGTACCCGGCCGGGCCGGGGACCGGTGAGCTGCCGCTGGGCGCGGTCGAGTGCGCGGACGCCACGGCGCGGCTGCGGATGCTGCCGCCTGCGCCCGGGGGCGAGAGGGCGTACGCCCTCGCCGTCGGCCCGCGGTCGACGTCGGTGTGGATGGTGGCGGGCGGCGCCTTCGGGCCCGAGCGGCTGGCGGAGCTGCCCGGCCGCTGCTCGGGCGGGGTGTGGCTGGACCGTACGGAGCGACTGCTGGCGCTGGACCGGGAGACCGGCGGGCGCACCAAGGCCGTCGTGGTGGACCTGGAGCGCGGCGGTGAGGTGTCGCCGCTGCTGCAGATCGCCGCCGACAGCGACGACCGGCTGCTGCTCGCCGACCATGACAGCGGGCTGCTGATCGTCCGCTCGGACGCGCCCTCGCCCGGGCAGGAGCGCCTCGGCTGGGGCGTGCTGGGCAGCACGCTGCCGGTGCGCTTCCCGGAGTGCCTGCGGCTGCCGGACTGCTCCGTCACGCCGTTCGCGATCCAGCCGGGCCAGATGCTGACACCGGAGACCTGCGCGGTGGCGCTGCGGGTGGACGGCCCGGCGGGCAGCTGGGTCGCGGTGTGGCGTCCCGCGGAGCGGCGGGTGCACCACCTTCCGGCGCCGCAGGGGTGGCTGGCCGGTACGGGACTGTGGACGGCGGAGGGGGTGCTGCGGCTGCCGTACGTGACGGAGGCCGTGCCGTGCGGGGTGGCGCGGGTGACCCCGCCCGGGGCGGCGGTGCCGGAGTCCGGCGGGATGCCGCAGCCCGGCGGGATGCCGCAGCCCGGAGGGATGCCGCACCCCGGCGGAGTGCCGCAGCCCGGCGAGATGCCGCCGCACGCGGAGCCGGGCGAGGGCCCCACGCGGGCCGCGCCCCCGGGACACCCGCCGCAACCGGGACACCCTCCGCAACCGGCGCCCGCGGGGCATCCACCGGAACCGGCGCCCCCGGATCCGCAGCGGTCCGGGGGCCACACCGAGCCGGGACAGCCGGCCCCGCCGGCTCCTCCCGGCGAGCCCGCGGCACCCGCCGCGGCACGCCCGGTGCCTCTTCAGCAGGCGCCGTTGGGACGCCTTGTAACGAACCCGTGCCGGTTGGCGTGGCCGCCTGGATCAGGGGTCCGGGAGGCCGGTTAAACTCACCCGGCTGTAAAAAAGATCATGTTGACGGGGTGAATTCCTTCCGATGAGCGACGCCAGTACGAACCAGCCGCGTACCGCCGGCATCCAGGAGGCCTCCGCCGGCCACGGCCGGCACCGTGGCGAGGTCTCCACGCAGGACAGCGGGACGGCTCCGCGCGGACGCCACCGCAAGCCGGCGGCGGAGACCGAGCAGGCCGTGACTGCGGCCTGAGGGCACGTCAGTCACCAGACACCGCACGGCCCTTCCCGCCCGGCGGGGAGGGCCGTTCGCATGCCCGGCGGCTCACGCGTGCCGGACGACGGTGTCGGCGAGCACGGGTGCGTCGCCCCGCTCCACGGCGCTCACGGCGACCCGCACGGAGTCGCGGCCCGGCCACATGCGGATCCGCAGCGTCTCCCCCGGGTACACGACCCCGGCGAACCGGGTGGTGTACGAGCGCACCCGCGTCACGTCCCCGTCGAGCAGGGTGTCGACGACCGCCTTGAGGGTGACGCCGTAGGTGCACAGTCCGTGCAGGATGGGCCGTTCGAACCCGGCGGCCCTGGCGAACTCGGGGTCGGCGTGCAGCGGGTTCCCGTCGCCGGAGAGGCGGTAGAGGAGGGCCTGGTCCTCGCGGGTCGTCCGTTCGACGGTCCGGGCGGGTGCACCGACCGGGGGCGCCGGCCGGACCGAAGGGCCTCTGTCGCCGCCCCAGCCGCCCTCGCCGCGGACGAAGATCCGGGCGTCGTCCGTCCACAACGGGCCGTCCGCGTCGGCGACTTCGGTGCGCAGCACGAGGACGGCCGCCGTGCCCTTGTCGTACACGGCGGCGACGCGGCGGGTGGCGGTGGCGGTGCCGGCCACCGGGAGGTGCCGGTGCAGGACGAGGCTCTGGCCGCCGTGCAGGACGCGGGCGAGGTCGACCTCGACGCCGGGCATGGACAGCCCGCCGGTCACGCCGGGCTTGCCGCCGCCCGCGACGGTGGCGAAGCTGGGCAGGACCTTCAGCCGGGACTCCAGGGTGTAGCGCAGTTCCCCGGGGTCGGTGGCGGGGACGCCGGCGCCGATGCCGAGGTGGTAGAGCTGCACGTCCTTGTGGCCCCAGGTGATCTCGCCGGTCCGGGGCGGGGCGGCGAGCGCCTTGGCTGCGTCGATGGGCATGGGGCTCCTGATCACCGGAGGAAGGGCTCGGCATCGCCGTGGAGGACCTCGGCACGGCCGTCCGCACCGTAGGCCACACCGAGGCACCGAGGCCGCCTGGCACCGAACTGGAACGCGTTCCAGTCCCGCGGCCTCTGTATAGCCGAGGCCCCGGCACCTTGGGAACCTTTCCCTCCTCCGGCGCCCGCCGAGGTCGCGTCCGTGCCCACCGGGCGGGCGGCGGAGGCGGAGACGCCGTGAGCAGCTGAGCAGCCGAGGGGACCGAACTCGGGGCCGTCGTAAGCCGGTTCGCTTCCGGGCAGGAGCCGCGCCGCCGGGGGCGGGAGGCCGTCCGGTCCCCTCCGGCGTGTACGTTGAGCGAGGGGCCGCGGCACACGCCGGCGGCGTCGGTAACGCCTAGGGGAACTAGGGGAACTGGAGCACATGGCACGCGTCGCCGTCATCACCGCGCCGAACATCGGGTACCGCAACACCGGCATGCTGACCGTCGACTTGGCGTTCGAGTCCCTGCGGCGGCGGGCGGGCGGCGCGTTCGACGCCACCTGGTACACGCTGCACACGCCGGACACCGTGCCCCTGCGGGACTGCGCGCGCGGTACGGAACTGCCGTTCTCCTTCCTCCCCCTGGCCGAGCACCTCGACTCGCTGCGCGACCACGACGCGGTCGTGTTCTGGGGCGACTTCCTGCACACCCGGCACTATCTGGCGCAGGACGCGACGAACCGCCTGACGGACTTCGGCATCGCCGCGGACCGCGACGCCGCCCGGGCACTGCTGAACCGGACCCTGCTCTTCGCGGACCAGCCGGACGAACTCCTCGCGCGGACCCTCAGCTACGGCGGGACCATCCTGCACAACACGCAGTCCGACTACGAGGACAAGGAGTACGGTCCCCTCTTCACCCGCCTGGTGCGCCGCAGCCACCGGATGTGGGTGCGCGACCCGCTGTCGGCGGCGAAGCTCGCGCACCTGCGCGGGGACCGCACGACCGACCACTTCGGCTCGGACGCGGCGCTGCTGTCCCGCCCCGGCGAACTCGGACAGCACCTGCCGACCACCCCGTGGTCCCGGTCGGTGCCGCAGGGCGGTGCGATCGGGGTGTTCCTCGGGGCCCGCACGCCGGTCCCCGCGTGGCTGCCCGGCACCTGCCAGGAGCTGTCCGACCGTCTGGGCGCCCCGCTGGAGTGGCTGCCCTGGTTCGACCGGGAGGTGCCCGGGCCGGTGAGCCACATCGCGGCCCGCCCGGGCGACCACACCCTCGGCGACCTGATCGGGGTGCTCCCGCGCTACCGGCTGGTCATCACGGACACCTACCACCTGGCCGTCAACGCGTGGGGCGCTGGCACCCCGGCGGTGTGTGTCGGGGCGCCCGAGCCGACGCCCAAGACGCACGACGACTACCTGACGCTGAGCGATGTGAAGAAGCACGTCTTCCACATGGCGTACGACGCGACCGACTTCTACCTGTCCACCCGGCAGGGCTCCGCGAGCGACCTCGACCGGCTGGTGCGGCTGCTGGAGGGCGGCGGCGCCGACGCGGTCGCGCGCCGCATCCGCGACCACGCCGACCACTCGGCGGCGTCGTTCCTGCGGACCCTGACCTCGCTGCTGGACGATCCCCGCCCCGCGCCGGGCGGGTGACCGCAGGAGCCATCGAGGTCGTCGCCCGGACGGGACGGAAGCCGCTGACGCGAGACGGGGGCGGGGTTCGCCGGTGTCGCGAGCGGGCCCAGCGTCGTACGGGGGGGGCTCGCCCCGCACCATGCGCAGGCTCGCCCCCGCCGTGAGCGGGCCCACGCCGTAGGCGAGGCTCGCCCCGCACCATGCGCAGGCTCGCCTCCGTCGTGAGCGGGCTCGCCCACCCTGTGAGCGCACGCCCCCCGCCAAGGCCGGGCACGCCCCCGCCCGCAGGCGCCGGGACCGTCGCCCCGTCCCCCGTCCCCCGTCGCCCCGGCGCCCCGGCTTTCCCCTCGCCCCGGCGCCCCGTCGCCCCCAGCTTCCCCTCGCCCCGTCGCCCCGGCTTCCCGTGCCGGTACGGCCCCGTGCCGGTACGGCCCCGTGCCGGTACGGCCCCGTGCCGGGACTCGCCCCGCCGCGCCGAGCGCCGGAGAGGCGCTACGCGCGCCCCGCCGCCGGGGCGGGGTCCGCGTCCGGGGCCTCCCGCCGGAACCACGCCGTCCACAGGAACGGCTCCCCGAAGTACCCGGACTCCTCCGGCTCGTCCCGCATCCGCCGCAGTTCGACCTCGGTCAGACCGGCGAAGATCCCCCGCAACGCCCCGGGCGTGTACGCCAGTCCGCCGCGCAGCCCCGCCCCCTCGCGGTAGAAGTCCGTGTCGGACAGCTCCGACCCCATGCCTCCGGGCCCGGCGGCGAAACAGGTGAGGCCGAACAGGCCCCCGGGGGCCAGGACGGTGTCCAGCAGGGCCAGATAGCTGATCCGGCGGTGCGGGGGCAGGTGGTGGAAGCAGCCGGAGTCGTACACGAGGTCGTAGGGGCCGGGGAGTTCGGTGCCGGCGAGCGCGAACGCGTCCCCGCAGTGGAACCGTACGCCCTGCGCGCCCGCCTCCCGGGCGCGCTCCCCGGCCCAGTCCACGGCTGCTGCGGACAGGTCGACCGCGTCGACCTCGAAGCCCCGCGCGGCCAGGTACAGCGCGTTGCGCCCGGGGCCGCACCCGAGGTCGAGCGCCCTGCCCCCGCCGGGCAGCAGCCGTTCCACGGCGGCCGCCAGGCTCTCGTCCGGCTTCGCCACGAAGAACGGCACCGGCCGGGAACGGTCGGCGTAGAAGCCGTCCCACCAGTCGGCACCCCGTCCCGTCCACCGGTCGGCCTCGGGCGCGAACAGCCCGTCGAGCAGGGCGAGCACGTCGTCGACGGTACGTATGGTCCGGTCCATCCGGGTCCCCCTTCCGCAGCCGCCAACGGTAGGCGGGGAAGCGGTGAAAGGCCAGGTCAGGGCAGTTTCAGCGGTGGGGGCGGACGGCGGCTGACGGCCCGTCGCGCGCCCCGGGGGCACCCCGTCGGCGGACCACTCCGTCCCCGGCCGGCAACAGCGGCGGCACCCCCGCCAGGGCCACTCAGAGCCCCGTCCCGCGCGACGCCGCCCCTGCTTTTTCCACGCCGTCGCCACCTGCCCCGGGACAGCGCGCCCGGCCCCCGTTCAGCCCTCCCCCCGCTCCCCGCCCACTCGGGGCAGCCACACCCACATCAGCACCACACCGGCCGCCAGCACCCCGGCCCCGACGCGGAACGCCAGCGCGTATCCCTCCGTCAGCGCCTGCGGCGTCGCGGCGCCGGCCGACCGGGCCGCCGCCAGGGTCGACATGACGGCCAGGCCCAGCGAACCGCCCATCGTGCGGGAGGTGTTGACGAGCCCCGACACCAGCCCCGCCTCCCCCGGCGCGGCGCCGGACGTGGCCAGTGACGCGAGCGGGGTCGCGGCCAGGCCCGCGCCGAGCATCATCAGCACGCCGGGCAGGAGGATCGCCGTGGCGTAGGAGCCGTCGGGGGTCATCTCCGACTGCCAGGCGAAACCGGCCACCGCGACGAGGGTCCCGAGCACCGCCACCGTGCGCGGCTCGGCGGTCCGCATCAGCCGGGGCGCGAGCTTGGAGCCGAGGATGACGGCCAGGGAGCTGGGGACCAGCGCGAGCCCGGCCTCCAGCGGGGTGTAGCCGAGGACGTTCTGCGCGTAGAGGGTCATGAAGAACCACATGCAGAACATGGCCGAGCCGCACAGGAACATGGAGACGTTCGCGGAGGAGACCGCGCGCAGCCGCAGCAGCCCGAGCGGCATCAGCGGGCTCGGGGTGCGGGCCTCGACCGCCAGGAACGCCCCGAGCAGGACCAGCCCGGCCAGCAGCGGCAGCAGGGTGGCCGGCGCGGTCCAGCCCTCGGCCTCCGTCCGGGAGATGCCGTAGGCGAGGGTGGCCAGCCCGGCCGTCACCAGGAGCGCGCCGGGCAGGTCGAGGCGCCGCCCGTCCCCGGCCCGGCTCTCGGTGAGGAACCAGGCGGCCGCGACCAGCGCCACCGCGCCCACGGGCACGTTGATGAGCAGCACCCACCGCCAGGACAGCGCCTCGATCAGCAGGCCGCCGACCAGCCCTCCGGCGGCGCCGCCCCCGGCGCCGACCGCCGTCCAGGTCCCTATCGCCCGGGCCCGGGCGGCTCCCTCCGGCACCGACGCCATGAGGATGGTCA
This sequence comes from Streptomyces sp. NPDC006624, assembly GCF_040611555.1. Lineage (NCBI taxonomy): Bacteria > Bacillati > Actinomycetota > Actinomycetes > Kitasatosporales > Streptomycetaceae > Streptomyces > Streptomyces sp. NPDC006624. The sequence continues at coordinate 142,708 of NZ_JBEXOM010000001.1, read as the reverse complement.
GCGTCGAGGGCGCCAGCACCGCCGCGCCCAGTCCCTGCACGGCCCGCGCGAGGAGCAGCTGCCACTCCGTCTGCGCCAGTCCGCCGGCCAGGGAGGCGAGGGTGAACAGGCCGAGCCCGAGCAGGAACATCCGCTTGCGGCCGTAGAGGTCCCCGGCCCGCCCGCCGAGGAGCATGAACCCGGCGAAGGCGATGGCGTAGGCGTTCACCACCCACTGCAGGCCCTGCTCGCCGAGTCCGAGCCCGGTGCGCATCGACGGCAGCGCGACGTTGACGACGGACACGTCCAGCACGACGAGGAACTGCCCGGCGCAGGTCAGCGCCACCACGAGCCACAGCGGCGGCGCCCCGCGAGGGCGGGTGCGGGACCTGCGGGGGGCTGCGGTGCCGGCGGATTCGAGCATGGGCGTCATGCTCTCAACCCGCTCACGCCCCTTGCATCGGGATTTCGCCGGGCAGGTCCTCGGCCCCGAGTCCTAGGACTCCCCCCCGTCTCCCGCCCTCGGTCTCCCCAGGGAAAGGTCACATTTTCGTTAGCGTGCCGAAGCAACGGAATAGTTGCCTGGACGAACAAGGTTCACAGGTCACGTAAGTCTGAAGCCCCCCGGCCTGGAGGCCCCTCTCTATGACGCAGACGACGACAGAACGTCCCGCCGGCCGAGCGAGCGGGACGGTGGTCCCGGTGCTGGCCTTCGCGGGCATCGTTGTCGCGGTGATGCAGACCCTGCTGGTCCCGGTGATCAAGGATCTGCCGCAACTGCTGGACACCACCCCCGGCAACGCCACCTGGGTGCTGACCTCGACCCTGCTCTCGGGTGCGGTGGCCACCCCGATCATGGGCCGCCTCGGCGACCTCCACGGCAAGCGCCGCATGCTGATCGTGAGCCTGGCGGTGATGGTGGCCGGCGCACTGGTCAGCGCGCTCACCAGCGACCTGCTCCTGATGATCGCCGGCCGGACGCTCCAGGGCTTCGCGATGGGCGCCATCCCGCTCGGCATCGGCCTGATGCGCGACATGCTGCCCCGGGAGAGGCTCGGCTCGGCGATGGCCCTGATGAGTTCCTCCATAGGCGTCGGCGGCGGCCTCGCCCTGCCCGCCGCCGCCCTGGTCGCCCAGCACAGCGACTGGCACAGCCTGTACTACGGCGCCGCCGGCCTCGGCGTGCTCGCCATCGTCCTGACCCTCCTGGCCGTGCCGGAGTCTTCGGTGCGCGCCGAGGGCTCCTTCGACCTGCCGGGCGCCCTTGGCCTGTCCGCCGGTCTCGTGCTGTTCCTGCTGCCCATCACCAAGGGCAGCGACTGGGGCTGGGCCTCGGGCACCACGCTCGGCCTGTTCGGGGCGTCGGCGGTGGTGCTCGCGCTGTGGGGCGTGATGGAACTGCGGGTGAAGGCGCCGCTGGTCGACCTGCGCACCACGGCCCGCCCCGCCGTCCTCTTCACCAACCTCGCCTCGATCATGGTCGGCGTCTCCTTCTACGTCGTCTCCCTGGTCCTGCCGCAACTGCTCCAGCTGCCGGAGTCGACCGGCTACGGCCTCGGCCAGTCGATGGTCGTCGCGGGCCTGCTGGTCGCGCCGCTCGGCCTGACGATGATGGTCACGGCGCCCGTCTACGCCCGGCTGTCCGCGCGGTACGGCCCCAAGGTCACCCTGATCCTCGGCCTGCTGATCATCGCGATCGGCTACGGCGCCGGCCTCGGCCTGATGAGCGCGGCCTGGCAGAGCCTGGTCATCTCCGTGCTGCTCGGCGCGGGCATCGGCCTGGCCTACTCCTCGCTGCCCGCGCTGATCGTCGGCGCGGTCCCGGCCTCCGAGACCGGCGCGGCGAACGGTCTCAACACCCTGATGCGCTCCATCGGCACGTCGGTCTCCAGCGCGGTGATCGGCATGGTGCTGGCCGACACCGCCGACCACGTCGGAGGCGTCGCCGTGCCGACCATGCACGGCTTCCGCGTCTCCTTCCTGATCGCGACGGCCGCGGTGGCCGTGGGCCTCGTGCTGGCCCTGTTCCTGCCGGGCGGCCGCCCCTCGGGCAAGCCGCAGCTGCGGGCCGGCAGCGAGGAGGACGCCAACCTGGAGCACGCCGAGGCGGTGCTGCGCGGCTTCAGCGGCCGGGTGCTGGACGCGGACGGCGCCCCGGTCGCCCGCGCCCAGGTCACCCTGATCGACCACCGGGGACGGCAGGCCGGCGCGACCCTCTCCGCCGAGGACGGCGGCTACGCGCTCGCCGTCCCCGCCCCCGGCGCCTACGTCGTCGCCGCCCGGGCCCGCGGTCACGGCCCGCTCGCCTCGGCCGCGACCCACGCGGGCGACGACCGGCCGGTCGGCCTGGACCTGTCCCTGCCGGGCGAGACCGTCCCGGCCTGACTCCCCGCGCACCGGTACCCCCTGTCGCACGGCGGCGGGGGGTGCGGCACGATGGGTCGACGACTCCGCGGGCGAGCCCCCGGCCACCCCGGCGCGCCCTGCCCGTCGTACGACCGAGAGGAACCCCATGCCCGCGGCCCCGAAGCCCGAGATCCTGGCCGCGTTCGAGGCGGCCAAGGGGTTCATGCCGGCCGGCGAGGGGCTGGCGCTGTACGCGGCGGCCGTCGAGGCCGGGCGGCTGGGGCTGCCGCTGCTGGAGGTCGGCACCTACTGCGGCCGGTCCACGATCCTGCTCGCCGACGCGGCCCGCGGGGCCGGGGTCAGCGCGCTCACCGTCGACCACCACCGCGGCAGCGAGGAGCAGCAGCCGGGCTGGGAGTACCACGACCCGGAGACGGTCGACCCCGAGATCGGCCTGATGGACACGCTGCCCGCCTTCCGCCGCACCCTGCACCGGGCGGGCCTGGAGGACCACGTCGTGGCCCTGGTCGGCCGGTCCCCGCAGATCGCCGCGTTCTGGCGCACCCCGCTCGGCCTCGTCTTCATCGACGGCGGCCACACCGACGAGCACGCCACCGCCGACTACGAGGGCTGGGCCCCGCACGTCGCCGAGGGCGGGCTGCTCCTCATCCACGACGTCTTCCCCGACCCGCAGGACGAGTTCACCGGGCAGGCCCCCTACCGCGTCTACCTCCGGGCCCTGGCCTCCGGCGCCTTCACCGAGGTCTCGGCGACGGACTCGCTGCGGGTGCTGCGCCGCACCGGCCCGGGCGTCTGAGGGAACGGCTGGGCGGGTGAACTGCGGCCCCCGCACCCGCGCCCGGTCGGCCCACGGGCGGCGTGGCGAGTCGGTGCGGGAGCGCCGCTGCCCAAGGATCCGGGCGCGTGGCACACACCTTCGCAGAGCTCGTGGAGAAGCAGCGCGCCGCGGACGAGGCGTACGCCCGCGTGCGGCACCTGCAGGACGCGTACGGTCCGCCGACCCAGACCAAGTGGAGCGACCAGCAGACCGCCACCTGGGAAACGGCCTGGCGCGCCTGGCGCGACCTGGCCCGCGACGTCCAGGCGGCGGTGACGGCGTACGCGAGGCAGGAGGACACCCCGCGCCAGGAGATCGAGGCACGGGTGAAGGAGGCGGTGCGGCACGGGGAGGACGGCGAGGACGGCGGCGACGCCGGATGAGCGTCACCCGTCGGACCGTCCTCGGCCCGCTGCGCCCGGCGCGCGGCCGCTAGGGTGGCAGACGTGTCGTACGCAGGCCCCGAATTCGAGCCCTCACAGCCCCGCCGCTCCCGTCGCGGCCCCCTGACCGTGGCGCTCGCCGCGCTCGTGCCGGGAGCGCTGCTCGGCTGGCTGGTGTACGAGACGGTCGGGGGTTCCGGGGGTGGCGGGGACTCGGGGCGGGCGGGTGCGGGGTCGTCGCCGCCCGCCGCGTCGAGCGCGCCCTCCGACGACGCCAAGGAGCCGAGCGCCCCCGAAGGGCCCACGGAAACCCCCGCGTCCTCCGCGCCCGCCGCCTCCGGTCCGCTCAAGGGCAAGGTCGTCGTGATCGACCCGGGCCACAACCCGGGCAACTTCCGGCACACGTCCGAGATCAACCGCACGGTGGACATCGGGACGAACCGCAAGGAGTGCGACACCACGGGCACGACCACCAACGACGGTTACACCGAGGCGAAGTTCACCCTGGACGTGGCGCGCCGGATGCGCACACTCCTCGAGGAGCAGGGCGCCACGGTGAAGCTGACGCAGGACGACGACCGGCCGTACGGGCCGTGCGTGGACGAGCGGGCCCGGATCGGCAACGAGGCGAAGGCCGACGCGGTGGTCTCGATCCACGCGGACGGCTCGGGGGCCGGCAACCGCGGCTTCCACGTCATCCTGCCCGGCGCGGTCCGGGCGGGCGCCGCGGACACCCGGGAGATCGTCGCCCCCTCCCGCGACCTCGGCGAGCGCGTCGCGGGCCGCTTCGTGGCGGTCACCGGCAGCGCGCCCTCGAACTACGTGGGCGACGGCGGCGGTCTCGTCACGCGGAAGGACCTGGGCGGTCTCAATCTGTCAACGGTTCCCAAGGTGTTCATCGAGTGCGGCAACATGCGCGATAGCAAGGACGCGGCGCTGCTGACCAGCGGCGGCTGGCGGCAGAAGGCGGCGCAAGGGATCTCTGAGGGAATCGTGAGTTTCCTGCGCGGGTAGCTCCCGCAGGACCGGTCCCGAGGGACGCCCCGACCGGGCGGACGATAGGGTCCTCCTACGATGAGGGGTCACCCCCGCGCTTCACAGGGGCCGGACGGCGGCATGGTGACAGCGACGCCTCTACCGACGACGAGACGACCTACGAAGGACCTGAAGTGAATATCCGCTCCCTCACTCGAGGCGACGGCGTGGTGATCGGAGCAGCGGTGTTGCTGTTCATCGCGTCGTTCCTCGACCTCTACTCGTTCGACAATGTCCCCGACAGCGTCGACCTCCCCATGCTGTGGGGCAGCGGCCCGGTCGTGTTCAGCGTCGTGCTGGCCGGGATCATCGGTGCCGCGCTCGTCGTCGTCGGCCGCGGGCTGGCGCAGGCACCGAAGATCGCGGGGATCGAACTCGCCCAGTTCGGCGCCGCGTTCACGGTGTTCGCCGCGTGGAGCGCGCTCGGCAACATCTTCGACGTGCCCGGGGGCTTCGACAACATCGGCGACAACGCGAGCGACGGCGCCCCGAGCCCGGGTATCGGCATGATCCTCGCCCTCGTCGCCACGCTGCTGATGGCCGCCGCCGCCATCGCCACCCCCCTGGTCCCCGCCCTCAAGGGCGCCCTCGTCCCGGCCCCCCGCCCCGCCGCTCCCCAGCCCTACGGGGCCCAGCCGCAGGGCGGTTACGGCTACCCGGGCGCGCAGCAGCCGGGCGGCTACGGCCAGCCGCAGCCGGGGCAGCCCTACGGCGGCCAGCCCCAGGCGCAGCCCCAGCAGGCCCAGGCTCCGCAGCCGCCGGCCGGGGACTTCTCCCCGTTCTGGTTCGCGGTGCCGGTGCCGCGGCCGCTGTTCCCCGAGGACGGTTCGCCGACGCCGATCGCCGAACTCGCGCCGGGCACCTGGTACCTGGCCGTGGAGCAGCGCGGCGCGGCCCTGGTCGCCCAGACCCAGGACGGTCGTCGCGGCGTCCTGCAGGACACCTCGGGCATCCAGCGCGGCTGAGCCCGCCCCCGTCTCGCACGGCCCCTCGCCCTTCCGGGCGGGGGGCCGTCGCCGTGCAGTCGCCACCTCCATGACCTGACGCACCGTCAGGTCCCGTGTTCGGTGGCGGCGGTCACCAGAAGATCGCGATGGCCTCCAGCGTCACCTCGCGGGTGTCCTCGCGCCAGCCGGTCATCTTGCCCAGGCAGCGGGCCGTGAAGGTGCCGGCCGGGATCGAGCGGCGCGCGTCCCCGGCGGCCACGACGCGCATGGACACGGGGGGCTGTCCGGAGCCGTACTCGGCCCGCAGCACGAAGCCCTCCGTCACGTCGGGCACGCGGGTGAACACCCCCTTGACCGACACGAATTCGCCGATGCGGCTCAGGGTCACCGCGCGGGCGTCCGCGAGGTTGCCGGCCAGGTGCCGGTTGGGGACGACCGTCAGTGTGGTCAGGTCGGCGTGGACGATGGCGTCGGCCCGGTCGAAGGCCTCCATGACCACGCCGATCACATTGATCGGCTTGTCCTTGCGCACGAACTTGCGGAACGTCTCCTGGCTGACGTCCCGCTTCAGCCGGAACCGGAACAGCCACGTCAGCACCCGGCTCCAGAAGCCGACGCTCGTGTCGACCTTCGTCCGCAGCTCGACGGCCTCCTCCAGCGCGGACCGGTAGTTGCCGAGCTCGTACAGGTCCATCACCGCCTGCTCGTCCAGATACAGGCAGATGCTGTACGCCGACTGCCAGCGCCGCAGGTGCCGTCGGCGCTCGCGGGCATGGCGTACCAGGACCACGGCGAGCACCACCAGGCCGGCGGCGGTCACCAGCCAGACCGTCATCCACGGCCACCAAAGGCTCCACCACAGTGCGTCAGTGACAGCCACGGATCTCCTTGAAAGCCTCGGAAAGGGAGGAGCCGGCGGCACGCACCATCCGTCCGCCCGTGTGGGCCGCCGCGCGGCGCAGCTCGCCGGCGTCGGCCTCGCCGAAGTGGACGGGGTAGGTCGGGACGGCCCGGACGGCGGCGGGCAGCGCCCGGTGGCGGCGTACGAACTCCTCGTAGGACAGGCCCGCGTTGTTCTCGCCGTCCGTCATCAGGACGAGGGAGACCGAGCGGTGGGGGTCGGCGGCCAGTGCGCGGGCGGCGGCGCGGTAGCCGTGGTCGAGGGCGGACCACACGGCGGTGGCGTCGCCGTAGCCGCCCCGGGCGACGGTGGCGGTGAGGGCCGTCAGGTCCTTCGGCCCGGTGACGGTGACGGTCCTCTCCCCCAGCACCCGGCCGCCGAACCGGACGACGGTCAGCCGCTCGCCCCGGTGGAAGCGGGTGAACTTGCCCGAGGCGGAGGCGTCCGCGCCGCTGAGTCCGGCGAACGCCTCGCGCAGGGCGGCCATCCGGGCGCCGCGCATCGAGCCGGAGAAGTCGAGCAGGAAGACCACCTCGCTCGTGGTGCGGCGGCCGGGGTCGCCGTAGTCCGCCAGCAGGGTGTCGACGACGGCCCGCCGGTCGGGGTGGAAGAGGGCGTTGCCGACCGGTTCGCGCAGCCGCGGCTCCCGGGTGACCGTCGTGTTCACGGGGCGGCGCAGCGTGTGCCGCATGATCTGCCGCTGCACCGCGTCGCGCCGCAGCCACTGCGTGACCTTGTCGTACGCGGCGCGGCGGGCCGGGTTGAGCAGGAGCAGCGGGAAGTCCGCCAGGACCGTGCCGTCCTGGGGGCGGACGACCTCCAGGGGCTCGTCCAGGCGGCCGGTGGCGTTGAGGGCGAGCAGGTCGGACTCGTAGGTGATGAGGGCGTTGGCCTCGTCCTGGTGGTCGGCGTAGGCGTCGACCAGGGCGGGTCCGGTGGCGGCGGTGAGGGTCTGGCCGGAGCGGAAGCCGCGCAGCCGGTCGCAGGAGACGTCCCCGGGGCGCAGCGCGGCCCCGGTGCCGGCCGCGGCGGTGGCGACGCCGACGAGGGCGGCGAGCCCGCTGCCGGCGTTGCGGGGGTCGGCCATGCCGAAGCGGACGGTGCCGGTGGCGGCGGCGTCCGCGATGTCGGCCCAGGTGAGCCGGGAGCCGGGCACCTGGGCGCGCAGCCGTCGCGCCACGTCGGGCCGCAGGCCGATGACGACGGGGGACGTCATGGTGGAGGTGCGCTGCAGACCCCGGGTGGCGTTCTTGTCGGTGAGCCGCAGATAGCGGTCGGAGGACAGCCACGCGAGGTCGTAGGTGTCGCGGTCCGGTGGCCTCGTCTCGGCGTCCGCGCGGTCCTCCAGGCGCAGCTCGACGCCGGTCTCTTGCTTCAACTCGTCCAGCAGCGGGCCCAGTTCGGCGAGGTCGGGGGCGGCGAGCACGCGCAGCCGGACCGTGTCGTCACCGCCGTCGCCCGAGCAGGCGGTGAGGAGGGCGGCGACGAGCGCCAGGCAGAGCGCCAGCAGGCCCGGGCCGCGCCTCACGGGCCGCCCGTCCGGTCGGGACAGTCGCCGACGATCTCGATCATCCTCTCCAGCAGGGGCAGGCTGGGCAGGACGGCCCGGGTGTGGTCGGAGGAGGTGGTGGGCACCGGGATCCGCCGCTCGGTGAGGAAGCGGCTGAACTCGTCGCCGTTCGCGCCGCTGCCGGCGTTGCGGACCCGGAAGCCCAGCTCCATGGCGCGGCGCTGGAGTTCGGGGTCCTCGCTGACCAGTTCGCCGAGCCGGGCGCCGTCGCCGGTGAGCGCGACGAGCTGGGGTTCGGTGACGAAGCGGGTGGACGGGTAGAGCAGGACGCGCTCGTCGTCGGTCACGCCCTTGGCGGCCTCGTGGCCGATCTGGTGGGCGAGGAACTGGTGCTCGTAGATCACCGAGACGGGGGCGATGCTCTGCCCGTCGGGCGACAGGTAGGTCTCCGCCCGTTCCGAGGACGGCAGGCCCTGTTCGACGAGAAGCGGCTTGATCCTCAGGGCGAGCCGCTCGGCCTCGGCCGCGCTGTCGGGCGCGTCGTTCCCGTGCTCCACGAAGGCCACCAGTCCGAGGTAGGTGCCGGCCGAGTTGGCCTCGCAGATGTCCGAGGTCTGGGCGAGGATCTTGTTGCCGTTGCGGACGCGGTCGTGGCGGTCGATCTCGTCCCAGCGGTAGCCGTCGCCGGGGTCGCGCTGGACGCCGTTGCGCCTGCCGCGGGCCAGATCGAGGAACTTCCGCATGTCCAGGGTGTAGTACATCGGCCGTCCGCCGGGGCCGGGGAGGCGTTCGGCGGCGCCTTCCGCGGTGAGCACCTCGGCGTAGTCCCGGTAGGTGGCCAGCACGATGGGGCTGACGAAGGGGCGGTACAGCAGCACCGGGCGGTTCGCCCGGGCGCGCTCGCGGCTGATCAGGTCGGCGGCGGGCTGGCCGGAGGGGAAGACGACGTCGTACCCCTCGTAGTCCTGTTGGGCGATCTCACGTGAGCCCATGTTGGTGATGTGCACGCGGAAGCCGTGCTTCATCAGCAGCCGCTCGACCACCGGGTCCTGGAAGAAGTCCCTCTTGGAGGCCATCTTGGCCTCGATGGTGACGACCTGCCGCAGCGGCAGCAGCAGGTTCCCGGAGGCCACGAGCAGGGCCAGCCCGATCAGCGGGACGGGCAGCGCCGACGCCAGCGCTCTGCGCAGACGCCGGCGCGGGGGTCTGGCGACGTGTAACCGTGGTTCTTCGGCCGAGCGTGGTTCTTCGGCAGCGGGTCTGTTCGCGGGCACCTGTCTGCTCCCCCCGTGACACCTGCGTTCCCCCCGTGTGGCCGGGCCAGGATCGTCGATGATGCCGATGTACCCCGAACGCCCTTCAGGGGAACGTCGGTTGAACGGAGGGGGAAGCGCACGGCACGGGGCGGCGGACGGGGTGCACCGGGCCGGGTTTCATCCGGGGTTCGGCGGCAATCCGCTGAGTATGTCCCCTAGATATCGCAGTGGTGCGGGCGCCGGCAGGGTCGTGGCGGTCGTAGCCGACATCATGGCATTCATCCTGGGTCTGTGGATCCTGATGTACCTGCTGGACGCCAACCGCGGCAACTCGTTCGTGCAGTTCATCCATGACGCGGCGCGCTGGCTCGCGGGCTGGTCCCACGACCTGTTCACGTTCGACGAGGCGTGGGCCCGCGTGGTCTGCGGCTACGGACTCGCGGCGGTGGTCTATCTGTTCATCGGCCACGCGATCGCGAACCGCGTCCAGCGTCACTGACGGCCGTCCGCCCGCGGTCCGCGCAAGGGCTCAGGCGGTGTGCCGGACGCGGAAGCGGCCGGGTGCCGCCGGGTCCCGGTCCACGACCTGGACCGGCGCTCCGGCCCACTGCCACACACGGCCGCCGGGCGGGCGGGAGAACCGGATCTCGCCGCGGGTGCCCTCGACGGCGACGCCCGCCCAGGCCGCGGCGAGGCGGGCCCGGTCCGTGCCGTGCGCGCGCAGCATGCCGGCGAGGACCGTGACGGCGTCGTAGCCCTCGTACGCGACGAAGGAGGGCGCGGCCCCAAGTCGCGTGCGCAGGGCCGTTCCCACACGCTCGCCGAGCGGGCCGAGGCGTCCGGGCAGATAGCGCAGGAACGGCACCGCCGCCCCCGCCTCGCCCAGCGGCTCCGCCCAGGCGGCGAACTCCGGCTGTCCGGCGGGTGCTCCGATCAGGACGTCCGTGAGGCGCGCGTCCCGGCGGACCGACGCGACGATCGGCACGGCCGGCTCCGGGAAGCCGGTCAGCAGCAGGAGGGCCGTGGCACGGTGGCCGGCGAGTGCGTCGCACACCGCCTCCGGGGCGAGGGCGCGCGCGTCGAGCTCGGTCACGCCGCCGCCGCGGGACGCGAGACGGTCCCGCAGGATGCGGGTGCCCGAGGCCCAGTACACGCTCGGCTCGGCGGCCACGGCGATCCGGCGGTGGCCCGCGTCGAGGAGGAAGTCGGCGTAGGCGCGCCAGCCCCGGGACTGCGGCGGGCTCAGGCGCGCGACCCAGTCGGTCGGCTCCTCGGTGAGCGCGTCGAGCACCGCCGAGGAACACAGGAACGGCACACCGCGCGCGTCGGCCCTGGCGGCCGCGGCGCGGGCGACGACGCTGTGGTACTCCCCGGCCAGGGCGGCCACACCGAGGTCCGCCAGTTCGTCCACGGCCGCCACCGCCCGCTGCGGGTCGGCGGCCGTGTCCCTGACCACCAGGTCGAGCGGCCGGCCGCCGATCCCGCCGCTGTCGTTGACGTCGGCGGCGGCCAGTTCGAGTCCGGCGAGCAGGTGCCTGCCCGCCTCGGCCCAGCCGGGCCGGGTCAGCGGGGCGAGCGCGCCGAGCCGTACGGCGGGAACCTCGTCGCTCATGCGCAGCAGTCGGTCTCCAGCCCGCTGGGCAGCCGCTCCCCGCCGAACACCGCGCAGGTCGCCTCGTGTCCGCCCAGCGCGGCCACGGCCAGCAGCAGCGACCCGGCCGTCCAGGTGGTCAGCTCGCGCGGCCAGACGGCGTCGTCGTCGAAGACGTAGCCCGTCCAGTACAGCCCGCTCTCCGGGTCGCGCAGGTGCTGGATGGACTGCAGGATCTCCAGCGCGCGGTCCGACTCCCCCACCGCCCACAGCGCGAGGGCCAGTTCGGCGGACTCCCCGCCGGTCACCCACGGGTTGGGGACCACGCAGCGCACGCCGAGTCCGGGGACGACGAACCGGTCCCAGTGCTCCTCGATGCGGGCCTTGGCCTGCGCACCGGTCAGCGCCCCGCCCAGCACGGGGTAGTACCAGTCCATCGAGTACCGGTTCTTGTCCAGGAACCGCTCCGGGTGGTGCCGTATCGCGTGCCGCAGCGCGCCCGCCGCCAACTCCCAGTCCGGCTGGGCCTCTTCGCGCTGCTCGGCGATGGCCAGGGCGCACCGCAGGGCGTGGTGGATGGAGGAGGAGCCCGTCAGCAGGGCGTCGGCCGTCCCGGTGCCGTCGTCGTCGCGGCGCCAGCCGATCTCGCCGCCCGGCTGCTGCAGGCGGAGCACGAACTCCACCGCCGCGTACACCGCCGGCCACATCCGCTCCAGGAACGTGTCGTCACCGGTGGAGAGGTAGTGGTGCCAGACGCCGACGGCTATGTAGGCGACGAAGTTGGTCTCCCGGCCGCGGTCGGTGACGTCGGTGGCGTTGCCGTCGGCGTAGGCGGCGTACCAGGAGCCGTCCTCGTTCTGGTGGCGGGCCAGCCACAGGTAGGCCCGCTCGGCGGCCTCGTGTTCACCGGCCGCGTCCAGGGCCATGGCCGCCTCGACGTGGTCCCACGGGTCCAGGTGGTGTCCCCGGAACCAGGGGATCGCGCCGTCCTCGCGCTGGACGCCGAGGATGCCGGCGACGGTCGCGGCGGCCTGCGCGGCGGTGAGGACCCCGGGCAGGACCAGGTGTTCCGTCCGGGGAGTCGTCACCGGGCGTCCGCCCCGGTGCCGGCCGGACGCGGCAGGTGCGGCTTGGTCGCGTAGGCCACGAAGCTCTTCCCGATGAGCGGGTTCAGCGCCTGCTCGGCGACCCGGGTGGCCAGGGGCTTCTTCATGATGTCCCAGACGAGCAGCTTGTGGTACGCGCGCACCGGCAGGGCCTTGTCGTTGTCGACGCCGAACGCGCACTTCAGCCACCAGTACGGGGAGTGCAGCGCGTGCGCGTGGTGCGTGCCGTACGGTTTCAGGCCGGCCTCGCGCATCCTGCGCAGCAGTTCGTCCGCCTTGTAGATGCGGATGTGGCCGCCCTCGACCTCGTGGTAGGCGTCGGACAGGGCCCAGCAGACCTTCTCGGGGCCGTAGCGCGGGACGGTGACGGCGATCCGGCCGCCCGGCTTCAGCACCCGCACCATCTCCGCGAGGACGCCCTTGTCGTCCGGGATGTGCTCCATCACCTCGGAGATGATGACGACGTCGAAGGACTCGTCGGGGAAGGGCAGGGCGAGGGCGTCGCCCTCCATGGCGGTGGCGGTGGCGCCCTGCGGCGCCTCGCCGGCCTCCTTCATCGCCGCGAACCACTGGGCGACCTCGCGGATCTCCTCGGCGTTCCGGTCCAGCGCCACGACCTGCGCGCCGCGCCGGTAGCACTCGAAGGCGTGCCGTCCGGCACCGCAGCCGAGGTCCAGGACACGGTCGCCCGGGGCGAGCGGGAACCGGGAGAAGTCGACGGTCAGCACGTGGCCCTGCTTTCGGAGTTGACGCTTTCTGCATCTGCGGGGGCTGCGGCGGCCGCCGGGACGGCATCGGCGGGGGCCGCGGGGCCCGCACTGCCCGTGACGGTCGTGGCGGCCGCGGTCGCCGTGGCGTTCGCGGTCGCCGTGGCGGTCGTGGCGGCCGCGGTCGCCGTGGCCGCCGAGGTGCGGCCGGACAGTCCGTTCGTGGTGGTGGGGCGGTGGCCGGCCGGCGTCACGCGGGGCGTGTCGCCCCCGGTCCGGGCGATGGCCTCGCGGTAGCGGGCGACCGTGCCCTGCGCGGCCCTGGCCCACGTGAAGTGCCGCAGCACCCGCTCGCGGCCGGCCGCGCCGAGGCGGGTGCGCAGGTCCGCGTCGCCGAGCAGCCGGCCCAGCCCGGCGGCCAGCGCCCCCGCGTCGCCGGGCGGTACGGCCAGGCACGTCTCGCCGTCGCGTCCGGCGACCTCGGGAATGGCGCCGCCGGTCGTGGCGAGCAGGGGCGTCCCCGTCGCCATGGCCTCGGCGGCCGGCAGCGAGAAGCCCTCGTAGAGGGACGGCACGCAGGCGACCTGCGCCGAGCGGACCAGGTCGACGAGCTCGGCGTCGGAGATGCCCTTGACGAACTCGACGGCGCCTTCGAGACCGTAGCGCTCCATCGCCTTGGCGACCGGGCCCTCGGCGGGGCGCTTGCCGACGACGACCAGATGGGCCCCGGGATGCTCGGTGCGCACCTTCGCCAGCGCCTCGACCAGATGGACCAGGCCCTTGAGCGGCACGTCCGCGCTGGACGTCGTCACGATCCGGCCCGGCACCACCGGCACCGAGGGGTCCGGCGAGAACAGGTCGGTGTCGGCGCCGATGTGGACCACGTGGATCCGGTCCTGCCGGACACCGAGGTGGTCGACGATCTCCTGGCGGGAGGTGCCGGAGACGGTGAGCACGGACGGCAGTCGCCGCGCGACGCGCTTCTGCATGCGGGTGAAGGCGTACCACCGCCGGACCGAGTACCGCCGCTGCCACCCCTCCGCCGCGTCCAGCTCCAACTGCCGGTCGACGGTGATGGGGTGGTGGATGGTGGTCACCAGGGGCGCGCCGACGTCGCCCAGCAGGCCGTAGCCCAGGGTCTGGTTGTCGTGCACGACGTCGAACTCGCCGCGGCGGGCGCGCAGATGGCGGCGGGCGCGCAGCGAGAACGTCAGGGGTTCGGGGAAGCCGCCCGTCCACATCGTCGCGACTTCCAGCGCGTCGATCCAGTCGCGGTACTCGTCACGCCCGGGCGTGCGGAAGGGGTCGGGCTGGCGGTACAGGTCGAGGCTGGGCAGCCGGGTGAGGCTCAGTGCGTCGTGGCCCTCGTCGAGGACGGGATAGGGCTGGGCGCCGATGACCTCGACCCGGTGGCCGAGGCGGGCCAGTTCACGGGAGAGGTGCCGGACGTAGACGCCCTGGCCACCGCAGAACGGGTTCCCTTTATAGGTGAGGAGCGCGATGTGGAGCGGTCGCAAGCCGTCGGATGCGGGGTCCTCCGGAGCCCCGGCCTGACTGGCCTCAGCGGTCACCCTGGGCCCCCTTCTCCCTGCACTGTCCCGCGAGATTACGCCGGGACGCTAATCTAGAACAAGTTTCAGACTTGATCGTCCGGAGGCTCCGAATCTACCGGCAGGTAAGGGCGCTGTGACCAGTGGATCAGGTGATTCACGCCACGGCGGACGCCGTGCCATGCTGTCTGATCACCCGTCCTCACGGACGGTCACGGAACGGGACCGGACCATGTCCGCGGAAGCCGAGGTGCGCCAGGTGAACAAGCCGGCCAAGGCGGAGGCCAGAGCCGTCGCAGCCCCCGCCTCCCCTCCCCTGACGGAGCGGCAGGAGGCCCGTCGGCGCCGCATCCTGCACGCGAGCGCCCAACTGGCCGGCCGGGGCGGCTTCGACGCCGTCCAGATGCGCGAGGTCGCGGAGTCCTCCCAGGTCGCGCTCGGCACCCTGTACCGCTACTTCCCCTCCAAGATCCACCTGCTGGTCGCCACGATGCAGGACCAGCTGGAGCACATGCACGCCACGCTGCGGAAGAAGCCGCCGCAGGGCGACACGGCGGCCGAGCGGGTCGCCGAGACGCTGATGCGGGCCTTCCGCGCCCTGCAGCGCGAGCCGCACCTGGCCGACGCGATGGTCCGGGCCCTCACGTTCGCGGACCGCAGCGTGAGCCCGGAGGTGGACCAGGTGTCGCGGCAGACGACGGCGATCATCCTGGACGCGATGGGCCGGCAGGACCCGACCCCGGAGCAGCTCTCGGCGGTCCGGGTCATCGAGCACACCTGGCACTCGGCCCTGATCACCTGGCTGTCGGGACGCGCCTCCATCGCCCAGGTCAAGATCGACGTGGAGACGGTCTGCCGTCTGATCGATCTGACGGCGCCGGACGGACGCGGGTGACCGGATCCGGGTGAACGAACCCGGGTGACCTGACGCGAATCAGAGAGACGACCTCGCGAAGGCGACGGCGACGGCGCGCAAAAGGCGACGGCACGAAGGCGACCGCACAGAGACGACCTACGAGACGGGTTCCCTTCGCCGGCATGGTCCGGATCAGGTTATGGGGGTCGCCTTCCAGCCGCCGGACCTCTCGGTCCGCCGTCCTTCCGGCCTCTCAGCCCTACCGTCGCAGTCGGCACCAGCGGAAGCCGAAGCCTCCTGCCGGAGTCGGCCACTCCGGTCGGACTCCCTCACTCGTCCCGTAGGCCTACTTCCAGGGTAGAACCCTCGGCCGGGAACGGAACCCCCGAAACCATGATTTTTCGGTTGCCGGGACGCCCGACCCGGGCCACATTCCCCGGCCGGCCGCACTCCCGGCCGGCCACACTCCCGGCCACGTCACATACGTGGCCGTCCGGGGCCGGGGGGGGACCGCTCACTGGCGCGACAGGAGGCCCGACGGGACCGTCGCGTCCCTGGCCTTGTCCCCCGCGGGGAGCTGACCGGCGTAACCGGCCTCGGTCCACACGAACTTCTTGAACTGCTCCGGCGTGAGCGCTCCCCGCCACGGGACGCCGTCCGGGCAGAACACCGAGACGCAGCCGGAGCAGTAGTGCGCCGGCCGCCACAGGCTCTCCGCGCGCGGGGCGCCCGCCTCGGCCGCGGCCTTCTCCCGCCCGTCGCCGCGCACGACCACGAAGGTGCCGACGAGGCACAGCAGAGCCAGCGCCGCGCCGCCGGCCAGGTACAGCGGGTCGCCCTGCCGCAGGCCCGCGTAGCCGAGGGCGATGCCCAGGCCGGTCAGCACCACGCCCTCCGCGAAGTGCAGGCAGCCGTCGCCGGCCTTGTCCGGTCCCGGCGCCAGCCGTCCGTACAGGTCGTCCCGCATCGCGCCCTTGCCGGTCCGCGCGAGCTCGACGGGCCGGGTCTCCACCCCGCCGCAGCCCGGGCACACCACCCCCGCCGGCCCTCCGGCCCCCTCGGAATCCACGGCGGCGACCCTATCGGCGCCCTGCCGGGCACGTGATCGGCGCCCTGCCGGGCACGTGCGCGGCGGCGGTCCGCCGACAGGCACCGTCCCGCGTCCTCACGCATCCCTCACCGTGCCTCCGGCGGACCCACACCCGCAGACGAACGCGCTTGCTGCACAAGGCACTTGACGCCGACAAGCGCCCCCTAGGATGGTCGGACGCAACGCTCGCACCGGGAGAGACGCCCATGGGCACCGAAGAGACCGCATTCCTCGCGACGGGCAGCGGTGTCCTGGACGGCCGGTCCGCCGGGCCCCTGGTGCCGCGACTGGTACTGGGCGCGCGGCTGCGGCGGCTGCGTGAGGAGCGGGGCATCGACCGCGTGGACGCGGGACACGTCATCCGCTCCTCCTCGTCCAAGATCAGCCGCATGGAGGCCGGGCGCCACGGGTTCAAACTCCGGGACGTCGCCGACCTGCTCACCCTCTACGGCGTCACGGACCAGGCCGAACGGGCCACCCTGCTGGCGCTGGCCGAGCAGGCCAACGCCCCCGCCTGGTGGCGGTACTACAGCGACGTGGTGCCCGCCTGGATGCAGACCTTCCTCGCGGCGGAGCAGGCGGCCAGCGTCGTCCGCTGCTACCAGGTCCAGCGCGTGCCCGGACTGCTCCAGACGCCCGACTACGCCCGCGCCTCCCTGCGGGTGAGCCACCCCGACGCGAGCCCGGCGGAGATCGAGCGGCGGGTCGCGCTGCGGATGACCCGCCAGCGCATCCTGCACCGGCAGCCGGCGACCCGGGTGTGGGCGGTGCTCGACGAGACGGCGCTGCGCCGCCCGGTGGGCGGGATCCGTGTGATGCGCGCCCAGTTGCGGCATCTCATCGAGCTGTGCCGGCTGCCGCAGGTCACGGTGCAGATCCTGCCGTTCCGCAGCGGCGGGCACGCGGCCGAGGGCGGTCCGGTCACCATCCTGCGCCTGCCGGGCGGGCACCTGCCCGACATGGTCTACCTGGAGAAGCTGACCTGCGCCCTCTACCCCGACAAGCCCGCCGAGATCGAGCGCTACTGGGACGCGATGAACCGGCTGGTGGTCGAAGCCGAGTCGCCCGACGAGACTCCGACCATCCTGCACCGCGTCCTGCAGGAGACCTGACGGCTCAGCCCTTGCGGGCGACCCCGCCGTACTGGTGCACCTCGGCCGGCAGCCCCAGCGCCTCCGCGTCCGGGCGCCAGCGCGAGCAGGACGTCACCCCGGGCTCGAGCAGCTCCAGGCCGTCGAAGTAGCGGGCGATCTGCTCCGGGCTGCGCAGGATGTACGGGATCGAACCGCCGTCGTTGTACTGGGCGATGGCCCGGACGTAGTCCTCGCTGGTGTCGGTGGAGTCGTACTGCACGAGGAAGCTGCCGGGGGGCAGGGCGTCCACCAGCGCGCGGACGATCGAGCGCGCCTCGTCATGGTCCTCGATGTGGCCGAGGATGCCCATGAGCATGAGGGCGACGGGCTTGCCGAAGTCCAGGGTCCTGCCGGCCTCGCGGACGATGGTGGCCGGTTCGCGCAGGTCGGCGTCGACGTAGTTGGTGACGCCCTCCGGGGTGCTGGTGAGCAGGGCGCGGGCGTGGGCCAGCACGAGCGGGTCGTTGTCGACGTAGACGATCCGGCTCTCGGGGGCCACCCTCTGGGCGATCTGGTGGGTGTTGTCCACGTTGGGCAGGCCGGTGCCGATGTCCAGGAACTGGCGGATGCCCTCCTCCTCGGCCAGGTGGCGCACCGCCCGGGCGAGGAAGTAGCGGGCGGCGCGGGCTCCGGTCTCGATCCCGGGGAAGACCGAGCGGAACGCGTCACCGGCCACCCGGTCGACCTCGTAGTTGTCCTTGCCGCCGAGCCAGTAGTTCCAGATCCGGGCCGAGTGCGGCACCGAGGTGTCGATCTTGGGGAACGGCTCGCGCTCGGGGTGGTGCACCTGATCGGTCATGGACGCTCCTGGAGACGGCGGTCGGGACGGCCCACGTTAGCCGGTCCGCCCGGATACGACGATCAACTCCTGTGTGGTGCGCAGGAGTTCGACTTCCTGCCGGCTCACCGCCGGGTTGCGGGCCTGCCGCGGGAAGGGCTCGTCCAGGGCGGGCCCGACGAAGGGCGCGGTCCCGGCGAGGGCTGGGCCGGGCACGGTGCGGGCACGGCCGGGCACGGTGCGGGCGGTGCGGGCCCCCACCCCGGAGCGGGGCCCGCCCCAGGCGCCGCCCCCCCCCGCTCCCCCCACGCCCCTCGGCCGGATTTTGACGTGCGGGTACAGTAGGCGCGTCGTCATCACACCCGTACGGGGGAAAGCCGGTGCAATTCCGGCGCTGACCCGCAACCGTGAACCGCACCCGCCGAGGGGCGGTGAGCCGGATCGCCCCGCACGGTTCGTGACCGGCTCACGTGCCCGGCAGGTCCGCCGGTGCACGGCACCGTCGAGGTATACGGAGCCGAGCCGCCCGGGGGTGCCCCGTGCTGCCCGGCTCCCCCACAGGGAGAGGCACCCGCCGATCATGAACGTCCGCAGCAGCGCCGCGGCCCTGGCCGCCGTCGCCGTGATCGGCGCCGCCGCACCGGCCGCCGCCGATCCGTCCCCGTCGCCGTCCCGGGCCCTGCCCTCGGCCCTCTACGGCTCGACCGACCCGCAGTACGACGGCGTGTGGCGGCAGTCGCTCGCGCTGCTGGCGCAGGACACGGTGGGGGTGAGGCCGGCGGAGAAGTCCGTGCGGTGGCTGGTGCGCCAGCAGTGCGCGGACGGCGGGTTCGCCGCCTACCGCGCCGACCCGGCCGCCGCGTGCGACGCGAAGACGATGCCCGACACCAACGCCACCTCCGCCGCGGTGCAGGCCCTCGCCGCGCTCGGCGGCCACGACGACGTCACCGCCAAGGCCGTCGGCTGGCTGAAGTCCGTCCAGAACGACGACGGCGGCTGGGGCTACGCGCCCGGCGGCGCCAGCGACACGAACTCCACGTCGATCGTCGTCGGCGCCCTCGCCGCCGCGGGCGAGAAGCCGGACCGGGTCGAGAAGGACGGCAGGTCGCCCTTCGACGCCCTGCTGAAGCTCGCGCTGCCCTGCGACGGGGACGGCGGCGGCGCGTTCGCGTTCCAGCCGGACAAGAAGGGCGAGCTCACGGCCAACGCGGACGCCACGGCCGCCGGTGTGCTGGGCGCGCTGGGCCGGGGCATGGTGGTCGAGCCGGGCGGGAAGTCCGGCGCCACCTGCGCGAAGCCGGGCACGCCGGAGCAGGCGGCGGGCAACGGGGCGGCGTACCTCAGCGCCGCGCTCGCCGAGGAGGACGACCACCTGATGTCCGCCCTGGCCGGGGCCGAGCCCCAGCCGGACTTCGGCAACACCGCCGACGCGGTCGTCGCGCTCGCGGCGCACGGCGCCACCGCGCAGGCGGAGAAGTCCGTGCGGTGGCTGGAGAAGAACGCCGCGGACTGGGCCGCCCGCAGCGGTCCCGCCGCCTACGCCCAGCTGATCTTCGCCGCCCACGCGACCGGCACGGACCCCCGCGACTTCGGCGGCGCGGACCTCGTGAAGCGGCTGAACGGGACGGGCCCGGCCCCGCAGGCCGCCGCAGCGGACACGGCGGAGGCGAAGAAGGACGACGAGAAGGACTCGGGCTCCCCGTTCGGCGTGTGGTGGTACGTCGGCGTCTGCCTCGTCGCGGGCGTCGGCATCGGGTTCCTGTTCAGCGGCCGCAGGAAGCAGCAGCAACTGTGATCCGCCGGGCCGTTCTCCTGCTCCTGGCCTCGCTCCTGCTCCTCGCGGGGGCGGGCCAGGCCCAGGCCGCCGGTTACCGCTACTGGTCGTTCTGGGAGCGCGACGGCGACCGCTGGGTCTACGCCACCCAGGGCCCCGGCACGACCCGCCCTTCCGACGGCGACGTGCAGGGCTTCCGCTTCGCGGTCAGCGAGGACACGGCGGACGCGGCCCGGCCGCGCCCCGCCGCGGACTTCGACGCGATCTGCGCGAGGACGCCGTCGCGGGACGGTGCCAAGCGCGTGGCGCTGGTCATCGACTTCGGCACGCGGCGGGACGCGGCCCGGGGCGAGACCCCGCCGCCCGCCCGGACGGCCTGCGCCCGCGTCGCCCCGGACGCGACGACGGCGGACGCGCTGGCCGCGGTGGCGAAGCCGCTGCGCTACGACACCAACGCCCTGCTGTGCGCGATCGCGGGCTACCCGGAGCAGGGCTGCGGCGAACAGCTCTCCGGCGAGGAGACCCCGAAGGCGGACACGGCGCACGAGGAGTCTTCCGGGGACGACGGCCCGTCCGTGGGACTGGTGGCGGGCGTCGCCGTGGTGGTGCTGCTGGGCGGCGCCGCGATATGGCAGGTGCGACGGCGTGCCCGTGGACAGTCCTAGCCGCGCCCCGCAGCGCCGGGTGGCGGACGCCGCCCGGCCCCGGCGCCCGCACCGGGCGCCCGTGCACCCCGGTGCCTGGTGGCTGTGGTCCCTCGCCCTGGGCACCGCGGCCACCCGCACCACCAATCCCCTCCTGCTCGCACTGCTGATCGCGGTCTCCGCCTACGTCGTGGCCACCTGCCGCCCCTCGGCGCCCTGGTCCCGCTCGTACGGCGCCTTCGTCAAGCTCGCGCTGGCCGTGCTGCTCGTCCGCCTGGTGTTCGCGACGGTGCTCGGCTCGCCCATCCCCGGCACGCACGTCCTGATCACCCTGCCGGAGATCGGTCTGCCCGCCTGGGCCCAGGGCATCCGTCTCGGCGGCGAGGTCACCGCGGAGGCGCTCACCTTCGCCCTGTACGACGGCCTGAAACTGGCCACGCTCCTCATCTGCGTCGGCGCCGCGAACGCCCTCGCCAACCCCTCCCGTCTCCTCAAGTCCCTGCCGGGGGCGCTGTACGAGATGGGGGTGGCGGTGGTCGTCGCGCTCACCTTCGCCCCGAACCTGATCGCCGACGTCCAGCGCCTGCGCGCCGCCCGGCGGCTGCGCGGCCGTCCGGACAAGGGCGTCCGCGGTCTGCTGCACGTGGGCCTGCCGGTCCTGGAGGGCGCCCTGGAACGGTCCGTCTCCCTCGCCGCCGCGATGGACGCCCGGGGCTACGGCCGGACCGCGCGGGTGCCCGCCGCCGTCCGCCGCACCACCGCCGCCCTCACCCTCGGCGGCCTGCTCGGCGTCTGCGCGGGGACGTACGGACTGCTCACCGCCGAGGGCGCCGCGTACGGCATGCCGGTCCTGCTGCTCGGCGTGGCGGCCGCCCTGGCGGGTCTCCGGCTCGGCGGGCGCCGCTCCCTGCGCACCCGCTACCGCCCCGACCGCTGGGACGCGCGCGCCTGGCTGATCGTGGGCTCCGGGGTGGCGGTCGCGGCACTGCTCGCCCTGGCCGCGGCCCGTGACCCCGCGGCCCTGCACCCGGGCGTGGTCCCGCTGGTCGCCCCCGCCCTCCCCCTCTGGCCCGCGGCGGCCGTACTCCTCGGCCTGCTGCCCGCGTTCGCCGCCCCCGACTCCGAGGAGCCGTCGTGATCCGCTTCGAGAACGTCTCCGTGACGTACGACGGGGCCGCCGAACCCACCGTGCGGGGCGTCGACTTCGAGGTCCCCGAAGGTGAACTCGTCCTGCTCGCCGGCCCGTCCGGGGTCGGCAAGTCGACCGTCCTGGGCGCGGTCAGCGGGCTCGTGCCGCACTTCACCGGCGGCACCCTGCGCGGCCGGGTCACGGTGGCCGGGCGCGGCACCCGGACCCACAAGCCGCGCGAACTCGCCGACGTCGTGGGCACGGTCGGCCAGGACCCGCTGGCGCACTTCGTCACGGACACGGTGGAGGACGAACTCGCCTACGGCATGGAGTCGCTGGGGCTCGCCCCGGACGTGATGCGCCGCCGGGTGGAGGAGACGCTCGACCTGCTGGGCCTGGCGGACCTGCGGCGGCGGTCCATCGCCACGCTCTCCGGCGGGCAGCGGCAGCGCGTCGCGATCGGCTCGGTCCTCACCCCGCACCCGAGCGTCCTCGTGCTGGACGAGCCGACCTCGGCGCTCGACCCGGCCGCCGCCGAGGAGGTGCTGGCGGTCCTGCAGCGGCTCGTGCACGACCTCGGCACGACGGTCTTCCTGGCCGAGCACCGCCTGGAACGCGTCATCCAGTACGCCGACCAGGTCGTCCTGCTGCCGGGCCGGGGCGCGCCCCCGGTGCTGGGGCCCCCGGCCGAGGTGATGGCCGTGTCCCCGGTGTACCCGCCGGTGGTGGACCTGGGCCGCCTGGCGGGCTGGACCCCGCTGCCGATGACGGTCCGCGACGCGCGGCGCAGGGCGGCGGACCTTCGCCGCCGGTTGGAGGGCGCCCCGCAGGGGCGCGGGGAACTGCGCGACCAGCCACCGGCCACGGGCACCCGCCGACGATCCGCGCGTCCCACCCCGATGGGCGCACTTGCCCGCCGCCGCACCCGCACCACTCCCGCCGCCGCCGAAACCCGGTTCACGGCCGAAGTGCGAGCCCTCTCGGTCACCCGCGCCCGCATCCAGGCCCTCCGCGACGTCGACCTGACCATCGCCCCCGGCGAGACCGTCGCCCTCATGGGCCGCAACGGCGCGGGCAAGTCCACCCTGCTGGGCTCCCTGGTCGGTCTGGTCACCCCCGGCTCGGGGACCGTCCGGCTCGGCGAGGCCGTCCCCCACCGCACGGCCCCGAAGGACCTCGTCCGCAAGGTCGGTCTGGTCCCCCAGGAGCCGCGCGACCTGCTCTACGCCGACACCGTCGCCGCCGAGTGCGCGGCGGCCGACCGGGACGCGGGCGCGGACCCCGGCACCTGCCGGGCCCTGGTCTCGGAGCTGCTCCCCGGTGTCACCGACGGCGCCCATCCCCGGGACCTGTCCGAGGGGCAGCGGCTCGCGCTCGCCCTGGCCGTGGTCCTGACCGCACGGCCCCCGCTGCTCCTGCTGGACGAGCCGACCCGGGGCCTGGACTACGCGGCCAAGGCACGGCTGGTCGGAGTGCTGCGCGCGCTGGCCGCCGAGGGGCACGCGATCGTGCTGGCCACGCACGACGTGGAGCTGGCCGCCGAGCTCGCCCACCGGGTGGTGCTGCTCGCGGAGGGCGAGGTGATCGCGGACGGCCCGACGGCGGAGGTCGTGGTGTCCTCGCCGTCGTTCGCGCCGCAGGTCACCAAGATCCTCGCGCCGCAGCGGTGGCTCACGGTCCCGCAGGTCCGCGCGGCCCTCGGCACCGGGGACGGCGCATGAGCGTCCAGAAGCAGGCCCGTGCCGTGCGTCTCGGTCCGCGGTCCGTGGCCGCCCTGGTCCTGGTCAGTGCCGTCGGGATCGCCGGTTTCGGCTGGCCCTTCCTCGCGCCGCCCGCCTCCGGGCTGAGCGCGCACGCGCAGGACGCGCCCTGGCTCTTCGCGGGGCTGCTGGTGCTGCTGGTGGCGGTCGTGGGGGCGGCGATCTCGGAGTCGGGACTGGGCCCTAAGGCGGTCGCGATGCTCGGCGTGCTGGCCGCCACGGGTGCGGCGCTGCGGCCGATCGGCGCCGGTACGGCCGGTATCGAGCCGATGTTCTTCCTGATGGTGCTGAGCGGCCGGGTCCTCGGCCCGGGCTTCGGGTTCGTGCTGGGCTCGGTGACGATGTTCGCCTCGGCGCTGCTCACGGGCGGGGTGGGTCCCTGGCTGCCGTTCCAGATGCTGGCGATGGGCTGGTTCGCGATGGGCGCGGGCCTGCTGCCCGGGCAGGACCGGCTGCGCGGGCGGGCGGAAGTGGCGCTGCTCGCCGGTTACGGCTTCGTCGCCGCCTTCGCCTACGGCACGATCATGAACATGGCCGGCTGGCCCTTCATGAGCGCCCTCGCCTCCAGCGTCGCCTTCGACCCGCACGCGCCCCTGGCCACGAACCTGGCCCGTTTCCTCGCTTACTGCCTGGCCACCTCGCTCGGCTGGGACCTGGGCCGGGCCGCGGTCACGGTCGTCCTCACCGCGCTCCTGGGGCCCGCCGTCCTCAGGGCGCTGCGCCGGGCCACGCGCCGGGCGGCCTTCGAGACGCCGGTCACGTTCGAGGCGCCCCGGGGTGAGGCTGCCCACGTGACCGGCGCCACGTACGAAGCGGGGCCGTAGGGACAAGCCCCGGTCACGGGCGCGGCCACCCCGGCGGGTGCGGCCGGGCGTAGTACAGGGCGTCTTTGCGGCGCCTTCGGTGGGGCTGTTTCTCTGGACGACCGCTCGCCCCCCACGAAAGGTCGCCCGTGCCCGCCGTCACCCTGCTCCGCCGTGCCGCCGCCCCGAGGAAGGCGCTCGCCGGTGCCGCCCTGGCCGCCGCCGTCTGCGGCTCCCTGATCGCCGCCGGACCCGCTCAGGCCGCGCAGCCGGATGGCGCCTCGGCGCAGGCCGTCGCGAAGAAGATGATCGGCGACGACGCCCAGTACCGGTGCTTCTCCGAGATCGTCGAGCAGGAGAGCGGCTGGGACGTGCGGGCGCAGAACTCCTCCAGCGGCGCCTACGGCCTCGTCCAGGCCCTGCCGGGCTCCAAGATGGCCTCGGCCGGTTCCGACTGGCAGACCAACGCGGCCACCCAGATCGAGTGGGGCCTGGACTACATGAAGGACCGCTACGGCAGCGCCTGCGGCGCCTGGGACTTCTGGCAGGCCAACCACTGGTACTGAGCCGGTCCCACCCCCAGAACCGAAGGCGGCGGCCCCCTGATCCCCGGGGCCGTCGCCTTCGCCCTGCCCGGCGGGGAGGGCGGGCTTAAGCGCGTACCTCACCGGTGTGGTGCGGGGCCGGGGCCGTCACGGTCCGCACTCCCCTTCGCGGCCCCGCCGCACGTACAGCACGACCTGCCCGCCCCGCACCCGCACCCGCTCGCACTCCTCGAAGTGGCCCCGCAGCGCACGCCGTTTGACCTCCTCCCCGGGGAACGGGTCGAGCGGCTGCCCCGCCTCGTCCTGCAGGGCGATGACGCGGCCGGACGCCGCGATCGCGCGGTGGATCGCGGCGGGGGACAGCTCCGTGCCGTGGAGTGTGTGCGAGCGGCGCGGGGGCCGCGCGAGGGCGAGGTCGTCCAGGCGTTCGTGGATCTCCGGGTACGGCAGGAGCCATGCGCGGCGCCTGGCGGGCATGAACAGCACCCCGTCGCCCGGCCGGGCCTGCCGCTCCACGGCACGGGCGACCGCGGCCACGTCGTCCTTGCGGCTCTCGGGCGAACGCACCAGCAGCGACCACGGCAGCAGCACCGCGACCGCCAGAGCCACCGACACACAGGCAGTCAGCAGGCGGGGCGCCGGGGCGAGCCGGTGGCGTCGCCCGACCGTCCACGCCAGGG
This sequence comes from Streptomyces sp. NPDC006624, assembly GCF_040611555.1. Classification (NCBI taxonomy): domain Bacteria; kingdom Bacillati; phylum Actinomycetota; class Actinomycetes; order Kitasatosporales; family Streptomycetaceae; genus Streptomyces; species Streptomyces sp. NPDC006624. The sequence continues at coordinate 117,367 of NZ_JBEXOM010000001.1, read as the reverse complement.
CGGATCCGGCCGGCAGCGCCAGACCCGTCATGCCGTACAGGACGTACCGGTCGACGTACCACGGCTTGACCAGCGAGACCGTCATGAGCAGCCCGGCCGGGGCGATCAGCAGCGGCAGGGCGAGGCAGGTCAGGGCGGGCGCACCGGGGTGACCGGCCCGCAGGAGGAGGCGGCACAGCAGCACCGCCGTCGCCGAGAGCCCCGCGTACAGCAGCCACGCGCCCGCGCCCGGGCGGCCGAGCCAGCCCAGCTGGGCCTCCGCCTGGCCCGCGCTGATCACCGCCAGCGGCAGCAGGCCAAGCCCCACACCGGCCGCCGCGCCCGCCCACCGGCGCGCCTCCCGCCGTCGCGCACCCGACCACCACAGCGTCAGCCCGTGCGCCACGAGCACCAGCGCGGCGAACGCGTGCAGCCAGGAGGCGACTGCGAGGGTGAGCGCGTACGCCGTCCACCAGCGGGCGCGGGGATCGGAGCTGGCACGGAGGAAGAAGTACGTCGCCCCGGTGACCCCGGCGGTGACCAGGGCGTACGAACGGCCCTCCTGGGCGTGGTGCTGCGTGAGCGGCAGCAGGACGAAGACCAGGCCCGCGAGGGTGCCCGCCGCGCGGCCCGACAGGCGGGCGCCGATCGCCCCGACCCCGGCCGCGGCCAGGGCCGTGCCGAGCACCGACGGCAGCCGCAGCGCGACCAGTCCGCCGTCCCACACCGCGAACACGGCGTGCATGAGGAGGTAGTACAGGCCGTGCACCGCGTCGATCCCGCCCAGCAGGCCCCACAGTTCGCCCGGTGAGCGATGGGCGACCTGGTACGTGACCGACTCGTCGCGCCACATGCTGCCCTGCCGTTCGATCCCCCACAGGCCGAGGGCCAGGGCGGTCAGGGCCGGGACGGCGACCGGGACCGCTCGTGCCCGGCGGGCGGCCGGGTCGCCGGGGCGGGGCGCGGGGGCGGGGGTGCGGCGCGGGCCGGGGATCGTGCCCGTGGCGTCCAGATGCTGGGTGATGGCTTCCTCCACAGCAGCGGGGAGCGGGTGATGCGGTCCGGGGTTCGCGCCGCGTCCCCGCCGGGATGCCGGGGTGGGTTCCCCCGTCAGCGGTGCAGGGGTTTCACGGCCGGAGTCCGGTCGGGCCGGGCCACCGCGCCGTCCGGCGCTCTGGGTCCGGACAGCAGATACGTCACCCCGAATCCCGCCGCGACCGCCAGCGCTCCCCCGGCCGCGTCCAGCACCCAGTGGTTCGCCGTCACGACGATCGAGACCGCGGTGAACAGCGGGTGCAGCAGGCCCAGGGCCTTCACCCACCACTGCCGCACCAGTACGGCGATCACGACCCCGCACCACAGCGACCACCCGAAGTGCAGGGACGGCATCGCCGCGTACTGGTTGGTGAGGGCGGTGAGCGTGCCGTAGTCCGGCTGGGAGAAGTCCTGGACGCCGTGGACGGTGTCGATGAAGCCGAGCGTCGGCATCAGGCGCGGCGGGGCCAGCGGGTAGAGCCAGAAGCCGATCAGGGCGAGCAGGGTGGTGAAGCCCAGGGCGGCGCGGGCCCAGCGGTAGTCGCCGGGCCGGCGCCAGTAGAGGAGGGCGAGGACCGTCAGCGGGACGGCGAAGTGCAGCGACGTGTAGTAGAAGTCGAAGAAGCTCCTGAGCCAGCCGATGCCGACGACGGCGTGGTTGGCCCAGTGCTCGACGTCGATGCGCAGGGCCCGCTCCAGGTCGTACACCTCCTTGCCGTGCTCCTCGGCCCGCGCGCGGCCGGCCGAGTTGCTGCCGCCGGTGGCCGCGAGCCGGACCTGGGAGTAGGCCGCGTAGGTCACCCGCAGCAGGAGCATCTCGAGCAGGATGTTCGGCCGGGTCAGGGCCCGGCGCAGCCCCGGCACCAGCGGGACGTGCCGGAAGCGGGCCGGGGCGGCGGGCGCGTACGGGGTCGGCCGCGGTGAACGGTGGTAAGGCGAGGTCCGCGGCAGGAACGGCACGGCGGTGGCGGCGGCGAGGGCGGCCAGCACCACCAGGTTGGTGCGCAGCGGGTCCAGCGACGCCATGTCCGGCAGCAGCATCCGCGTCGGCAGGGTCATGACGAGGACCACGCTGACCGGCCACACGTACCGGTCGGAGGTGCGGGTGCCGGCCCGGCCGACGACCGTGAGGAGCACCCACAGCTGCTGGTGCTGCCAGGCCGTCGGCGCGACGGCGATCGCGGCGCAGCCGGTGACGGCGACGGCGAGCAGCAGCTGGCCGTCGCGTACGTAGCGCACGGCGCGGCGCAGGGCCAGGACGGCGACGGCCGTGCCGAGCGTCAGGAAGAGCACGATCTCCGGGGGGCCGGTCAGGCCGAGCCGGAGCAGGGCGCCGTGCAGGGACTGGTTGCCCAGGTCGTCGGCCCGTCCGCCGAGGCCGGCGCCCGCCAGGTGGTGGACCCAGTAGCGGTGGGAGTCGGCGGGCATCACCGCCCAGGCGAGCGCGGTGCAGGCGGCGAAGGTGCCGGTGGCGCAGACGGCGGCGGTCCGGCGGCCGGTGCACCACAGCAGCGGCGTGAAGAGCAGCAGGGTCGGCTGGAGCGCGGCGGCGACGCCGATGAGCAGACCGCTGGTGCGCGGGCCGCGCGCGGCGAAGCAGCCCAGCAGGACCAGCAGGACGGGCAGGATGCCGGTCTGGCCGAGCCACAGGGCGTTGCGGACCGGCAGGGACAGCATGAGCAGGCTGATGGCGACGGGCGCGGCGAGCGCCGCCGTGCGGCGGCTGACCGGCGGGGGCAGGGCGCGGGCGGCGATCAGCCCGAGGGCCACGACCAGCATCAGGGTGCCGAAGGTCCAGCCCCAGCCGAGGGCCTGTTCGGCCGCCCTGGTGAGGGGCTTGAGGACGAGGCCGTTGAAGGGGGTGCCGCTGAAGCGGGTGGAGGTGTAGAGCGAGCCGTTGACGTGCAGGACGCCGTGGGGCCCGACCCAGGTCTCCAGGTCGGTGAGCCGTTCGCCGCGCGGCGAGGCGAGGGCGACGGCCACCTGCCGGGCGGCGAGGAGGGCGGCGACCAGCCACAGTCCGAGACGGACGGCCCTCAGGCGCGGGTGGGTCCCGCCGACGGCTGTCGCTCCGCGGGCCTGTGCCGGCCGTCCGCCGTGCTTCGCATGAGACATGCCCTCGTCGGCCTCCGCACCAGTTCATCCCGCATGTCCTGAATGCGGGAATTCCCTCGCGAACCCTAAGGGGGCTCACACCGCCCTGCCGGGGAAGACGCGGGCAACCAGCGATTCATCCGGCACCCGTCCCCCTTTTGTCCGGTTGACGGTAGTACCTACCTTTCTTCCACGCCTCCGGAAGAGGGCGGGCGGGCGCGAGAAGGATCACACCGCGCACCCGCCGCGACCGCTCCCGGCCAGGCGGACATCCCAGCGCAGCGGCAATTCACATGCCCTATGCAACGAACGGCATACCGCCCGTGAGCATGCGAAATCCGCCTATCGTCGCCTTTTCGGCCCGTACGACAGCGCCGCCGCGCGGGACCGCGTCCCTGTCCCCGTCGAAAGGTAGGCGAGCGAGTCTTGTCGACCGCCTCAGTCGTCGCCTCCCCGTCCGCCCCGGAGAGCCGCACCGCGAAGGCCCCGGACGCCACCGTCACCGACCCCGCGCTCGTACGGCGCGCCGTGAAGGCGGCCGCGCTCGGCAACGCGATGGAGTGGTTCGACTTCGGCGTCTACAGCTACCTCGCGGTCACGCTGGGCAAGGTCTTCTTCCCCTCGGGCAACCCCACCGCCCAGCTGCTCTCCACGTTCGGCGCCTTCGCCGCGGCCTTCCTGGTCCGCCCTCTGGGCGGCCTGGTCTTCGGCCCGCTCGGCGACCGCGTCGGCCGCCGGAAGGTCCTCGCCCTCACCATGATCATGATGGCCGTGGGCACCTTCGCGATCGGCCTGATCCCGTCGTACGCGGCGATCGGCGTCGGCGCGCCGGTCCTGCTCCTCGTGGCCCGCCTCGTGCAGGGCTTCTCCACGGGCGGCGAGTACGCCGGTGCCTCGACCTTCATCGCCGAGTACGCCCCCGACAGGCGGCGCGGCTTCCTCGGCAGCTGGCTGGAGTTCGGCACGCTCGCCGGGTACATCGGCGGCGCGGGCCTGGTCACCCTGATGACCGCCCTGCTCTCCGCCGACGACCTGACCTCCTGGGGCTGGCGCGTCCCGTTCCTGATCGCGGGCCCGATGGGGCTCATCGGCCTCTACCTGCGGATGCGCCTGGAGGAGACCCCGGCGTTCGCCGCCGAGGTCGAGAAGGCCGAGCAGGACCGGCCCAGGGTGCCGCTGCGCGAGATGGTCACCGGCCAGTGGCGCGCGCTGCTGCTCTGCGTCGGCCTGGTGCTGGTCTTCAACGTCACCGACTACATGCTGCTGTCGTACATGCCGAGCTACCTGACCGGCGAGCTGCACTACGACGAGACGCACGGCCTGCTCGTCGTCCTCGGCGTGATGGCTCTGATGATGATCGTCCAGCCGTTCGCGGGCGCGCTGACCGACCGGATCGGCCGCCGCCCGGTGATCGCCGCCGGCTGCGCGGGCTTCCTGCTGCTGTCCGTCCCGGCGCTGCTGCTGCTCCGCGAGGGCAGCCTGCTCGCGGTCGCGCTCGGCATGGGCGCCCTCGGCCTGCTGCTGGTCTGCTTCACTGCGTCGATGCCCTCGGCGCTGCCGGCGCTGTTCCCGACGAAGGTCCGCTACGGCTCGCTGTCCATCGGCTTCAACGTCTCGGTGTCCCTGTTCGGCGGCACGACCCCGCTGGTGGTCACGGCCCTGATCGGCGCGACCGGGAACACGATGATGCCCGCGTACTACATGATGGCCGCGGCCGTGATCGGCGGTTTCGCGGTGTGGCGCATGGCGGAGTCGGCGGGCCGCCCGCTGCCCGGCTCGGCCCCCTCGGTGGCCGGCCGACACGCCGGGTGAAGACGCCCTGACAGCGCGCCCGTGCACCAACTATCGTCGTCGGCGCCACTAGTTAGGAATGCTAACTATGCCGACGAAAGGGAGAGGCGCATGAGCGAGTCGCACGTCTGGGACGAGGTCGACGCCTACTTCACCGCCCACCTCGCCCCGGACGACGAGGCCCTGGCGGCCGCGCTGCGCGACAGCGACGCCGCCGGGCTCCCGCACATCAACGTCGCGGGCAACCAGGGCAAGCTCCTGCAGCTCCTCGCCCAGATCCAGGGCGCCCGCCACATCCTGGAGATCGGCACCCTGGGCGGCTACAGCACCATCTGGCTGGCCCGCGCGCTGCCCGCCGACGGACGGCTCGTCTCCCTGGAGTACGACCCGCTGCACGCCGAGGTCGCCGTCCGCAACATCGCCCGCGCCGGGCTCGAAGGGCTCGTCGAGGTCCGGGTGGGCCCGGCCCTGGAGTCGCTGCCCCAGCTGGCCGACGAGAACCCGCCCCCCTTCGACGTGGTCTTCATCGACGCCGACAAGGCCAACAACCCGCACTACGTCGAGTGGGCCCTCAGGCTCACCAGCACCGGCAGTCTGATCATCGTCGACAACGTCGTCCGCGGGGGCAGGGTCGTGGACGAGGACAGCAGCGCCCCGGACGTCACGGGCACCCGCGCCGCGATCGAACTGATCGCCGCGCATCCGAGGCTGAGCGGGACGGCGATCCAGACGGTCGGGATGAAGGGCTACGACGGGTTCGCGCTGGCACGGGTGCTGTGAGCCCGGCCGTCACACCTCGTGGAAGAAGCCCACGTTGACGCTGCGCGGGGCGGTGCGGTCCTGGATGACGAGTTCGCCGCTGCCGCCCCGGGGCAGCGGGACCGTACCGCCGTAGACCAGGGGCTGGTGGTAGTCGCCCATCGTCAGGCGGACCTCCGAGGAGGGGTCCGGCTGGGAGCCGCGCAGCCAGGTGACCTGCCAGGTGCCGTCCGGCCCGCACAGGAACTCCAGGTGGACGCGGGAGACGAACAGCCAGTCGTCCGGCGTGGTGAGCCGGCACACGGACTTGTCGCGGCCCACCCGCAGCACGGCGCCCGGCTCGCTGGGCGCGTCGGCCATGAGCATGCCGGCCGTGGCACCCTCCTCCGCCGCGGACACGGCGGCCATGGTGAGTTCGAGCACGTGCGCTCCTCCTGAGACGTCCCGGTGGGCCTGCCCCATGGGTCGGCAGCCCGCCGAATGATAGAACGCCCACTTGGGCCGTGTCCGGCACAATGGCCTCATGACCGAGCGAAAGCCACCCGGCGTCGACTTCGAGTCGTTCGCCGAGAAGCAGATCCGCGACGCGGAACGGCGCGGCGAGTTCGAACGGCTGCCCGGGGCGGGCCGTCCGCTGCCACGCGAGGTCGAGAGCACCTACGACGAACTGTGGTGGGTGAAGCGGAAGTTGGCCCGCGAGGGCTTCTCCCTGCTGCCGCCGGCGCTGGCGCTGCGCAAGGAGGCGGAGGACGCGCTGGAGGCCGCGCTCGCGGCGCCCTCCGAGCGGATCGCGCGGAAGATCATCGACGAGGTCAACGCCAGGATCCGCGAGATGATGTTCAAGCCGCCGCCCGGCCCCCCGCTGGGCAGGAAGCCCTACGACGTCGAGGACGTCGTGCGTCAGTGGCGGGAGCGCCGGGCGGACCGGTGAGCCGGACGCGGTGTCCGGCTCACCCGGGTCACACGTGCATCAGTCGTTCCGCCAGCTCCCGGTAGTCCTTGAGGGCCAGCCGGAGCTGCTCGGTGTCGGCGGACGACACGGGCTTGCCCCCGCCGCCCTCGACCGACTGCCAGGAGTGCCGCAGGGTGCGGCGGCGCTGCGCCACGGCCTCGGTGAACCGGGCCGCGATCTCCTCGAGCACGTGGTCGGCCTCCTCGACGGCCGCCCGGGGCCCGTCGACGAACCCGGCGACGGCGTGCTGGAGCTGCGCGCCGAGCTTGCCGGTCTCCTCGTGGGGGAAGAGGTGGGCGCGGTCCCTGCCGTCGCCTCCCTTGCCGCCGGGGCCGGCGGGGGTCTCCACGCCGGGAGCGCCGCCGCCGGTGGCGACACCGGTGCCCTGCGGGTCGGTACCCGGCGTACCGGTCGTCGCGTGGGTGCCGGTCAGGTGGGTGCCGGTGCCGATGCCTTGCGGGTCGGTACCCGGCGTACCGGCCGTCGCGTGCGTGCCGGTCGCGTGGGTGGCGACACCGGTGCCCTGCGGGTCGGTACCCGGCGTACCGGTCGTCGCGTGCATGCCGGTCGCGTGCGCGCCGGCGCCGGTGCCCTGGGGGTCGGTACCCGGCGCACCCGCCGTCGCGTGCATGCCGGTCGCGTGCATGCCGGTCGCGTGCGTGCCGGTGCCCGGCGTTGCCGCGCGGTCGGCGTCGGTGCCGTACGGGACGGCGTGGCCCGTCTCCGTGCCGTGGGTGACGCCGCAGCCGGTGCCCGTGCCGCGCGTGCCCGGTGCCGTCGTGCCGCGGTCCGTGCCCGGGGCGCGCTCGCCACGGGCGTCCGGGGTGCCCGGCATCGGGTCGCTTGGCTGTCGGCTCATGTCGGACATTGACTCAGCTCTCCTTCGCCTGGCGTCGGTTCATCGCCCACGGCAGGTGTCCGCCGCGGGCGCCGGCGGGCTTGCGGCCGCCGTTCGGCTCGGCACGGTGCCGGCCGTCGGTGTGGCCCGTTCCGTCGTGACGGGCCGACCGCACCAGTTCCTCGAACAGGGCGCGGGCCGCCACCATGGCCTCCCGCATGTCCTCCGTACCGTGGCCGCCGTCCCGGGCGTCCTCCGCGCGCAGGTGCGCCGCACGGTGCACGCGCCGGTAGCCGTCCACGTGGTGGGCGTGGTGCACGGACAGGGCGGCGAGCTGTTCCTCGTACTGCCCGCCGTCCGGGAAGCCCCGGACGCCGGCGACCTCGGCGATCAGCCGGTCCGCCTCGGCGACGGCGTCGCGCGGCGAGTCGACGAACCGCTCCTGCGCCGCCGTCCAGCGCGCCTCGTACTGTTCGCGCTGCGCCGGCTCCAGAGGCCGCTCGCGCAGGTCTCCGTGGCGCTGGACGCGTTCGGTGAGTTCGCGTTCGGCGGCCGTGGTGTCACCGTCGTGCCGGGCGACGGCCCGGTCGTACTCGGGTCCGAAGCGCCGCTTCAGGCTCGGGCCGCGCCGAGGCCCGCGGGCGCGCAGGGTCATGGCGGCGGCGATGACGACGACGACCGCCGCGATCACGATCAGAGCAATGATCAGGCCAGTGGACATGAATGCCTTCCGGGTTCTCGGCCCCCGGCTCCTGGCGAGCCGGTTCTCCCGTCGGGTTGCCGCAAAGCCCGTCGGCAAACGGCGCGCGGGCGGCCGGAGGGCGGACCGAGGGCGCGGACCCGCCCCCGCGAAACCCGGTTGCGGGGCCGGTGGGGCTGCCGAGCAGAATGCGGCGCATGACCTGGACCGTGGCCCCGGAACCGTACGACTCCCCTGTCGCCGCGGCGCTTTGGCGGGCGTACTACACCGAGGTCAGCGACCGCTGGTACCTGCTGCACGAGGGGCGCCGGACCGACCCGGAGGAGCTGGAGCGGGAGATCGCCGCGCAGCCTGGCGCCGAACTCGCCCCGCCACGCGGGCGGTTGCTCGTCGCCCGGTACGACGGCGAGCCCGCAGGCACGGCGGGAGTGCGGCTGCTGGACGACACCACCGCCGAGCTCAAGCGGGTGTTCCTGCACGAGCCGCTGCGCGGCAGGGGCGGTGCCGCGCTGCTCGTCCGGGCCGCCGAGGACGCCGCCCGCGCGCTCGGCGCCGGCCGGATCGTCCTCGACACCCGCAGCGACCTCGTGCGGGCCCGCGCCCTCTACGCCCGCCTCGGCTACGAGGAGACCGAGCCGCACAACGACGAACCGTACGCGGACCACTGGTTCAGCAAGCGCCTGGCCTGAATGCGAGCACCGGTTCCGCGGACCGGGCCGTGCGGCCTCCCCTGGGTCCTGTGACCTTTCCCCTCGTGACCGGTGTGGCGTGGTATGGCCCGCATGGCCCGTTTGGAAGCGCACATTCCGGGGGCTCGTCCTCCGCACTGTGGAGAACATCTGGATAATCTCTGGAGTTCGCGAGGGGAGGGAGGAACGCGTGGAGCCGCTGAACGGTCACCCGTGCCCGGAGTGCGGCACGCCCAGACTGCGCGACAACTCCCCCGCCTGCGCCTGCGCCGACCGCGCGGCGAAGGCCCTCCTCGACAACCGCACCGCCCAGGCGGCAGCGGCGGAGGACTTCGACCCGCTGCGGATCCGGCCGTACGTGGAGATCACCGAAGGCGGAGGACCCTCCGGGCAGGACACGCACGCGGGCGCGGAGGAACCGGCTTCCGCTGCGGCGCCGTCCGAGGTCGGCGCCGGGGCAGCGGACAGGCCCCGCGAGGGCGACGCCCCCCGGCCCGCCCCCGCCGACGCCACCCCGCACCCGCACCCGCACCCGCACCCGGTCGACCCCGACGCGACCACCGTGCTGCCGGCCACCCCTGCGGAAGCGCCCCCACGGCAGTCCGCCGCCGACCACACCACCCCGCGGCAGTCCACCACCCGGGACACGGCCACGCTGCCGGCCGTCCCCCCGGACACCACCGCGTCACCGCCCCCGCCAACGCCCGCGCCCACCACCGCGCTTCCGGCGCCGATGACCCCCGGCACCTCCGAGCCCAGCGTCACCGACCTGCGTCTCTTCGACGGGTCGGGAGCGGAGCCGGGAGGGCGGGAACCCGCACCCGGCGAGGACGGCGAGCCCCGGCCGGGACGGCGGCGGCGCCGTGTCCTGCTCGTCGCCGCCGCGGGTGCCTGCGTCGCCGTGGTCACGGCCGCCGGGTACGCGAGCGGCCTGCTGTCCTACGAGAGTCCCTCCCGGGACACCGCGCTGCCGGACGACATCCGCGCGAGCGTGCCGGACGCCCCGTCGAGCAGCGCGGCGCCCACGGCTCCGCAGGCGAGCCCCTCGGCCTCCCCGTCGGCCTCCGCCTCACCGTCCCCGTCGCCCTCCGGCAGCGGCAGTCCGTCGGCCTCGCCGTCGCCGTCCGCGCCGAGCGCCTCGCCGAGCACGGCACGGCCGACCGCCCCGTCGGCGTCGGCGTCCGCCACGGCGACCGCGCCCGGGCAGCGGCCCCCGGACGACTCCGCACGGAACCAGCCGGTCGTCCTGCGCCTGGGCGACCGCGGCCCGGAGGTCACCGAACTCCAGTTGCGGCTGCGGCAGTTGTACCTCTTCAACGAGGACGCCGACGGCACCTTCGACGGCCGCCTGGAGGATGCCGTGCGCACCTACCAGTGGAGCCGGGGCATCCAGGGCGACAACCTCGGCGTCTACGACCGGGAGACCAGGGCGAAGCTGGAGTCGGAGACCGACGAGCCCTGAGGGTCAGCCGACGTGGAGGCGGATCGTGCCGTCCGCCACGGCCTCCACGCGCACCGCCGTGAGGTCCGGCACCACCACGTCCGGCTCGTGGAACGCGGCCCGGGGCCCGATCCCGACCACCGTCATCCCGGCGGCGCGTCCCGCCGCGATCCCGGCGCCGGAGTCCTCGAACACCACGCAGTCGGCGGGGGCGACGCCCAGCTCGGCGGCGCCCTTCAAAAAGCCCTCGGGGTCGGGCTTGCTCGCCCCGACGGACTCCGCGGTCACCCGCACCTCGGGCATCTCCAGACCGGCGGCCGCCATCCGCGCCGTGGACAGCGGCACGTCGGCGGAGGTCACGAGCGCGTGCGGCAGCCCGCGCAGGGAGGCCAGGAACTCCGGCGCGCCGGGGATCGCGACGACGCCGTCGGTGTCGGCGGTCTCCTCCTCGAGCATCCGGGCGTTGTCGGCGTGGTTCTGCTCCATGGGCCGGCCGGGCAGCAGCAGCGCCATCGAGGCGTAGCCCTGCCGCCCGTGGACGACCTTCATGACCTCGTCGCCGTCCAGCCCGTGCCGCTCGGCCCAGCGCCGCCAGACGCGCTCGACGGAGGCGTCGGAGTTGACCAGGGTGCCGTCCATGTCCAGCAGGAGGGCGCGGGCGGTGAGCACGGCGGTGGCCGTCATCGGCAGCTCCAAGGCTCGGGGCGCGTTCCAGCGCGGGCGAGGGGCGGCGGACGGATCGCGTCCGTCACACCCCGGAAGGGACAAGGCGGCCCCGCCCGCCGGTCAGGGAAAACGGGCGGAGGCCACTTTGTTCATCCACGGTACAAAACAAGACCGGGTTCGCGCCAGTGGCCCCCGCGCACGTTCACCCACTGTTCAGCTCAGCCGGTGACGGCCTCCCACAGGCTCCACACCCCGAGGCCCAGCATCACCAGCGCCGCGATCTGCGTGATCAGGCGCAGCGGCACCTTCTTCATCAGCGCCTTGCCGCCGACGATGCCGAGCCCGGCCACCGTCCACAGCGCCAGCACCGCGCCCAGGCCGACGGAGAGCGGGTCGTCGTACCGGGCGGCCAGGTTCGCGGTCATGATCTGGGTGAGGTCGCCGAACTCGGCGACCAGGATGAGCATGAAGCCCGCACCGGAGACCTTCCAGAAGGACTGGTTCTCGGGCTTGCGGACCTCCTCCTCGTCCTCGCCCTTCTTCAGCAGCAGCATCGCGGCCCCGCCCAGGAACAGCACACCGGTCAGCGCGCTCACGATCTGCGGCGGCAGCAGCGTCAGCACGCTGCCGGCCGCGACGGCGAGCGCGACGTGCAGCGCGAAGGCGGCGGCGACCCCGGCGAAGACGTAGGAGGCGCGGTAGCGGGTGCCGAGGACGAGGCCGGCCAGGGCGGTCTTGTCCGGCAGCTCGGCGAGGAAGACGACGCCGAAGGCGACGGCCGTCACGGTCAGGCTGATCAAGGGTTCCTCAATCGGTCGGGGCTGCCCCGCCGAGAGCGCTGGACCTTCGCACAGGACACCTCGGCACGGCAGCGCACTCGGGCGCCCGTGCCGTACGGCGCGGGCGTGCACTGCTTGCCGAAGGTCTCGCTGGCTGGTCCGTGGGAAGGACCGGCCTCCGGGCGCCGGCTCAGGCGGGCTGAGCAGTATGTCGACGGTCCGGCGAAGAGCTACTCCCCTTCTGCGCCGTCCATGGTACGCGACACGCCGGGAGTGAAAAGTTCGCTCCCGAACCTTGTCATGTCATGCACGCGTCATTAACTTCTCACCGGGCGCACACCTGTGCGCAACACGGCACCGCGAGCATTCCCTTCGCTCGTACGCCAACACCCCCCCTCTCCCCAGGGAGTTCGCATGCCCAGGTTCTACGCGCGTCGACGGCTGAGCGTGGCCGCCGCCGCCACGGCGCTCATATCCTCCGTGGCGCTCTTCAACGCCCCCACCGCCTCCGCCGCGCTGCCCACCCCGGTGAGCGCGAGCACGGCCCGCTCCTACCTCGCCACGCTCACCGTGGCCACCGAGGACCGCACCGGCTACAACCGCGACCTCTTCCCGCACTGGATCACCCAGTCCGGCACCTGCAACACCCGCGAGGTCGTCCTCAAGCGCGACGGCACCAACGTGGTCCAGGACTCCTCCTGCGCCGCCACCAGCGGCAGCTGGTACTCCCCCTACGACGGCGCCACCTGGTCCGCCGCCTCCGACGTCGACATCGACCACCTGGTCCCGCTCGCCGAGGCCTGGGACTCGGGGGCCGGCTCCTGGACGACCTCGCGCCGCCAGTCCTTCGCCAACGACCTGACCCGCCCGCAGCTCATCGCGGTCACCGACAACGTCAACCAGGCCAAGGGCGACCAGGACCCGGCCACCTGGATGCCCTCCCGGACGGCGTACCGCTGCACCTACGTCCGCGCCTGGGTCCAGGTGAAGTACTACTACGGCCTCTCGGTCGACTCGGCCGAGAAGTCGGCGCTGACGAACCACCTCGCGAGCTGCTGACACGCGCGGTTTTCGTGTCGGAACCTCCCCGCCGGCCTCCGTCGTTCCGTACCGTACGGGGCGACGGAGAGGGGAACGCCATGGCCGAACTGCGCCTCGGGCCGCTGCTGAGGTACACCGACGGCTCGTCCGCGACCGTCTGGGTCGAGACGAGCCGGCCGTGCACCGCCGAGGTGCGCTGCGCCGACGGCTCGGGCGGCACGGCCGGGACGTTCCAGATCGCGGGGCACCACTACGCCCTCGTCCCGGTGACCGGCCTCACGGCCGGCACCACCACGACGTACGAGGTGCTCCTCGACGGCGCGCGGGTGTGGCCGATGCCCGGCTCGCCCTTCCCGCCCTCGGTGATCCACGCCCCGGGCCCGGACGACGGCCTGCACGTCGCCTTCGGCTCCTGCCGCTGGGCCTCGCCGCCCGCGGGCGGGCACGACCCCGTCGGCCCCGACGCCCTGGACGCGCTCGCCACCCGCATGGCGGCCGACCCCGAGGGCGAGCGGCCCGACGTCCTGCTCCTGCTCGGCGACCAGGTGTACGCCGACGAGACCTCCGACAGCACCCAGCGCTGGCTGGCGTCCCGCCGCGACCTGAAGGAACCGCCGGGCAGCGGCGTCGCCGACTACGAGGAATACACGCACCTCTACTACGAGTCCTGGCTCGACCCGCGCATCCGCTGGCTGCTGTCCACGGTGCCCAGCTGCATGATCTTCGACGACCACGACGTCATCGACGACTGGAACACCTCCGCCTCCTGGCTCGCCGACATGCGCACCACCGACTGGTGGCAGGAGCGGCTGCTGAGCGGCCTGATGTCGTACTGGGTCCACCAGCACCTGGGCAACCTCTCCCCGGCCGAGGTCGCGGCCGACCCGGTCTACGCACAGGTCCGCGAGGCCCCCGACGGCACCGACGTGCTGCGCGCCTTCGCCGCCCGGGCCGACACCGACCCGGCCTCGGTCCGCTGGAGCTACCGGCGCGACTTCGGGCGCGTGCGGCTGCTGATGGTGGACAGCCGGGCCGCCCGCGTCCTCGACGAGCAGGACCGGGCGATGCTCGACCCGGGCGAGGAGGCCTGGCTGCGCGAGCAGGTGATGGACCGCGCCGGGGGCTACGACCACCTGCTGGTCGGCACCTCGCTGCCCTGGCTGCTGCCGCATCTGGTGCACGACGCCGAGGGCTGGAACGCGGCGCTGTGCGGGGGCGAACGGGGCGAGCGCTGGGCGCGCTGGGGCGAGAAGCTGCGGCGGGCCGCCGATCTGGAGCACTGGTCGGCGTTCCCCGAGTCCTTCGCGGATCTGGCGGAGCTGGTCGCCGAGGCGGGTTCGGGGCCGGACGCGCCGGCGACGGTGTGCGTGCTGTCCGGGGACGTGCACCACGCCTACATCGCCGAGCCGTCCTGGTCGTCCCGGCCGCAGCCGGACGCCCGGGTCGTCCAGCTCGTCTGCTCCCCCGTGCACAACTCCGTCCCGCTGTCGATGCGGCTGGCCTTCCGCGCCGGCTGGAGCGGGGTGTCGCGCGGCATCGGCCGCCTGCTGGCCCGGCACGGCCGGCTCGCGCACCCGCCGGTCGGCTGGCGCAAGACGGGCGGGCCCTGGTTCGGCAACCAGCTCATGACCCTGACCCTGCGCGGCCGTTCGGCCCGGCTGCGGCTGGAGCACGCCGAGCCCCGGGAGGGCACCGGCCCGGGCCTGACGACGCTCCTGGACTCCGAGCTCTCCCCCTGACCGCCTCCGGGTGAATTCGGACACTCTTCTGGCCCCGCGCGGCGCCGTGGGAGCGCTTCCACGTGCGGCTGCGGCGGAGGCTGCCCTGTGGCCAGAGGTGAAGCAGTGGCCAAATGTTGAACTTGCAAGCATCAGTTAGGCACACCTAACGTGGGTGTCCGGTTCTGTCCCCCGACCGGTCCCCCCGACCGGCCGACCCAAGGAGTCCCCCACATGACCGCTCGCCTCAACGGCGCCCAGCCGTACGCCCTCGGGCTCTTCCGGATCGTCGTCGGCCTGCTCTTCGCCTGCCACGGCGCCGTCGCGCTCTTCGGTGTCCTCGGCGGCGCCGACGGCAAGGGCGGCACCGCGGCGACCGGCGCCTGGCCGAACTGGTACGCGGCCGTCATCGAGCTCGTCGGCGGCACGCTGGTCCTGCTCGGCCTGGGCACCCGCATCGCGGCGTTCATCTCCTCGGGCGCCATGGCCTACGCCTACTTCAAGGTCCACCAGCCCGAGGCCCTGTGGCCGATCGAGAACAGCGGCGAGGGCGCGGCCCTGTACTGCTGGGCCATGTTCCTGCTGATCTTCACCGGCTCGGGCGCCTTCGGCGTGGACCGGCTGCTGTCGCGGCGCACGTCCGCCCAGGAGCAGCGGCCCGCCGGCCAGACCCCGGTCGCGGCCTGAGCGGCCCGCCCGGCGGCACGAGGAGCGGCGCCCGTCCCACCGGGGACGGGCGCCGCTTCGGCGCGCGGGGACCGTCAGCCGAACGGCACCGTGAAGCAGGCGACCCGCGCGCCCGCGCCGCCCGGCACGTCGTGGACGACCACCGAGGACGCCTCGCCCCGCCGGAAGCCCCAGTCGTGGCGCGCGCTCGCCTCGCCCGTGCCGCGCCGGTCGGCCGTGAAGTCCAGCCAGACCTCGTTGTCCGGGTTCACGGCGCGCGGATCGCTCGACGGCCGGTGCTGGTAGTGCCCGCCGGCGGCCGCGGGGTCGGCACCGCAGGGCTTCTGGTGCACATGGACGCCGTAGGTGTGCCCGGGCCGCATCCCGCTCACCCGGAGCCGCACGGTGGTCGCGCCGCCGCGCGCGGTGTGCTGGCGGACCTCGATCCAGGAGCCCGCGGGGACGAGGCTCCGGTCGTAGGTCAGCGCCGGTGACCGGCCGTCGGCGCCGGGCGGCGTGAACCGTGCGTCCGTCCGCATCGCGTAGCCGTGGGCACCGCCCGGCCCGCTCACGAACAGTGCGGTGGCGACGGCGCTCGCGCATATTCCTGCCAGCATGTGTGTCCCGTTCCTCGGCTCGTACGTGGTGACGACGTGTGGTCGACCGGGGGCCGACAGGGATGACGACCCCCCCTCCGTTGCTACGGGACGCCCGCCCGCGCCGCTTCCCGGAACGGGGCAGCCGGGTGACGAGTCGGGCGAGACGGCACGAGGTGAACAGTCGGCACCGAACGTACGAGCCCCCCGTGAACCACCCGTCACACTCCGGGGCGTACGCTGTATGGCTGTCATCGGCCACTCCTGCCGCTCCCCGCGCGACAACGCGGCACGGTCTGGCCCACGGGGGCGCGTGGGGAGTTGCGGTGCTGGAGCAGGTGGGGTCGCTGGTCGGCAGCCCGTGGATCTACGCGGTGGTGACGCTGTCCGTGCTGTTCGACGTGTTCCTGCCGGTGCTGCCGAGCGGCGTCCTGGTGATCACGGCGGCCACGGCGGCGGCCGCGGGCACGGCGAAGGACGTGCCCGACATCCTCGTACTGACCCTCTGCGCGGCCACCGCCTCCGTCCTCGGCGATCTGGCCGCCTACCGCCTCGCCTGGCGCGGCGGTGCCCGGCTGGACCGCGCGATCTCCCGTTCCCGGCGCCTGACCAGCGCGCAGGAACGTCTCGGCGCGACGCTCGCCCGGGGTGGCGGGGCGCTCGTCGTCCTGGCCCGGTTCGCTCCGGCGGGCCGCTCGGTGGTCTCCTTCGGCGCGGGCGCCGCGCACCGCCGCGCCCGCGACTTCCTGCCCTGGTCGGCGCTGGCCGGCCTGACCTGGGCCGCCTACAGCGTCGCGCTCGGCTACTTCGGCGCCCACTGGCTGGGCGCGAGCTGGCTGGGGACGGCCGTGTCGGTGGGAGCGCTGTTCGCGGCCGGGGCGGGGGCGGGATACCTGGTGCGGCGCGAGCCGCGGACGTCATGAGGCCGGGGATGTCTCACGATGATCGATCCGAACACTGACACATCGGGGCGGAACACGTGATATCCAACGACGCGGACACGTCCGGGCGGCCCGCGACCGGCCCCGCCCCGGCGGCACCCGGCCGGACCCGCACGGTGCTGTGGGCCGCGGCGGGCGTGGTGACCCTGGGGTTCCTCGTCGCGCTGGAGGCGGCCGCCCGCCACCACGGCTTCACGGGACCGATCACGGACCAGGTCCGCGAGGTGGCCTTCCCGCCCAAGTCCGGTTTCCTGCTGTACGCCAGCATGGCGCTGACGATGGTGGTGCTCACCCGGCGGGAGCGGTTCGTGGCCGCCGGTGCCGCGCTCGGCATCGACGCCGTCCTGCTGCTGGTGCGCTGGGCGGCCGGCGCCGACCTGAGCGAGGGTCACCCGTTCGGCAACGGCGCCCTGTGGGTCGTCCTGGGCTGTGCCGTCGTCGCGGTCACCCGCCGCACGGGACGCGACCGCGTCCTGCTGCTGAAGGGCGTGGGGCTGGGCCTGCTGCTGGTGACCGGCCGCAAGACCGGGGACACCTGGCTGCTCCTCACCTCCGAGACCCGTCCGCTCACGCTCGACCCCTACCTGGCGGTCGCCGACCGCGCGCTGGGCGACCCGGCCTGGGTGGTGGGCCGGATCGTCGAGGCCACCGGCCCGGTCGGCGCCACCGCCCTGGACTGGGTCTACGCCCAGCTCGCGGTGGCCGCGGTGGTCGTCGCCCTCCACCAGCTGCGCCACGTGGCGTCCGAACGCCGCTTCCCGAGGCACCACCTGGTGCGCACGTTCCTCGTGATCGGGCTCCTCGGGCCCGGCGTCTACATGGTCTTCCCGGTGGTCGGGCCGGTCTTCGCCTACGGCCCCGACGGCGGGCCGTGGGCGGTGGCCGACCTGTGGCCGCACACGCTGCCGCAGATCACCGCCCCGCAGATGATCCCGTTCGACGAGATCACCCCGCGCAACTGCATGCCGAGCCTGCACACGGCATGGGCCACCGCGATCTTCATCCACTCCCGCAAGGGCCCCCGCGCCCTGCGGTACGCCGGCACGTTCTGGCTGATCGCCACACTCACCGCGACCCTCGGATTCGGCTACCACTACGGCGTCGACCTCGTGGCCGGCGTGGTGTTCACCGTCACGATCGAGGGGGCGCTGCGCGCGGCCGACCGCGGCTGGGACCGGTCGGGCATGCGGCTGGCCGCCTACGGGACGGCCGTGTTCACCGCGCTCCTGCTGTCCTACCGCTACCTTCCGATGGAGATGGCCCGCCACCCCTGGCTCTACGGCCCCCTGCTCCTGCTGGCGATGGGCTCGGTGGTCTACGGCTACCTGCGCACCGTCCGGCGGTGGGAGCCGGCGACGGCGCCCGCCGCGCGGCCGGAGCCGCAGCCCGAACCGGCGTGAGGCACCCGGGACGGGGGCCGGGCCCGGGCCGCTAGCCCGCCCGGCGCGCCGCCCCGGCCCCCCGCACCTCCAGCCCGTCGAGCAGCTCGGCCGTGGCCCGCGCGACGGCCTCGACGGCGCGGTCGAACACCTCCTGATTGTGCGCGGCCGGGGCACGGAAGCCCGAGACCTTGCGCACGTACTGCAGCGCGGCGGCGCGGATGTCCTCCTCCGTGGCCTCCTCGGGCAGGGCGGGCGGACGCAGCGTCTTGATACTCCGGCACATGCCCCCAGTCTCCCCCGTCCGGCCCGCGCGGGACCACGGGGGAACTCGCCCCCCTAAATCGAACAGGCGTATTATTGGGCCGTGGCTACGACCTATGACTTTCCGAGTGACCTCCTCGCCGGTCAGGAGGAACTCCATCAGGTCCGGGCCGAGCTGTCGGCCCTGCTGAAACGGCTCCCCTGGTCGGTGGAGCCACTGGACGGCTTCAGCGACGACAACGGCTGGCGCAAGGTGGAGCGCCCCGCGTCTCCCGGCTGGAGCGCCGACGAACAGGCCGAGGTGGAGAAGCTGCGGCAGCGGGAGCGCGAGCTGGCGGTGTTCGTCAGCACGCACCGCTACTGGTCCGAACTGACCGGCGCCGAGCGGGTGACGGCCCGCTCACAGCTCAAGCACGCGCGCGAGGTACCGCCCGAGGACGCCGGGGGACCCTCGTAGGCGCGACCGCGTCGCCGGCGCCGCGGCCGAAAACCACGTGCCCGCCCGCGTGCACCGGGCTACGGTGAACGTCGTTCAGGTGCGCAGGCTGCGGCTACTTCGCCTCTCCAGCGGGTGACGCGGGTTCGAATTCCGCCGCCGGCGTCGCGCCGGTGTCGTCCAGCGGCCCAGGACACCTACAGTGCGCCGCCGCCGACCTCGATCTCTGAACGTCCGGCACGAGCCGCCCCCAGGGGAAACCGGGGGGCGGCTCGTCCCCGTGGGAGCCCGATCATGAGAAGAGCCCCTCGGGAAGACTCCGAGAGGCCCTTGACCGGCTGTCCGTACGGTGGGCGCGGACGGTTTCGAACCGCCGACATCCTGCTTGTAAGGCAGGCGCTCTACCCCTGAGCTACGCACCCGGCTCCCGGGTCGTACGCCCAGGACGAGTCGACAGCCTACATTGCCGGGGGCACCGTCCGGCAAACGCGTATCGCGGGTCCGCCGCGGGGGTTAACCCCACCCCTGATCCGCCGGTGGCCCGGATCCCCCGGCGGGCGACGGTTCCCTACGGTCGTAGAGCGCCCGAGAGCGCCCGTCGTCCGCCCAGGGGGAGAATCGTCATGGCCCGCACCGCCCGCACCACACGCCCACGCCGCGGCGGCACCACCCGTGCCGCCCGTGCCGCCGCCCTCACCGGCGCCCTGGCGGTCCTCCTCGCCGCGCTCAGCGCCTGCGGGGCCTCCGCGGGGGACGACGAGGACCCCGAGCACCGGTCCTTCGCCCTCCAGGGCCGCACCCTGACCGTCGACTCCGACGACTCCGCCCTGGAGATCGTCGCCGCCGAGCGCACCCCGCGGGGCGAAGTCCGGGTCACCCGCTGGTTCCAGGGCTCCGTCGTCGTCGGCAAGGACCCGGAGGTCACCTGGTCCTTCCGGGACGACCGGCTGGTGCTGCGGCTGGAGTGCTCCGGGGTGGTCGCCGACTGCTCGGCCAAGCACCGCATCGAGGTGCCCCGCGGCGTCACCGTGAAGGTCCAGGACGGCGACGGCTCCGTCCGCGCCCGGGGCCTGCGCGACCCGCTGCACATCCGCACCGGCGACGGCTCGGTCCGGGTCAGCGACACCACCGGTCCCGTGGACGTGCGCACCGGTGACGGCTCGATCCGCGTCAGCGACAGCACCGGCCCCCTGGAGATGCGCTCCGGCGACGGCTCCATCCGGGCGGACGTCTCCTCCCGCGAGATCCGCACCCGCACCGGCGACGGCTCCGTGCGCCTCGAACTCGGCGCCGTCCCCGACCGCGTGGAGTCCCGCAGCGGCGACGGCTCCGTGACCATCGCCCTGCCCCGCGCCACCTACCGGGTGACCACCGAGACGGGCGACGGCGGCGTCGACGTGTCCGTGCCGCGCGACGGGAGCAGCTCCCACGCGGTGACCGCCCGGACCGGTGACGGCTCCATCACGGTCCGAACGGCGAACTGACCGGCCCGTGTGTTCGTCCCCGACCGGTGGGAGAATGACACCGGGCAGGGTGGACCACAGCACGGGAGAGGGATGTGACGGCGACACCAGCGCAGCCGTACTCGCCGTCGGAGCCGCGCGCACCACGCCCGCGCCGCCGCCCCCGCGTCCCCGGACCGCTGCGCGACGCGCTCGCGCTGGCGGCCCTTCCGGTGCTGGCCGCGCCGGTCCTGCTCGCCGCCTTCGCCGGCGGCGGCACCCGGCGCTGGTTCGGCGGCCGCGCCGAGAACCAGCGGGCCGAGGCCCAGGCCGCGAAGGACGCCGCCGCGGCCGCCTTCTACGAGCTGGACACCGCCCAGCGGGACCTGCGCATCTCCATCGAGACGATCACCGCGGTCGACGACTCCCCCGCCGCCCGGCGCGCCGTCGGCGACTTCGACGCGCTGGGCCGGCGCATCGACGAGGCCAGCCACCGCTACATCGACGCCGTCGACGCCCACGACCTCGACCGCGACGACCTGGAGGCCTCGGCCGCCTCCCGTGCCCGCGGCGAGCTGACCGCCGCCAAGGAGGAACTCGACCGCGTCAAGCAGGACCTGGACCGCTTCGCCGAGGGCCTCGGCCCCCTGCTCGGCAAGGCGGAGACCCAGCTGGCCCGCCTGGCCCCCGCCGTCGAACGCGCCCGCCAGGCCCTGCTCGCCGCGTCGGGCGCCCTGGACTCCGCACGCGCCTCCGGCCTGAAGGCGGACGACCTGGCAGCCCGGCTCGCCGCCCTCTCCCCCGAGCTCACCAAGCTGAACCAGGGCGCCGGGCAGCACGGCGTGCCGCAGACCCTCCAGCGGGCCGAGCGGATCATCCGTGAGGCCGAGGCCGTCCGCGTCGAGGCCGAGCGGCTGCCGGAGCGCGCCGCCGAGATCGACCACCGGCTCGTCTCCCTGCGCACCCGCGCCCAGGCCCTCACCACCCGCTCCGAGCAGGTCGACCCCATCCTGAGCGAGCTGCGCCGCCGCTTCACCGCCGCCTGCTGGCAGGACCTGCAGCGCGTCCCCGACACCGCCGCAGAGAACGTCCGCCGGGCCGAGGCCAAGCTGGCCGAGGCCCGCGCCGCACGCGACGAACAGCGCTGGGCCGACGCCACGGCCCTGCTGTCGACCGTGCGGGCCCTGCTCAACGCCACCGACGAGGCCGTCTCGGCCGCCGGTGACCGGCTGCACCGCCTCAACGCCGTGCAGAAGGACCCCCAGCAGGAGATCGAGCGCACCCGGTTCGCCCTCCGCGACGCCCAGCGCCTGGCCATGGCCGGGCGCAACACCCCCGACCCGCGCCACGCCCGCCCCCTGGACGACGCGGTGGCCCGCCTGGACCGGGCGATCGCCGTCCTCGACGGCCGGCACCCCGACTACTGGCACTTCCTCAGGGAGACGGAAGGGATCCGGCAGGCGGTGGCCCGGGTGGTGGACGGGATCCGCCAGGAGCGAGGGGCCGGACACTGAGCCCGGCCCCCGCCCGTTCTCAGGTGCGGTAGGCGTAGTAGTACGCGTTCGGGTACGAAGCGACGAGGCTCGCCACCGACCTGCGCAGGGTGTTGTTGGAGTGGTAGGTCAGGTACGGCACGCCACGGCTCTTGTACGTGACGATCATCGTGTGGTCCTTCGACCCGTCCCGGTCGAAGTCCACCTGCAGCACGTCACCGACCTCGAGCTGGTAGACGTTGGCCAGCGGGGTGGTCCGCTTGGCGTTCTGCGTGAACCAGGACCACTCGTTGACGCCGATGAACGAGTGCGACTGGATGTCGGCGTTGCCGAACCACCGGGTGTAGTCGTACACGTAGCCGGGGACGTGCTTCCAGCCGCCCGCCTTCAGGGCCTGGCTGACGAAGTTGGTGCAGTCGCCGCCCGCGCCCTGGCCGTTGAAGTCCGGGTAGTCCTTGTTGTAGACGTTCCAGTACTTCTCGGCGTAGGCCGCCATGGCCTTGTAGTCGTACGTCGTGCCGGTCTTCGGGGCGGCGGCCGGGTTGCGGGTGGTCGCCGCGCGCGGGGCGCTGGGCATGGTGTCGCCGGCGGTGGCCGCCTTGACCGAGGCCGGCTTGGAGAGCGTGTTCACCGCGAGACCGCCCTGGTCGGTGTCGCGGATGCCGGTCAGCTTCCAGTCGCCCCGCCGGTCCGCCTTGAAGGTCAGCTCGTGGTGGGCCTGGAAGCCGGTGGTCCGCGGCGCGCCGCCGCGGGCCCCGGCGTAGGTCAGGGTGGTGGTCTCGGTGACCGCCGCCTTGGCCGTACGGCCGGTCACGCGCGTGGCGTTCAGGGTGACGGTGGTGCTGGCGTCGGCGTACCTCTCCCCGGCCTTCGCCAGTCTCTCCTTGCGCTCGCCCAGCGCGGACAGCGTGGCGCGCTCGGTGCCGGCCGTGCCGGAGGACAGCTCGACGTCACCGGAGAAGCCGTCGGTCAGCGGCTTTTGGCGGGCGTCCCGCCCGCCGTCGACCAGGGCGTCGGTGCGGTCGGTGAAGACCGCGTCCGCCAGCCGCTGGAAGGTGGCCTTGGTCCGCGCGTCCACCGTCGGGTCGTCGACGACCGCCGCGCCGGCGCTCCAGTTCGGCAGCAGGGCGACGCCGGCGACGACCGAGGTCGCTGCCGCCCCGAGTATCGTGACGCGGCGTCGGGTCGGCTTGAATCTTCTTGATTTCACTGGTGTTTTCCCCTCTGGCCCCGGCCTCAGGTTGCCGGGGTAGCAGATCTTCGCACGAGGGGTGTGGCTGTTGTGAAGGGTGGCGCCCCGGTTACTTGACGACCGTCGACCAGTCCGGCGACTGCGCCGGGTCCAGGCCGCGCAGCCGTTGCAGGGTCTCGGGCTTCTGCACGTCGAGCCAGTCGGCCAGTTCGCGGAAGGACACGCACTTGACGTCCTTCTTCGTGCACACGGTCCTGACGACCTGGTCGACGGCCCTCATGTAGATGCCGCCGTTCCAGTTCTCGAAGTGGTTGCCGATGAACAGGGGGGCGCGGCTGCCGTAGTACACGCGGTTGAAGCCCGACATGTAGGTGGCGACGGTCTGCCGTTCCCACTCGGGGTACTTCGCCGGGTCGCCCTCGGTCTCGCCCTCGGACTGGTTGTAGAGGAAGTTGAAGTCCATCGACAGGCCCTGGTACTTGCCGCCCTCGTACGGCAGCATCTGGAGCGGAAAGTCCCATATGCCGCCCTTCTTGCGGGGCCATATCTGGAAGTCGCCCGCGGAGCTGGCGTCGTAGCGCCACTTGTAGTCCTCGGCGGCCTTCAGCAGGTTCTCCTGGCCCTCCAGGCAGGGCGCACGGCCGCCGGTGACCTCCTTCCTGACGTCGAACGGCAGCGGATCGACGTCCTGGAAGCCGGTGTTGGTCTTCCACTTCTCGACGAAGCCGTAGAACTGGTCGATCTCGCTCTTCCACTCCTCGACGGTCCAGTCGCCGCCGCCCTTCTCGCCGCAGAAGTGGCCGTTGAAGTGGGTGCCGATCTCGTTGCCGTCCCGCCACGCCCCGCCGAGCTGCTCCAGCGTGGTGCGTATGTGCTCGTCGGTGGGGAAGCTGATGGCCGCCGAGCCCTTGGCGTGCCGGGGCGGGGAGTAGAGGTCCTTCTTGCTCTTGGGCAGCAGGTAGATGCCCGTGAGGAAGAAGGTCATGTGGGCGTTGTGCTCCTTGGCCAGCTCCCGGTAGTGCGCGAAGAGCCCGTCGTCGCCCTGCAGGGCTCCGTCCCAGGAGAAGACGACGAACTGGGGCGGCTTCTGGCCCGGCTTGAGCGGCACCGGCTTCAGCTGCCCGCGCGGCGGGCCGTTGTAGGAGGTGGAGCCGTCCCCCAGGACCTTCGTCTTCCCGTCCCACCGCGGTTCCTGGCTGGGCTTCGCGGAGGGGTGCCTGCCGGCGCCGGAGGAGGCGGTCGGGGTGGTGGGGTCCGCGTGGTTCAGGAGCAGGTAGCCCGCGACCAGGGACGCGACGACGAGCAGGGCCGCGAGGGTCAGCATCCCCGGGGGCACGGTGCGGCGGGGTGCGCGGGGTCGACGGCGGCGGCCGGACGGTGACTTCATACGCGGCTCAATCTGCGAGAGGGTGGGAGACCGGGGCGGTGCCGGGCACGGAGGTCAGCCGATGCCACGGGCACCGGACCAGATGCGGTACGGGACGCTGTCGCCGAAGGTGCCCGCGATCCCTTTCAACGGCAGTGGTTCGAGGCTCTTGGCGAGGTCGATGCGGTAGGCCACGACGGCCGTCGACACGGAGTCGGCCGTGCCGACGTACCAGAGCGCGGTGTCGTTCTGCGTGGTGCCCACCTTCCCGGCCGCCGTGGTGGTGGCCGCCGCCTCGGGGTGGGCGGTGCGGAAGGCGTCGGTGAGGGCGGACTGGACCGCCTCGGCCACGCCCGCCCGCACCGCACGGCGGGACTCGGGCTTGGCCAGCGCGACCTTGTGCCCGTTGCGGGTGATCCGGGCCACCGAGTACGGCTCGACGTGCTTGCCTGCGGCGGCGAACGTGACGTAGCCGCTCGCCATGCGGATCGCGCTGGGCGTGGCGCTGCCCAGGGACATCGCGGGCACCTGCGGGCCGAAGCTGGAGGAGAGCAGGCCCGCCCTCTGGGCCGTGTCCCGCACCTGCTCCAGACCGGTGTCCATGCCGAGCTGCATGAACGGCGTGTTGACCGACAGGGCGAGCGCCCGGCTCAGGCTGATCCGCCCGTAGGACTTCTCGCCGTCGTTGTGGGAGGTGACCTTCTTGCCGCCGCGGTCCCAGTAGGGGCCCTCCGGAGTGGTCACGGGGATGCCGTCGTCCCCGTCGTACAGCGTCTGCGGGGTGACCTCGGTCCGTGCTCCGTCGCGGGTCTTCTGCACGCCGTGCTCCAGGGCGGCGGCGTAGACGAACGGCAGGAAGGCCGAGCCGGCCGGCACGGTGGTCGCGTTCGACTCGTTGTAGCCCTGCTTGCGGTGGTCGGGGCCGCCGTGGACGGCGAGGATCCGCCCGTCGGCGGCCACCGAGGCGGCACCGAAGTGCAGGGCCTTCGCCTTGGCCGCGTCGTCCTTCCGCGCCTTCTTGCGCGCCGCGGTCACGGCGTCGGTGAGGGCGGCCTCCTGCTTGCGGTCGAAGGTCGTGTAGATCTGGTAGCCGCCGAGGTCGAAGTCCTTGTCCGAGAGGTTCGCCGCCTTCTTGGCGTACTGGGCGGCCAGTTCCACGAGGTAGTCGCTCTGCTTGCCGGTGTCGAAGCCCGGCGCCCGCTTCAGCGGCTCGGGGAACTTCCGGTACTCGGCCCGCTCGGCCTTCGACAGGGTGCCGAGTTCGACCATGCGGTCGAGTATCCAGGACCAGCGCTCCACCGCGCGGGCGTGGTTGGCCTCGCTCAGCGCCGGGTCGTAGAGGCCCGCGCCCTTGAGGAGGGAGGCGAGGAAGGCGGCCTCGCTGACGTCGAGTTCGCTGACGTCCTTGCCGTAGTAGGCCTGGGAGGCGCGCTGCATGCCGTAGGTGCCGCGGCCGAACCAGCTGGTGTTGAGGTATCCCTCGAGGATGTCGTCCTTGCTCATCTCGTTGTCGAGCTTGAGGGCGAGCATGGCCTCGGTGAACTTGCGGCTGATCGAGCGGTCCTGGTTGAGGTAGACGTTCTTCACGTACTGCTGGGTGATGGTGGAGCCGCCCTGGGTGTTCCCCTGCCCGACGGTGCGCCACAGGGCGCGGCCGATGCCGCTGACGGATATGCCGGGGTCGCTGTAGAAGCTCGCGTTCTCCGCCGCCAGCACCGCGTCGCGGACGTCCTCGGGTATGTCCGTCAGCGACATCTCCTGGCGCCGCACCCAGCCGGTGCGCGCCATGGGCGTCCCGTCGGACCAGAAGTAGACGTTGTCCTGCTGGGTGGCGTAGGAGTTGAGGTCGTGCGGGATGTCGGTGGCGGCGTAGGCGGCGCCCAGGAAACCGACGGTCAGGCCGAGGAAGGTCAGCACGGCACCCAGCCCCTGCCGCCAGGAGGGCACCCAGCGGCGCCAGCCGGTGCGGTCGGCGTGCGGGTACCGGGGGCGCAGGCGGCGCGCGTAGGGCAGGACGAGGGCGGCGACCCGGGTCAGGTGGGGGCCGGCGGCGGCACGGAGGCGGGAGCGGGGGGAGGGCCGGGGCGCCTTGCGCCGCCGGCGGGACCCCGCGGGTCCGCTCCCCTCCGTGGCCGCGCCGGACGCACGGCTCGCCTCGTCGGTCGCGGGCGTCCCGACCATGCGCAGTTGCACGGTCTCCTCCGCGTTCAGGGACTCCGGGACCTTCAACTGCATGGTCTCGTCCGGTTCCCGCCCAGCCTCGGTCATGGCTGTGTCTCCCTCCCCGCTCAGGTGGTGCTCGCGCGGAAGGACATGACTGCCGCGTCCACGGCAGCGAGCCCTCGCGTCCCCCCGGCCTCACGGCTCCTCGCGACCATCGAAAGTTACCAGCGGCCTTTACGGCTCCTCCACACGGCTGCCAGGGGAATGAGCGCGGGGAATGTGCGGGGGCGGTATTTGCGCCACCCGGGACTACCCTTCTTCCATGCCTCGCTACGAGTACCGCTGCCGTACCTGCGGCGACACCTTCGAACTGAGCCGTCCCATGTCCGAGTCCGCCGCCCCCGCGGCCTGCCCCTCCGGTCATGAGGACACGGTGAAGCTCCTCTCCACGGTCGCGGTCGGCGGCTCCGCGTCCGCCCCGGCCCCGGCACCCCGCGCGGGCGGCGGCGGGGGCGGCTGCTGCGGGGGCGGCTGCTGCGGCTGACGCCTTCCTCAGGATCCCTTCAGGTCCGGTTCCCTACCGTGGCGGCATGACAGCCATCGCCGCGGACGCCGGGCCGCAGTGGGTCAACGACCTCATGGACGCGCTGGGCGCGCCGGGCGCAGGTCTCGCCATCGCCCTGGAGAACCTGTTCCCGCCGCTGCCCAGCGAGGTGATCCTGCCGCTCGCCGGGTTCGCCGCGAGCAGCGGGCGGATGAGCCTGCTCGCCGTGCTGCTGTGGACGACGGCCGGCTCGGTGATCGGCGCGCTCGCGCTGTACGGGGTCGGTGCCCTGCTCGGCCGGAAGCGGACGATCGCGATCGCGGCCCGGCTGCCGCTGGTGAAGGTCTCGGACATCGAGAAGACCGAGGCCTGGTTCCTGAAGCACGGCACCAAGGCCGTGTTCTTCGGCCGGATGATCCCGATCTTCCGCAGTCTGATCTCCGTGCCTGCGGGTGTCGAGCGCATGCGCCTGCCGGTGTTCCTGGGGCTGACCACCCTGGGCAGCGCCATCTGGAACACCGTGTTCGTGCTCGCGGGCTACTTCCTCGGCGCGAACTGGCACACGGTGTCCGACATCGTCTCCACCTATTCCAAGGTGGTACTGGCCCTGGCGGCCGTGGCGGTGGCGGTCTTCGTCGCGGTGCGGCTGCGCCGGCGCCCCAAGGGGACGCCTCCCGAAGGGACGCGGGGAACCGCGCGACACGCCACCGCGCGGCCGCACCCGCTCGACGACCAGGACACCCGGGTTCTCAGGCGCCCCGTACCGCCCCCAGGAACTCCCGCAGGATCCGCTCCCCGGCGAGCACACCCCGGTCGGGAAGCACCCTGATCGAGGGGGCCGTGAAGCCCGTGTCGGCCAGCTCCCCGTGGCCGGGCCGCCAGCCCTGGTCCGCCGCGAGGAGCAGGTCGGTGTCGAGCAGGGAGTCCCCCGCGGCGAGCGTGAGATCGGCCCCGGTCCGCCGGGCGACCTCGCGCATGGCCGCGCTCTTGGTGAGCGGCCCCGGCACCGCGTAGATCTTGCGGCCCTGCAGCGACACGGTCCAGCCGCGGTTCTCCGCCCACACCGCGAGTTCCTTCACCCAGTCCTCGTGCAGCAGTTCCCGCTCGACGACGAGGTAGGCGAACAGGTCGTCGGCGACGCGGTGCTTGCGCACCCAGACCGGGTCGGCGGCCCTGAGCAGGTGCTCCTGCACCTCGGCCAGGGGTGCGCACTGGTCGGCCAGCCGCGCGGTCACCTGCGCGTGCCAGTCGGGGTCGGAGACGCCGTCCACCAGGAGGTGGCCGCCGTTGGCGCAGATCGCGTAGGTGGGCGCGGGGCCCGGCAGGTTGATGCGCTGGTACTGCTTGCGGGTCCGGGTCGTCGTCGGCACGAACACGGCCGCGTCGCCCAGCTCGGTCAGGAGCCGCGCCGCCGTCTCGGTCATGTACGACAGCGGCTTGCTCTCGTGGACCTCCACGCACAGCAGCCGGGGCGCCCGCGTGTCCGGCATGGTCAGGGCCAGGGCAGCGGCGGAGTAGATCAGGGTGCGGTCGAGGTCGCTGGCGACGAGGACGGGCATCAGACCGTCACCGCCTTGCCGTCGGCGCCGGTCGCGCCCCGGGTGTACTTCGGGTGGATCAGGCCGACGCAGGTGTACGGCAGCTCGGCCACCTCCTCGACGGGCACGCCGCGCTGCTCTGCCAGCAGGCGCACGTGGTCGAGGTCGCTGCCCGCCCCGGCGCGTGCCAGGACCTTCCAGGGCACCCGGCGCAGCATCACGCGGGTGGTCTCGCCGACGCCGGGCTTGACGAGGTTCACGTCGTGGATGCCGTACTCCTCGCAGATGCGCTCGACCGCGGCCCAGCCCTCCCAGGTGGGCGTGCGGTCGGCGGCGAGCAGGTCCTTGGCCAGGGCGCAGGCCGCGTCCGCGACCTCGGGGAAGCGGGCGGTCACGGCGTCCAGGAAGGCCACCGAGACGTCGGTGCCGGCCAGTTCGCGGTAGAACTTCGCGCCGTGGAAGTCGTGCGGGCCGACCAGGTCGGCGCGCAGCACGGTCCGCGAGATCAGCCCGGAGACTGTGGAGTTGAGGCAGGCGGAGGGGATGAGGAAGTCCTCGCGGGTGCCGTAGGTCCGCACGCAGGAGCCCGGGTCCGCCAGCACGGCGACCTCGGGGTCGAAGCCGGTGATGCCGTCGGACTTCTCGAACTCGGTGAGCGCCTGGGCGAGTTCGCGGGTGATGGCGCCCTTGCCGGTCCAGCCGTCGACGAAGACGACGTCCCGGGGGTCGTGGTGTGCGGCGAGCCAGCGCAGGGCGTTGGCGTCGATGCCGCGGCCGCGGACGATCGACACGGCGTAGTGCGGCAGGTCGAGGCCGTGCCGGTGCTGGGCCCAGCGGCGCATGAGGATGCCGACGGGCGTGCCGGCGCGGGCCAGGGAGACCAGGACCGGGCGCGGGGACCGCTCGGCGAGGACCGTCTCGGTGACCACGCCGACGGCCTGCGCGATCCGGGCCGCCGAGGTCTCCAGCGCTGCGTGGAACAGCTCCTGGTACTGCTCGCTCGGCTGGTACTCCACCGGCAGCGACTCCGCGTAGTGCGCGCCGCCGCTCTGGATCGCCTCCTCGCGCTCCTCGGTCGGCGCCTCCAGGGTCACGTCCGAGAGGTCCTGCAGCAGCCAGCCGACCTCCTCGGGCGCGTACGAGGAGAAGGCGGGGCCGCGGAGGGGCTCGGGCAGCATCGAGGGCCTTTCGGGGGCGTGCGGGGTCCGGGGGGCGTACGACGGTACGACGGCCAGGAGGACCCGCGGGGTGTGGGCGGCGAGCTGGGCCAGCAGGCCGTCGGGCGCGTGCAGCCGGGGGGTGTCGGCGGCCGAGTCGACGACGGCGACGACGGCGTCGAAGCCGGCGCCCGCGACGTTGTAGGCGTAGCGCTCGCCGGGGCCGTCGGCCGGGTCGTCGTGGGCGGGGAACGCGAGGCGGGTGCGTATCGCGTAGCCGGGGTCGTCGACGGCCAGGACGGGAGAGCGGGTGGTGGTGGAGTAGCGGACCTCGGTGCCCGTCGCCCGCTCCAGGGCCTCCGCGAGCCGCAGCGGGGCGTACATCAGCTCCTCGAAGCCGAGGACGTGCACGCGCCGGGCGCCCTCGGGCAGCGCGCCGGCGATCCGGGCCGCCATGCCGGGCAGGGCGGCCTCCAGCCGGGTGCGGTGCGCGGGGGTGAAGCCGTGCCGCCCGCCGTCCGGCAGGCCGTGGGGCCAGTGCAGGTCGACTCGGGTGACGTGGGGGCGGGTGCGGTCGTCGTCCGCGGGCGGGCCGGTGGGGGCTGGTCGCGCAGTTCCCCGCGCCCCTGAAGGGGGCGTGTGCGCGACGGGCCGCGCCGGCGGCGCACCCTCCGCCTCGTACCGTGCCACCAGCTCCTGCCCCTTCTCCAGCACCCCCTCGGGCAGCCGTACGGTCCCCGAGGCCGCCGTGACCAGGTCGACCCGCGCGCCGATCTCCCGGGCGAACTCCTCCAGGCGGCCCGCGTCCGCCGCCGACCGCATGTCCACCAGCGCCACCACGACGTACCGCCGCCGCGGATACCGCTCGTGGAGGTCCCGGACGGTGTTCAGCACGGTGTTGCCCGTGGAGAACTCGTCGTCGACCAGGACCAGCGGGCCGTCGCCGCGCAGCAGCGCGGGATCCTCGGGGAGCAGCAGGTGCGAGGTGGCGTGGGAGTGGGACTCCTCGAAGCCGCCGGCCGGGGTGAGGCCGGCGACCGGGCGGCGGGTGGAGTGCAGGTAGGGGGCCGGGCCGAGTCCGTCGGCGACGGAGTGGCCGAGGCCGGTGGCGGTCTCCGCGTAGCCGAGGACGACCGCCTCGCGGGCCTCGTCGGCGCCCAGCAGGTCGCGGACCCGGCGGCCGAGGGCGACCCCGTGCCCGTACACGACCGACGGCGACTGCGGCACGTGCTTGCCGAGCACGTTGGACACCAGCAGGTGGGCCCGCTTGGGGTTGCGGCGCAGGGCCAGCCCCAGCAGCTCGGTCAGCCGCTCGTCGCCGGCGAGCTCGACACCGAGCCGCTCGGCGACCCAGCGGCCGGTCCAGACGGCGCCGGCCTCGTCGCGCACCTCGCGGCGCGCCCCCTCGTTCACTGCCTTCTCCATGAAATCCCTGCGTCGCGTGTCACCGATGTACCTGTGGGAACCGAGCCTGGTCTGCCCGCGTTTCCCGGGCGCGAACCGCCCTCGTCCTCAGCCGGCGTCCTCAGCCGACGCCCTCAGCCGACGTCCTCAGCCGGGCAGCCCCGCCGCGAGCAGTTCCACGAAGCCGATGTCCTCGTTCGCCACGCCGAAGACCTCCGCGCGCAGCAGGGTCCGCTCGGCCCAGGCCCGGTGCGGCTTCACCTCGTTCATCTTGTTCGTGTACGCCGACCTCAGCACTCCCCCGCCGCCGCGCTCGGGGCGCAGGATGTCCTGGGCGTCCGAGAACTCCTCGTGGCTGACGACCGACAGGGCGTGCACCGGCAGGACGTGGGAGGGGTGGATGCAGGTCTTGCCGAGCAGACCGTTGGCCTGGTCCAGGGAGATCTCCCTGAGCAGGCCGTCCATGGCGTGCTCAATCAGCTTCTCGCGCAGTTCCGCGGCCTGCACCTCCAGGAAGGGGCTCTGGCGCAGCAGCGGCTTGAACATGCGCTCCTGGACGCGGAAGTATTCCCAGACGGGCCCGGTCACGGTGAAGCCGGTCCCGTCGGCACGGCCCAGCATGTTCACCACGTCGGCGATCACCGAGGCGACGATCTGCACGTCGTAGGCCGTCATGTCGGGGCCGCGGCGCAGCCCGTAGGAGGAGCAGAAGTCCGTCACGCCCAGGCGCAGGGCGAGGACGCGGTCGCGGTACTTGTCGATCGTGCGGCTGATGCCCTCCAGGGTCGGCACGCGCGACTCGCGGTAGAGGAGCTCGGGGGACTCCAGGACCGGCATGGCGAAAAGCCGACGGCCGCTTTCGGCCTCGGCGGTCGCCAGGGCCTCCAGGAAGGGAATGCCGCGTTCCTCGGTGAACTTGGGCAGGACGAAGCCGGACAGCAGCCGTGCGGCGGGCCCGAGGCGCCGTACGAGGTCGGGTATCTGCTCGGGGACGCGGACGCGGACGAACAGCAGCGGCACATCGGCGTCCGGATCGTCGGCGAGCGCGGCGAGCTGGCGGACGAGGTTCTCCTCGCCGGGGCCGACGTCGGCGTCGTCGATGGAGTCCTCCAGGCAGAGCACCATCGAGACCACACCGCGTCCGCCTTGCTTGAGGACGTCGTCGGCGAGGCGCGGCCGGGTGGCGGGGCTGTAGAGCGTGGCGCCGAGGGCGGCGGAGAGCAGCCGGGCCGGGGAGTCCGGCGTGAACACGCACGGCTCGCGGTGGAAGAGACGCTTCCGCACCTCAGGGGCGATATGCCCGAAATGACGCATGAAACTCCCCCGGGATGGTGGTGCGGCCTGCGAATCGTCGAAACCTGGCCGGTAATAGTACGAAGAAGTCCATGCCAAAGGTTCCCATCGGGCATGAATTTCAGGTAACGCGGGCAAGCACAGCCGGACCCGGCCACATCCACCTAGTCCCCGGCGGACGCCGGTGTATGCGCGGCGCCGGGCCCCGCGTTGTCGTGAGCAGGACCGAGAAGGCAGGATGACCGCATGACGCACGCCATGCTGAAGGGGTCGAACGTCCCGCTGGAAGCCACCACGGTACGCGCCGTGCTGCGCTGGACGCCCGGGCAGGGGATTCCGGACGTCGACGCCTCCGCGCTGCTCCTCGGCCCCGACGGCCGTGTGCGCTCCGACGAGGACTTCGTCTTCTACAACCAGCCCCGGCACCCCTCCGGGAAGGTGTGGCGGCTCGGCAAGAAGCGGGCCGCCGACGGCCTGACCGACACGATCCAGACGGACCTCTCCGGTGTCGAGTCGGAAGTCGGCCGTATTCTCCTGGTCGCGTCGGCGGACGGGGTGACCTTCGACCGCGTGCAGGAACTGCGCATCCTGCTGTACGACGCCGCGGACCCCGGCGCGGAGCCGCTGGCGTACTTCGACGTCAAGCCCGAGACGGGCCAGGAGACCGCGCTGATCTGCGGCGAGCTGTACCGCCGCGGGGAGGGCTGGAAGTTCCGGGCCCTGGGCGAGGGCTACTCGAACGGGCTGAAGGGCCTCGCGACCGACTTCGGCATCTCCGTGGACGAGTCGGAGGCGGCGGCGGAGGAGGCGACCACCTCGGTCCCCACTCCCCCGACCACGGCCGGTCCCGCGCCCACGACGGCCGGGCCCGCCCAGCAGCCCCCGGCCGCGGCGCGCCAGGCCCCCGAGCCGTCCCGCCCGCTGCCCCCGGAGCAGCCGGCCGCGGTGCCCGCGCAGACCGGGTACGGCTACCCGCCCCAGCAGCCCCCGGCGACCCCGCCGGCGTACGGCTACCCGCAGCCCGCGGGCGCGCAGTCCGGCTACGGCTATCCGCCGCCGGTCGCCGCCGCCCCCGACCCGGACTTCCGCCTGCCTCCGCAGGGCCCGCAGTTCCTCGGACGCTGAGCCCAGGGCCCGGGGCCGGGCGTCACCGGGCCGCCGGGGCCGGGCGTCGGGTCCCTCAGCGGCCGACCTTCGTCTTGTAGCCGCGTCCCCACTGCAGCCCCCACCCGTACAGCCGGTCCAGCTCCGCCTGGAAGCCGTAGACGAACTTCGCCTCGCGGCGGACGACGATCTCGTTCTTGACCTTCTCGATCATGACGACGGCGCAGGAGCGGGCCTGCGGCTGGCGTTCGTCGAGGTGGATCTCGATGCGCGGGCCGCTGCTCGGGTAGAGCGTGACGATCGCCTGGGTGCGGTCGAAGGCGGGCGTCTGGTCGTAGATGTAGACGAAGATCAGCAGCCGCTTGATGCTGTCGCGGTGGTCGAGGTTGATGTACATCGTCTCGCCGGACCCGGAGCCGAAGCGGTCGTCGCCGCTGAGCTTGACGTAGGGCGGGGCGTTGACGTCGCCGAAGTAGCCGCCCAGGGGCTGGACGACGCCCTTGGTGCCGTCCTGCAGTTCGTAGAGGCAGCCCAGGTCGAGGTCGACGTTGACCATGGACTGGCTGTGGCCGACGACCTCGGGCGGCTTGAGGGCCTTGAAGGGGTGCCGCAGCAGGCTCTCGCGCTGGGAGCCGCCGATGTCGGAGGTGCGCATCCGCCAGCTGAGGTTGACGCGCAGATGGCCGGTGGCCGCGTCCTGCTTGGTGAGCGATATCTGCGAGCGCCGCTTGGTCAGTTCGATCGCGTTCGTTGCCGCGTTGCCCGAGTCGAACTGCGCTTCGCCGCGCCGGAGTCCGTCGAACAGGCCCATTCCGCCCCCCACGTTCACTTGGAGACCGCGGGTCACCGCCGTGCCCGCGGCCCTTGACGACCGACGGGGCGGCCGCCGAGGAGTCGCCTCGGTGGCCGCCCCGAACAGAGCGTTCCTCACCCGGAGGGGTGTCACACCCCGGACGAGACCTCAGTCTTCTCGTCCGAACCGGCCTCTCCCCCGGCCGCCGCGATGGCCTTGTTGCGGCGCACGGAGGACCAGAAGGAGGCGGCGATCAGGACGACTCCGATGAGGCCGGTGATGATCTCGTTGATCTCGTACTGGATGGTGACGAGCAGGATCATGGCGAGCGCGCCGATGGCGTAGTGCGCGCCGTGCTCCAGGTAGACGTAGTCGTCGAGGGTGCCCTGGCGGACCAGGTAGACCGTCAGCGACCGGACGTACATGGCGCCGATGCCCAGGCCGAGTGCCATCAGCACGATGTCGTTGGTGATGGCGAACGCGCCGATCACGCCGTCGAAGGAGAAGGACGCGTCCAGGACCTCCAGGTAGAGGAACATGAAGAACGCGGCCTTGCCGGCCAGCTTGACCGCCGACTTGGGCTTGCCCTCGCGGGCGGCCTTCTCCTCGGCCTCGTGCTCGCGTTCCTCCTCCTCTTCGAGCTTGTCCTCGAAGAAGCCGGAGAGACCACCGACGATCATGTACGTGATCAGACCGGCGATACCGGAGAGCAGGACCGTCTCGGCCTTGTCGGCGTGGGTGCCGCCGTGCTGGTGGGCGTGGGCGCCGAAGGTGATCGAGGAGATCAGCAGGACGATCAGGGCGATGCAGACCGACAGCATGTCGATCTTGCCGAGCTTGGCCAGGGGCCGCTCCAGCCAGCCGAGCCACTTGATGTCCCGGTCCTCGAAGATGAAGTCGAGGAAGATCATCAGCAGGAACATGCCACCGAAGGCGGCGATCGACGGGTGGGCGTCGGTCACCAGCTCCTGGTAGCGGTCCTTGTCGGTCAGGGCGAGGTCGACGGCCTCGATCGGGCCGAGCTGCGCGCTGACGGCGACGATCACGACGGGGAAGACCAGCCGCATGCCGAAGACGGCGATCAGGATGCCGATGGTGAGGAAGATCTTCTGCCAGAAGGCATTCATCTTCTTCAGGATCCCGGCGTTGACCACCGCGTTGTCGAACGACAGCGAGATCTCGAGGATGGACAGGATCGCTACGACACCGAACGCGGTCCACCCTCCGTAGAGAATCGCTGCGACCAGGCCGAGCGCGGTGACCGCGAACGACCACCCGAAGGTTTTCAGAACCACTGGCTACCCAATCGTGTGTGTACGGGGCTCCCCCGCGCCGTACCCGGCTTTACGAACTTTTGAAGCCGAAGTCTAGTCGGCGCCCCTTCGCACCCCGCCCGGCCCCGGATTTTGCTCATATCGCGCTAGGAGACGTCGACCCCGAAGTCCATGGCGATGCCGCGCAGACCCGACGCGTACCCCTGCCCCACGGCCCTGAACTTCCACTCGCCCTGGTAGCGGTAGACCTCGCCGAAGATCATCGCGGTCTCGGTGGAGGCGTCCTCGCTGAGGTCGTAGCGGGCGAGCTCCTGGCCGTCGGCCTGGTTCACGACGCGGATGAACGCGTTGCTGACCTGGCCGAAGGTCTGGCCGCGCTCGTCGGCCAGGTGGATGGAGACGGGGAAGACGATCTTGTCGCACTGGGGCGGCACCCGGGAGAGGTCGACCAGCAGCGACTCGTCGTCGCCGTCACCCTCGCCCGTGAGGTTGTCACCGGTGTGCTCGACCGAGCCGTCCGGGCTGGTGAGCTGGTTGTAGAAGACGAACCACTCGTCCCCGAGCACCCGTCCGCCGCTGCACACCAGGGCGCTGGCGTCGAGGTCGAAGGGCGCTCCGGTGGTGGAGCGCGCGTCCCAGCCGAGTCCGATCATCACCTGCGTGAGGTTCGGTGCGGCCTTGGACAGGGAGACGTTGCCCCCCTTGGCGAGCGTGACGCCCATGATGCTGTCCCTCCCCGTAGGTCATTGCTGAGGTGGTCCTGCACGTCCGGCGCCGCACGTAAACCGTGCGGCGCCGGACAGGAGGAACCCGGG
The DNA here is from genome assembly GCF_040611555.1 of Streptomyces sp. NPDC006624. Classification (NCBI taxonomy): domain Bacteria; kingdom Bacillati; phylum Actinomycetota; class Actinomycetes; order Kitasatosporales; family Streptomycetaceae; genus Streptomyces; species Streptomyces sp. NPDC006624. The sequence continues at coordinate 81,025 of NZ_JBEXOM010000001.1, read as the reverse complement.
GCCCTGCCGTCAGGGCGGGCCGGACGGCTCAGACGTTGACGCCGAAGTCCTGCGCGATGCCGCGCAGGCCCGAGGCGTAGCCCTGGCCGATGGCGCGGAACTTCCACTCCGCGCCGTGCCGGTAGAGCTCGCCGAAGACCATGGCGGTCTCGGTGGAGGCGTCCTCGCTGAGGTCGTACCGGGCGATCTCGGCTCCGCCGGCCTGGTTCACCACGCGGATGAACGCGTTGCGGACCTGGCCGAAGGACTGCTGGCGGGTCTCGGCGTCGTAGATCGAGACCGGGAAGACGATCTTCTCGACGTCGGCGGGGACCCCGGCGAGGTCGACCTTGATCTGCTCGTCGTCGCCCTCGCCCTCACCGGTGAGGTTGTCGCCGGTGTGCTCGACCGAGCCGTCCGGGCTCTTGAGGTTGTTGAAGAAGATGAAGTGCGCGTCGCTCGCGACCTTGCCGGAGTTGTTCAGCAGCAGCGCGCTGGCGTCCAGGTCGAAGTCGGTGCCGGTCGTGGTGCGGACGTCCCACCCCAGACCGACGATGACCGCGGTCAGGCCCGGCGCCTCCTTGGTCAGCGATACGTTGCCGCCCTTGCTGAGGCTGACTCCCACGAGTCCTCCATTGGTGTCCGGGGGCGGGATGCCCCGTTGTGCTCGGATGTCGGATCAACGACTCGATCCTAGTGACGGGTTCCCGCCCCTCGCAGGCCCTGGAGCCGACAATTCGGCGGGTGTCGAGCGCGGGCCGCCCGACCGGCGTCACAGGGAGTCGAGCGCCTTCACGTAGTCGTTCAGGTCGCGTGCGTCCGGCAGGCCGTTGACCACGGTCCAGCGCACGACGCCCTCCTTGTCGATGACGAAGGTGCCGCGCACGGCGCAGCCCTTGTCCTCGTCGAAGACGCCGTAGGCCCGCGAGACGTTGCCGTGCGGCCAGAAGTCCGACAGCAGCGGGTACTCCAGGCCCTCCTGCTCGGCGAAGACGCGCAGGGTGTGGATGGAGTCGTTGGAGACGGCGAGCAGCTGGGTGTCGCGGTCGGTGAACTGCGGCAGGTGGTCGCGCAGCTCGCACAGCTCGCCCGTGCACACGCCGGTGAAGGCGAAGGGGTAGAAGAGCAGGACGACGTTCTTGCTGCCGCGGAAGTCGGACAGCCGCACGGCCCGGCCGTGGTTGTCCTTGAGTTCGAAGTCGGGGGCCTTCTCGCCGGCCTGGATCGCCATCGCTGCGGTGTCCCTTCCTGGGGCTTGTCGGATGGGACCACCCTACGCAGGGACGCGGGCAGACCGGTGGGCGGGCCGACACGTGCCGGCCCGCCCCGCCCGTACGACTGGCGTGTGGACGTGTCTGCGGCTCAGCGCTTGGACTTCGCCGCCTTCGGCGTCGCCAGCCGGCTGCCGCTCCAGTCCTTGCCGACGCTGACGCTCTTGGACGCCGTCAGGCCCGCCGTGGTGGCGGCTTCCGAGATGTCGCTCGGCTCCACATACCCCGAACGGCCGGTCTTCGGCGTCAGGAGCAGGATCGCGCCGCCCTCTTCGATGTACGTGGTGGCATCCACCAGCGCATCCGTCAGGTCGCCGTCGTCGTCACGGAACCACAGCACAACGGCGTCGGCCACGTCGTCGTAGTCCTCGTCCATCAGGTCGCCCTCGATGACGCCCTCGATGGCTTCGCGGAGCTCCTGATCCACGTCGTCGTCGTAGCCGATCTCCTGGACCACCTGCCCGGGCTGGAACCCCAGCCTGGCGGCAGGGTTCGTCCGCTCCTCCGCGTGGTCCGCGGTCGCGCTCACGGGTTGCCTCCTGATCATGTTTTGGGAATAACTCAGCCACGCGCGTGCGCGAAGCATTGGCCGTAGTCCACACGGGCGGGACCGATCGCGCAAGTACCCGGCCGTTCAGACCGCCGAAACGGTGACGATCCTGGCCGTGTCACCGCAACTCCTGGCACACCATCATGGTCCGAGGTGACGTACACCACACCTTTCTGCCCTGTTTGGGCGTTTGGGAATCGTCTGTGGGTACGAGACTCGAAGGTATTCGCCCCATACGTCACGGAGCCGATCCCACGTCCGGGTTACCGCGCGGTAGAGATGACGTTTCGCGGCCCCGAGGTGGACCATGGGGAGCGGCGCGGCCCCCGGCGACGACGCCGCGGCGACGACAGCGAAACAGCGGCCCTCGCAGGCCCTCTGACAGGTAAGGAACAGCGTGGCTTCCGCATCCGATCGCAACCCGATCATCATTGGCGGCCTTCCGAGTCAGGTTCCTGACTTCGATCCCGAAGAGACCCAGGAGTGGCTCGACTCCCTCGACGCCGCCGTCGACGAGCGCGGCCGCGAGCGCGCCCGCTACCTGATGCTGCGGCTGATCGAACGGGCCCGCGAGAAGCGCGTGGCCGTGCCGGAGATGCGCAGCACGGACTACGTCAACACCATCCCCACCAAGAGCGAGCCGTTCTTCCCGGGCAACGAGGAGATCGAGCGCAGGATCCTCAACGCCACCCGCTGGAACGCGGCCGTGATGGTCTCCCGCGCCCAGCGCCCCGGCATCGGCGTCGGCGGCCACATCGCCACGTTCGCCTCCTCGGCCTCCCTGTACGACGTCGGCTTCAACCACTTCTTCCGGGGCAAGGACGAGGGCGACGGCGGCGACCAGGTCTTCTTCCAGGGCCACGCCTCCCCCGGCATCTACGCCCGCGCCTTCCTGCTGGACCGGCTCAGCGAGCAGAACCTGGACGGCTTCCGCCAGGAGAAGTCGAAGGCGCCCCACGGCCTGTCGTCGTACCCGCACCCGCGGCTGATGCCGGACTTCTGGGAGTTCCCGACGGTGTCGATGGGCCTCGGCCCGATCGGCGCGATCTACCAGGCGCGGATGAACCGCTACATGCACGCGCGCGGGATCGCCGACACCTCCAAGTCGCAGGTCTGGGCGTTCCTCGGCGACGGCGAGATGGACGAGCCGGAGTCGCTCGGCCAGCTCACGCTCGCCGCCCGGGAGGGCCTGGACAACCTGACCTTCGTGGTGAACTGCAACCTGCAGCGCCTCGACGGCCCGGTGCGCGGCAACGGCAAGATCATCCAGGAGCTGGAGTCGGTCTTCCGCGGCGCCGGCTGGAACGTGATCAAGCTGGTCTGGGACCGCTCCTGGGACCCGCTGCTCGCCCAGGACCGCGACGGCGTGCTGGTCAACAAGATGAACACCACGCCGGACGGGCAGTTCCAGACGTACGCCACGGAGACGGGCGCGTACATCCGGGAGCACTTCTTCGGCGACGACCACCGGCTGCGCGCCATGGTCGAGGGCATGACCGACGACCAGATCCTGCACCTGGGGCGCGGCGGCCACGACCACCGCAAGATCTTCGCGGCGTACAAGGCGGCCGTGGAGCACAAGGGGCAGCCGACGGTCATCCTGGCCAAGACGATCAAGGGCTGGACGCTGGGGCCGAACTTCGAGGGCCGCAACGCCACGCACCAGATGAAGAAGCTGACGGTCGACGACCTCAAGCGCTTCCGCGACCGCCTCCACCTGCCGATCTCGGACAAGGAGCTGGAGTCCGGCGCGCCGCCGTACTACCACCCGGGCCGGGACTCGGAGGAGATCCAGTACATGCACGACCGCCGCAAGGGCCTCGGCGGTTACGTCCCCACCCGCGTCGTCCGCTCCAAGCCGCTGCAGCTGCCCGAGGACAAGACGTACGCGACGGTGAAGAAGGGGTCGGGCCAGCAGTCCATCGCGACGACCATGGCCTTCGTGCGGCTCCTGAAGGACCTCATGCGGGACAAGGAGATCGGCAAGCGGTTCGTGCTGATCGCGCCGGACGAGTACCGCACGTTCGGCATGGACTCGTTCTTCCCGAGTGCGAAGATCTACAACCCGCTCGGCCAGCAGTACGAGTCCGTCGACCGCGACCTGCTGCTCGCCTACAAGGAGTCGCCGAACGGCCAGATGCTGCACGACGGCATCTCGGAGGCGGGCTGCACGGCCTCGCTCATCGCCGCCGGCTCGGCCTACGCCACGCACGGCGAGCCGCTGATCCCGGTCTACGTCTTCTACTCGATGTTCGGCTTCCAGCGCACCGGCGACCAGTTCTGGCAGATGGCCGACCAGCTGGCGCGCGGTTTCGTCCTGGGCGCGACCGCCGGGCGCACGACCCTGACCGGTGAGGGCCTGCAGCACGCGGACGGCCACTCCCAGCTGCTGGCCTCGACGAACCCGGGCTGCGTGGCGTACGACCCGGCGTTCGGCTTCGAGATCGCGCACATCGTGAAGGACGGGCTCCGCAGGATGTACGGCAGCTCGCCCGAGCACCCGCACGGCGAGGACGTCTTCTACTACCTGACCGTCTACAACGAGCCCATCCAGCACCCGGCCGAGCCCGAGAACGTGGACGTGGAGGGCATCCTCAAGGGCCTGTACCGCTTCAGCGAGGGCACGGCCGGGCAGATCCCGGCGCAGATCCTGGCGTCCGGTGTCGCGCTGCCCTGGGCGATCGAGGCCCAGCGGATCCTGGCCGACGACTGGAACGTCAGGGCGGACGTCTGGTCGGCGACCTCGTGGAACGAGCTGCGGCGCGAGGCCGTGGCCTGCGAGGAGCACAACCTGCTGCGCCCGGAGGAGGAGCAGCGGGTGCCGTACGTGACGCGGAAGCTGGCGGACGCGCAGGGGCCGGTCGTGGCGGTGTCCGACTGGATGCGCGCGGTGCCGGACCAGATCGCCCGCTGGGTGCCGCAGACGTACCAGTCGCTGGGCGCGGACGGCTTCGGCTTCGCGGACACCCGGGGCGCGGCGCGGCGCTTCTTCCACATCGACGCGCAGTCGGTCGTGGTGGCGGTGCTGACCGAGCTGGCCCGGGAGGGCAAGGTCGACCGGTCGGTGCTGAAGCAGGCCATCGACCGGTACCAGCTGCTGGACGTGTCGGCGGCCGACCCGGGGGTGGCGGGCGGCGACGCGTAGGACGCCGGGCGCGTACTCCGTTCCCGCACGGGGCGGCACCGTGACCGGTGCCGCCCCGCGTTTCCTACCATTGCTGCCCATGACGCTCCCGATGACAGAACACACCGCTCTGGCCCGTTGGGAGCGGCACACCCAGGGCCCCCTGCTCCTGCTGGCCGTGCTCTTCGCGGTCGCCTACGCCCTCCCGATCGTGACGCCGGAGGCCCCGCGGAAGCTGCTCACCGCGTGCCATGTCGCCAACTGGGCGGTATGGGCCGCTTTCGCCGTCGACTATCTGGTCCGCCTGTGGCTGTCCGAGGACCGGATGCGTTTCGTGCGCGGCAATCCACTGGCCCTGCTGGCCGTGGTGCTGCCGCTGGTGCAGCCGCTGCGGCTGCTGAAGCTGGTGTCGATGCTGTTCCTCGCCGGGCAGCGGGCGCGGATGGCGTCACAGGTACGGGTCACCACGTATGTCGCGGGGTCGTGCCTGGGGCTGCTCGTGTTCGGCGCGCTGGCCGTTCTGGAGGTGGAGCGGGGCAAACCCGGCGCCTCCATCCACACGCTCGGGGACGCGATCTGGTGGGCGTTCACCACGATGACCACCGTGGGGTACGGGGACATGGCCCCGACCACGGGTCTCGGCCGGATGCTCGCGGTCGGGCTGATGCTGTCCGGGATCGCCCTGCTGGGTGTCGTCACGGCGAACATCGCGGCGTGGTTCATCGCGCGGTTCGACAAGGACGACCTGGAGGAGCGGCGCCAGACGGAGGCGATCGAGGCGCTGACCGAGCAGGTCCGGGCGCTGCGTGACGAGGTCGCGGCGCTGAAGGGCACCTCGGTGCCGTGACGGGAGGGCGGCCCTCCGCCCGACAGGCGACCCCTCCGCCCGACAGGCGACCCCTCCGCCCGACAGGCGAACGCCCCCGGGGCAACTCCCGGGGGCGTCGGAGCGGTTGATGTCAGATGTGCGCGGCGCCGGCGCCCGCGCCCGCGTTCTCCCCGCGCTTGGTCAGGAACGCCACCAGCACGGCCACGGCGGCGACCCCCGCGGCGACGAGCGACGCCGCGCTCATGCCGGAGATGAAGGTGTCGTGCGCGACGCCCGTGATCTTGGCGGCGATCGCGTCCGGCGTGCCCGGCGCCACCGGCGGGACGCCGACCTGGACGGCCTCGGACGCCTGGTGCTCCTGCTCCGGCGTCAGCGGCGGAAGCCCCGCCTTCGTCCAGTTGCCCGCGAGGTCGCTGTTGACCTTGGAGGCCATCACGGCGCCCAGCACGGCCGTGCCGAGGCTGCCGCCGATCTGCATGGCGGCCTGCTGGAGACCGCCCGCGACACCCGACAGCTCCATCGGGGCGTTGCCGACGATGACCTCCGTCGCGCCGACCATGACGGGCGCGAGGCCGAGGCCGAGCAGGGCGAACCAGAGCGACATGACGCCGCTGCCGGTGTCCGTCTCCAGGGTCGACATGCCGTACATGGCGATCGCGGTGAGCGCCATGCCGCCGGCCAGCGGGACGCGCGGGCCGAACTTGGTGATCATCGCACCGGCCAGCGGCGAGCCGACGATCATCATGCCGGTGAGCGGCAGCAGGTGCAGGCCCGCGTCGACCGGGCTCATGCCGTGCACGTTCTGCAGGTAGAACGTCACGAAGAACAGGCCGCCCATGAACGCGATGGCCATCAGGACCATCAGCACGACACCCGCGGACAGCGCCACGGAGCGGAACAGGGCGAGCGGGATCAGCGGCTCCTTGACCTTCGTCTCCCAGAAGGCGAAGAGCGCGAAGCCCAGCACGGAGGCGCCGAGGAAGCCGATCGTCTTGGCGTCGCCCCAGCCCCACTCGGACGGCGGGGCCTTGATGAGCGCCCAGACCAGGCAGAACACGGAGGTCGACAGCAGGGCGATGCCGAGCAGGTCGAAGGAGCGCGGGGCGTTCTCGGCGCGGTGGTCCAGCAGGATCCACACGCCGAGGACCACGGCGAGGACACCGACCGGCACGTTGATGAAGAACACCGACTGCCAGTTGACGTGCTCGACGAGGACACCGCCGAGGATCGGGCCGCCGGCGGTGGACGCGCCGATGACCATGCCCCAGATGCCGATCGCCATGTTGAGCTTCTCGGCCGGGAAGGTGGCCCGCAGCAGGCCCAGCGCGGCGGGCATCAGCAGTGCGCCGAACAGGCCCTGCAGGACGCGGAAGACCACGACCAGGGCGATGCTGTCGGACAGGCCGATGGCGCCCGAGGCGGCGGCGAAGCCGACGACGCCGATGAGGAAGGTCTGCCGGTGGCCGAAGCGGTCGCCGAGCTTGCCGGCGGTGATCAGGGAGACCGCGAGGGCGAGGAAGTACCCGTTGGTGATCCACTGGACCTCGGCGAAGGTGGCGCCGAGGTCCTTCTGGATGGCCGGGTTGGCGATGGCCACGATGGTGCCGTCGAGGGCCACCATCATGACCCCCACTGCGACGGTTATGAGGGTGAGCCAGGGGTGCCCTCGCAGCCCCTTGCCCGGCGTCGCGCCCGACGGCGCCGCCGGGGTTCCACCGCCCGGACCCGTCGTGTCGATGGTGGTCTGACTAGTCATGCGTTCGAGGCTAATGACAGCCACTGACAGTTGACAAACCGATTCACTAGTCGGTCACTGACACGACATCTCCGTATAGCCTGAGCTGGGCAAACACATCGGACGAGAGGAACGCTTTGAACCTGCGCGAGCGCAAGAAACTGCGCACCCGGGACGCCCTGCTGCGGGCCGCCCTGGAGTTGTTCGCCACGCGCGGGTACGAGGAGACCACCGTCGACGACATCGCCGCCGCCGCCGACGTCTCGCAGCGGACCTTCTTCCGCTACTTCGCGGGCAAGGAGGAGACGGCCTTCTTCGTGCCCCGGCTCGCGGAGGCGCTGGTGGTGGACGCGGTACGGGCGCGGCCGGCGGACGAGGTGCCGCTGGAGGCGCTGCGCCGGGCCGTGCTGGAGAGCTGGGACGCGATCCAGGAGGCCGTCGCGGAGCTGGTGCCGATGGACCTCCACATGCGCGTCTACCGGGTGATCGAGTCGACGCCCGCGCTGCTCGCCGCCCATCTGCGGCGGGCGGCGGAACTGGAGGAGCAGCTCGCGGGGATCATCGCCGAGCGCGAAGGGCTGGATGTGGACGCCGACCCGCGCCCGAGGATCGTCGTCGCCCTCTTCGGCGGGGTGATTCGTGTCACCGAGCGGTTGTGGTCCACGGGCGACGACCTCACCCTGGACGGACTGCGCGAACTCACCGCGACCTACCTGGACCAGGTGGGCCCCGCACTGGCGGGGAACTGGCGTGCGGGGCAGTCCCCTTAATGCCCTCACCAAAACGTGATCCCGGTCACTTGGTTCACGCGAGACCCTCTCGTTCTCCTAGTGTGTCCTTTCAGTGACTTCCTTCGACACCTCCCCGCAACTGAACGTCTGGCGCGCACTGCTCGCTCTGGCCGTCGTCTTCGTGATGCTGGCGACCACCGGCTGGACGGCGATGCGCAACCAGCGGGGCGCCACGCCGCTGCAGGCCTCGCTCTCCGCGTGGGAGCAGGGGAGCGTCGCCGGTCGCCGGCTGCCCGACCCGCAGTCCTCTCCGGCGAAGCTGACCAGGTTCTTCACCGGCCTCACCGAGCGGGACCGCTCGGTGCTGGTGCGCAAGTACGCGCTCGCGGTCGGCAACATGAACGGCGCCCCCGTGGAGCTGCGCTACCGCGCCAACCGCGTCGCGCTCGCCGAGGCACGCGACCTGGAGCGCCGGCGCATGCACGACGAGCGCCTCACCCCGGCCGGGCAGCACGAGGCCGGGCGCAGGATGCACCGCTTCGAGGACCTGCTGGAGCGGGGCCGCCGCATCCTGGCCTTCGACCCCGAGGGCTCGGGGCGGGTCGCGGAGGTGTTCGGCGACCTGCGCGAGGCGGAGCGGATCTCGGTCGTGGTGCCCGGCGCGGACACGAACCTGCTGACCTTCCAGCGCACCGAGCGCGCGTACACCGCGCCGGTCGGCATGGCCCGGTCGCTGTACCGGGCCGAGCGGGAGGCGAGCCCCTCGACGCGTACGGCCGTGATCGCCTGGGCCGACTACACGGCGCCCAGCGGGCTCGGCATCGACTCGGCCACGGCCATGCGGGCCAGGGACGGTGCCGTCCGGCTGAACGCGCTCGTGCGGGCGCTGCCGGGCGGCTCGCCGGTGTCGCTGTTCTGCCACAGCTACGGCTCCGTGGTGTGCGGGATCGCCGCACACCGGCTGCCGGGCCGGGTGTCCGACATCGCGGTGGCCGGCAGCCCCGGCATGCGGGTCGAGAAGGCGGCGCAGCTGCGCACCTCCGCCCGCGTGTGGGCGATGCGGGACGCCGACGACTGGATCCAGGACGTGCCGTACCTGGAGGTCGGCGGACTGGGGCACGGCGCGGACCCGGTGTCCGCCGGGTTCGGGGCCCGGGTGCTGTCGGCGGCGGGTGCGAAGGGTCACGCCGGCTACTTCGAGCCGGGAACGGCAAGTCTGTTCAATTTCGCAGAGATCGGCGTTGGCGCATACCGCTCGGTGCACTGCGCGCACGAGGACGACGTCTGCCGGACCGGTCTGTCCGGCACGGCGGCGGCCTGACGCGCGTAGCGACGGAAGGATCGGCGGTCTGCTCGGCAGGGGGACGGAGGAGCGCGTGCCGCATACGATGAGCCGCATGGGTGACGTACTGGCCGGATTTCATGCCGCCTGGGAGTTCGAGTCCGACTCCGTGCTCATCCGCTACGAACGGGGGATTCGAACACCCAGACTCTTCCAGGCCCTCGGGGAGCGGCGCGTGCCCCTGGAGGCGATCGCCGGCGTGACGCTGACCCGCGGCAAGCGCGGCACGGTCGTACTGCGCGTCGAACCGCGCCCCGGCGCCGACCCCTTGATGGAGGCCGCCGCCGGGCAGCTCAAGGAGACCGGCGACCCCTACCGGCTGGTCCTGCCCGCCGACCGCGAGGTGCTCGCGGAGTACTACGCCGACGAACTGCGGTCGCTGCTCCCCGGATCGGGGGCCGGGCCGGCGGAACGGTTCCTGGTGGAGCCGCCGAAGGGGCCGCTGTCGTTCAAGGCGTACGACGGCAAGGCGTCCTTCGACGGGCGGACGGTGACCTTCCGGTGGTTCTGGACGGGAGCGTCCTCGGCGAAGTGGAAGGCCGGCGACCAGAGCTTCTCCGTGGGGGAGCTCAACGGCGTGGAGTGGCGGTCGCCCGAGGTCTTCGAGGGGCATCTGCGGTTGCTGCGGCGGGATGCCGGGGAGCCCGCCGCGCAGGCCGACCAGGATCCGGCCGCGGTGGTGTTCGGGCTGGGGTACGGGCCGGTGCACGAGTCGTTGCCGTTCGCCGCGGCGGTGCTGGCGGCGGTGCGGGCGTCCGCACCGGTGGCGGCGGTGCCCGCGGCCCGGGCGCACCGTGACCCCGCCGACATCGCCGAGCGGATCCGGCACCTCGGGGAACTGCACCAGGCCGGGCTGGTGACGGACGAGGAGTTCTCGGTCAAGAAGGCGGAGTTGCTGTCGGAGCTCTAGCGTCCGCCCGGAAGTCGCCGTGGGAGGGCGCGGGTTCGCGCGTGGTCGACCGCGCTCACGCGGCTGAGCCGCACGGCCCCGCGCCCCGTGGGCCGTTCCGCTACTCCCGGCCCGCCGACGTGAACGCCATGTCCGCGTAGCGGTCGCCCGCCACCTGGGCCGCCATGCCGTCCAGGAGCTCCAGTTCCTCCGCCGCCAGCACGATCCCGGTCGCCGCCGCGTTCTCCGCCACCCGGGAGGGCTTGCGGGTGCCCGGGATCGGGACGACCGGGAGACGGTGGACGGCTGCCTGCTGCTGAACCCAGGCCAGGGCGATCTGGCCCAGGGAGGCGTCGTGCGCGTCGGCCACCGCGCGGATCAGTCCCAGCAGCGTCGCGTTGGCCGTCGCGTTGTCACCGGTGAACCGGGGCTGCTGGCGGCGGAAGTCGCCGGCCGTCAGGTCCCGCTCGGCGTCGGTGAAGGAGCCGGTCAGAAAGCCCCGGCCGAGCGGGGAGTACGGGACGAGGGCCACGCCCAGCTCGCGGGCCGCGGGGACCACGCGCGCCTCGATGTCCCGGCTGAACAGCGACCACTCGGACTGCACGGCGGCGATGGGGTGCACCGCGTGCGCGGCGCGCAGTTCGTCCGCCGTGACCTCGCTCAGGCCGAGGTGCTTGACCTTGCCCTCGCGCACCAGGTCGGCCATGGTGCCGACGCTCTCCTCGATCGGCACGTCCACGTCGCGCCGGTGCATGTAGTAGAGGTCGATGACGTCGACGCCGAGGCGCTGCAGGCTCTCCTCGACGGCCCGGCGGATGTAGGGCGGGTCGTTGCGTATGACGCGCCGGGTCGGGTCGTCCGCGGGGATCGACAGGGCGAACTTGGTCGCGATGACGACCTCGTCGCGGTGGGCCTTGAAGAACGGCGCCAGGAACCGCTCGTTCTCGCCGGCGCCGTACGCGTCGGCCGTGTCGTAGAGGGTGACGCCCAGTTCGAGGGCCTTCTCCAGGGTGGCCCGGGAGGCGTCCGCGTCCGAGGGGCCGTAGGCGAAGCTCATGCCCATGCAGCCGAGGCCCTGGACGCCCACCTCCGGGCCGTGGTCGCCGAGCTTCGTCCGTGTGATCCTGCCGTCCGTCATCGGGACCTCTCCGACGCCGGGGCACGCCCGGCGTCCGCGTAGAAACTGATCTTCCGGTCGAGCACGGCGAGCGTGCCGCGCAGTTCGTCGATCCGGGCCAGGACGTCCTCGCGGGTCGTCCTCAGCAGCTCGAAGCGCTCGCCGTAGGTGTGGTCGCCCTCGCGCACCAGTTCCGCGTACCGGACCATGTCGGCGACCGGCATGCCCGTCAGGCGGAGCTTGCCGACCAGGTCGAGCCAGTCGAGGTCGCGGTTGGTGTAGCGGCGCTGGCCGGTGTGGGACCGGTCGACGTGCGGCATCAGGCCGATGCGCTCGTACCAGCGCAGGGTGTGCGCCGTCAGGCCGGTGAAGGCGACGACCTCGCTGATCGTGTAGCGGTCCTCGCCGTCCGGGCGCCGGTTCTGCTGCGGCGGTCCGGCGCAGGTGCCGGTCCGGGTCCCCGTGGTCTCCATCACCGTCATGGCCCCCACGCTAGAACCTTGGAGTGCGCTCCAAGCAAGCACCGGCGGCGGGAAATCGGCAGGACGTGCGCCGATCCGGCTGGTTAACGTACGGGGCCATGAGTCATGTACGCCGTGCCCTGCCCGAGGACGCCGAGGAAGTCCTGCGCCTGCGGCAGGTCATGATCGACGCCCTGTTCGCCACCGATCGCTCCGCCGCCTGGCACGGGGAGTCCTTACCCACCCTGCGGGCCAGACTGGGCGAGGGGGACGGGGACTTCGCGGCGTTCGTCGTGGACCATCCGGAGCGGCCGGGAGCGCTGGCCTCCCTGGCGGCCGGGACGATCGACTACCGCATCGGCGGGGCGGGTGACCCGCGGGGCCTGGTGGGCTTCGTCTTCAGCGTGGCCACCGACCCGGGGACGCGGCGCCTCGGCCACGCGCGCGCGTGCACGACGACGCTGCTGGAGTGGTTCCGCGAGCGGGGCGCCCGGCGTGTGCAGCTCACCGCCTCACCGGAGGCGGAGCCGCTGTACGCCTCCCTCGGTTTCCGTCCCAAGCCCAACCCCTTGCTGGAGCTGGCGCTGTGAGCGCATAGGCTCGAACGCATGTCGCTGAAGAGCCTCGCGCTGATCGAGAACTGGCCGGTTCCCACCGCCGCGGCGGGTGCCGTACGAGCGGACGGCACCGTCCTCGGCACCCACGGCCCGGCCGGACGGCGGTTCCCGCTCGCGTCGGTGACCAAGCCGCTGGCCGCCTACGCGGTACTGGTCGCGTACGAGGAGGGCGCGATCGAGCTCGACGAGCCCGCCGGTCCGGCCGGGTCCACGGTCCGGCACCTGCTCGCGCACACCTCCGGCCTCGCCTTCGACGAGCACAAGGTCACGGCCCCGCCCGGGGAGCGGCGCCTGTACTCCAACGCCGGCTTCGAGCAACTGGGCGACCACGTCGCGAAGGCCACCGACATCCCGTTCGCCGAGTACCTGCGGCAGGCCGTGCTGGAGCCGCTGGGCATGACCTCGACGACCCTGGAGGGCTCCCCGGCGAAGGACGCGGTGTCGACGGTGGAGGACCTGCTGCGGTTCGCCGCCGAGGTGCAGGCCCCGCGGCTGCTGGACCCCCGTACGGTCGCCGGGGCGATGAGCGTGCAGTACCCGGGCAGCAAGGGCGTGCTGCCGGGGTACGGGCACCAGAACCCCAACGACTGGGGGCTCGGCTTCGAGATCCGCGACGGCAAGTCCCCGCACTGGACGGGCGCTTCGTCCTCACCCCGCACCTTCGGGCATTTCGGGCAGTCCGGTACGTTCCTGTGGATCGACCCGGACGCGGGCGCGGCCTGCGTGGCGCTGACGGACCGGGCGTTCGGCCCCTGGGCGATCGAGGCGTGGCCGGCGTTCACGGACGCCGTCCTGGCGGAGCTGCGCTGACTAGCCCATCTCCCAGATGAGCAGCTCGGCCCCGGTCACGCCCTCCGCCCGCAGGCCCCTGGCGCCGGTGATCCGGGCCGCGTCACCGGCGGCCAGCCGCTGTCCGTCGAGCAGTACCTCACCGCGTACGACGTGCACATAGGCGTACGCCGCGTCCGGCACCGCCGTCCGCTCCCCCGCGCCCAGCCGCCGTACGTGCAGCATCGCGCCGGCCTCCGGGACGGCGTAGGGCGTGGAGTCGGCGATGCCGCGCACGACCTCGTGGAACGGCTCGCCGCCGGGGCGCAGCGGGGCCAGCCACATCTGCAGGAACGTCAAGGGCTCCGGGCCGTCGTTGCGCTCCACGTGGCGCACCCCGCTCCCGGAGCTGAGCCGCTGCACGTCGCCGTGGCGCACCACCGACTCGTGCCCGGCGGAGTCCCGATGGGTCAGCTCGCCCTCCACCACCCAGGTCACGATCTCGGTGTGGCTGTGCGGATGCTCCTCGAATCCGGCGCCCGGGGCCAGGGTCTCCTCGTTGCAGGCGAGCACCGCGCCGAAGCGGAGGTTGTCCGGGTCGTAGTGGGACCCGAAGGAGAACGCGTGCCGGGTCTCGATTCCGGCCGCCTCGTCGCCGCCCCGATAGCGCTGATCAGCGCGCCGAATGTCCATCACGGGGTCCACCGTAGACCCGGCGGCGCACCCTCCCGTCCGGATAAGGCAGTCTTGTCCCCGTGCCCGAACCCGAAACCAGCAAGAACGCAGCCACCGCACACGACGTCCGCGCCCATGCCGCCACGCTGAAGCGGCTGGAGAAGTCGTCCGGCTCCCTCGCCGCGCAGGCCATCGCGCGGATGGACGAGACGCTGCCCTGGTACCGGGCCATGCCACCGGAGAACCGTTCCTGGATCGGTCTGGTCGCGCAGGCGGGCATCGCCGCGTTCACCGAGTGGTTCCGGCGCCCGGACGCCCCGCAGGCCATCTCGACGGACGTGTTCGGGACCGCGCCGCGCGAGCTGACCCGGGCGATCACGCTGCGCCAGACCGTGGAGATGGTGCGCACCACCATCGAGGTCATGGAGAGCGCGATCGACGAGGTCGCGGCCCCGGGCGACGAGGGACTGCTGCGCGAGGCGCTGCTCGTCTACGCCCGCGAGATCGCCTTCGCCACCGCCCAGGTGTACGCGCAGGCCGCCGAGGCCCGCGGTGCCTGGGACGCCCGTCTGGAGTCGCTGGTCGTGAACGCCGTGCTGAGCGGCGAGGCCGACGAGGGAGCCGTGTCGCGGGCCGCCGCCCTCGGGTGGAACTCCCCCGAGCACGTGTGCGTGGTGCTCGGCACGGCGCCCGACGGGGACAGCGAGCTGACCGTGGAGGCGATCCGGCGGGCGGCACGGCACGCCAAGCTCCAGGTGCTCACCGGGGTGCTCGGCGACCGGCTGGTCGTGATCGCGGGCGGCAGCGACAACCCGCTGGCCGTCGCGAAGTCGCTGATCGGCCCGTACGCGGCCGGGCCGGTCGTGGCGGGCCCGGTCGTGCCCGACCTGCTGGCCGCGACCCGGTCCGCGCAGGCCGCCGCGGCGGGCCTGAAGGCGTGCACGGCCTGGCAGGACGCCCCGCGCCCGGTCCTGGCCGACGACCTGCTCCCGGAACGCGCGATCGCCGGTGACCCCTCGGCCCGTGAGCAACTGGTGGAGGAGATCTACAGACCGCTGGAAGAGGCCGGGGCCGCGCTCCTGGAGACCCTCAGCGTCTACCTCGAACAGGCGAGCAGTCTGGAGGGCGCCGCCCGGATGCTGTTCGTCCACCCCAACACCGTCCGCTACCGGCTTCGACGTGTGACTGACGTCACCGGTTGGTCACCCTCCGATGTACGCTCTGCCTTCACGCTGCGGATCGCGCTGATCCTGGGGCGTCTGGTCGATGGAGATCTGCAGCCCTAAGGTTTTGTCGAAGCTCGACAAAACCCCCTCGTGTTCTTCGTCCCTGTCCCCACGGGCGGCCGTGCCCGTCCCCAAGAGAGAGTGTGAGAGTGCTCGTACTCGTCGCTCCCGGCCAGGGCGCCCAGACGCCCGGCTTCCTGACTGAATGGCTCGACTTCCCCGGTGTTCGCGGTGCCCTCGAGGCCTGGTCCGACGCCGTGGAGCTCGACCTGATCCGTTACGGCACCGAGGCAGACGCGGAGGAGATCCGCGACACCGCGGTGGCGCAGCCGCTGCTGGTCGCGGCCGGCATGGCGTCCGCGTCCCTGCTGTTCGCCGACCCGGCGGACCTTCCGCGCAAGGTCGGCGCGATCGCCGGTCACAGCGTCGGCGAGTTCACCGCCGCGTCGCTGGCCGGGGTGCTCCCGCACGAGGAGGCCCTCCGTCTGGTCCGCACCCGCGGGCGTGCCATGGCCGAGGCCGCGGCCGTCACCGAGACGGGTATGGCCGCGCTGCTGGGCGGCGACCCGGAAGTGACCATTCCGCACCTGACGAAGCTGGGCCTGACCCCGGCGAACATCAACGGCGCGGGCCAGATCGTCGCGGCCGGCACCAAGGAGCAGCTCGCCGCGCTGGAGGCCGACAAGCCCGAGGGCGTGCGCAAGGTCGTCGCGCTGAAGGTCGCCGGCGCCTTCCACACCCACCACATGGCCCCGGCGGTCGACACGCTGGCCAAGGCCGCCGAGGCCCTGACGCCCGGCGACCCGGCCCTGCCCTACGTCTCCAACGCGGACGGGCAGGTCGTCGCCACCGGCGCCGAGGTGCTCGACCGCCTGGTCGGCCAGGTCGCCAACCCGGTCCGCTGGGAGCTGTGCATGGAGACCTTCAAGCAACTGGGTGTCACGGCCCTGATCGAGGTGTGCCCCGGCGGCACCCTCACCGGCCTCGCCAAGCGGGCCCTGCCCGGTGTGAAGACGCTGGCCCTGAAGTCCCCCGCCGACCTCGACGCGGCGCGCGAGCTCATCGCCGAGCACGGTGTCTGAGAAGGAGCCCGAGAGCATGGCGAAGATCAAGCCCAGCAAGGGCGCCCCGTACGCACGGATCCTCGGCGTGGGCGGCTACCGCCCGACCCGGGTCGTGCCCAACGAGGTGATCCTGGAGACGATCGACTCGTCCGACGAGTGGATCCGCTCGCGCTCCGGCATCGAGACGCGGCACTGGGCCTCCGACGAGGAGACGGTCGCCGCGATGTCGATCGAGGCGTCCGGCAAGGCCATCGCGGACGCGGGCATCTCCGCCGAGCAGATCGGCGGCGTGATCGTCTCGACGGTCTCGCACTTCAAGCAGACGCCGGCCGTGGCCACCGAGATCGCCGACAAGCTGGGCACCGCCAAGGCCGCCGCCTTCGACATCTCGGCGGGCTGCGCGGGCTTCGGCTACGGCCTGACCCTCGCCAAGGGCATGATCGTCGAGGGTTCGGCGGAGTACGTCCTGGTGATCGGCGTCGAGCGGCTGAGCGACCTGACCGACCTGGAGGACCGCGCGACGGCCTTCCTGTTCGGCGACGGCGCCGGCGCGGTCGTGGTCGGCCCGTCCCAGGAGCCCGCGATCGGCCCGACCGTGTGGGGCTCCGAGGGCGACAAGTCCGACACCATCAAGCAGACCGTGGCGTGGACGGACTACCGCGACGGGACGGTCGAGAAGTTCCCCGCGATCACCCAGGAAGGCCAGGCGGTGTTCCGCTGGGCCGTGTTCGAGATGGCGAAGGTCGCCCAGCAGGCGCTGGACGCGGCCGGGATCAGCGTGGACGACCTGGACGTCTTCATCCCGCACCAGGCCAACGTGCGGATCATCGACTCGATGGTGAAGACGCTGAAACTGCCGGAGCACGTCACGGTCGCCCGTGACATCCGCACCACCGGCAACACCTCGGCCGCCTCGATCCCGCTCGCGATGGAGCGGCTCCTGGCGACCGGCGAGGCGAAGAGCGGCGACACCGCGCTCGTCATCGGCTTCGGGGCGGGTCTCGTGTACGCCGCGACTGTCGTTACCCTCCCCTAGGCACTCCGTGCCGGATCATGCGGTCCGGGACGGGAGCAACACCTGCCACACCCTCTGGATATCTACGAAGGAGCGCCAACATGGCCGCCACTCAGGAAGAGATCGTCGCCGGTCTCGCCGAGATCGTGAACGAGATCGCCGGCATCCCGGTTGAGGACGTCCAGCTGGACAAGTCCTTCACCGACGACCTGGACGTCGACTCGCTGTCCATGGTCGAGGTCGTCGTCGCCGCCGAGGAGCGCTTCGACGTCAAGATCCCCGACGAGGACGTCAAGAACCTCAAGACCGTCGGCGACGCGACCGACTACATCCTCAAGCACCAGGGCTGATCGACCGATCACGTCCTTGGGCTGACTGCCCCGCCACCCGGCGGTGGCGCCGCTTAATCCTCGTATCCGTTGGAGAAAGAATTCCCGTGAGCTCGACCAATCGCACCGTGGTCGTCACCGGTATCGGCGCAACCACACCGCTGGGTGGCGACGCAGCCTCTACCTGGGAGGGCCTGATCGCCGGCAAGTCCGGCGTCAAGCCCCTGGAGCAGGAGTGGGCCGCCGAACAGGCGGTCCGCATCGCGGCCCCGGTCGCCGTGGAGCCGACCGAGGTCATCCCGCGGCCGCAGGCCCGCCGACTGGACCGTTCGGCGCAGTTCGCGCTGGTGGCGGCCCAGGAGGCCTGGAAGGACGCCGGCTTCGAAGCGAAGGCCGGCGAGGACCCGAACGTCGACCCGGACCGGCTGGGCGCGGTCATCGCCTCCGGTATCGGCGGTGTCACGACGCTCCTCGACCAGTACGACGTGCTGAAGGAGAAGGGCGTCCGCCGCGTCTCCCCGCACACCGTGCCCATGCTCATGCCGAACAGCCCGTCGGCCAACGTCGGTCTGGCCGTCGGGGCCCGCGCGGGCGTCCACACGCCGGTCTCCGCCTGCGCCTCGGGCGCCGAGGCCATCGGCTACGCCATCGAGATGATCCGCACCGGCCGCGCCGACGTCGTCGTCGCCGGCGGCACCGAGGCGGCGATCCACCCGCTGCCCATCGCCGCGTTCGGCAACATGATGGCGATGTCCAAGAACAACGACGACCCGCAGGGCGCGTCGCGTCCCTACGACGTCGCCCGCGACGGCTTCGTCCTCGGTGAGGGCGCCGGTGTCGTCGTCCTGGAGTCCGCCGAGCACGCCGCCAAGCGCGGGGCCCGGGTGTACGCCGAGGCGGTCGGACAGGGCATCTCCGCCGACAGCCACGACATCGTGCAGCCGGAGCCGGAGGGGCGCGGCATCTCGCACGCCCTGCAGAACCTGCTGGAGCGCACCGACCTGGACCCGGCGGAGATCGTGCACGTCAACGCGCACGCCACGTCGACGCCGGCCGGTGACATCGCCGAACTGAAGGCGCTGCGGAAGGTGTTCGGCGACGACACCGACCACTTCGCGGTGTCCGCGACGAAGTCGATGACCGGGCACCTGCTCGGTGGTGCCGGTGGTGTGGAGACCGTCGCGACGGTGCTCGCGCTGTACCACCGCCTGGCGCCGCCGACGATCAACGTGGAGAACCTGGACCCGGAGGCCGAGGCGAACGCCGACGTGGTCCGGGGCGAGGCGCGCAAGCTGCCCGTCGACGGCCGTATCGCCGCGCTGAACGACTCGTTCGGCTTCGGCGGGCACAACGTGGTGCTGGCGTTCCGGACGGTGTGACCCTGCCTTACGGCGAGTGGCCCGGACTTTTCGTGAGTCCGGGCCACTCGCCGTTTCGGCGTCGCCGTTCTGGTTTCGGTTCCCCTAGACCACCTGGTGCAGCCAGCGCACCGGGGCGCCCTCGCCCGCGTGGCGGAAGGGCTCCAGCTCGTCGTCCCAGGGCTTGCCCAGGAGCTTGTTGAGTTCGGCCTCCAGGTCGGTCTCGCCGCGCTGGCTGCGCTGCAGCGCCGCGCGCAGCCGGTCCTCGGGGATGAGGATGTCGCCGTGGATGCCGGTGACGGCGTGGAAGATGCCCAGGTCCGGGGTGCAGCTGTAGCGCTCGCCCTCGGCGGTGGGGCAGGGTTCCGCGGTGACCTCGAAGCGCAGCAGGTGCCAGCCGCGCAGCGCGGAGGCGAGCTGGGAGGCCGCGCCGGGCTTGCCCTGCCAGGAGAACTCCGAGCGCCAGGTGCCCGGGGCGGCGGGCTGGCGGATCCAGTCCAGGCTGACGCGCGTGCCGAGCACCCCGGCGACGGCCCACTCGACGTGCGGGCACAGCGCGCGCGGCGCGGAGTGCACGTACAGAACTCCACGAGTCGTCACCGGAACCTCCGGGCAGAGCGGACCATCTTGGAACGGGCGGAACGGCGGTGACCGGGCGGGTCACGCTGATGGCGAGGCTACCGTGCGGTGGCGCAAGGAGTGTGACGTACGGTCGGTCCCGGTGTCGGGAAAGGTCCGCCATTCACCCAGGGGGACGCTTGTGCGGGTGTGAGCCGTTGCACCTGATCGGCCGGGAACCCTCATGCGGTGTCATGGGTTGGGCAATACAGGCACGGCACGCGGCGAGGGGACGGAGCAGGGATGCGGAAGCGGGGCCATCGCTCACGGGGCGTACTCGCCGTGGCCGCGGCGGCCGTGCTGGGTGTGGCCGGGTGCGATGCCGTCGGGGGCGATGCCGCCGCCCCGCCGGAGTCGGCCAAGCCGTCCCCGAAGCCCACGCCGCTGTGGGACCGCAGCCCGCATTCGGTCGCGGCCGTCGGCGATTCCATCACACGCGGCTTCGACGCCTGTGACGTGCTGTCGGACTGCCCGCAGGCGTCCTGGGCGACCGGCTCCAGCCCGGAGGTCGACTCGCTCGCGGTGCGGCTGCTGGGCCGGGCGAAGGCGGCCGAGCGGAGCTGGAACCACGCCGTGACCGGGGCCCGGATGGCCGACCTGCCCGGCCAGATCGCCCAGGCCGTACGGCGCAAGCCGCAGTTGGTGACGGTGATGATCGGGGCGAACGACGCCTGCCGTGCGACACCGTCGGCGATGACGCCGGTCTCGGAGTTCCGCGCGGACTTCCAGGACGCCCTGCGTTCCCTGCGCAAGGCGCTGCCCGAGACCCAGGTGTTCGTGGCGAGCGTGCCGGACCTGAAGCGGCTGTGGTCGCAGGGCCGGAACAACTCCCTCAGCAAGCAGGTCTGGCAGCTGGGCATCTGCCCGTCGATGCTGGGCGACGCGGACGCCCTGGACTCCAAGGCCACCCTGCGGCGGGACACCGTGCGGCAGCGGGTGGAGGACTACAACAAGGTCCTGCGGGAGGTCTGCTCCGCGGACGAGCGGTGCCGTCACGACGGAGGCGCGGTGTACGACTACCGCTTCGGCGTCGCCCAGTTGAGCCGCTGGGACTACTTCCACCCGAGCGTGGACGGGCAGGCCCGGCTGGCGGAGATCGCGTACCGCGCCGTCACCGCGGAGAAGCCCCTGACCTAGAGTTCCGCACATGAACGAACTCTTCGGCACACTTTCCGACGGCACGCCGGTGCACCGCTGGACCCTGGAGCGCGCGGGCGTCCGGGTGCGGGTCCTGACGTACGGCGGCATCGTGCAGTCCGTGGAGGTGCCGGACCGGTGGGGGCGGACGGCGGACGTGGTGCTGGGCTTCCCGGATCTGGACGGGTACGTCACCCACCCCGGGCCGTATCTCGGTGCCCTCATCGGGCGCTACGCCAACCGGATCTCCCAGGGCCGCTTCCCGCTGGACGGGCGGACGTACGCGCTGGAGCCGAACAACGGGCCGAACTCGCTGCACGGCGGGGCGTGCGGCTTCGACCGCCGGGTGTGGGACGCGGAGCCGGTGGAGCACGGGGTGCGGCTGTCACGGGTCAGCCCGGACGGGGAGGAGGGCTTCCCCGGGCGGCTGGCGGTCTCGGCGACGTACACGCTGCTGGAGTGCGGGGCGCTGCGGATCGCGTACGAGGCGGTGACGGGCGCGCCGACCGTGGTGAACCTGACCAACCACAGCTACTTCAACCTGGCCGGTTCCGGTGACGCGGGCGGCCATGAGCTGCGGCTGGCGGCCTCCCGGTACACGCCGGCCGACGCGGACCTGATCCCGTCCGGCCGCCTCGACGATGTCAGCGGAACCCGCTTCGACTTCCGGCGGGCGCGCAAGGTCGGTGCCGGTTACGACCACAACTTCGCGCTCGACAAGGGCGTGACGCACGCGCCGGTGGAGGTCGCCGAGCTGCACGAGCCGGCGTCGGGGCGGGTGCTGACGGTGGCGACGACCGAGCCGGGCCTGCAGCTGTACACCGCCGACCACCTGGGCGAGCCGTTCGCGCCGGGAGCGGGCGTCGCGCTGGAGACCCAGCACTTCCCGGACTCGCCGAACCGGCCGGAGTTCCCGACGACGGTGCTGCGGCCGGGTGAGGTGTTCCGCTCGGAGACGGTGTACGGGTTCGCCGCCCGCTGAAGGCCCGTGCAAGGCCGTTGAACAGCCCTTGGCAGGCCCGTGAGGACCCCCCGCCGAGCCCCGGCCCGGGGTCAGGTCCCGGGCCGGGGCTGCTCGGTGGGGAACGCGTCCCGGATCAGACGGTAATCGTCGCGGTGATCCTGCGGTCCGCGATCGAGCGTCCGGCCTGGATCTCGTACGAACCCTTCACATACGACCACGAGCCGGTCTCCTCGTCCCAGATCTCGAAGGCCCGGCGCGGCAGTGCGACGACCGCCTCGGCCGTCTCGCCGGGCGCGGCGCCGACGCTCGCGAAGCCGGCCAGCCAGCGGGCCGGGCGGGTGGGGTCCGCCTCCCGGGGGGCCAGGTAGAGCTGGACGACCTCGCGGCCGGGGCGGTCGCCGCTGTTGCGCAGGCGGACCGTCACGGTGGTGCCGGCCGGCGTCCCGTCCACCTCGACCGACTCGTAGGTCCAGTCGGTGTAGCCGAGGCCGTGCCCGAAGGGGTAGGCGGGCGTGCGGCCGTGCTTCTCCCAGGCGCGGTAGCCGATGAACACGCCTTCCTCGTAGACGAGTTCGCCGTTCTCCGGGACGACCCGGGTGACCGGGGCGTCGGCCAGGGAGCCCCAGGTGGTGGGCAGGCGGCCGCCGGGCTCCTCGGCGCCGGTGAGGACGTCCGCGAGGGCCGCGCCACCCTCCTGGCCGGGGAACCAGGACAGCAGCACGGCGGCCACGTCGTCGCGCCAGGGCAGCTCCACCGGGGAGCCGGCGTTGACGACCACCACGGTGTTCGGGTTGGCGGCGGCGACGGCCCGGACCAGGTCGTCCTGGCGGCCGGGCAGGCGCAGGTCGCGGCGGTCGAAGCCCTCGGACTCGACGCGTTCGGTGGTGGCGACCACGACCACGGCCGTCGCGGCTTCGCGGGCGGCCTCGGCGGCCTCGGCGATCAGCTCGTCGGGGTCGCGCTGCGGGTCCTGGTGGGCGAGGGTGAAGAAGACGCCGCTCATGGGGTGGTCGTCGGGCGGCGGGACGGTGTACGTGAGCGAGACGTCGACCGGTTCGCCCGCGGCGAGTTCGACCCGGGCGTGCGGGACCGGGGAGCCGGAGAAGGCCGCGAAGGGGTCGTCGTCCTCCGCGGGGAGCTGGACGCCGTCGAAGTGGGTGGTGCCCGCGACGGTCAGCCTGAAGGGGCCGAGGCCCTTGAAGCCGAAGGTGTGCGTGCCGGTCTCGTGGGGGGTGAAGGTGCCGGTCAGTTCGACGCTGTGCAGGGCGCCGCGGGTGACGCCGTCGGGGAGGTCGGCGCCCGTCCACTGGATGTGGCCGCCGGGGGCGGAGCGGGTGCCGAGGACGGTGCCGTCGGCGGCGCGGCAGACGACGCGCAGCTCGAAGCCCTGCTCGGCGACCGGGAGTTCGGTGTTCGGGTCGGCGCCGAGCGCGAAGGTGAGGCTGCCGTCGGGCAGGGCGGCGGTGAGGCCGTCGAGCGGGGAGACGGTCCGGGCCGGGAAGACCGTGGCGGAGCCGCCGCCGAGCACGCGGGCGTCGCGGGCGGCGGCGCCGATCAGGGCGACGCGGCCCGGCTTCAGCGGCAGCGCGCCGTTCTCGTTGCGGACCAGGACGAAGGAGCGGCGGGCGATCTCCCGGGCGAGCGCCGCGCCGTCGACGGTCGGGGGCGGGTCGGTGACGACGGGTTCGGCGCCCTGGAGGATGCCGACCCGGGCGGCGAGGCGCAGCACCCGGCGGGCGGCCTCGTCGACCAGCGCCTCGTCGGCCTCGCCGTCGCGTACGGCCCGGGCGAGGGCCTCGTCGTAGACGGTCCGCGGGCCGGGCATGGCGATGTCGAGGCCGCCGGTGAGGGCGCCGAGGGTGGAGCGGGCGGCGGTCCAGTCGGAGACGTTGACGCCGTCGAAGCCCCATGTGCCGCGCAGGACTTCGTCGACCAGGTGATGGTGCTCGGTCATGGTGGGGCCGTTGACCGAGTTGTAGGCGGTCATGATGCCCCAGGGGTGGGCGTTCTCGACGATCGCCTCGAAGGGGGCCAGGTAGAGCTCGCGCAGGGCGCGTTCGCCGACGACGTTGTTCACCGTGAGGCGGTCGGTCTCGGCGTCGTTGGCGACGAAGTGCTTGACGGTGGTGCCGACGCCGCCGGACTGCACGCCGCGGACGTACTCGGTGCCGATGCGGCCGGTGAGGTACGGGTCCTCGCTGTAGGCCTCGAAGTGACGGCCGCCCAGCGGCGAGCGGTGCAGGTTGACGGTGGGGGCGAGCAGGAGGTGGACGCCCTTGCGGCGGGCCTCCTGGGCGAGGAGCACGCCGGCCCGGTGGGCCAGGGCGGGGTCCCAGGTGGCGGCGAGGGCGGTCGGGGAGGGCAGGGCGACGGACGGGTCGTCGGCGCTCCAGTGCACCCCGCGGACGCCGATCGGGCCGTCGGACATGACGAGCGAGGCCAGTCCCGCCTCCGGCAGGGCGGGCAGGCTCCACATGTCCTGGCCGGCCAGCAGCCGCGTCTTGGCGTCCAGGTCGAGGGCGCCGAGGGCCGCCTCGACCACCGCCTCGCGCCGTTCCTCCGCTGTCTCCGCCACGTCGGCACCTCCACGTCGAAAGCCGCTGGATGTCACCATCGTGCCCTGATCGCCTGTGACACGGTAGGTTTCGTTACCCGCTCGTGATGATGCGGTGTTCGGCATGTCGTACGGTGACGCCATGACGGCCAGGACCAGGAGCGAGGAGCGGCGCGCGGAGATCGTGCGGGCCGCCCTGGAGGTGATCGCCGAGCGCGGCTACCGGGGAGCGAGCCTCGCGGCCGTCGCCGAGCGGGTGGGACTCACCCAGCAGGGGCTGCTGCACCACTTCCCGTCGAAGGAGGCGCTGCTGGTGGCCGTGCTCCAGGAGCGGGACCGCTGGGACGCGATGCCGGCGGGCCGGCTGCGCCTGGACCTGCTGGCCGCGCTGGTCGAGTACAACGCGATGCGCCCCGCCATCATCCAGACCTTCTCGGCCCTGCTCGGCGAGAGCGTCACGGAGGGGCATCCGGCCCGTGCCTACTTCACCGAGCGCTACACCGGGGTCCGCGCCGGGATGGCCGGGGTGCTGCGCGCCGAGTACGGCGACCGCCTGCCGAGCGGCCTCACCCCCGAGCGGGCGGCCCCCCTGCTGGTGGCGATCCTGGACGGTCTGCAGTACCAGTGGCTGCTGGACCCGGAGTCGGTGGACATGGTGGCGGCGTTCCGGGACTTCCTGACCCTGCTCGGGGAGCGGGGCGACTGAGCCGGCGGGTCGCCGAGCAGGGCTACGGCGCCGCCGGGCTCGGCGTGACGCCGGTGCCGGCGCCGGGCCGCCGGGGCCGTACGCCCCGGCGTTTCCGGCTGCTGCGGGTGCGCGACGAGGGCGGCCCGGCCCGGGCGGTGTACGCGGCGGCCGTGCGGGGCGGTCCCTGACGCCCCGGCCGCGGCCTTCCTCGACGCGACGCGGGCGGCGACGGCGAGGATCCCCGCCTGATCCCCCCATGGCGTGGCCCCCTTCCGTCACGCGATACTTCGGCCGTCCGCACCACGCCCCACCGTGACGGAAGGCCTGAACCTCCGTGAACCTCATACGCGTTCGCCTCGGCGTCCTCGGCCTCGCCCTGCTGACCGGGCTCACCCCCACCCCGGCCGCGAGCGCCGCCGGGACGGCCCCCTCGCCCACCGTCGAGGAACAGCGGCTCGACCGGGCCGTGCCGCGGGAGATCCTGCGCCGCTCCGGATTCGACACCCTGGCCCCGCGGTTGGCACGGGCCCTGGAGGGGGCCCGCTCCTACGGGGAGGCGCGCCGGGCCGTCGCCCGGGAGGGCGGCGCGCTGTGGCGGCGGGCCGTGGACCGGGCACAGGGGCGCGGACCGGCCGGTGGCGACCTCAGCCGGGACGACGACCGGCCGCTGTACTGGGCGCGGCTGGCGATGACGCGCGACGTGCGCACCTGGGAGCCGGAGTTCGCTCTCGCGGACGGGCAGCGGGCCGCTCTGCTGGACGAGTTGGAGCGCACCTCGCGCGGCCAGACCTCGATCCGCTTCCCCGCCCGGCCCCAGCCGAGCGCGGGGACCGCCGACCCGGAGGGCAAGGGCCTGAAGCGGATCCTGCTGACCGGCTTCGACCCGTTCACGCTGGACCGGGACATCCGGATCTCCAACCCGTCCGGTGCCACCGCGCTCGCCCTCGACGGCACGGTCGTCGAGACGGCGGACGGACCGGCCCGGATCGAGACGGCCGTGTTCCCGGTGCGCTGGCGGGACTTCACGGACGGCACGGTGGAGCGGGCGCTGCGGCCGTACCTGACGAGGGTGGACCTGTTCACGACCGTGAGTCAGGGCCGGGTCGGCAGGTTCGACGTCGAGCGGACCAACGGGGCCTGGCGGGGCGGGTTCGGGGACAACGAGAACACGGGCCGGACGGGCACGATCCCCGTCACGGACCCCGCCTCGCAGCCGCAGTGGACGACGACCACCCTGCCCCACCGGGCGATCGCCGCCGCGCAGACCGGGCGCTTCCCGGTGTACGACAACACCGCCGTGACCGAGATCCCGGCGGGCGGCACCGAGCCCGTCGTACGCCCCGACGGGCCCACTCCCGGATCGGCCGCCCGGGCGGGCGGCGGCGGGGACTACCTCTCCAACGAGATCGCCTACCGGGCGACCCTGCTGCGCGACCGGCTGGGGCTGGGCGGCACGCTGCCGGGCGGGCATGTGCACACGCCGGTGCTGCAGTTCGGCGCCGGGAACACCACCGAGGTGACCGACCCGGAGTTCACGCGCAACCGGCTGGACATCATCGCGCAGGTGAAGAGGATCCTGACGGTGGCTGCGGAAGGGTCGTAGCGGCCTGGTCGCCGTGCTTGGCGCCGCCCTCGACGATCTCCTCGCCGCGGAGTTCGCGCGCCATGAGGGTGGCGCCGGCGACCGCGCCCGGCATCAGGAACACCGCGACGAACGGCACCAGGAACGCCACGGCCAGGGGCGTGCCGAAGCCCCAGACCAGCATCCTGCGGGAGCGCAGCAGGGTGAGCCGGTCGCGCAGTTCGACGCTGCGGCGCTGCAGGGCCACGGCGGTCAGTTCCTCGGTGAGGAAGAAGCCGGTGACGAAGAACCCGAGCACCGGGACGGCCGTCTGGCCGACCACCGGGATGAACCCGCAGGCGAACAGCAGCAGACCCCACAGCGCGGCCCGCACCACGATCCGGAGGCTGTCGCGGGCGGAGATCCACAGGTCCCGCCACAGCGGCAGCCCCGACTCGGGGGCGTGCCCGTCCGGGGAGACGTCCCGGTCGACCCTCTCGGAGAGGTTCTCGTAGAAGGGCTGCCCGATCAGCAGGGTCACCGCGGTGAACGTCACGACCGCGAGGAGCAGGCAGAGGGCGAACAGCACGGCGGTCAGGAAGCCGCGGAACAGACCGCTCCAGGGGCTTGACCAGTCGTCGGCGAACGGGGTCGCCCAGGCCACGGCGTCCTCGCCCCACAGCGCCAGCGCGACCAGCGCCGCCCCGTACAGCACGAGGGTGATCAGACCGGGGAGCAGCCCGAAGCCGTAGCTCTTGCCGTGCCGGGCCACCCATCGCTGGCCCTTCAGGAGGTACCGGAAACCCGTCCGTAGATCGCGCATGGGACGACCCTATCCGGGCCGCTGTCGCGCTCTTGACGCGCTCCGGTCACACCGCTGTCACAGCCCGCCCAGGTCAGGCGCGGCCCGCGGCCCGCTGCCGCCGTTGAGTCGAACCGGCCCGGCTCGCCGTACCGATCTCAGGAAGCGGCGGAGGAGGGACGCGTGCGGCCGCTCCGGGCGCACGCGTCCCCCGGCACCGAACCACTCTTCCGGGACCACCCCGAAGGGGAATCCGCGCAGGTGGCGAGGGCATGGTTCACAGTGGCACGCAGCGGTTCGGCAGAGGAGATCGGATGACGCAGGAGATCCACGGCACGGTGGCCGACGGCTTCGAAGGGGTGCGTGAGGAGTTCGCCGCGTTCGTCGCCGGGGAGCGCCCGGACTACGAGGGCCAGCTGTGCGCCTACGTCCACGGCCGCAGGGTCGTCGACCTGTGGGCGGGCACCGAAGCGGACGCCCTGTACGGCGTGTTCTCGTCCACCAAGGGCGCCGCGTACCTGGTCGTGGCCCTCCTGGTGCAGGACGGCACGCTGGAACTGGACCGCAAGGTGACGTACTACTGGCCGGAGTTCGCGGCCGAGGGCAAGGGCACCCTGACCCTGCGCGACCTGCTCGCGCACCGGGCGGGTGTGGTCGGCACGGACTCCGGCTTCACCCTCGCGGAGCTGGCCGACGACCGGCTGCTCGCCGAACGCCTCGCCGACCAGCGGCCGTTCTGGCGGCCGGGCACGGCGTTCGGCTACCACGCGCTGGTCAGCGGTGCCCTGGTCGGCGAGGTCGTACGCCGCGCCACGGGCCGCACGCTGCAGGAGGTCTACCAGGAGCGGATCAGGACGCCCCACGGCCTGGACTTCCACCTGGGCCTGCCCGCGCCGCAGGAGCCGCGTTTCCGCACGACCCGGCCGATGGCCCCGACCCCGAAGCAGCAGGCCCTGCTGGACGCCCTGCCCACGGGGCCGCACACGCTGTCCTCGATCGCCTTCAACCGCAACGCCCCGGAACCGACGGACCTGGCCGCGCTCCCCAACATGCCGCTGGTCCGGGCGAAGGGCCCGGCGTCGGTGGGCGGGGTCGCGTCCGCGCGGGGCCTGGCCGGGATGTACGCGGCGGCGATCAGCGGGACCGGCGACCGGGGGGCGCTGCTGAAGCCGGACACGGTCGCGGAGTTCGGGCAGTTCCACTCGGTGGGCTACGACCTGGTGGCCCGCGCCCACAAGTCGTTCGGCCTGGGCTTCCAGACGACGGCTGACACGTGGCACCCGTTCCTCGGCGCCGGGACCATCGGGCACAGCGGCGCGAGCGGCTCCCAGGCGTTCGCCGACCCGCGCAGCGGCCTCGCCTACGGCTACACGCGCCGCCGTTTCGCCTTCCCGGGCGGCGCGGCCCCGGAGAACGACCGCCTGGCGCGGGCGGTGCACCGGGCGGCACTCGCGCTCTGACCGGGCGGAGGCCGCACCCCGCGTCCGGGCTGCGGCCTCCGCGTGCGCGACGACGGCCGTCAGACCAGCGTCACGGTGATGTTCCCGCGCGTCGCCTTCGAGTACGGGCACACCTCGTGGGCCCTCTCGATCAGCGACCGGGCGGTGGCCGGGTCGGCCCCGGGGATCTCGGCCGAGATCTCGACGATGATCCCGAACCCGTCCCCGTTCTTGCCGAGACCCACCCGCGCGGTCACGGTCGAGCCGGTGAGGTCGGCGCCCTCCTGACGGGCCACGACACCGAGCGCGCCCTGGAAGCAGGCGCTGTACCCGGCGGCGAAGAGCTGCTCGGGGTTGGTGCCGGCACCGCTCCCGCCCATCTCCTTCGGCGGGCTGACGACGACGTCGAGCCTGCCGTCGTCGGTGGCCACCCGGCCGTCGCGCCCGTTCTCTGCGGTGGCCACGGCGGTGTACAGGACGTCGGACTGCTGGATCGGCATGCGGTTGTGTTCCTTCGGTCGCCGCCGCGGCTCGCGCCCGGGCCGGGACGGATTCGGAAAGAAACTACCGCATGCCGGAACGGCAGCACAGTCAGAGCTTGACGATCATCTTCCCGGTGTTGTCGCCGCGCAGCACGCCCAGGAACGCCTCGAGGTTGTTCTCGATGCCCTCGACGACGGTCTCCCGGTACTTCAGCTCGCCGGAGGCGACCCAGGGGGCGACCTCCTGGACGAACTGCGGCTGCAGGTCGTAGTGGTCCCCGACCAGGAAGCCCTCGATCCGGCCGCGGGTCTGGATGAGACGGGCGAGGTTCTTCGGGCCGGGGGCGGGCTCGGTGTTGTTGTAGACGGAGATCATGCCGCAGACGGCGATCCGGCCGCCCTCGTTCAGGGAGCCGATGGCGGCCTCCAGGTGGTCGCCGCCGACGTTGTCGAAGTAGACGTCGATCCCGTCGGGAGCGGCGGCGCGCAGCTGCCGGCCGACCGGCCCGTCCTTGTAGTTGAAGGCGGCGTCGAAGCCGTACTCCTCGACCAGGAGCTTGACCTTCTCGTCCGACCCGGCGGACCCGATGACCCGCGAGGCCCCCTTCAGCCTGGCGATCTGCCCGACCTGACCGCCCACGGCACCGGCGGCACCGGACACGAAGACGGAGTCGCCCTCCTTGAAGGCGGCGGTGCGCAGCAGACCCGCGTAGGCGGTGAGGCCGGTCATGCCCAGGACACCTAGGTACGTCGACAGCGGCGCGGCCGAGGCATCCACCTTGACGGCGTTCTTCCCGGCGACGACGGCGTACTCGCGCCAGCCGAGGAAGTGCAGCACGTGGTCCCCGACGGCCAGCCCCTCCACGTTGGAGGCGACGACCTCGCCGACGGCCCCGCCCTGCATGACCTTGCCCAGCTCGAAGGGGGCGACGTAGGACTTGGCGTCACTCATGCGGCCGCGCATGTACGGGTCCACGGACAGGTAGAGGTTCCGGACGAGGACCTGCCCCTCACCCGGCTGCGGGACCTCCGCCTCGACCAGGGCGAAGTCCTCGGGCTTCGGCCAGCCGACCGGCCGGCTCAGGAGGTGCCACTCGCGGCTGACGGCGGGAAGGGTGTCGGTCATGGTGTGCCAGACCTCCGTGATGTCGGAACGAATATTTCAGTACCTGAAACACCATGCTCCTGGAAATTTCAGGTTGTCAAATAACCGGGTACCCTCGACGGCATGGCCTCCACCACACCGACCTCCCGCCGCCCCGATCCCCTGACCCTCGAGGTCGTCGAACTGATCGGCGAAGTGGTGGCGCGTTTCCACGAGGACTACGAGGAGGCGGCGGCGGAACACGCCCTGACCGGAGCGCAGGCCCGCCTCCTGAGCCTGCTGTGCCTGGAGCCGCTGCCCATGCGGAGGCTGGCCCAGCGGCTGAAGTGCGAGCCGTCCAACGTCACGGGCATCGTGGACCGGCTGGAGGCCCGGGGACTGGTGGAGCGCCAGCCCTCCCCCTCGGACCGCAGGGTGAAGGTGGCGGCGGCCACGGCGGAGGGACGCCGGGTGGCCCGGAGCCTGCGCGAGTCACTGCGCTTCGCGCGCGAACCGCTGGCGGGACTGTCGGAGGCCGAGCGGGTGGCCCTGCGGGACGCGCTCCGGGGGATGCTGGGCCCCGAGCAGCGCTGACGGGCAGCCGCGCACGCGCGGGAGGGGACATGCCGGGGGTGTCCGCCCGCAGCGGCCGGCGCGTCGACGGACAGTCAGCCGGCGCGTCGATGGACAGTCAGCCGGCGCGCGGCCCCATCGCGCCGTTCCGGGGACGGCCCCCGGCGCGGCACTGGCGCTCGCGCAGCCCGCGCCAGTACGGCCCCGACCCGCACCCCGCCGGAAGGTGCCACGCGCGCCCCCGCCGAAGCCGCCGCAGGCCGCCACAGGCACGCCCCACCCCACTCACCAGGCCGAGCGAACGCTAGGTGCACCACCACAGGAAGCGATTGCAGGTCTCCGAAGGCTCGGGTTCCGGCGTGGGGACCGAGGTGGTCGGACCCGCCGTGGGACCGGGATCCGGAGCCGGAGGGGCGGTCGTGGACGCAGCGGGGGGACGGCTCGTGACTCCCCCGCCGGTGGCCGGTTCGGTGCCCTTCGCCGGCTCGTCGCCCTCGGGGGACTCCGACGCCTCGTCCTCGGGGGATCCGGAAGCGGACGGAGACTCAGAAACGGAAGGCGACGGGGACTTGGACGAACGCCGGGCGCGGGCTTGCTCCGCCGAACCTCCGGCGACGCCCTCCGCCTCCGCCGAGGCGTCGCCGTCCACCGACTCGCCTCCGGCCGTGGCCGGCTTCGGAGCCGACCTCGGTGCGTCCATGCCGAGTTCCGCGAGGCTCAACCCGCCCGCCGCCAGGACGAACCCCGCCGCGACGAACAGGGTCCGGCGCCGCCGCCGGCGGTGCGCGGCGGCCTTCCGGTCGCGCCGGCTCGCCCCGCCGGGACCGTCGCCCGCGGAGCGGCGCCCACGACGCCGCGCGGCCCGCCCCGAGGGCGCGTCGTCCTCACCGGCGTCGTCGTGGTCATCAGGCTCGTCGAAGTCATCGCGCTCGTCGTGAGCGCCCTGCTCCCCGTACGTGCCGCGCTCGTCATAGGCGCCGTACTCGCGGGAGTCACCGGACACACCGCATTCACCGGACACACCGGATTCACCGGCCCCGCCGTACTCCGCGCCACCGCCCGGCTCACGCCAGCGCAGCGATTCCGCTGAGGTGCCGCACCCGGGGCAGGCCAGCGCGCCGTTGAGGTGCCGTCGGCACGGGTCGCAGTAGTCCATGACGCGGGAAGGTTAAGTTCCGCTCAGGTCACGTTCCTAGATCCAGCTGTGAAGGTTCTGTAGGGACCCGCCACGACCCCCCTCACCCGAGGTTTCGAAACTGTCGAAACCGTTATGTGCGCGACCCATTGACACCCCCGCCGCCCGATCCTTACTGTCACGCCAGCATTTCGAACGTGTGACGAAATATCGAACACGTCGCACCGAACAAACAACACAGAACCGAGCCGACGAAGCTGCGAGGGACAACCGCCGTGCGCATCACCGGAATCAGCACACACGTGGTCGGGACGCCGTGGCGCAACCTGACATACGTCCAGGTGCACACCGACGAGGGGATCACCGGAGTCGGCGAGACCCGGATGCTGGGACACACCGACGCTCTCCTCGGATACCTCAGGGAGGCCGAGGCCAACCACATTCTCGGCTCGGACCCGTTCGCCGTCGAGGACCTGGTCAAGCGGATGAAGTACGGCGACTACGGCCGTGCGGGCGAGATCGTGATGTCCGGGATCGCCGTGGTGGAGATGGCCTGCTGGGACATCAAGGGCAAGGCCCTGGGCGTCCCCGTCTGGCAGCTGCTGGGCGGCAAGGTCACCGACAAGGTCAAGGCGTACGCCAACGGCTGGTACACCACCGAGCGCACCCCGGAGGCGTACCACAAGGCCGCCCAGGGCGTGATGGAGCGCGGCTACCGGGCGCTCAAGATCGACCCCTTCGGCACCGGCCACTTCGAGCTGGACCACCAGCAGACCCTGTACGCCGTCTCCCTGATCGAGGCGGTCCGGGACGCCATCGGCCCCGAGGCCGAGCTGATGCTGGAGATGCACGGCCGCTTCTCCCCGGCCACGGCGGTCCGCCTGGCCAAGGAGCTGGCGCCGTTCCACCCGGCGTGGCTGGAGGAGCCGGTCCCGCCGGAGAACCTCAAGGCGCTGGAGAAGGTCGCCGCCAAGGTGGACATGCCGGTCGCCACCGGTGAGCGCATCCACGACCGGATCGAGTTCCGGGAGCTGTTCGAGAGCCAGGCCGTCGACATCATCCAGCCGGACGTCGGCCATATCGGTGGAATCTGGGAGACCAGGAAGCTGGCGGCGACGGCGGAGACCCACTACATGCTGGTGGCTCCCCACAACGTGGGCGGCTCGGTGCTGACCGCGGCCTCCCTCCAGGTCGGCTTCACCTCCCCGAACTTCAAGATCCTTGAGCACTTCAACGACTTCGCGGACGCGGAGATCAAGAAGGTCGTCAAGGGCGCCCCGCAGGTGAACCCGGAGGACGGCTGCTTCCACCTCTCCGACGCCCCCGGTCTGGGCGTGGAGCTGGACGTCGACGCCGCCGCCGAGTTCCCCCAGCAGCAGGCCCGTTTCGACCTCTGGGCGGAGGGCTGGGAGCAGCGCAAGCCCAAGGGCACGCAGTGAGCCTCCCGTCCCCGGAAACCCGGAACCGGCCGCCGAAACCTTCGAAACCCGGAGGAGCCACGTGAGCACCGCGGTAGTCATCGACGCGCCGGGCGAGCACCGGCTCGTCCCGCACGAGCCCCGGCAGCCGGGGGCCGGCGAGGCCCTGGTGCGCGTCCACGCCTCCGGCATCTGCGGCAGCGACCGCGAGGTGTACCAGGGCAACCGCCCCGAGGGGTACGTGCGTTACCCGCTCACCCCGGGCCACGAGTGGTCCGGGACGGTCGAGGCCGTGGGGGCCGGTGTCCCCGGGTCCCTCGTCGGCCGCAAGGTCGTCGGTGAGGGCTTCCGCAACTGCCAGGTCTGCGACCGCTGCCACGCGGGCGAGACGACCCTGTGCACGGCGGGCTACGAGGAGACCGGGTTCACCCAGCCCGGCGCCATGGCCTCGACGCTGACGCTGCCGGCGCGCCTGCTGCACGTCCTGCCGGACGGCTGCGACCTCACGGCCGCGGCGCTCCTGGAGCCCGCCGCCTGCATCGCGGCCGCCGCGCTGAAGGCGGACGCGCGGCCGGGCGAGAAGGTCGCCGTGGTCGGCACCGGGACGCTCGGCATGTTCGCCGTGCAGTTCCTGAAGGCCACCTCGCCGGCCGGGCTGCTGGTGGTCGGCACCCGCCGGGACCGTGAGGCGCTGTCGCGGCAGTTCGGCGCGACGGACTTCCGGACGAAGGACCAGGAACTCCCCGACGACGTCGACGTGGTGATCGAGACGGCCGGGTCCGCCGACGCCGCGCGGATCTCCGCCGGCCTGCTGCGGCGGGGCGGCCGGCTGGTCCTGACCGGCATCCCGGCACCGGGTGCCGACGGGCTCGACCCGACGGACCTGGTCGTCAAGCAGCTGGAGGTGCACACCGTCTTCGGGGCCGCGCCGGACGCCTGGGCGCACACGGTGCGGGTGTTCGCCGCCGGGCTGCTCGACCCGCTGCCGCTGGTGACGCACGAGCTGCCGCTCACCGGGTTCCCGCAGGCCATAGAGCTGGTGGGCGCCGGTGATCCGAAGGTGGGCAAGGTGCTGCTCCGCCCCTAGCCGTACGCCGGTACGGGGGCGACCTGACGGCCCCCGTACCGGCGTACACCCAGCCTCACCGTACCCAGAGCCGCGAACCTCGTCCGAAATATCGAACCAGAAGGACATTCCTGTGACCGACGCTTCCGTCACGGCCGCCCGCAGGCCCGGTGAGCAGGCGCTCACCGCGCTGGGCCTGAACGCGCCCGCCCTCGACCCCGCCGACGCCTCGCCGCACTCCTTCCCCGGCGGCGGCCGCTGGCGCACCGAGATCCCCTCGTGCGAGGGGCCCGAGGCGCTGGCCGTGGTGCTCAAGGAGGCCTCGCGGCTGGACGTGCCGATCCACCGGATCAGCCAGGGCAGCGGCGTGTGGATGCTGACCGACGCCGAGATCACCGAGATGGTCGAGGCGACGGCCGAACGCGACATCGAGCTCTGCCTGTTCACCGGGCCGCGCGGCACCTGGGACATCGGCGGGTCCACCCGCACCGACTCGCGGGGGGCCGGACTGCGCGCCCGGGGCCACGACGCGGTCGCCGGCTGCGTCGAAGACGCCGTGCGGGCCACGGAGCTGGGCGTGAAGTGCCTCCTCGTCGCCGACGAGGGCGTGCTGTGGACACTGCACCGGGCGCGCGTGGCCGGCGTCATCCCGGCCGACACCACGCTCAAGGTGAGCGCGCTCATCGGCCCGGTCAACCCGGCGGCGTACGCGGTCTACGAGCGTCTCGGCGCCGACTCGGTCAACGTGCCGAGCGACCTGACGCTCGATCACCTCACCGAGATCCGCCGGGTCTCCGGCGCCCCCATGGACATGTACATCGAGGCCCCCGACGATCTCGGCGGCTACGTCCGGATGTACGAGGTCGCCGAGCTGATCCGGCGCGGCGCACCGCTCTACCTGAAGTTCGGCCTGTCGAAGGCGCCCGGGATCTACCCCTACGGGCACCACATGCGCGAGCTGACCCTGGCCACCGCCAAGGAGCGCGTGCGGCGCGGCCGGCTCGCCCTGGACCTTCTGGCGCGCCACGGCGCGGACGGCGACATGGCGCCGCTCGGGTCCCGGCTGCCGGGCGATCTGCGCCGGTTCGACATTTCGTCATAACGTTCCGGCTACTCGTCTTACAAAAGAAGACACAGCCGACCACAATCCCACACAACTCTTCTGGGCCTCAGATCAAGGATGATCATCATGCGCAACCGCAGAGCCGCACTCGCCGGCATAGCCACGGCCGCCTCCCTCGCCCTCACCCTGTCCGCCTGCGGCCAGAACAGCGAGGGCGGCAGCGAGGAGTCAGGCGGGGACGCCAAGGGAGCCACCATCGGCATCGCGATGCCGACCAAGTCCTCCGAGCGCTGGATCGCCGACGGCAACAACGTCAAGAGGGACCTGGAGTCCAAGGGGTACAAGACCAAGCTGGTCTACGGCGAGGACGACCCGGACCAGCAGGTCTCGCAGGTCGAGAACCTGATCACGCAGGGCGTCAAGGCGCTGATCGTCGCCGCGATCGACAACAAGTCGATGAACAACGTGCTCCAGCAGGCCAAGGACGCCGACATCCCGGTCATCTCCTACGACCGTCTGATCCTCGGCACGGAGAACGTCGACTACTACGCCTCGTTCGACAACGAGAAGGTCGGCGAGCTCCAGGGCTCCTACATCGTCGAGAAGCTCGGCCTGAAGGACGGCTCGAAGAAGGGCCCGTTCAACATCGAGCTGTTCGCCGGCTCCAACGACGACAACAACACCCGCTACTTCTTCCAGGGCGCGATGAACGTCCTGCAGCCCTACATCGACAAGAAGCAGCTCGTCGTCCGCTCCGGCCAGACCAAGCTCAACCAGGTCACCACCCTGCGCTGGGACGGCGGCACCGCCCAGAAGCGCATGGACGACATCCTGACCTCGGCCTACAAGAGCGAGCGCGTCGACGCCGTCCTCTCCCCCTACGACGGCATCTCCATCGGCATCCTGTCGGCGCTGAAGTCCGACGACTACGGCTCCAAGAGCAAGCCGCTGCCGATCGTCACGGGCCAGGACGCCGAGGTCGCCTCGGTGAAGTCGATCATCGCCGACCAGCAGTCCATGACCGTCTACAAGGACACCCGCGAGCTCGCGAAGGTCTCCTCGAACATGGTCGACGCGCTGCTGAAGGACAAGAAGCCCGAGGTCAACGACACCAAGACCTATGACAACGGTGCCAAGGTCGTCCCGGCGTACCTGCTCGACCCGGTGGCGGTGGACAAGGAGAACTACCAGAAGGTCGTCGTCGACTCCGGCTACATCAAGGAGAGCGACCTCAAGTAGTCCCCGCCCCGACCGACGATTCACCACTTGATTGGAAGGCACGACCATGGCGGGACCCGTCCTGGAAATGCGCTCGATCGTCAAGACCTTTCCCGGCGTCAAAGCGCTGTCGGACGTCACGCTGACCGTCCGGCAGGGCGAGGTCCACGCCATCTGCGGGGAGAACGGCGCCGGCAAGTCGACCCTGATGAAGGTCCTCTCCGGCGTCCACCCGCACGGCACCTACGAGGGGGACATCCTCTTCGAGGGTGAGGTCTGCCGGTTCAAGGACATCCGGGCCAGCGAAGAGCGCGGCATCGTCATCATCCACCAGGAGCTGGCCCTGGTGCCCTACCTCTCCCTCGCGGAGAACATCTTCCTCGGCAACGAGCACGCCACCCGGGGGATCATCAGCTGGACCGAGACCCTGCGGCACGCCACCGAACTGCTGCGCCGGGTCGGCCTGTCCGACCACCCGGACACCCGCGTCGCCGACATCGGCGTGGGCAAGCAGCAGCTCGTGGAGATCGCCAAGGCGCTGTCCAAGAAGGTGAAGCTGCTCATCCTGGACGAGCCGACCGCCGCCCTGAACGACGAGGACAGCGGCAAACTCCTGGATCTCATCCTGGAGTTGAAGAAGCAGGGCATCACCTCGATCATCATCTCCCACAAGCTCAACGAGATCCGCAAGGTCGCCGACTCGGTGACGATCCTGCGCGACGGCCAGACCATCGAGACCCTCGACGTGAAGGCGCCGGAGACCACCGAGGACCGGATCATCAGCGGCATGGTCGGCCGCGACCTGGAGCACCGCTTCCCGGAGCGGACTCCGCACGAGCCCGAGGAGGGCGCGGCCCCCGCCCTGGAGATCCGGGGCTGGACCGTGCACCACCCCATCGACCAGCAGCGCAAGGTGTGCGACGACGTGTCGCTGCACGTGCGCCGCGGCGAGATTGTCGGTATCGCGGGCCTGATGGGCGCCGGCCGCACCGAGCTCGCGATGAGCGTCTTCGGGCGGACGTACGGCCGGTACGCGGGCGGCACGGTCCTCAAGGACGGCAAGGAGATCCGCACCAAGTCCGTCCCCGAGGCGGTCAGGCACGGCATCGCCTACGTCACCGAGGACCGCAAGCACTACGGCCTGAACCTCATCGACACCATCAACCGGAACATCTCGCTGAGCGCCCTGGGCAAGGTCGCCCGGCGCGGTGTGGTCGACGAGCACGAGGAGCGGCAGGTCGCCGAGGGCTTCCGCAAGTCCATGAACATCAAGGCGCCGACCGTCTTCGAGCCGGTGGGCAAGCTGTCCGGCGGCAACCAGCAGAAGGTCGTCCTCAGCAAGTGGATCTTCTCGGGTCCGGACGTGCTGATCCTGGACGAGCCGACGCGCGGGATCGACGTCGGCGCCAAGTACGAGATCTACACGGTCATCGACCAGCTGGCCGCCCAGGGCAAGGCGGTCGTCTTCATCTCCTCCGAGCTGCCCGAGCTGCTCGGTATGTGCGATCGCATCTACACGATGGCCGCAGGCCGGCTGACGGGTGAGTTCTCGCGGGCCGAGGCCTCCCAGGAATCGCTGATGCGTCAGATGACGAAGGACAAAGAGGTAACCCGATGAGCACGGACGTGACCGCCAAGACGCCGGCCCCCGCGCCGGCCGGCAAGCCGGGGGCGGGCGCCGGCGACGGACTGCTGGCGCTGGTGCTGGAGGGCATGCGCCGCAACATGCGGCAGTACGGCATGCTGATCGCGCTCGGCCTGATCGTGGTCCTGTTCGCCGTGTGGACCGACGGCGACCTGCTGCTGCCGCGCAACGTCTCCAACCTGGTGCTGCAGAACAGCTACATCCTGATCCTCGCGATCGGCATGATGCTGGTCATCATCGCGGGCCACATCGACCTGTCGGTCGGCTCGCTGACGGCGTTCGTCGGCTCGATGGCCGCCGTGTTCATGGTCAAACACGACATACCGTGGGTGCTCGCGGTGCTGCTGTGCCTGGCCGTGGGCGCCATCGCGGGTGCCATCCAGGGGTTCTTCATCGCCTACGGCGGCATACCGTCGTTCATCGTGACCCTCGCGGGCATGCTGATCTTCCGCGGACTGACGGAGATCTTCCTGGAGGGCCAGACCCTCGGCCCGTTCCCGGAGGGCCTGCAGAAGGTCGCCAACGGCTTCCTGCCCGAGGTCGGCCCGGAGACGAACTACCACAACCTCACGCTGCTGCTGGGCCTCGCGATGATCGCCTTCGTGATCTTCCAGGAGGTCCGGGACCGCAAGCGGCAGCAGGAGTTCGCGCTGGACGTCCCGCCCGCCAAGCTGTTCCTGCTGAAGCTGGTCGCGATCGGCGCCGCCATCCTCACCCTGACCATGCTGCTGGCCAGCTACAAGGGCGCCCCGATCGTGCTGCTCATCCTGGGCGTGCTGCTCGTCGGCTTCGGCTACGTCATGCGCAACGCGATCATCGGCCGCCACATCTACGCCATCGGCGGCAACCTGCCCGCGGCCAAGCTGTCGGGCGTGAAGGACAAGAAGGTCACCTTCCTGGTCTTCCTGAACATGGGCATGCTCGCGGCCCTGGCGGGTCTGGTCTTCGCCGCCCGCTTCAACGCGGCCTCTCCCAAGGCCGGCCTCAACTTCGAGCTGGAGGCGATCGCGGCCTCGTTCATCGGCGGGGCGTCGATGAGCGGCGGTGTCGGCACCGTCCTCGGCGCGATCATCGGCGGCCTGGTCCTGGGCGTGCTGAACAACGGCATGAACCTCGTCGGCATCGGCACCGACTGGCAGCAGGTCATCAAGGGCATGGTGCTGCTGGCGGCGGTCGGCTTCGACGTGTGGAACAAGCGCAAGGTCGGTTCGTAAGTCAGATCGGGGCCCCGCCGGACGGCGGGGCCCTCTCCTTATACGGGAGCCGCACATGGAACTGAACAGACGCACGGTCATCGCGGGAGCCGCGGCGGCGGGCATGGCCGCCACCACGCTCGGCGGCACGGCACACGCCACGGGAGGCAGGAAGCCGGTGAAGACGCTCTTCGGCAAGCTCGCCGACGGCACCAAGGTCCACAGCTGGTCGCTGGAGAACGGCGGCACCCGCCTGAAGGTCCTCTCCTACGGCGGCATCGTCCAGTCCCTGGAGATCCCCGACCGCCGCGGCCGCCACGCCAACGTCAGCGCCGGGTTCGACAACCTCGACGACTACGTCGCCCAGAGCCCCTACTTCGGCGCCCTGATCGGCCGGTACGGCAACCGCATCGGCCAGGGCAAGTTCACGCTCGACGGCAAGGACTACCAGCTGTCGGTCAACGACGGCGAGCAGAGCCTGCACGGCGGCGCCAAGGGCTTCGACAAGCGCGTGTGGGACGTCGAGCCGTTCGCCGAGGGCTCCGACGTCGGCCTGCACCTGTACTACACGTCCGTCGACGGCGAGATGGGCTACCCGGGCACGCTCAAGGCGAAGGTGACGTACACCCTCACCCGGAACGGCGCGTGGCGCATCGACTACGAGGCCACCACCGACAAGGCCACCGTCGTCAACCTCACCAGCCACGTCTACTTCAACCTGGCCGGCGAGGGCAGCGGCACGATCGAGGACCACGAGCTGCAGATCGCCGCGTCCCGCTACACGCCCACCGACGCGGGACTGATCCCCACGGGCGAGCTGGCCCAGGTCGCGGGCACGCCCTTCGACTTCCGCCGGGCCAAGCCGATCGGCCGGGACATCCGCGTCTCCCACCCGCAGCTGGTGACCGCCAAGGGCTTCGACCACAACTGGGTCCTCGACAAGGGCGTCACCGCCCGCCCCGAGCACATCGCCACCCTGCGCGACCCGGCCTCCGGCCGCACGATGAAGATCGCCACCAACGAGCCGGGCCTGCAGTTCTACTCCGGCAACTTCCTCGACGGCACGCTCACCGGCCCGTCCGGCCGCACCTACCGGCAGGGCGACGCGCTGTGCCTGGAGACGCAGCACTTCCCGGACTCGCCGAACAAGCCGTCGTTCCCGTCGACCGTGCTGCGGCCCGGGCAGACGTACCGGACGACGACGGTCCACACGTTCGGCTGCTGAGGCACCCGGACGGTCTTCACACTCCGGGCACGAATTCCGACCGGTTTCCCGACAGTTGAACAGTGCCGGCGTGGACTCCGTATCCATGGGCGGCCCGCGCTCCCCCGCGCGGGCCGCCCTTGAACGTCGGGTCCGTCCGTCCCCAGCGGATCCGCCTCATACGGAGGTTCCATGGCCGACAACGTCACGTCGCTGTTCCGCAGCACCGCGGCACACAGCCCTTCGATGGCGGCGTTGACACGCGAGGGCGGCGACGGAGCCGGGCCGGTGGACTTCTGCATTCCCTGCAACCCCTATTTCCCCACCCCGGCCATGTTCGAGGACATGGCCGGCAGGCTGCGCGACATCATCACGTACTACCCGAGCAGCGCCGACACCATCACGGCCGAGCTGTGCAGCCTGCTCCAGCTTCCGCCGCAGTGCGTGGCGATGGGCAACGGCTCCACCGAGCTGATCACGTGGATCGACCACCTGCTGGTCCGCGAGTCCCTCGCCGTCCCCGTCCCCACGTTCGGCCGCTGGACCGACCAGCCCATGGAGACCGGCAAGCGGGTCGACATGTTCCCGCTGCAGGAGTCCAGCGGCTTCGCCCTCGACCTCGCCCAGTACGCCGAGTT
Source organism: Streptomyces sp. NPDC006624 (assembly GCF_040611555.1). Lineage (NCBI taxonomy): Bacteria > Bacillati > Actinomycetota > Actinomycetes > Kitasatosporales > Streptomycetaceae > Streptomyces > Streptomyces sp. NPDC006624. The sequence continues at coordinate 39,463 of NZ_JBEXOM010000001.1, read as the reverse complement.
CATCCGCGCCCGGGGCACGCGCGTCGCGGTGATCTGCAACCCCAACAACCCCGACGGCGGCTTCCTCCACAAGCACGCCGTCGTGCAGTTCATGGACGCCATGGCCGACCTCGACCTGGTCGTCATCGACGAGTCCTTCCTGGAGTTCGCCGACGCCGAGGCCGAGCCCTCCGTCGTGCAGGAGGCGATGCTGCGGCCGAACGTCGTCGTGCTGCGCAGCCTCGGCAAGAACTTCGGCCTGCACGGCATCCGCTTCGGCTACCTCGTCGCCAACCCGGCGCTCGCGGGCCGGGTCCGCTCGATGCTGCCGAAGTGGAACCTCAACTCCTTCGCCGAGCACGTCGTCTTCATGCTCAAGGAGCACGGCGACGAGTACGCGCAGAGCCTGCAGCAGGTGCGCCGCGACCGGCTCGACATGGCCGCCCAGCTGTCCGCGCTGCCCGGACTGACCGTCTACCCCTCGCAGGGCAACTTCCTCTTCGTGCGCCTCCCCGTGGGCGCCGAGGGAACCGTGGTCCGGGACCGGATGCTCACCGAGCACCGGATCCTGGTCCGCGAGTGCGGCAACAAGATCGGTTCGTCCAGCCGCTTCCTGCGTCTCGTCGTGCGCCCCCAGGTGGACGTGCGTCGCCTGGTGTCCGGCCTGGAACAGGTGCTCTACGGGACGTCCAGGAGGGGAGCCGCCGTACCCGAGCTGGGCAACGGGACCAGCTACAGCTCGGGTACGGCGGCGGTGGACCGTCTGGTGAGCGAGACGAACGGGTCGGGGATGCGGGGGCTCGCCGCGCAGGCGGTGGGACCGGCCCCCGTTCCCGCCGCGCCGGCCGCCGTCGGCACGGGTATGCCGCTCCCCGCCGCCGCGTCCGCCGGGCCGGCGGGCGGCGGTGGAGGGATGCCGGGGCCGGCGGCGCCCCAGCCGATGCCCGCGGCGCCGCAGCCGGTTCCGCAGCCGGTTCCGCAGCCGGTCCCGCAGCCGGTCCCGCAGCCCATGGCCGCGCCGGCTCAGCCGTTGGCGCCCGCGGCGCAGGCGCCGGCCCAGCCGCTCGCCCCCGCGCAGCCGCTGGCCCCGGCGGCGCAGATGCCGGCCCCGATGCCCGCGGCCACCGGTCCGACGCCGCCCGGGGTCCCCGCCCGGGGCGGGCTCACCGCCGCGCAGGTCAGGGGGACCAACGGGCTCACGCCCGCGCCCGCCACCGGGTGGCCCGCCGCGCAGAGCTGGCCCAGCGCGGCGGGGATGGGCCAGGCCGGGTAGCGCGGCGGGTGCGGACGGCCGCGACCGTCCGCACCCCTGCCCGCCCATGCCCCTGAGGGGATCAGTAGGCGACGGGCCAACCACTGCTCCAGTTCAGGAGGTTGACGCCGAGCTTGGGCGTGCCGTTGTCGTTGCCGTCGTAGTAGTGGTAGACGATCAGGTCGCCGTCGATGTCCTTCAGGATCGACTGGCCGCCGGGGCCGATGACGCTGCCGTGCGATGCGAGGACGGGTGTGCCGCCGTTGTTCATCAGGTCGACGCCGTTCCTGTCGCGGTAGGGCCCGGTGACGCCGGCGGCGCGGCCGACCTTGACCTTGTACGTGGAGCCGGTCCCGTTGCAGCAGGTGTCGTACGAGGCGAACAGGTAGTAGTAACCGCCCCGCTTGACGATGAAGGGCGCCTCGACGGCCTTGGTCCCGGTGGGCCGGGAGGCGAGCGAGTACCGGGTGGTGTGGGAGCCGAGCTGCTTCCCGGTGGCCGGGTTGATCTGGATCATCTTGATCCCGGTCCACCAACTGCCGAACGACAGCCACCACCTGCCGTCGTCGTCGACGAAGAGGTTCGGGTCGATGGCGTTGAAGTCGCTGGCGGAGTTCGAGGTGTGGACGGTGCCCTGGTCGGTCCAGCTGCCCGGCTGACCGGTGCCGGAGGTCGCGAGGCCGATGGCGGAGGTGTTCGAGCCGAACGTGGAGACGGAGTAGTACATCAGGTACTTGCCACCCTGGTACGAGATGTCCGGCGCCCAGGCCTCCGGGACGGAGGAGTAGGCCCGCCACCAGCTCGGCCGGGCGGTGAAGGCGTCGGCGCCGTTGCGGAAGGCGGTGCGGTCACCGCTGGTCTTGTGGGCGATGCCGCCGCCGGTGGCGTAGAGCAGGTACTGGCCGGACGGGGTGCGGATCATCGACGGGTCGTGGGTGACGACGTCGCCGGTGACCCGGCCGGGGTCGGGGTAGGCGGACGCGGTGCCCGGGACCAGGGCCAGGAGGGCGGCGGCGGGGAGGGCGAGCAGAGCGGTGCGCCTGCGCAGGGGGATGCGGCTCATGCGGGGGGCCTCCTTGCGGTGGGGGTGGACGGCTGCTCGACATCTCGAACAGTGCTCGCAAGTGCGAACGGACCGTAGAATCGAACCGCTTGCGCGTCAATGGTCCCCGCGACCGCAGGAACTGGTCACCAGGTCGACCTCCGCCCGCACCGTCTTGCCGGGCGGCTCGCGGTCGAGCACCTCCCAGCGGTCGGCGAACGCCTCGACGAGGACGAACCCGCGGCCGTGCTCGTCGAGGGGCTGAGGCGGCCGTACGGCACCGGGCGCGGGCGGACACGGTGGCCCACTGCGCGTGTCCGCCACCTCGATCCGGGCACAGCCCGGCACGAGCTCCAGCCGCAGCGCGAAGTCCTGCCCCGACACACGCCCGTGCGTCACGGCGTTGGCCGCCAGCTCGGCCACGATCGCGGCGACGGCGTCGGAGACGTCCATGCCGTAGGGGATGCCCCAGGAGTGCAGCTGGTTCAGCGTGAGCCGGCGGGCGAGCCGCGCCGCGCGGAGTGGAGCTGAGGCGCTGCTGGAACACACGTACGGTGACCGAAGGTTGGGCGGTGCTGCGGGTGATCGGCGCTGTCATGCGCCGAATGTGACGCGCTGGGGCGGTGATTCACCAGGCCGGAGCCGCGTACGCTGCGGCGGCTACGCGGTCACGGACTGGACAGTACCGGTGACGGCCCGTGACCATGCTGCGGGAGGTGACCGGCAGTGGTCGATGGCACGCCTTCCTACGGCGAACAGGTGGGGTGGAGGTCACGCGCCAGCTGATTGACCACGCACTGGAGATCGCCGGGTTACGAAACGTCGAAATCCAGGTCATGCCACTGATGCAAGGGGCGCATGCGGGCTTGGCGGGCCCCATGCAACTGCTGGAAACACCTGAGAACCGATGGTTCGCCTACAACGAAGGCCAGCGTGGCGGGCAGTTCGTCTCTGACCCGAAAGAGATCAGGGTGCTTCAAAGGCGTTATGCCAGGATGCGTTCACAGGCTCTCACCCTCGAAGATTCCGTGAGCCTGTTGCAGCGGATGCGAGGAACCCTATGAGCACCGTCGAACTGACCTGGTTCAAGTCCAGCTACAGCAGCAGCGGCGGCGGCGACTGCGTCGAGATAGCCACCCGCCCCGGCACCATCCACATCCGGGACTCCAAGCACCGTCAGGGTCCCGAACTCCGCCTCTCCCCCACCGCCTGGTCCGCCTTCCTCGCGCACGCCGGCAGGTAACCGCCGGGGCCGCCCGCTTCCCGGCAGTGTGGCGCGTCGCGATGAGTTCCGCGGCCTCCGCCGGTCGTAGTGTCGGATCCGCGACCGAGGAGGTCTTCTCATGCGCAGCGTGACCTATTCGATGGGCGTCTCGCTCGACGGGTACATCGTCGGGCCCGACGGCGACTTCAACTGGACGGTGCCCAGCCCGGACGTCTTCCGCTTCTGGATCGAGGACATCCGGCAGGTCGGCGTCCACCTGATGGGGCGGCGGCTGTACGAGACGATGCTGTACTGGGAGACCGCCGAGCAGGAGACCTCGCTCGACGAGGCGGAGCGTGAGTGGACCGCGCTCTGGAAGCCCCTTCCCAAGGTGGTGTTCTCCACCACGCTGTCGTCCGTGCAGGGCGCCGCCCGCCTGGCCTCCGGCAGCCTGGCGGAGGAGATCGAGCGGCTGCGGGCCGAGCCGGGAGAGGGCGAGATCGCGATCGGCGGCGCCACCCTCGCCGCCCAGGCGGCCGATCTGGGCCTGATCGACGAGTACCGGGCCATGGTGTACCCGGTGCTGGTCGGCGGCGGCATCCCCTTCTTCCCGCGCAACGAGCGCCGGGTGGATCTCGAACTCGTCGAGACCCGCACCTTCGGCGCCGGTGTCGTCTTCCTGCGCCACCGCGTGTCGCGTTAGGCGGCGGGTGGAGCACCCACGCGGTCTCCCGTACGGCACCGGGGGCCGGCTCCTGCACCGGCCCTCGGCCTCTCGCCGGCCCGGCCACCCCTGCGGGCGGCCGGTCAACCCGTCACGATCTGCCCGGGCACTCCTTCCACGCCATGTGGTAGACGGTGCTGATGTCGCCGTCCGTGGAGTCCATCGTCATGAAGCTGACCTTGTCGGCCGACTGCGTACCGGCGTTGACGCGGATCTCGGTGTTGATGTTGAAGTTGCGCTGCACACCGCAGGGTGCGTACACGAGCTGGGCCCAGTCCGTCTCGTCGGTGGCCTGCCAGTTGTCGTTGTAGGGGCCGCTGAAGGGGTGGCTGCGGTAGGCCGTGCTGGAGGAGCCCTGGAAGTAGTACGAGGCTCGCTGGGTGGCGCTCGCGCCGGGCTGGAGCGCGGCGAAGCCGCGGTAGTCGGCGCTGGCGATGGCGTACGTGAAGCCCTGGGGCACGTGGACGATCAGGCTGAGCTGGCAGTTCTTGCGGAACGCGGTGGGGTCGGAGCTCCCGCCCGCCTGGGCGAGGTAGTCGCTGTAGGTCACCGTGAAGGCCGTGTTGTCCTCGGAGACGGCGACCGCGGTCGTGCCCTGGGGGCAGCCGGAGCCGTTCACGGTGGCGACCTTGATGACGATCTTGTCCGGGGGCGGGTCGACGAACCCGGAGGACGGGGGTTGCGCGGGAAGTGCGCTGGTGAGGAGCGCGGCGATCGCGCCGCTCAGGAGCAGGCCACCGGCCATGGTTCTCCCATCCGTTCGTGGGGGGTGGATCCAACCTGGTCATGCGCACGTCAAAACGACGCCGCACACACCCCCGGTCCGTGAACCCTGTATGAAGGTGCTGTGAAGGCCGGGAGCGGTCGCATCGTACGCAGGGCGGCAGGGGTCGGCCAGTGCGGTGTCCGGCCATTCACACTGGCGGAAATCACACCGGACCCGCCCTCCGGGCGAGCGGTGTCCCCAGGCGCATAAGGTGCACCACGCGGCACTTCGCGGCACCACGCGGCACCACGCGACCCCCGCGGGCACCCTGCGGGGCACCACGCCGCACGCGGCATCACAGCACGGCGTACACAGGAGGCGCTCCCTTGGAGCTCAGCAGGCGTACCTTCCACGCTCTCGCCGGTACGGCGACGCTCGGCCTCGCGCTGACCGGCAGCGGGTCGCCGACCTCCGCCCACCCGGCCCGCCCGGTCCGCACCGGCCCGCCCCCGCCGGTGCCGCACGCGGACGGCATGCGGCACGAGGTCGCCTTCGACCGGCACTCCCTCGTGGTCGACGGCCGCCGGCTGGTCCTCTGGTCGGGCGAGATGCACCCCTTCCGGCTGCCCAGCCCGTCGCTGTGGCGGGACGTGCTGGAGAAGATGCGGGCCCACGGCTACAACGCCGTCAGCGTCTGCGTCGCATGGAATTACCACTCCCCCGCCCCGGGCCGCTACGACTTCACCGGTGTGCGGGACCTGGACCTGTTCCTGCGGACGGCCGCGGAGACGGGGATGTACGTCATCGTGCGGCCCGGCCCGTACATCGGCGCGGACGTCGACGCCGGCGGCTTCCCCGGCTGGCTGACCGCCACCGAGGGCACGGCCCGCACCTCCGACCCGACGTATCTGCGCTACGTCGACGAGTGGCTGACCGCCGTCAACACCATCGTCGCGGGGCGCCTGTTCACCCGGGGCACGGGCACGGTGCTGCTGTACCAGATCGAGAACGGCTACGACGCGCACGCGGGCGAGTCCGCCGGGCGCGCCTACATGGCGTACCTGTACGAGAAGGTCCGCGCCGACGGCGTCGACGTGCCGCTGTTCCACAACGACACGGCACGCGCGGGGCATTGGGCCCCGGGTTCGTTCGACACCCGCGGCGAGAAGGGGCGCTGGCTGTACGGGTTCGGCGGCGACCCCGAGCCGGACCGGGTGCCGCCCGACTGGCGGCACGTCGCAGCCGGCGGGGCCGCGGCCGGTGCGCGCACGCCCGGGTTCCTGCCCGAGTCGGGCGGGGGACGGCCCGACCCGTGGGGCGGCGCCGAGCCGGGCGGCGAGGGGTACGCCGAGGCACGCCGCACCCGGGACGCCGCCTACGAACGACGCGTCTACCTCACCCACCTCGCCAACAGCATCACGCTGCACAACGTCTACATGACGTACGGCGGCACCTCCTGGGGCTGGCTGCCCGCCCCGGCCGTCTACACCTCGTACGACTACGGGGCCGCCTTCGACGAGGCCCGCAACGCCACACCGAAGCTCGCCTCCATGCACCAGATCGGGCAGTTGCTGCGGCACGTGCCCGACCTGGCCCGGCTGGAGCAGGCGAAGGAGGTGCGCGCCACCGACGGGCGGATCAAGGTCTACCACCTCGTCAACCCCGACACCGGCGCCCATGTCTACGTCCTGCGCAACGACACCGGCGAGGCGGTCTCCTCGACGCTGCCGCAGGCCGGGATCGACGTGCCGGTGACCGTCCCGGCGCGGGACGCCAAGCTGATCGCCACCGGACTGAGGCTCGGGCGGCGGACCCTGGTGTACTCCTCCGTGCAGCCCATGCTGAGCCTGACCGCGGGGCGGCAGGACATCGCCGTGTTCGCGGGGCGCCGGGGCGATCTGGCGCAGGTCGTACTGGAGTGCGCGGACGAGCCGACGCCGATGCGGCTGGACGCGGAGCCCGCCTGGGCCTACAACCTCGGCAAGCTGAACGTCAGCGCCCCGCTCGGCGCCGGCGGACTGAGCCGGGTGCGCGTCGAGGGCGACGGCGTGGACACGCCGATGCTGCTGCTGTTCGCCGACGACGCCACGGCCCTGCGGCTGTGGCCCTACGAGACGCCGTCCGGCCGGCTCCTCGTCTACGGCCCGGCCCTGCTGCGGTCGGCCGAACTGCGCGGCTCCACCGTCCACCTGACCGGCGACACCATCGGCGAGACCGGCCTGGAGGTGTGGGGCCCGCCCGGCCTCACCCACGTGACGTGGAACGGGCGCGCGGTGCCCACCCGGATCAGCGCCTCCGGCAGCCTGCTGGCGCTGCGGCCGCTGCCGGGCGTGACCCGGCCCGCCCTGCCCGCCCTCGACGGCTGGCGGCGGCGCACCGAGAACCCGGAGTCCGAGCCGGACTTCGACGACTCGGCGTGGACGGTCGCCGACCGGAAGACCACCTTCAGCACCACGCCCGTGCCCGGCGGGCAGCCCGTGCTGTTCGCCGACGACTACGGCTTCCACTACGGCGACGTCTGGTACCGGGGCACGTGGACCGGCGACGGTGACGTCACGTCCGTGTCCCTGGCCTACAGCACGGGCACGCAGGGCCTGCTGATGGCCTGGCTGGACGGCGAGCCGCTGGGCACGCACCGGATGCCGGTGCCCGGCAAGGCCCGCGCGCGGCGGGGGACCTGGACGGCGAAGGCCGCCTTCACCCTGCCGGAGGAGCTGCGCGAGAGGCTGCGCGAGCGGGGCCGGGGGCGGCATGTGCTGTCCGTGCTCGTGCGGCGGACGCAGCACGACCTGGACGGCGCGGCGCGCGACACCCACAAGGCGGCGCGCGGCCTGACCGCCGTCACCTTCGAGGGCGCCGGCCCGGAGGTGACCTGGCGGATCCAGGGCGCCACCGCGCCCGACCCGGTGCGCGGACCCATGAACAACGGCGGCCTGTACGGGGAGCGCGAGGGCTGGCACCTGCCGGAGCACGACGACCGGGACTGGAAGGACGTAGAGCTGCCCCGGTCCGACCGGCGGCAGGGCGTCACCTGGTACCGCACGGGCTTCCGGCTGGACGTCGACCCGGGCGTGGACGCCTCGGTCGGCCTCGTCCTCGACGACGATCCCGGCCGGGCCTACCGGGCGCAGATCTTCCTCAACGGCTGGAACCTCGGCCAGTACGTCAACGACGTAGGGCCGCAGCACACGTTCGTGCTGCCGAACGGGATCCTGCGCACACGTGGTGCCAACACACTGGCGCTCGCCGTGCTGTCCGACGGGACCACACCCTCCGGGCCGGGGGACGTGCGGCTGACGCTGCTGGGTGCCGCGGCCGGAGGGGTGCCCGTGAAACCGGTGTGACCCGGCGCCGTTGACCCGGCGCCGTTGACCCGGTGCCGTCACGCCAGCCGGATCACGTTCCAGGACAGCGGCTCCAGGACCGCGTGCAGCGTGCCGTCCCGGAGCGCCGTGCCCTCGACCGGGTGCGGGGTGACCCGGTCAGGCGCGTGAAGTGTGTTGCGGGCGCCGGGGTCGGCGTCGGCGAGGGCGCTGTGCTCGACGACCGAGGTCAGGCCGAGGCCGTTGAGGGTGACCTCCAGCGGCAGCGCCCCGGTGCGGCCGCGGTTGACGGCGAACACGGTGACGGTGCCGTCCTCGGCGCGTACGGCGGTGGCGTGCAGCAGGTCGGTCTCGCCGTACTTCCTCGTCCCGTACGTGGGTGAGTCCACGCGCACGTCCAGGACCTGCCCGCGGCCGTACCTGGAGGCCTGCGCGAAGGGGAAGAACGTGGTCTGCCGCCAGGCCGGGCCGCCCGGCTCGGTCATGATCGGGGCGATGACGTTGACGAGCTGGGCGAGGCAGGCGACGGTGACGCGGTCGGCGTGCCGGAGCAGCGCGATCAGGAGCGAGCCGAAGACGACGGCGTCGGTGACGCTGTAGTTGTCCTCCAGCAGGCGCGGGGCCTCGGGCCAGTCGTCCTGCTCGAAGGTCCTGGCGCGGGCCTCCCACTCGGGCAGGTACCAGACGTTCCACTCGTCGAAGGAGAGGTTGATCCGCTTCTTCGACTTGAGTTTCGCGCCCACGTGGTCGGCGGTGGCGACCACGTTGTCGATGAAGGACTCCATGTCGACGGCGGAGGCGAGGAAGGAGTCGAGGTCGCCGTCCTCGGGCCAGTAGTAGGCGTGCAGGGAGATGTGGTCGACGAGGTCGTAGGTCTCCTCCAGGACCGTCGCCTCCCACGCGGCGAAGGTCGGCATGGACTGGCTGGAGGAGCCGCAGGCGACGAGTTCGACGCCGGGGTCCTGCTGGCGCATGGCCCGGGCCGTCTCGGCGGCGAGGCGGCCGTACTCCTCGGCCGTCTTGTGGCCGGTCTGCCAGGGGCCGTCCATCTCGTTGCCGAGGCACCACAGCCGGATGCCGAACGGGTCCTTGTCGCCGTGCGCGACGCGCAGGTCGGACAGGGCGGTGCCCCCGGCGTGGTTGGCGTACTCCTGGAGTTCCAGGGCCTCGGCGACGCCGCGGGTGCCGAGGTTGACGGCCATCATCGGCTCGGCCTGGGGCCCGATCTTGCGCAGGAAGTCGATGTACTCGGACAGGCCGAAGCGGTTGGTCTCGGTGGAGTGCCAGGCCAGGTCGAGGCGGCGGGGGCGGTCCTCGGCGGGGCCGACGGAGTCCTCCCACTTGTAGCCGGAGACGAAGTTGCCGCCGGGGTAGCGGACGGCGGTCACGCCGAGTTCGCGGACGAGGGCGAGGACGTCCCCGCGCAGGCCCTTGTCGTCGGCGGTGGGGTGGCCCGGTTCGAAGACGCCGGTGTAGACGCAGCGGCCGAGGTGTTCGACGAAGCTGCCGAAGAGACGGGGGTTGACCTCGCCGACCACGAAGGCGGGGTCGAGGGTGAAGCGGGCGGTGTGCATGGTCGCCTTTCGGGGTGGGTGGTTCTGTTTCGGTGGCGGCCGCGGGCCGGTGGGGGTCGGTCGTGCGGTTCCCCGCGCCCCTTCGGGCGCGGTACCACTGCCCTGCCGGGCCCGTGTGGGCCACGCCCGGCATCAGGCCGCCCGGCCATCGGCTGGGTCCACTGGCTCGATCGATGACGAGAATGCGTTCGCTATTTCGAATGGTGCTCGCGACTTCGAACGGGACCGTAGGTTCGAAGCGCCCGCGCGTCAATGGCCCCGGCCCGGTTTCGGGGCCGGACCGGGCACGCGGCAGCGGTCGTTCACCGTTGAACGCCGGACGTCCGATCGCATGACGCGCGCACTTTCGGGCGCGTAGTCTCGGACGCGCTGCCAAGCCGTCGGCCGGTGGTGAGAAGGGGGAGCGATGGACATCGCGGGCGCGCGGACGCTGGCCGCCCGAGTCGCCGCCGCGCTCGGGCGCTCGCGCAGCGGCGCCGCCATGCGCGGACTGGCCGCCGAACTCGCCATGGCGGTCCGGTCCAGACCCGAGTCCCCCGCCGGGGTAAGGGAGTTGTGCCGGGCGCTGTGCGAGGAGATGAGCGCGCGGCGCGGCGGACGGCCGGTGGAGCTGCGGTTCGAGCGCTTCCCCGACGAGATCGAAGTGACCGGCCTGTGGGTGGAGTTCCAGGACTTCGACCTGGTCATCGTGGAGGAACGGGCGGAGGCGGTGCAGCAGTTGGTCATCCTCGGCCACGAGCTGTGGCATCTGCACGCGGGGCACGGCCATCACCACGTCGCGGGTGCGGCGGCCGCCCGGGCCCTGGACCGGGAGCCCGGCTGGACGTCGGTGGCGCTGACGGTGGCGGCCCGCGACGGCTCGCGCGAGCGGGACGAGGCCGAGGCCGACGCGTTCGGGCACCGGCTGGCGGCCGTGTTCCGCTCCTTCGCGGACGGCTCCGGCCCGAGCGAGACGGACGCCGCCCTCGACCCGGTGCGGCGCGCGATGGGCTACCGGCGGCACGGAGGCGCGCGATGAGCCACGCACGGGACGTCCTGGACGCGTTCTCCGTCTCCTTCTGGCTGCCGATCGGGGCGCTCACCGTCGCCCTGGTCATCAAGCTCCCCAGCCTGGTGAAGATGTGGCGGGACCCGATGCTGCGGGCCGTCGGCGGGCTGCTGCTGTTCGCCTGCGCGGTGTTCGTCTTCGCCTCGCCGTCGGTCATCGGCTGGACCAACCGCGTCACCGGTGTGCCCAACATCGCGGCACCGCTGGTGTACTCGCTGCTGACGGCGCTGTGCGCGTCCTGGCTGCTGCTGATCGTGGCCTGGCGCAACGGCCTGTCCGACCGCTCGGCGTCGACGCGCCGGGCCGCCCGCTGGGTCGTCTTCGCCTACGCCGGGGTGGTCGTCGCCCTGTGGGTGCTGTTCTGGCTCGCGGACGTGCCCGTGGAGCGCCGCCAGGACCTGGACACGTACTACGCGAACACGCCCTTCATGCGCGAGGAGATCCTGCTCTACCTGCTCGCGCACACCGTGGCCTGTTCGGTCACCGCCCGGCTGATCTGGAACTGGGTGCGCACCGACGGCCTCGACGCCTGGCTGCGCTGGGGCCTGCGGTTCCTCGGCGTGGGCTATGCGACGAACCTGCTCTTCGACGCCGCCAAACTCACCGCCGTCGGCGCCCGGCTGACCGGCCACGACCTGGACTGGCTGAGCACCTACGTCGCCCCCTCGGCGGCCTGCGTGTCGGCCACCATGGTCGCGATCGGCTTCATCATCCCGCACGGCGGCCAGTACCTGCACGAGCGCTGGCGCACCCGCCTCGCCCACCGGCGGCTGCGCCCCCTCTACCTGCTGCTGCGCACCGTGCACGGCGGCGGCGCCCCGTTCGCCCCCCGCGCCACCGGCGAACTGCGCCTGATCCGCCGCGAGACGTACATCCGGGACGTGCTGCTGCAGCTCTCCCGGCACCTCGACGAAGGGCTGCGGGAGCGTTCCTACGCCGCCGCCGTGGACCTCGGGTTCGAGCCCGGCCGGGCCAAGGCCCTGGCGGCGGCCGTGACGATCCTGGACGCCGTCGCCGCCCGGGAGCGCGCCCCGCGCACCGACGCCGCCGCCTCCCCGTCCGGCCCCGACACCACCTATCTGCTGCAGGAGATCCAGGCCGTGTCCCGAGCCCTGCGTCATCGCGACCACATCGAGGCGGTACGCTCGCGCGCGGCCGCCCCCGGGAGAGAGAACGCGCCCGCATGACTGAAAGACCCACCCCCGCCGGAACCGCCGTCGTCCTGGGGGGATCCCACTCCGGCATGCTCGCGGCCCGCGCCCTGGCCGGGGTCGCCGGCCGCGTCGTCGTCGTGGAGCGCGACACCCTGCCCGCCGCTCCGGGCCCCCGCAGGGGACTGCCGCAGGCCCGGCACGCCCACATGCTCTGGTCCGGCGGGGTACGGGCCATGGAGGAGCTGCTGCCGGGGATCACCGCGGAACTCCGGGAGGCCGGGGCCAACCGGCGCCCGGTCACCACGGACGTCGTCGCGCTGGGCACGCACGGCTGGTTCCGGCGCTGGGCCGAGTCCCACCACGTGATCCTGGCCGGGCGGGACCTGCTCGACGCGACGGTCCGCGCGCGGGTCCTGGCCGACCAGCGGATCGAGGTCGTCGAGCGCGCGGAGGCGGTGGGCCTCACGGGCACGGGCCGGGCGGTGACGGGGGTGCGGATCCGTCAGGACGGCGGTGCCGAGCGGACGCTGGCCGCCGGTCTGGTCGTCGACGCCTCGGGCCGCGGCTCCCGGGCCGCGCAGTGGCTGTCGGACCTCGGGCTGCCCCACGCCGAGCAGCGCGAGGTCGACGCGGGCCTGGCCTACGCCAGCCGCCTCTACCGCGCCCCGGCCGCGGCCCGCGCCGACTTCCCGGTCGTCAACATCCAGCCGGACCGGCGCGAAGGCGGGCCCGGACGGGCCGGTTTCCTGCTGCCCGTCGAGGACGGCCGCTGGATCGTCACCCTGTGCGGCACGCGGGGCGGCCGGCCCTCCTCCGAGAACGACGACTTCGTCCGCTTCGCCCGCGAGGAGCTGCGCCATCCGCTGATCGGCGAACTCCTCGCCCAGGCCGAGCCCTTGTCGGACGTGTCCTTCACCCGCACCACCGTCAACCGCCGGCACTTCTACGAGAAGATGACGTCCTGGCCTGCGAACTTCGCCGTCCTCGGCGACGCCCTCGCCGCGTTCAACCCGGTCTACGGCCACGGGCTCGCGGTCGCCGCCCAGAGCGCCCTGCTGCTGCGCGAGACGGTACGGCGGCACGGCTGGGCCTCGCCCGGGCTGTCCCGGCGGATCCAGCGGGCGGTGGCCCGCCCGGTCGGCGCCGCCTGGGACCTGGCCATCGGGCAGGACGTGTTCTACCCCGGCGCGACGGAGCACGGCCCCACCCTGCGGGACCGGCTGGTGACCGCGTACGTGGACCGGCTGATGCACACGGCGACGGGCAACGGCCGGATCGCGCGCCGCGTCACGGACGTGACGTCGCTGGAGCGCAGGGCCGAGGTGCTGCTGGCCCCGTCGGTGCTGCTGGCGGCGCTGGTCGGCCCGCTCAGACCGCCGCTGGGCGGGCCGCCGCTGACGCCCGCGGAGCGCAAGGCGGCCGGGCTGGGCTGAGGGCCGGGCTCAGCGCAGCACGCGGTAGGTCACGTGCGTGACCTGGCTCGCCGGGCGGGACGCCACCTGCTCCAGCCGCAGCGGCGGGACGCCCTCGAACAGCCGCGTGCCGGCGCCGAGGGTGAACGGCACGATGTGCAGCCGCAGTTCGTCGACCAGTGCGGCGGCGAGGTACTGGTTGACGGTGGTCGCGCCGCCGAGGACCGAGACGTCGCCGTCACCGGCCGCCTCCCGGGCGCGGGCCAGGGCCTCCTCGATGCCGTCGGTGACGAAGTGGTAGGTGGTGCCGCCGTCCATCGGCAGCGGGGCGCGCGCGTGGTGGGTGAGCACGAACACCGGGGCGTGGAACGGCGGGTCCTCGCCCCACCAGCCGTTCCACGGCCGGTTCCACGCGCCGCGCACCGGGCCGAACATGTTGCGCCCCATGACGAACGCGCCGGCCGTGTTCAGCCGGTCGATCTCGGCGCGGTTCTCCTCGGGGGTGTGGAACATCCAGGCGTGCAGCCGGTCGCCCGTCCCGTCACCGCCGTCGTCCCCGAAGGGCCGTTCCTCGCTCTGGTGCGGTCCGGCGGTGTACCCGTCGACCGACATCGTGATGTCACAGACCACCCTGCCCATGGGCCTCTCCTCCTCGACGGCCGGCGGGAGCCGGCGCGTGGGAGCAGCATCCCGGAAGCCCTCCGCGCGGGAGGACCGCACACACCGGGAGGGCGGTCCTTCGGCGCCCTAGCCCGCGAACGCGGGCTGGGGCAGCCCCTTGCCCGCCGCCGGGACCACGAACAGGGAGCCCGCCAGGGCGGGGGGTTCCGCCAGGCCGACCCGGGCCGTGGTGACGTACAGGTCGGTCAGGCCGGGGCCGCCGAACGCGCAGGCCGTCACCAGGGGCACCGGCAGTTCGATCACGCGGTCCAGGGCGCCGTCGGGGGTGTAGCGGCGTACGGCCGCGCCCTGCCACAGCGCGACCCACACGCATCCGTCGGCGTCCACCGTCAGCCCGTCGGGGAAACCGGCGCCGTCCTCGATCACGGCGAGGGTCCGGCGGCCGGTGAGCCGTCCGTCCGCGTGGTCGAAGACGTCGATCCGGCGCGTCGGGGAGTCGATGTAGTACAGCAGCCGCCCGTCGGGGCTCCAGCCCGTGCCGTTGCTGACGGCGACGTCGTCCAGGACGACCTCGACCGTGCCGTCGCCGGTCACCCGGGACAGCGTGCCGCCGCCCGGCGCCTCGTCGTAGCGCATGGTGCCCGCCCACAGCGAGCCGTCGGGTGCGACGGCGGCGTCGTTGGCGCGGCGGCCCGGGACCGGCTCGCGGTGGAGCCAGCGGAAGCCGTCGCCCGGGTCGAGCAGCCCGATGCCGTCGCGCAGGTTCAGCACCAGGCCGCCGCCGGCGCGCGGCTTGACGGCGCCCACGTGCTGTTCGGTGCGGCGCGTGGTGCGCCGCCCGGTGGCGGGGTCGTAGGTGTGCACACGGCAGCCGAGGATGTCGATCCACAGCAGCCGGCCCGACGCCGCGTCCCAGGTCGGGCCCTCGCCGAGCTCCGCCTCGGCGCGTACGGCGATCTCGTACGGCCGGGTCGTCATGCCACGCTCCGGTGGCCGAGGTGCTCGGACAGCTCGGCGGCGCCCTTCACGGCGAGCTGCTCCAGCTCGGCCCGGCGCTCCTCGCTCCAGCGGATCATGGGCACGGAGATCGACAGGGCGGCGACGACCTGCCCGGTGCGGTCGCGGACCGGGGCGGCCACGCAGCTGACGTCCGGGTTGGACTCGCGGCTCTCCACCGCGATGCCCCGCTCGCGGATCCGGGCCAGGGTCTCGCGCAGGGCGGCCGGGTCGGTGATGCTGTTGGGGGTCATCGCGACCAGCTCGGCGCCGTCGGGGATCCGCGCGGCGAGCTCGTGCTCGGGAAGGGAGGCGAGCAGCATCTTGCCGACGGAGGTGCAGTGGGCGGGCAGCCTGCGCCCGGCCGCCGACACCATCCGCACGGCGTGCGTGGAGTCGACCTTGGCGATGTAGATGACGTCCGTGTCCTCCAGGATCGCCACGTGCACGGTCTCGTCGCAGGTCTCGGCGACGGACCGGGCGACCTGCTGCCCCTCGGCGGCGAGGTCGAGCTGCTCGGCGTAGCGGGCGCCGAGCTGGTACGGGCGCACGCCGAGCCGGTAGCGTCCCGGCTGGCCGGGCACGGGGACGATGTACTTCCGGGCGGCGAGCGTGGTCACCAGCTCGTGCACGGTGGTGCGCGGCAGCTGCAGCCTGCGCACGATGTCGGGGGCGGAGAGCGTCCCGTCCCCGTCGAGGAAGAGCTCGAGAATGTCGAGAGCCCGGGTCACGGCTGGTACGAGGCGTCCCACGACCGGCCCCCTCCCTAATGTGTTCTCAGCGCCCGCGTTCGAGATTTCAACAGGCGATCGGCATGACGAACACAGGCTAGCCATAGAGGTATGCCCCGGCAATGGGCAGGCCTGGAGCGGACGGAAACCGACGAGCACCCCACGAGCACGCTGCGTGCACATTAAAGTGCCGATGTGCGACACGTCACAGGTGTCGCAGAGGTGGGGGGTTTCCTGTGCGTGACATGACCATGGGCTCGAACGTGTCCCTGACGGCCCTGAGCGAGAACGTCGGCTCCGCGATCGTGAGCCTGGGCTGGTCCAGCCCGACCGGGGAGGGCGACGCCGATGTGTCCGTCCTGCTTCTGGACGGGAACGGCAAGGTGCGCAGCGACGCCGACTTCTACTTCTACAACAACCCCGTGGCCGCCGACGGCAGCGTGCAACTGCTCGGCAAGGAGCCCACCGGCGACGGCAGCGAGGACCGGATCAGCTTCGACCTGACGGCGGTCCCGGCCGAGGTGGAGCGGATCGTCGTGGCCGCGAGCCGCTACGAGGGCGCCCGCTTCGGCGAGCTGGACGACGTGCGCGTGACGCTGGCCGACGCGGGGGGCGAGAGCCTCCTGCGTTTCGTCGTCGCGGACCCCGGCCAGGTGAGCGCGATCATCTTCGGCGAGTTGTACCGGCGGGGCGAGGAGTGGAAGTTCCGGGCCGTCGGGCAGGGGTACGAGAGCGGGCTGGCGGGACTGGCGACGGATTTCGGCGTCGACATCGAGGACGACGAGGCGGAGCCCGCGGCGGCGGTCGCGGAGGAAGCCGCCGGCTCCCTCACGCCCGACGACCCGCCGCAGGCACCGCCGCAGGCGCCGCTGGACGCCGTCCCGGCGCCGCGTCCGCCGGCCGACGAGGAAGCCGCTCCGAAGAAGCGGACGGCCCGTCCCCGGACCGCGAAGAAGAAGGTCACGCCACCGAGGGCACCGGTGAAGAGCCTCGCGGAGAACGACTCCTGGAGGCAGGCCCGGCTCTTTCCGGTCTCGACGCTCAAGAGCGACCGGGACCGGGAGACCCGTGCCACCTCGGTGCTCCTGTCGGTGATGACCCAGGTGCCCCGTTTCGGCCGACGCATCACCGCCCCGTTCGGTGCGCCGTCCGGCCGGATGGAGACCTTCACCGAGGTCTCCCTGCCGCACGGGGACACCCCCAGGCGCCCCGACGGCGTGATTCGCGTCGAGCGCGCCGGGAAGCTGTGGACGGCACTCGTCGAGACCAAGACCAACGGCAATGCGCTGAAGTCGGACCAGGTGCAGGCCTACATGGACATCGCGGCCCGACGGGGCTACGAGGCCGTGATCACCCTGTCGAACGACGTGGCGCTGGAGGGCAGCCCGCTGGTCGACGTGAAGATCGACCGGCGGCGCAAGCACCAGGTGGCGCTCTGGCACCTGTCGTGGGCCGAAGTGGCCCATCAGGCACAGATGCTGATCCGGCACGAGGGTGTCGGCAACGCGGCGCGCACCTGGCTCCTGCAGGATCTGCTCCACTACCTCCAGCACGACAACTCCGGTTGCCACGGCTTCCAGAACATGGGCTCGGCGTGGGTGCCGGTCCGCAACGGCATCAATGACGAGACCCTCTGCCAGGGGGACCCCCGCGCCCTGGAGGTCGTCGAGAGCTGGGAGCGGCTCGTTCGCCAGGTGTGCCTGCGGCTCGGGGGCGAACTCGGGCAGAAGGTGCTGCCCGCTCAGCGCACCAGGCGCGGCATCGATCCCGGGGCCCGGCGAGCCCGCCTGGCGGACCAGCTGTGTGTGGACGGCAAGCTGCAGGCGGAGCTGCGGGTCGAGGGCGCGCCCGGACTGCTCGGCATCACCGCGGATCTGCGCACCGCCAAGCTGCGCACCTCCGTGGAGATCCCGGCTCCCGAGCAGGGCTACCCCCTGACCTGGGCCAAGCGCCTGATCCGCCGTCTCGCCGAGGCCCCGGCGGACCTGCACGTCGAGACCCTGGTGGAGGGTGAGGCGGGCGGTCCCCGGGGGACGCTGGAGCGGCTGCGCCCCGAACCGGCCGATCTGCTCCCGAAGGACAGCGCCACCCGCATCACCGGGTTCCGCCTGTCTCTCTTCAAGGGCATGGGCAGCGGTCGCGGCAACGCGGAGTCCGGCTTCATCCGCAGTGTCGACGACGCCGTGCACCGCTTCCACACCTCGGTGGTGGCCCACCTGGACGCTCCCGCGTCCGGGCGGGCCGCGGTCAGGGAGCGGGCCGCGGTGTGACGGCGGGGCGGTGAGCCTCGCCGGGCGCACCGGCCCGGCTCACCGCCGCCCCCGCACCACCCCCAGCTCCCCCCGCAACCGCTGCGCCCGCAGGACCAGTTCCAGTTCGAAGCGGCGGTCCGGGTCGTCTATCTCGTCGCCCCAGAGTTCGCGGATCTGGCGCAGGCGGTAGCGGACCGTCTGGGGGTGGACGCCGAGGCGGGTGGCGACCTCGGGGGCGCCGCCTCGGGTCTCCAGCCAGGCCAGGAGGGTCTCGGCGAGGCGGCGGCCGTGGGTCGGGCCGCAGTGGGTCAGGGGGGCCAGGCAGCGCAGGGCCAGGTCGTCGATCAGTTCCTCGGGCTGGAGGAGGACCAGCGCCTCGGTGTGCTCGGTGCAGTGCAGGACCTCGCCCGAGGGGAGCAGCTTGCGTTCCATCAGGCGCACCGCCGCCTCCGCCCAGCGCAGCGACTTCGCCGCGTCGGCCAGGGGGACGGGCGGGCCGATCGCGCCGGACCAGCCGGTCAGGGCGCGGTGCAGCAGTTCGTGGCGGCCCGCCGCGTCCGGTTCGGGGACGACCATGCGGGGCTGTTCGTACTCCATGTCGAGCAGCACGCCCTGGCCCACGGCGGGGGCCACCGCCTCGCGGGCCGGGCGCAACAGGACGCCGACCGCGACCTTCTCCGGCAGCGGCCAGCCGATGCGGGCGGCGCGTTCGGTGAAGGCCTCGGAGGGGTCGCCGCGGTGGTGCTCGGCCAACAGCAGTTCCATCAGGCGGCGTTGCAGGCGCAGGCGTTCGCCGGCCTGGCGGGCCGCGGCCTCGGCGTAGCCGCGCACCGACTGGTCGACCAGGCCGTCCAGGTACTCGTAGCCCGCGTCGACGAGTTCGTACATCGCCGGGGGCGGGATCTCCACGCGCTGGCCGATGTCGGCGAAGCGGCGCCAGGCCAGGCGTACGCCCATGCGGTAGATGGCCTGCAGGGAGTCGAGGGAGCGGCCGTTGAGGCCCTCGCCGCGGCCGAAGTCCTGGAAGACGCCGGGCGGGACGGTCGGGCGTCCCTCCGAGTGCTCCAGGTGCTGCACGAAGACCTCGATGGCACGGCGGATGCCGACCAGGGCCATGGGTTCGCCGGAGTCGTCGAGGACGACGGGCAGGTGCGGGTACTCGCGCTGGATCTCGACGAGGATCTCCTCGGCCAGCGCGGGCGCCTCGGCCATGGCGATCGCCGCGAAGCGGCGCACCTGGAAGCGCGGTACGTCGTGCCAGGCCGAGCGGGTGGTGACGGTTCCGGTGCGGGCGGCCGTCATCCGTCAGCTCCCCTGCCCGGCCTGCTCGTAGGTGATCAGGGGCGTGTTCGGCTGGTCGGGTGTGGCTTCGAGCAGGGCGACCACGCCGAGCGCGGCGCCCACCGCGAGGGCGGCGGCCAGCGCGACGGTGAGTGCCGCGGCGAGCAGTCTGGACATCGCAGGGTCAGCCTCTCTGTCCGGATTCGTCCGGAGGTCGTCCGGAGATCGCCCCACCCGGCGTCCCGTCCCTGCCTGTCCCGCCCCAGTCTCGACAAGCATTGACACCCCGTCAAGAGCCGCCTACGGTTCCCGGCCCAGCCGCACGCGCCGTTTCCGCCGCCGTGCCGGCCTTTCCGTACGTCGAGCCGTCCCAAGCCACTGGAGTGCCCGGATGCGCCGTACAACCTCTCCCTTTTCCCTGGTCCTGCTGGGTCTCGGCACGTTCCTGCTGGTGCTGGCGCCCCTGCTGGCCTGGTACGTGCAGCCGCGTGCCGCGGTGAACCCGATCGACATCGACACGACCGCCGTCTACACCGGCACGGGCAGCGTCTTCGACACCGACCGGATCGAGACGGTGCCCGGCCGGAAGATCACCGTGACCCAGCGGGTGCGGGGCAACGTCGAGGCAAGCGAACGCAGCGGCAACGCCGTCTGGGACGTGACGACCACGGTCGACACGGACAAGTCGCTGCCGGCGGCCGACCCGCACGACGCGCTGGACTTCACGCCGCACCGCTGGGTGATGGACCGCAGGACCACCCGGCCCGTGCACTGCTGCGGCGAGAAGCCCCACATCGAGGGCGAGGCGTACCTGAAGTTCCCCTTCGACGTGCAGAAACGCTCCTACCAGTGGTGGGACAACACCCTCGGCGACACGGTCGTGCTGCGCTACCGCGGCACCGAGAAGGTGCAGGGCTACACCGGGTACCGGTTCACCGGCTCGGTGGAGCCGACCAGGACCGGCACCCGGATGGTGCCCGGCACCCTCGTGGGCCGGCCGGAGCGGCCGCAGGTGCTGGCCGAGGAGTGGTACTCCAACCACGGCTTCGAGCTGGTCGTCGACCAGGCCACGGGCCGGGTGCTGTACGCGCAGACCGGGCCGAGGCGGACCCTGCGGGCGCCGGGCGGGACGAAGGACGCGGCGGTGCTCCTGGACAGCCGGAAGGTCGCCTTCACCACCGAGACGCAGCGGGAGGCGGTACGGCAGGCCGAGCGGGACAGCGGCATGCTGCGCATGGTCGGGACGACGCTGCCGATCGGCGCCGGGGTGGCGGGGCTGGTGCTCGCGGTGGCGGGCGGCGTTCTGGTGGCCCGTGGGCGGAAGGAGCCGGAGCAGCCCGTTCCGTCCGATACGGCCGGTACGCCCCAGCCCACGCTCACGATGTGATGTGACGTCAGTTCTAACAAAGCCCGAATTTGTCACGTCGGTGAGTAGCCGTGGGGAACGTCCGGGCGAAAACTGTCCAACCCCACCCGAGCACATCCCGTCCACACTCCCCTCCCAGGAAGAGCTCAGGCCCCCCACAGGCCGCCGCCAGCGGCGGCCGCACCCCACCGTTTTCCCCACGCTGAGTTCCACACCCCGAAGCGAGTTGGAGCACCCATGCCCCAGCACGTACCGTCCCGGCTGCGCGCGGTGTCCCCCAGCACTCCGCAGCACACCCCGGCGCCTCCCCCACATCCGCGCCGGATCGTCTTCCTCGCCCATCGTGATCTGGGCAATCCCTCCGCCGGCGGCTCCGAGCTGCTGGTCGACAGGCTCGCCGACGGACTGACCCGGCAAGGTCACCAGGTGACCCTGCTGTGCGGAGGGCCCGCAGCCTTCCGCGACTACCGGGTCGTGTCGGCCGGCGGCCCCTACGGGCACTACCTGCGCGCCCGGTCGGCCTTCGCCCGGCAGGTCGGTGACTGCGACCTGCTGGTCGAGGTCTGCAACGGCATGCCGTACCTGGCGCCGCTGTGGCACCGGGGACCGACGCTGTGCCTGGTCAACCACGTCCACACGGACCTGTGGCCGATGCGCTTCGGCGGGCCGCTGGCCCCGGCGGCGCGGATCGGCCGGAGACTCGAGCACTGGGCGCTGACCGGGGCGCGGCAGCGCGGTCTGCTGGTCGCCGTGTCCTCCTCGACCGCGCACGCCCTGCGGGCCATCGGGGTCGAGCGGGAGCGCATCCGGGTCGTGCACAACGGGGTCGAGGAGCCGGGGCCGCGCGCCGACCGGTCGCCGGAGCCGTTGTTCGTCGCCGTCGGGCGGCTCGTCGAGTACAAACGGATCGATCTGCTGCTGCGGTTGTGGGAGCGGGTGCGGCCGGTGACCGGCGGGCGGCTGGTGATCGTCGGGGACGGGCCCGAGCGGGCCCGCCTGGAGCGACTGGCCGGTCCCGGTGTCGAGTTCACCGGGTACGTGACGGAGGCCGAGAAGCACCGGCTGCTGTGTGCGGCCTGGCTGCTGCTGCACCCCTCCGCCGTGGAGGGGTGGGGGCTGGTCGTGACGGAGGCGGCGGCCCGCGAGACGCCGGCGGTCGCCTTCGACGTGCCCGGTCTGAAGGACTCCGTGGTCGACGGGGAGACCGGCGTCCTCGCCCGGGGCGAGTCCTCGTTCGCGGCGGCCTGGTGCGCGCTCGCCCTGTCCGGGCGGCGCCGGGAGCTGATGGGCAAGGCGGCCAGGGAGCGGGCGGCGCAGTTCCGCTGGGACCGCACGGTGCGGCAGTTCGGTGCCGTCGCCGCGGAGGCGGTGCGGGGCTGGGCTCCGTGAAAGATCCCTCCCTGAAAGACCCCTCCCTGCGAAGATCGATCGCCCTGTTCCGTGCCTTCCTCCGGGAGCAGGAGGACCCCCAGGGCTGCTACACGCTGCTGGCCCGCGACGCCGTCGACCAGGTCGAGGCCTGTGACGGCCCGGTCGCCGGCCGGACCGTGCTCGATGTCGGGGGCGGCGGCGGGTACTTCACCGAGGAGTTCCGCCGGCGCGGCGCCCAGGCCTACCTCTTCGAGCCGGACCCGGCCGAACTCGGTGCGAAGCCGCCCGCGTCGGCCGTCGTCGCCGACGGCTACCTGCTGCCGCTGCGGGACGGCGTCGCCGACGTCACCTTCTCCTCCAACGTGCTGGAGCACGTCGCCGACCCGGAGACGTTCCTCAGCGAGCTGGCCCGGGTGACGCGGCCGGGCGGGCTGATCTACGTGTCGTTCACCAACTGGCTGTCGCCGTGGGGCGGGCACGAGTGGGCCCCGTGGCACTACCTCGGCGCCGAGCGGGCCCGGGCCCGTTACGCGCGGCGGACCGGCAGGCCCGCCAAGCACACCCTCGGCGAGAACCTGTTCGCGGTGCACATCGGCTCCACCCTGCGGCAGGTGCGGGCCCGCGACGACGTCACGGTCGTCTCGGCGCGCTCCCGCTACTGGCCCTTCCTCGCGGAGACCGTCGTCAAGGCGCCCGGGATCCGCGAGTTCGCCACCTGGAACCTCCTTCTCCTACTGCGGCGGTGTCCCCCATGACGACCACGGTCCAGGCTCCTCCCCCGGCAGCCGTCCCCACCACCGCGACGGCGGCGGGCCCGCCCGACGGGCCCCGGTCGCGGCGCTGGCTGCTGGGTTTCTGGGCCGTGGTGTTCGTGCTGTTCCTCGCGGTGCAGCCGGGGCGGCAGACCTTCGACACCAAGCTCGGTGTCACGGTGGACCCGGGGCAGTTCCTCGCCGACCTCGGGCAGTTGTGGCACGACCGGGCCGGGTTCGGCGGCATCCAGGACCAGTACGTCGGCTATCTGTGGCCGATGCTGCCGTTCTACTGGCTGTGCGACCTCGTCCGGTTGCCGGTGTGGCTGGCGGAGCGGCTGTGGCTGTCGGTCATCGTGTCCGTCGCCTTCTGGGGGGCGCTGCGGCTGGCCGAGCGGCTGCGGGTGGGCAGCTCGGCGTCCCGGCTGCCGGCGGCCGCGGCGTACGCGCTGTGGCCGCTGTTCACGACCGTCATCGGCTCCACGTCGGCCGCGGCGCTGCCCGGGGCGTTCCTGCCGTGGGTGCTGCTGCCGCTGACGGACGAGCGGTACGCGGCCCGGGTCGCCGCGCTGCGTTCGGCGCTGATCGTGCCGTTCATGGGCGGGGTGAACGCCTCGGCGACGCTGGCGTCCCTGCTGCCGGCCGGGCTGTACCTGCTGTCCCGGCCGCCGGGGCCGCGGATGCGCAAGCTGATCGCCTGGTGGGCGCCGGCCGTGCTCGTGGTCACGGCCTGGTGGTGGATGCCGCTGCTGCTGCTCGGCGTGTACGGCGAGAACTTCCTCCCCTATATAGAGACCGCGGAGACGACCACCGACACCATGTCGGCGGCCGAGGCGCTGCGCGGCGCCGGGAACTGGGTGGCCTATCTGCACTTCGGTGAGGCCTGGCTGCCGGCCGGCTGGACCGTGGCCTCCTCCGTCCTGGTCGTCGTGTGCTCGGCGCTGGCGGCCGCTCTGGGCCTGGCCGGGCTCGCCCGGCGCGACATGCCCGAGCGGCGGTGGCTGGTGCTGACGGTGCTGGTGACGGCGCTGGTGCTGCTCGCCGGGTACGGCGGGGCGTTCGGGGCGCCGTTCCACGGGCTCGTGCAGGGCTGGCTGGACGGGTGGCTGTCGCCGTTCCGGAACATCTACAAGTTCCAGACGGGGCTCGCCCTGGCCCTGGTGCTGGGCCTGGCCCATCTGGTGGGCGTGGCGGCCGAGCCGCGCGGGGCCCGGCCGGTGCGCGGGCGGCGGTACGCCCCGCTGGTCGCGACCGTGCTGATCCTGCCGGGGCTGCTGTGGCCGTACCTCAACGGCTCGATCCTCAACCCGGGTTCGTTCCGCGAACTCCCCGCCTACTGGCAGGCCACCGCCGACTGGCTGGAGAAGTACTCGCCCGACTCCCGCGCCCTGGTCGTCCCGGCGACCGCGCACGGCGTCTACACCTGGGGCTCCCCCATCGACCAGCCGCTCGACGTGCTCGCCGGGTCGCGCTGGGCGCAGCGGGACTACGTGCCGTTCGGCACGCCAGGCAACCGGCGCGCGATGGACGCCGTCGAGCAGGCGCTGATGTCCGGTGCCGAGGTGCCGGGCCTCGCCGACTACCTGAGCCGGGCGGGGCTGTACTACGTCGTCGTGCGCAACGACCTCGACCCCGACCAGATCGGCTACGTGCCGACCACGACCGTCAAGCGCACGCTCGAACAGTCCGGGTACGAGCGGGTGACGGGCCTCGGGCCGGTGATGACCGGCGGCCGGATCGCGCAGGACGCGCCGCTGCAGGTCGAGGGGCTGTACCCGCGGCAGCGGGCCGTGGAGATCTACCGGCCGGCCGGTGCCGACGTCGTCCGGCCCGGGCAGGCCGGGGTGCTGCCGGTCTCCGGCACCGCCGTGGTGTCCGGCGGACCGGAGGCGCTGCTGCCGCTGGCGTCGCGGCTGCGCGGCCGGCCGGCCGTGCTGACCGGCGACCGCCACCCCGGGCTCGGCACACCCGCCGTGCAGGTGGTGGGCGACGGGATGCGGCGCGCCGACACCCGGTTCGGGCTGGTCAACGCCGGTACGTCGTACACCTACACGCGAGACGAGCGCAACGCGCCCGGCGCCCAGCAGGACCCGGGCGAGCAGCCGCGCCAGATCCTCCCGGCCGAGGGCACACGGCACCAGACGGTGGCCGAACTGCGCGGCGCCGACTCGGTGTCGGCGTCCTCGTACGGCAACTGGCTGTTCCACCTGCCGCAGTACGACCCGGTGAACGCCTTCGACGGCGACCCCGGCACCGCCTGGGCGGAGGGCTCGCCGGACACCCCGGACGGGCAGTGGCTGCGCATCGGCTTCACCGGCCGCTACACCATGCCGTCCTCGTTCGAGGTCACGCCGCTGCCGCAGGCGAGCGTGCGGGCGGCGCCGACGAAGGTGCGGGTGGAGACCGAGAAGGGCTCGCGGACGAGCTTCCTGCGGCCGAACGGCATGACCCAGCGGATCAAGGCGCCCGAGGGCGCGACCCGCTGGATGAAGCTGACGATCGCCGGCTCGGTGGAGCGCCGGGCCGGGCTGACCGGCGCGGGCTTCTCCGAGATCGCCCTGCCCGACGTGCAGGTGACCCGGCTGCTGCGGCTGCCGTCCGACGCGGACCGGGCCACCGCCGACGCCACCGTCGTCTCCCTGCACCGCGCCTCCGACCCGACCGGCCTGTCCGCGACCGGCACCGAGGCCGGTCTGCACCGCCGCTTCACCACGCCTTCGGGCGGCACGTACGAGGTGAAGGCGCGCGCGGTGCCGGTGCCGGGCGCGGGACTGGACGAGCTGCTGTACGAGGTCGCGCCCGAGCAGCGGGCCCGGATCGTCGCCACCGCCGACTCCACGGCACGCCTGGGCGCGGGCCTCGGGGCGCGCAACCTCACCGACGGCGACCTGACCACGGCGTGGATCGCCGGGGACCGGCCCACGATCCATCTGCGCTGGGAGGGCAAGCAGCCGGTCGGCGAACTGGTCCTGGCCCCCGCGGGGGGCCTGTCCGCGCGGGCCTCGAAGGTGCACATCTCCTCGCCGGACGGCGCGGCGATCGCCGGTGTCGACGAGAACGGCTGGGTGCGCTTCCCGCCCCTGACCACCGACCGCCTCGACGTCACGGTCACCGAGACGGCCCCGCTGACCCTGCACAACCCGGTCGCCGACGAGGACCTGCAACTGCCCGTGGGCCTGACCGAGGCCTACCTGCCGGCCCTCGACTCCTACCGCACCCCGCAGCCGGACGGCACCCGGACGTTCTCCCTGCCGTGCGGCAAGGGGCCGGACGTGGCGCTGGACGGCGAGCTGTACCAGACCGGCGCGCAGGGCACCGTGCGGGACCTGGTGGAGCGGCGGGGCGTGGAGGTGACGCTCTGCCAGGAGGGCCGGCCCGACGGTACGGTGCCGTTGTCCGCCGGTGAGCACCGGCTGGAGGGCGGCGACGCCGGCCCGCTCGCGCTCACGGACGTCACACTGACCCGCGGCACGGTCCCGGAGGCCGCCACGGCCGGGCGTGACCTGCGCGTGAGGGACTGGCTGGGTGACCGGCGCGCGGTGACCGTCGGCTCGGGCGCCGCCTCCTACCTCACCACCTACGAGAACGTCAACGACGGCTGGCGGGCCACGCTCGACGGCGAGGAGCTGACGCCGGTACGGCTGGACGGCTGGCAGCAGGGCTGGCGGATCCCCGCCGGGGCGGGCGGCACGGTCGAGCTGTCCTACGAGCCCGCCACGACGTACGACGCCGGGCTGATCGGCAGCGGCGCGGGCATCGCGGTCCTGCTGGGCCTGGCCCTGTGGCGCCGCCGCGCGCCCAACCCCGACGCCCCGCAGCCGGCCCCGCCGCTGCCCGGCCTGTGGCTCGGCACGGTGGCGCTGACGCTGGTCGCCGTGGTGATCGCGGGCTGGTTCGCGCTGCTGGTCCCCGCGCTGGCCCTGCTGGCGGCGCGACGGCACGCGCTGCTGGTGCCGATCGCGTTCACCGCCCTGGCGGGCGCGGGTGTCGTGGCCGCGTCCGGCGCCGGGGAACCGGTGGGGGCGGGCGAGGGGGCGTTCGGGCACCTGGCCCAACTGCTGGCGCTCATCGGCCTGTTCGCGGCGCTGGTGAGCCTGCGCGAGGGGCCGTCCGCACAGGCTCCGGCCCCGCGGTCGCCCCGGACGGACGAGGGAGAGGGCAAGGCCGTATGACGGCACCGGTACGCGTCCCGTTCCCGGTGGTGGACGAGGTCTCGCGGCACTGCCTGCGGGAGGAGGAACCGGAGACGGTGCACATCGAGGTCCACCTGCCCGGCCCGCTCGACCCGGCGCGCCTGCGCACCTCGTTCGTCAAGGCGCTGCACCGGCACCCGCGGATCCTGATGCGGGAGGCGCGGGGGCCGTGGTGGCGGCGGCGGTACGAGTGGGAGCTGACGGGCGGGCCGGACGCGGAGGTGGTGACCTTCGCCCCGGCCGGCCCGGACGCGCTGCGCGACGCCAGGAACCGGGCCCTGGCCCAGGCACCGCCGCTGTCGGTGTCCCCGCCGGTACGGCTGGAGGTGGTGGGCTCGGTCCTGGTGCTCACCATCAACCACACCGCCCTGGACGGCCCGGCCTGCCTGCGCGTCCTGGCGACGGCCGCCGAGCTGTACGGAGGCCGGGACAACTCCCCCGCGGCGCCCCCGACCCGGGCCGGCGCGGCACCGCGGGAGACCCCGGACATCCCGGTGAGCTGGGCGCCACCCGCCCGGGTGGCGCCGGGCACCCCGGACCCGTCCCCCGGCAACGGCATGCTGGTGACCGAACTGCCTCTGCCGCACCGCCCCAAGGGCGCGCCCTACACCGTCAACGACCAGCTCATGGTCAGCACCGCGCTGACCATCGCGCACTGGAACAGGGAGCACGGGTCCCGGCCCCGCCCGCTGCGCATCACCATGCCCGTGGACGACCGGCCCCGCGACGCCGGCATGCCCATCGGCAACGGCACCCGCCTGGTCGAGGTCCCGTTCACGCCGGGCGAGCTGGACCGCCCGGACCTGCCCGTCCTGCTGCGCCGCACCGCGGAGCGGACCCGTGCCCTGAAGTCCCTGCCGCGCCCCCAGCTGGGCCACGGCGCCGCCCTCCTCACCGCCCCCTGGGCCCCGGTCGCCGCCCGGGCCGCCCTCACCCGTACGCTCCGCCGGGCGGCCGCACCCTGGACGTCGACGACCCTGCTCAGCAACATCGGCCGCATCCCCTACCCGCTGGACTTCGGCGAGGAGGCGGGCCGCGCCCGGGCGGTCTGGTTCTCGGCGCCCGCCCGGATGCCCCGCGGACTGACCGTGACCACCGCCTCCACCGCCGGCCGCCTCCACCTCGTCCTGCGCTGGTCGCGCGCCCTGCTCGGCGACGGCGACGGCGCCCGTCTGCGCGACCTGTTCGCGCACCACCTGCACACCACGGAGGCCCCGCGATGACCGCCGCACGGACCACCGCCGGGCACCCGAAGGACCTCCGCGACTTCTACGAGAACCCCGCCGTGCCGGTCGCCTCCGGCACCCCGCGCAGCCTGCGCCAGGCCCACATGCTCGCCCGGGCGCTGGGCCACGCCCGGACCACGGGCCCGCGCACCGTCCTCGACATCGGCTGCGGGGACGGCACCGCCGCCGCCACCGCCGCCCCGCTGCTGCCCGGCCACCGCCTCGTCGGCGTCGACTGGTCCCAGGACGCCCTCAGGCGCGCCCGCACCCGCATCCCGTACGCGGTCAGGGGCGAACTCACCGGCGGCGGGCTGCCGTTCGCGTCCCGGTCGGCCGACGCCGTGCTGTTCAGCGAGGTCATCGAGCACCTCGTCGACCCGGACGCCGCGCTCGACGAGATCCGGCGGGTCCTGCGGCCGGGCGGCCATCTGATGCTGTCCACCCCGAACCTGGCCGCCTGGTACAACCGGGCCCTGCTGCTGGCCGGGGTGCAGCCGGTGTTCTCGGAGGTGAGCCTGCGCGGTATCCACGGCCGCCCGGGCACGGAGGTCGTGGGCCATCTGCGGCTGTACACCCCGCGCGCCCTCAAGGAGTTCGTCGCCGCGTCCGGGTTCACCGTCGTCCGGCTCGAAGGCGCCCCCTTCCACGGCGTGCCGCGTCCGCTGCGGCCGCTGGACCGGCTGGCCTGCGTCCGGCCTCAGCTCGCCTCGATCCTGCTGCTGCACGCGCGGAGGACGTAGCCCATGTGGTGGGGAGTGGCCGCGGCGCTGCTGGCGAACACCCTGTACAGCCTGGGTTTCGTGCTGGAGAAGCGGGCCCTGACCGCGCTGCCGGAGGTGAGCATCCGGCAGCCCGCCCGGCTGCTGCGGCTGGTCGTCGGCAGCCCTCTGTGGATCGGCGGCTCCCTCGCCCTCGCCGCCGGTTTCGCCGCCCAGCTCGTCGTCTACCGGACCCTGCCGATCGCCGCCGCCCAGGGCATCTTCGTCTCCGGCCTGGTGCTGCTGGTGCTGCTGTCGTCCCGGCTGCTCGGCGAGGAGACCAGCGGCCGGGAACGGTACGCGCTGGGCGCGATCCTGCTCGCGCTGCTGATGGTGGTGCTGTCCCTGCGCGAGGGCTCCGACACCGCCGGCCAGGACGCGCCCCACCAGCTGATCCTGCTGGTGTGCGTGCCGTCGCTGGCGGCCGGGGTGTGGCTGTACGGCTCCGCCGAGCGGCGCACCCGCAACCGGCACCGCCGTCCGACGACCGGTGTCGAGTACGGCGTGGCCGTGGGCCTGCTCTACGGCGTCAGCTCACTGGCCATCAAGGGCGTCTCCAGCCATCTGACGACCAGCGGCATCGGTGGTGCGCTGCTGGACCTGCTGAGCTCCCCGTATCCGTATCTGCTGCTGTTCACCGGCGTGTTCGGCCTGGTGATGTCGCAGGCGGCGCTGCAGCGCTGCCGGGCCTCGCTGATCGTGCCGGTGTGCACCACCGTGACCTCCCTGTTCACGGCGGTGCTGGGCACGCTGTCGTTCGGCGAGTCCCTGCCGGACGAACCGCTGCGCCTGGCCCTGCGGGTGGCGGGCACGGCCCTGGCGGTGGCCGTGCTGCTGACCATGCCCAAGCACGACACCGCTCACCGACCGAACGACACTGCCGAGGAGTTGGCCTCCCCATGAAGCCCGACGACCCGCTGCTGAAGATCCTGGCCTGCCCGCTCGACAAGGGCCCGCTGCATCTGCTGGCCGAGGAGGCGGGGCGGGAGGAGGCGCTGTACAACCCGCGGCTGCGCCGCCGCTACCCGGTGATCGACGGCATTCCGCAGCTGCTGCCGTCCTCCGGTGAGCAGGTCCCCGACGACGTGCACGAGGAACTGCTCAAGAGGATGACGCCGTGACCAGCCTGGCCGCCCGGCTCGCGCCCTTCCTGCCCGCCCGGCTGGTGGCCGCGACGGCCCGGGCGCTGTATCCCCGGTTCGAACCGGAGCTGTCCCGGCTCGGCGAGCTGATGCCGCCCGGCTGCGGCACGGCGGTGGACGTCGGCGGCTGGTACGGGCCGTGGACGCACCGGCTGTCGGGCCGCGCCGAGCGGGTCGTGGCGATCGAGCCGGTGCCGCATCTTGCCCGGCTGCTGGCCGCGGGGGCCCCGCCGAACGTCCGGGTGGTGCGCGCGGCGGCCTCGGACCGCCCGGGCATCGCCCGGTTGTGGCTGCCGTCCGGCGACTCGGGCGACCGGGGCGTGTCCTCGCTGGTGCGGCGCGACATCCACGGGCGGGCGCTGGACGTCCCGTGCGTCACGCTGGACGACCTGGCACTGCGCGACGTCGGCTTCATCAAGATCGACGTGGACGGCAACGAGGCGGCGGTGCTGCGCGGCGCGACGGGACTGCTGGCCCGTGACCGGCCGGCCCTGTTCGTGGAGCTGGAGGCCCGCATCCAGCCGATCGGGCCGGTGGTGACGTACC
Source organism: Streptomyces sp. NPDC006624 (assembly GCF_040611555.1). NCBI lineage: Bacteria > Bacillati > Actinomycetota > Actinomycetes > Kitasatosporales > Streptomycetaceae > Streptomyces > Streptomyces sp. NPDC006624. The sequence continues at coordinate 8,810 of NZ_JBEXOM010000001.1, read as the reverse complement.
TGTCCCTGCTGGGCTACGAGGGCTGGGTGCTGCCGGGCGACAGCTGGGTGCCGCTGGCCGGGTTCCCCCTGGAGGCCCACCAGGCGGACACCTCCCACGTCGTCTCGCACGGCCTGCTGCGCCGGGTGCTGCCCTCGTCCCTGCTCAGGGGCCCGCGCTACGTCAACTCCGTGCTGTTCCTGCCCGACGGCCACCACCCGGGCCGGGCCCCGGTGGGCGACGATGGGACCCATGCCCTCCGCGAAACGCCCCGCTAGCCCCTTCACCCCGCTCGACTTCCAGCTGGTGCTGCTGCGCCGCATGGCCGACCACAACCCCGGCCCGGTGGAGGACGCCCGCCGCGAGCTGGGGGTGTCGATCGCCGGCATGCGGGAGGCCAACCGGCGCTGGCAGGCGATGGTCCGCTCCCCGCGCTCCCGCACGCCCCTGTCCCTCCCCCAAGTTCTCGACTCCGCTCGAACAGGGGGGACCCCCATCCGTGCGGTACTGGGCGAACCGGAGTCGCGTACGCCGCGCCGGATCGGCGACCTCGACTGCGAGGCGTGGCTGTGGCCGGTGCCCCTCTGGCCCGGCCTGCGCTTCGAGGTGCTCACCGCCCCGAACGGCGCGGTGTGGAACGAGTGGCTGGTCCGCGCCCCGGGCACCGAGGGCCCCGAGCTGCGCACGCTCGACGACCTCACCCCCTGGTCCTGCACGGTCGACGAGGCGGCCCGCGCCTTCGCCCCGGCCCGCCCCCTGGAGGGCACGGCGCCCACCCGGTGGGGCCTGGCGTTCACCGCGCCCGACGCGCGGGGCGTGCGGTGGGAGGTCGTCGCGGAGTTCACCTGGGGGCTGCTCCAGCGGGTGGCCGTCACCGGCCGGCAGGACCAGGGCGACGGCCCCGCGTGAAGGTCGTGGCCCAGGTCATCCGGCGGCGGCCAGCACCGCCTCGACGACCCGCGGCACGGAGTGCGGGTGCAGCCACAGGAACAGGTTCGGCTCGATCAGCTCCAGCTCCATCAGCCACGGATCGCCGTCCGGCCCGGTGACCAGGTCCACGCGCGCGTACAGCAGCTCCGGGTTCCCGGGCACGGCGGCCAGGGCCCGCTCCGCGACGGCCAGTTCGGCCGCCGTGGGCTGCCAGGGCCGCAGGTCGGGGTGGGCGGTCTTGTCGGCGTCGTACGGTGTGCCCGGCGCGAGGACGGCGCCCTTGACGCCGGCGTGCAGCAGCCGCCCGCCGAAGAACTGCAGGGCCCGCTCGCCCTCGGTGTCGATGCTGCTCAGATAGGGCTGCACCATCACCGTGAACCCCTCGGCGTGCATCCGCTCGACCTGCCGTGCGGCGGCCTCGCGCTCCCCGGCCGGGTAGCGGCCGGCGTACCGGGCGCCGGCACCGGAGGCGGGCTTCACGACGTACTCGTGGCCGGTGGGCAGCTCGGCGGTCTCGCCGGGCGCGTAGTACCGGGTGGGCACGGCGGGCACCCCGGCGGCGGCGAGCTGCCCGAGGTACCGCTTGTCGGCGTTCCACCGCACGACCTCGACCGGGTTGACGAGCCGGGTCGCCCGCGCGCACCGCTCGGCCCACGCGGCGAACTCCGCGGCGCGCCAGCTGTAGTCCCAGGTGGAGCGGATGAGGGCCAGGTCGAACCGGGCCCAGTCGACGGCCGGGTCGTCCCAGGCGACGGCGACGGCATCGGCCCCCGCCTCCCGCAACGCGCCGACCAGCACCGGCAGGTCCCGGTCCTTGTGCTCCGCACCGCGCGCGTCGTAGGTGACGACGGCGATGCGCGGGGTGCCGGCCACGGCGGCTCCTCCTCGGTCGGACGATCGATCGGCTCGGGCCGCAGGCTAACAATCCCGTCTACGCCAGCGGCACCCTGGTCGGCCTTCCCCTTCCGGGGAGGCGTACGGCCGTGCCCACGATCGGCGCGATCGGCATGCCGGCCACCCCGGACATGGACCGCGAGCGTTTCTTCCGGCAGCTGATGGTGTACGGAGGAAGCGTGGTGGCGGTCGTACCGGCGGTGGCACGGCTGGTGGCGGTCGTCCCCGGCCGGGGACGGGCCCCGGTCCCGCGCAACCGCCCGCGACAGCCAAGGAGATCCCACGCGTGAACCCTCTCTTCCCGGCCCTGACCGACGCCCCCGGCGACACGCCGGCCCTCCGGTTCGGGGAGCGGTCCCTTTCCTACGCGCAGCTCGCCGCCGCGGCCGGGGCGCTGACGGGCCGTATCGGCGGGGCCGGGCGGGTCGCCGTCTGGGCGACGCCCACGATGGAGACGGCCGTCGCCGTCGTCGCCGCGCTGCTGGCCGGTGTGCCCGCCGTGCCGCTCAACCCGAAGTCCGGCGACAAGGAGCTCGGGCACATCCTGTCCGACAGCGCGCCCGGGCTCGTGCTCACGGCCCCGGACGACCGGCTCCCGGCCGCCCTGGACGGCCTCGCGCGCGTGGACGTCGACGTGCACGCGACCGGCCCGGTCCCCGGGGACCACGCCGGCGACGAGGCGCCCGCCCTGATCGTCTACACCTCCGGCACCACCGGCCCGCCCAAGGGCGCCGTCGTGCCGCGCCGGGCGATCGCCGCCACCCTCGACGCGCTGGCCGACGCCTGGCAGTGGACCGGTGACGACGTCCTCGTCCACGCCCTGCCGCTGTTCCACGTGCACGGCCTGGTCCTGGGCGTCCTCGGCCCCCTGCGGCGCGGCGGATCCGTGCGGCACCTGGGCCGGTTCAGCACCCAGGGGGTCGCCCGGGAGCTGAACGGCGGCGCGACCATGCTGTTCGGGGTGCCGACGATGTACCACCGGATCGCGGAGGCCGTGACGGGCGATCCGGAGCTGGTGAAGGCGCTGACGGGGGCGCGGCTGCTGGTGTCGGGGTCCGCCGCGCTGCCGGTGCACGACCACGGGCGGATCGCGACGGCCACCGGGCGGCGGGTGATCGAGCGGTACGGCATGACGGAGACGCTGATGAACACCAGTGTCCGGGCCGACGGCGAGGCCCGCCCGGGCACGGTCGGCGTGCCGCTGCCGGGGGTGGGGCTGCGGCTGGTGGAGGAGGACGGCTCGCAGATCACGGCGTACGACGGGGAGACGGTGGGCGAGATCCAGGTGCGCGGTCCGAACCTGTTCACCGAGTACCTCAACCGCCCCGACGCGACCGCCGCCGCCTTCACCGCCGACGGCTGGTTCCGCACCGGCGACATGGCGGTGCGCGACCCGGACGGCTGTGTCCGGATCGTCGGCCGCAAGGCCACCGACCTGATCAAGAGCGGCGGTTACAAGATCGGGGCCGGTGAGATCGAGAACGCGCTCCTGGAACACCCGGGCGTGCGGGAGGCGGCGGTGACCGGGGAGCCGGACGCCGACCTGGGCGAGCGGATCGTGGCGTGGATCGTCCCGGCGGATCCCCAGGCGCCGCCCGGACTCGCCGAGTTGGCGGACCACGTGGCACAGCGGCTCGCCCCGCACAAGCGCCCGCGGGTCGTCCGCCACCTCGACGCGCTGCCCCGCAACGACATGGGGAAGATCATGAAGCGGGCGCTGGCCCATGGCTGAGCGCCCGACCGCCCGCGAGACGCTCGCCGTCCTCGCCGACGAGGCCACCTTCGCCGAACTCCCCGCACCCGCGCGGAACACGAGGAACGCCAGGCCCGACGGCCCGCTCGGCTGGCCCGGCTACGGCGCCTCCCGCGCCCGCGCCGCCGAACGCACCGGCGAGCAGGAGTCGGTGGTGTGCGGCACCGCCCGCGTCGGCGGCGTCCGGGCCGTGCTGGTCGCGTTCGAGTTCGGCTTCCTCGGCGGCTCCCTCGGCGAGCGCACCGGCGACCTGCTCGAGGCGGCGTACGCGCACGCCCGGGAACGCCGCCTCCCGGTCGTGCCGCTGGTCGCCACCGGTGGCAGCCGGATGCAGGAGGGCATGCTCGCGCTGACCCAACTGCAGCGCGTGGCACGCCAGTCGGCGCTCACCCGCGAGGCCGGGCTCGCCCAGGTCGCCGTCCTGCGCGACCCGACCACCGGGGGCGGCTGGGCCACCCTGGGCGCGGGCGCCGACGTGGTCCTGGCGCTGCCCGGCGCCCAGGTCGGCTTCGCCGGCTCCCGGGTGCGCCCGGCGGACGCGGACCCGGCGGCGTACACGGCCGAGGCGCAGGTCGCGGCGGGCGCCGCGGACGCGGTCGTACGGCCGGAGGACCTGCGCGGGACGCTGGGGCGGTGGCTGCGGCTGCTGACGTCCCCGTCGCGCACGCCCGCCCCGCCGCCCGGGCCGCTGGGCGACACCGCGACCCTGCCCGCCACCGGCTGGGACGCCGTCCGGCGCGCCCGCTCCCGTCAACGCCCTCGTGCGGGAGCCTACTTGGACGCCTACTTCACCGAACGGGTCGCGCTCGGCGGCGACCGCTGCGGCGGCACCGACCCGGACGGCATGCTGTGCGGCTTCGGCAGCCACGAGGGCCGCACGATCGCCTACGCGGCCCAGACCGGCACCGCGACCCGCCCCGCCGGCTACCGCACCGCCGCCCGGCTGATCCGGCTCGCGGACCGGCTCGGCATCCCGGTGCTGACCCTGGTCGACACCCCGGGCGCCGCCAACGACGCGGAGGCCGAGCGGCAGGGCGCGGGCGCGGCGATCGCCGACGTGTTCGCCGCGGTGGCGTCCGCCCGGACGCCGGTGACCACCCTGGTGATCGGCGAGGGCGGCTCCGGCGGCGCGCTGGCGCTGGCCGCGCCCGGCAACACCTGGGCCACGCCGGACAGTTACTTCTCGGTGATCGCCCCGGAGCTCGCGGCGGCCATCCTCAAGCGACCACCCCGGGAGGTGGAGGCCACGGCCGACCAACTCCGCATCCGTCCACAGGACTTGGTGGAGCTGGGGGTGATCCGCGGGACGGTCGGACCGTGAGAGTTCGGTGGATGTCACGCACCCCGTTCCGCACCTTCCGTCACAATGGCGGTGCACAACGCGACGAGAGACGGGGATGGCATGGACGGGGTGGTCGAGTTCAGGACCGTTGACGGTGCCGTGGTCGCGGTGGAGGCGGTGCAGGAGCGGACCGGCTCCCGGCTGGTCTCCCGCGGCGACGGCACGGTGCGGGCGGCCCGGACCTTCGAGGGCGCCCTGGACGGGGTGCGCGCGGCGGCGGAGTCCGCACTGCGCGTGTTCCGGGACGGCACGCTGAAGCCCGACGGCGTCGAGATCGAGTTCGGGGTGAAGCTGTCCGCCGAGACGGGCGCGATCATCGCCAAGGGCAGCGCCGAGGGCCATCTGGTGGTCCGGCTGACCTGGTCCCCGTCCACGCCGGAGGTCCGGTCCGCGCCGGAGGAGCCGTCCTCGCCGGAGACCCCGTCCGCGCCGGAGAACCGGTCCACGCCGGAGGCCCCGTCCGCGCCGCGGACCCCACCGGCCTCCGGAGCGGCCCCGCCCGCACCCCGGACCCCGCCGCCACCACAGGCCCCGCCGGTTCCGCAGAGCCCGCCGGCCGCGGGCCCGGCCGCCCCGGAGGCCGGCGGCGCGTCATGACCAGCCCCGTCGACAATGCACCGGCCGCCGCCCGGGACGGCGGCGCCGAGTGGCACGCCCGCGTCGAGTTACGGGGCCGGGTGGCCGGAGCGGGCTTCCTGGTCACCCCGCGCACGGTGGTGACGTGCGCGCACGTCGCCGGGGACGGCGAGGACCTGACGGTCACCTTCACGGAGCGGCCCGGCACCCCGCCGGTGCCCGCCCGGATCGCCGCCCACGGCGGCTGGACCGGCGGCGCCACCGACCTCGGGGACCTGGCCGTACTGGAACTGGCCGAGGACGTGCCGATCGCCCCGGCCGCCCTGGCCCCGGTCGACGCCGCGCACGGCACGGCACCCCGCAAGCTCGTCGTCTACGGCTTCCCGGCCGGGTACGACGAGGGCGTCCTCACCGAACAGCGCGTCACGGCGGCCCAGTTGATCAAGCGGGAGTGGCTCCAGCTGGAGGCCTGGCACCCTGGCGGCCAGCCCCTGGCCCCCGGCTTCAGCGGGGCGGCGGTCGCCCTGGCCGACACCGGCGAGGTCGTCGGCATGGTCACGGCGGCGGCCGGCGGCACCGGCGTACGCACCGGCCGGATGATGCCCACCCAGGTCATGGCCCGCTACTGGCCCGACCTGCGGGGCCTCGTCCCCACCTCCGGCCACACCGGCGCCGACCGGGCCCGGCTGCGCGCCCTGGTGGAGCGGGCGGCCCGCGCGGGCGTCGACTGCGATCCGGTACGGCTCTACAGCGCGGCGGCCGACCCGTTCGACCCGCCGCCGCCCGAGGAGGGGTTCGACTCGCTGTGGTCGGCGGCCCTGTTCGTGCTGTGCGAACTCGACGGCCCGGGGGCGGCGCGGACCGTGGCCCGGTTCGCCGACCGGCTCCAGGCCCTGCTGCACACCCCGGCCGTGCAGCCCTCGGCACCCGAGTGGTCGCCGATCCTCGTCGAACTCGCGCACAGCGGCGCGGGGGACGGCCTGGTGCGCGTCGAGGTGTCCGCGTACAGCGAGGGGCGCCGGCACCCGGTGGACTCCGGCACGGTCGAGCGGCACCGCCTGCACGCCTACGTGGGCGAACGCATCGAGGCGGCGTTCCGGTACCTGACGCCCGGCGCGGACGAGCTGGTGGCGTTCGCGCTGCCCCGGGACTGGCTGGACTGGCCGGTCGACCGGTGGGAGAGCGCCCCGGACGACGCCACGCCGCTCGGCTGCGCCTACCCGCTGGTCGTCACCGACCACGCCCGCCGCAAGGCCAGCACCCGGCACGTCCTGACCCGGGCGTGGAAGCGGCTCGACACCCTGCCGGGGGCGCGCGTGCACCGCGTGGAGTGCGGCGGCCCGGAGGAGCCCGGGCGGCTGCGGATGCGGCTGCGGCAGCCCGGCGTCTGCCTCGCCGGGTTCGGCACCGCCCCGGCCGCCGCGCACCTCCGGCCGCACTTCCACACCTCCCTGACCGCGCCGGCCCCGGTGATCGTCTGGTCGCGCGACGGCTGCGGCTCGGGGCAGCAGGAGTGCGCGGGGACGGACGGCTGCACCGGCAAGGCCTTCCTCGACGCGCTCGACGCGTGCGTGGCGTCCGTGCCACCGGCGGAACTGCCGCGCCACATCCTGGCGCTCCGCGAGGAGGCCGACGCGGAGGAGGACCACTGGGCCCGCGGCATCCAGCTGCTGTGGGACGACCCGCGGGTCTTCGCCGACCCGCACGCCGCGGCCGCCGCGCACACGGGGTCGCCGGTGGCCTGACCCGCCCGCCACCCGCCCGCCCCCGGACCCCCGTCCGGCGCGTGACCGAGAGACACCCGCACGAAAACGGAGAGTGGAGACCACCCCCCATGCCGCACTGGTCCGTCTACACCGGCACCGACGAGCCGCACGACGGCATCGACCACCTCCCCGGCCCACCGCCCTGGCGCGCCTTCGACGGCGGCCCCGCCCTGCCGACGCCCCACGACGGCGACGACCTGTCGGCCGTCTCCCCCGACCGCGTGCACCGGGCGAAGTCGTACGTCGCCACCCCGGAGAGCGTCCGGCTCGTCAACGCCGCGCTGTGCCTGCGCCGCCCCCTGCTCGTCACCGGCCCGCCGGGCACCGGCAAGTCCTCGCTGGCCTACGCGGTGGCGCGGGAACTGCGGCTCGGCCCGGTCCTGCGCTGGAACATCACCAGCCGCAGCACGCTGGCCGACGGCCTCTACCAGTACGACCCGCTGTCCCGGCTGTACGCGGCCCGGGAGGGGCGCGACCGGCCCGGCGCGGTCGAGGACCACCTGCGCCTGGGCCCCCTCGGCACGGCGCTGCTCCCCTACGACCGGCCGCGGGCCCTGCTGGTCGACGAGATCGACAAGAGCGACCTGGACCTGCCGAACGACCTGCTGAACGTCCTGGAGGAGGGCCAGTACGAGATCCCCGAACTGGTCCGCGCCGCCCGCCACCCGGGCGACGGCACCGCCGAGGTCCTCGCCGACGGCACGGACGCCCCGGTCCCGGTGCGCCGGGGCCGGGTGCGCTGCCGTGCCTTCCCGTTCGTCGTGCTGACCAGCAACGGCGAACGGGAGTTCCCGCCCGCCTTCCTGCGCCGCTGCGTCCGGCTGAAGCTGCGCCGCCCCGACCGGGAGCAGCTCACCGGCATCGTCCGCGCCCACCTCGACACCCCCGCGCAGGAGGCGGACCGGCTGATCACCCGCTTCCTGGAGCGGGCCTCCGGCGGCGAACTGGCCACCGACCAGCTGCTGAACGCCCTGTACCTGACCGGCGTGGCGGGGCTGGACGCCGACTCCCGCGACGACCTCGCCGAGCAGCTGATGCCGTACCTCAGCGCGCCGGCCGACGGCGATGGCTTCTGACGCCGCGGCCGGGCCCCCGTCCCCGGTCGCCCGGCTGGCCGGCGCCCTGTCGGCGGCGGGGGCGGCACCGACCCCGCGGGAGCTCGCCGAACTGCTGTGGATGGCCTCCCTGCTGGACCCGGACGCGGACCCGCACCAGGCGGCGCCCCCGCAGGAGCCCGGGGACCCGCCCGCCCCGGCGGCCCGGACGGCCGGAGGCGGGCATACGGCCGTGCCCGCGTCCGGGAGGACCCCCGAGGCGCCCCCGCCCCCGCGGCGGGATCCGGCACCCCGGACGCACGGCCGCGTCCCGCTGACCCTGCCCGCCCCGCGCTCCGCACCGCCGCTGCCCGACGGCCCCGGAGGCGGCGGGCCCCCGCTGCTCGCCCCGGCGCCCCCCAAGCGCCCCCCCCCCCAGGCGCTGCCCCGCGCCCGGGGCCCGCGGAAGCGCACCGTGGCCACCCCCCCCGCGCCGGAGCGGGGCGGACCGGCCACCCCCCCCCCCAAACCCCCGC